>CBIHON010000002.1:0-315261 GCA_966211965.1 uncultured Burkholderiales bacterium | reverse complement strand
GGCCGATCTTGACGACTTGTTCTTGTGCAGAAGCGGTAGCTGCGAATGCGAATGCAATTGCGCCGGCCAATGGGATTATTTTTGTATTGAAATGCATTATCTTCCTCCTTTAGGATTAGGCGGGTCAGAATTTTTTTCGCGGCTTTTTGCGAAATTACTCCGACCTCGTCTGATTAAGATTAATAAAGCGTGCTGCGGCGATCACCTACACAAATTGTGGAGCAGGTGAAATATGGTGGGCCTCGCGGCCGCCGAGCGCGAGGTCATTCGCGTCATCGAAATAAGTATGGCTGCCATGCCGGCTGGAAGCCGGGAACATCCCGGTGCTGCTGACCTTGAGACGATCCAGAGAAAACTGGCGCAAGTGTCTGAAGACGCTCTGATTGACCGCGAGCATGGCCTGGGTAACGAGCAGATCGACGTCGCTGTACGCGCGCTCGGGGCTGCTGGATTTGGCGGCGGGTTTGCTGCGTTCCTGCTGCTCGGCGACGACACAGCGGAACACGTCTTCCAGGGTGACGGCGCTGGGCTCGCATGCCAGGCTCCAGCGATTACCGACGCCCGGATCGGGAACCAGCAATCCGGCACGCCACAGGCTGGTGCACAGTTTCGTCAATTCTTTCGCGGGACGGCCGGTAGCCTCTTCAAGCTGGGCGATGCCGATCGAACGCGGCGCACTCGATACCAACCTGCTCAGGATCTCCGCCATGGCGCATAGCCGGTCATGCAAGATGCTGCCGCCCAGGATGTAATCGGTAACCATTGCCCCCTCCTTGTGATATGTCCCCGCTTTCAGCGGCATGCGCGAATTCCGTTATTTAGAACCAAAATTCGGTATGGCGGATTCTAGTTAGGCTTATTGAACATTGCAAGCATTCCGCCAACATGTCTTTTTTTATTGCCAGGCGGCGCGCCTGACCTCTGGAATGCGCATTGCGGCATGGATCGCCACTGTAGGGATAAACCGTTCCGAACGCCATTTCGCTAATTGGTGCGACTAGATTCCACGTGATGCTAAAATGGCGTCAGATAGCATCACAGAAAATCCCCATGCCGCCCGCTCCCATCGCCACCGCCAGAACCATGCATGCCGGACAAGCAGAGTTCTGCGCCAATTTGCGCATGCTGTGCAGCTATTACCGTTCGGTGGCCGACGTCTGCCGCAAGCTCAACCTGAACCGCGCCCAGTTCAACCGCTACCTCAACGGCAGCAGCAAGCCGTCGAGCCATACGCTGGAACGCATCTGCGATTTTTTCGGCGTCGAATCGTCCGAGATCTACCTGCCGCGCGACCATTTTCATCAAATCATCCAGGTCCGGCCCAAGCAAAAAACCGAGCGCACGATCTATACCGAACACATCGAGCGCCTGCAGCACCAATCCAGCGGCAAGTTCGACAAATACCTGGGCTACTACTACGAGTACTATTACTCGATGAGCACACTGGGGCAGGTGCTGCGCGGCCTGGTGCATGTCTTTTCGCGCGACGGCGCAGTCTACTACGAGCGGCTGGAACGATTCCCGCAACGCGCCACGCGCGGCCAGACCTATAAATGCAAATACATCGGCGGCGCGTTCTACCTGAACGACCGCATCTTCCTGATCGACTACGAATCGCTGACCGGCAACGAGATTACGCAAACCGTTTTGTTTCCCACTTACAAGAACAAGGTGGCGCGCTTGTCCGGCCTGGTGCTGGGCGTTTCCTCCGGCAACCAGCGCTCGATCGCCTGCGCCCGCATCGTCTATGAATTTCTCGGCAAGGATATCGACATCCGCAAAGCGGTGCGGCTGTGCGGCCTGTTCGATCCGCAGCAGGGCGACATCGATCCAGCCGTGCTGAAGGTGATCGACAATTCGGTGCAAACCAGTCCGCATCATTTTTTCCCGATTCCGCTGTAAGACATGCCGGCGCAACCTATCATCACCCAACGCGGCCTGGAGCCTTATGAAACCAGCTTCGCCGCGATGCGCGCCTATACCGATGCACGCACGTCCGAGACCCCGGATGCCCTATGGATCGTCGAGCATCCGCCGGTCTATACACTGGGACTCGGCGGCGATCCGGCCCACGTGCTGAATGCGCACGGCATCCCGGTGGTACAGACAGACCGCGGCGGCGAGGTTACCTATCACGGGCCGGGCCAGGCCGTGATTTACCTGCTGATGGATCTGCGCCGCAGCAAACCGGCCGGACGCCTGTTTGCGCGCGAGTTCGTGCATAAAATCGAGCAAGCCATTATCGATACCTTGGCGGCGTATAATCTGGGAGGTGAGCGCAAGGCCGGCGCACCGGGAATCTACGTGCCGGACGGGCCATGGCAAGGCGCAAAAATCGCCGCGCTAGGCTTGAAGGTGCGCGGCAACGGTTGCACCTACCACGGCGTCTCGCTCAACGTCGCAATGGATTTGAACCCGTTCTCATGGATCAATCCCTGCGGCTACGAAGGACTGGCAACAGTCGACATGAAGACACTCGGCGTTGCAGCGCCGCTGGCGGACGTGCAGTCAACGCTCGCCAACCATTTGATTGAACGACTAACAGGATGAACGCGACGCGGCCGGCCATGCAATCCCGTCCGCATCGCGTGCCACAACATGACATCGAAACCGACCGACTCCGCTTCCCCTGCCTATAACCCGCTGGAAAAGCAAAAGGGCGCGGGCAAAACCGCGCGCATCCCGATCAAGATCATCCCGGCCGAACGCCTGGCCAAACCGGACTGGATCCGCGTCAAGGCCGCTTCGCCCTCGACCCGCTTCTACGAGATCAAGGATATCCTGCGCGCCAATAAGCTGGTGACGGTATGCGAAGAAGCAAGCTGCCCGAACATCGGCGAATGCTTCGGCAAAGGCACGGCGACCTTCATGATCATGGGCGACAAGTGCACGCGGCGCTGCCCGTTCTGCGACGTCGGCCATGGCCGTCCCGATCCGCTCGACATCAACGAGCCGGAAAACCTCGCGAAAACCATCGCCGCGCTCAAGCTCAATTACGTCGTCATCACCTCGGTCGACCGCGACGATTTGCGCGATGGCGGCGCCGGCCATTTCGCCGAATGCATACGCCGCGTGCGCGAGCTGTCGCCGGCGACCCGCATCGAAATTCTGACGCCCGATTTTCGCGGCCGCATGGACCGCGCGCTGGAAATCCTCAAGGCCGCGCCGCCGGACGTAATGAACCACAACCTGGAAACCGTGCCCCGCCTGTACAAGGAAGCGCGCCCCGGTTCGGACTATGAATACTCATTGAACCTGTTGAAGCGCTTCAAGGCGCTGCACCCGAACACGCCGACCAAATCCGGCATCATGGTGGGCCTGGGCGAGACCGATGAAGAAATCCTGCAAGTCATGCGCGACCTGCGCGCGCATGACGTCGACATGCTGACCATCGGCCAGTATTTGATGCCCTCAGGCGACCACCTGCCGGTGCGGCGTTATGTGCATCCGGATGTGTTCAAGATGTTCGAGGAAGAGGCTTACAAGATGGGATTTGCGCATGCCGCGGTGGGGGCGATGGTGCGCTCTTCCTATCATGCGGATCAGCAGGCGCATGGTGTGGTTTCCGGCAGCTGACCGAGGCCGCATCAGAGGCAACCCATATCGGATCAGGTCATTGCTGACAGAGTGCTTTTGCGCACAATACGCCTTCTCGGCATCCATGAACTCGAATGAGGTGCTCAGCGGCCCTGCCTGCGGGGCTCGGGATTATTCCTCTTCGTGACAAACGGCCTCAATATTGTGCCCATCCGGGTCGAGGACGAACGCTCCGTAGTAATTTGGATGATAGTGCGCACGGATTCCGGGTGCGCCGTTATCGGTGCCGCCGGCTGTCATCGCTGCCTTATAGAAGGCGTCGACCCTTTCTCGCGAGGACACGCGGAACGCGATGTGAACCGGAGGCCTATTGGGGCTGCCTCGGCTGATCCAGAAGTCAGGCTTTGGCGCCACGCCAAAACCCGCCACATCGGTGTGGCCTGTGATTGATGCCGGGAACTCCATGAGCAAAGAGTAGCCAATGGCGTTCAGCGCCTGGCAATAAAACGCCTTGCTCTTATCGAAGTCGCTGACGACAACGCCAGTGTGGTCGATCATATTTTTCCTTTATTTGCGTACTTCCGTGAGTCAAAAGAGAGCTCAACATGTTTCGACACGTGTAACTGCATACCGGACTCGTTGAGCATTTTCCTGTACCGTGCTTACGACAGCGACAGCCGCCGACACTCAAATACATCCCAGTTCCAAACCCCGAAGCACTGCCCGCACCCGATCCCGTACGCCCAGTTTCGACAGAATGCTGGACACATGATTCTTCACCGTCCCCTCGCCGGTACCCAGCGCATCGGCGATTTCCCGGTTATTGAAGCCGCCCGCCATCAGCCGCAGGATTTCGGTCTCGCGATTGGTCAGGCGGTCCGGCAAATCGAGAGTGGGAAAAGACGGAGCGCTATCTTTCAAGCCCTGCAGGATCCGCTCGGTGATTGCCGGCCGGATCAAGGTCGAGCCGGCGGCAACGCTGCGAATCGCTTCGGTCAAACGCTCCAGCGAAATATCCTTCAGCAAAAAGCCTTTGGCGCCGGCGCGTATGCCTTCCAGCAGCGCTTCGTCATCGTCGAAGGTGGTCAGCAAAATGGTCGGCGGCAGTTCGCCGCTGTCCTTGAGCGCCTTCAAGACCTCGATGCCGGAGCGCTCAGGCATGCGGATATCGAGCAGGACCACGTCCGGTTTGGCCGCTGCGATGACGGCCAACGCCTGCTCGCCGTCGCCGGCTTCATCCACCACCTCGATGTCGTCGGTCAATGCCAGCAGGCCGCGTATGCCGCTGCGCACCAGGGTCTGGTCATCCACCAAAACGATGCGGATCATTGCGCGCCTCCCGCTTGCGGCAGCCAGATTTCCATGCCAAAGCCGCCCTGCGGCAGGCCGGCTTCGAGCCTGCCGCCCAAGGCGCCGATCCGCTCGCGCAGGCCGAGCAGGCTTTCGCCCTCTTTTATTTTTCGCATTCCCTTGCCCTCTTCATTGATCGAAATCGCCAATCCGTCCCCCTGGTTGCGCACCGCGACCTGCAGTGCGCCGGATTGACGCGTGCTATTGCCGATCGCCTCCTGTACGCAACAAAAAATCGCGTGCGCCAGCGTCGGCGTCCGCACTTCCACGTCCTCGTCGAACGACAGGGCAATGAGGCGCGACGGCAGGCCGGCGCACAGCGTTTCCAGCGCCCGCCGCAAATTGATGGTTTGATCCTTGCGCTCGATGTTGACCACCGCCCGCACCTCGGCCAGCAAGCGTTGCGCCAGCCCGCGTGAAGCATGCATCGATTCGGCTGCATTGCTCCCGGCTTGGCGCACCGCGAGGTCAAGGTGCAGATTGAGCGCAGTCAGGTGATGGCCGATCGCATCATGCAGATCGCGCGCGATCCGCACCCGCTCCGAGGCGCGGATCGCCTCCGACAGGAGCTGCTGCGTCGCGACCAGTTCGGCGTGCGCGCCGGACAGGCGGATCCGGCTGAGCTGCTCCGCCGCGGCAATGTAGCCGCCGCAGAAAGCAAAAACCTGCCAGGTGAACGACCAGCCGATATTCAACGCATGGTTGAGCGCCAAGGGCGGCAGCTTGAAGTCAGCGACATTGCAGACGATCCTGATGCTCGCCGCATCGATCATGAACGGCACGCGCGATGCCACGTAAGCAGCCATCTGCAACGCCAGCCACATCGCAGCCTCGCGGCGCGGCAGGAAGAATGCCAACTCCGCCGCAATCAGGAACAGCATGTCGGTATGATTTGCCAATGCCGCCAAGATCTGGAGAGAGATCAGCAGCACATCCATCCAGGCCGAACGCTTGAAGGACGGACTGGTGCGTAGCCACAAGCAGAGAGCGAATACGCCGGTGCAAAGCAATTGCAGGCTCAGGAAGGTCCAGAAAAACAGCTGCTCGCGCGATGCCTCCGTGCTGGTGAGCATCGCGGCGAGCCAGTCATCCAATTTGCCGATGTAGGTACCGGTATGGGCGACGCGCTTCGGTCCGACCGTCATTACCCAGATCATGAGCGTCAGACCGTCTGCAAGCGCGATGACCAAACCGATGATGCGCATCAGTTCGGAGGTGGAACGCGGCAGGGAGCGTTTCGCCCAGGACAGCAGATTGCCCGGATGCATGGTGAACACCGTCATTGCCGTTCTCCCACGAACGGCAACCAGATCTGCATGCCGAACCCGCCTTCCGGCAGGTTCCCGGCCGTCAGCGTCCCGGCCATTTCTTCGACGCGCTCGCGAATGCCGCGCAAGCCGTTGCCTTCATCAATCCTGCGCCCGCCCCTGCCGTGCCCCCTGCCATTGTCGCTGATGTCGATGGCGACGCCATCGCCGTTCCTGAGCAGTGCTATGCGCACCAAGCTGGCGCCGGAGTGGCGCACCGCATTGGTAATCGCTTCCTGGATACTGCAAAAGATGGTGTGGGCGAGCGAATGTGAATTGATTTCAAGCGCATCGTCAAACGACAGCGCAATACGCGGAAAGGGGATGCCGGCACACAGGGTTTCCAGCGTCTGCCGCAAATTGACCAATTGGTCCCGGCCTTCGGCTTCGACCACGCCCCGCACTTCCGCCTGCAGGCGCTGCGCCAGTTCCTGCGAGGTGTGAATCGATGCGAGCGCGGGCACCGGCGCCTGCGCTGCGGCCTGATCGAGATGCGCGTTGAGGTCGCCCAGGTGGCGGCCGATCACATTATGCAGGCTGCTGGCAATGCGCGCCCGTTCGGATGCGCGCAAGGCATCGCCCAGCAACTGCTGGGTGGCGAGCAACTCGGCATGCGCATCCGCGAGCTTGAGACGGCTGCGCTTTTCGCTGGATGCGATGTACCCCCCGCAAAAAGCGAGCGCCTGCCACACGATATCCACGCCGAGCTCCATGAACTCGAAACTCTCTCTGGCCGCGCGCGCCGTAGGCTCGACACCGGCCACATGGCAAATCAGGTCGACTGCCGCCGGAAACATCGCATACCCGATGCGTCTTGCGATCTGTGCCAGCACCAGGCCGCCGAACGACAGCAGCGCGGCGCGGCGCGGCAGCACCAATGCAAATTCCAGCACGAGGATGTAGCGCAGTCCCGGCTCGACCGCCACTGCAAGCAGAGCCTGTACCAGCAGCAGGAACACATCGATGCGGCCCGAACGTTTGATCGACGTGCTGGTGCGCATCAAAAAAGCTGCTGCGAAAATGCCGAGAAACAGTACGTACAGCACAACGGACAACCAGAAAGCCGGAACCTGGTGGGCTGCCGGGGAAACAGCAAAACCGCCAACGATCAACTTGGCCAGCAGGGCCGAAGCATCATGGAGATAAGGCAGCACCTGCGGCCCGAAGGATATGGCTTGCACCATGCGGATCACACCCATCGCCGCGCAGACGATCAGTGCGGTGAAGCGGATGACGGTGTTGGTGGAGGATGGCTGCATGCGGTGTCAGGAAAGCGGTTGGCCGGACCAGGCAAAAGCATTTTACTGTACCCGTCCCCGCCCAAGGCAGTGCCGAAAGTCATGTCCGCGCGCCCTACCTTTCGGCACATGCGCCTTACTCAGCACTGCGCCAGAATGCACCGTGGTCTTGCTTGACCGCCGCAACCACTCCATCCATCCACATCAAGGAAGTTATATGAAATACTCTCGTGCCGCACTTGCCACTCTCCCTCTCCTGCTTTGCATTACCGGCGCCGCCCGGGCCGACGACACCTTCGCCTACGGCAAACTCGGCCTGGGTGCGGGCGTCGGCGTCGGCACCCGGCTCAATGAAAATTTTTCGATACGAGGCGGCATCAATGGGTCTGCATCGAGAACCTTCGACCGCGACATCGGCGGCAACAACTATGACGTCAAGCCGAAAATCGACGGCTCGCTGGAAGCGATGCTGGACTGGTTCCCCTATGCCGGCAACGGCTTTCGCGTCACCGCCGGCGTGATGTATTTGAAAAATTTTCGTGAAGACCTGAAAGCCAGGACGGACTCGTCCGGCAACTACAACATCAACAATCACAGTTATACGGCTGGCGAAGTCGGCCAACTAAGCGGCAGCATCGATCATAAGAATTTCGCGCCGTATATCGGCGTGGGCTGGGAATCCGCACTCGCCAGCAAAAAAGGCTGGCGCTTCATCGGCGATGCCGGCCTCATGATGACGGGTGGCGGCAGCACCTCGCTGTCGGCGCTGGGCTCGGCCGGCAATGCCGCTCTGCGCCAGGATGTCGAAGCGGAACGGCAGCGGGTCGCAGCGGACTTCGGCGATCGGCGGCGCTGGTCGCTGCTGCTTTCGGTGGGCGCGGCTTACTCGTTCTGATATCGGTGCCCGACATTCTCACTTCGAAAAACACATGGAAACACGTGCGATGAAACGACATTCCCTATCCGTGCTGGCGCTGACGGGCGCCGGCACCCTGGCCTTGCTGTCCGCCTGCAGCGGCGGCGGCTCCAGCACCCCTGGCAATTCCTATTCGGCGGAAATCCGCCGCACCTCCTTCGGCGTCCCGCATATCAAGGCCAATGACGACGGCGGTCTGGGTTACGGCGTCGGCTATGCCTATGCCGAAGACAACCTGTGCCAGATGGCCGACGAAGTCGTCACCGTCAACGGCGAGCGTTCGAAATATTTCGGTCCCGATGCGGGCAAGCTGTGGTCGCGCAACCGCAACCTGCAAGCCGATTATTTTTACCACCTGCTCAACGATGCCGAGTCGGTGAAGACAGCGTGGCAAAACATGACGCCGGAAATCCAGGCAACATTGAAAGGCTATGCCGCCGGCTATAACAGCTACCTCACGAAAACCGGCGCGGCCAATCTGCCCGCGGAATGCAGGAATGCCGCCTGGGTGCGCAAGATCACCGAACTGGACATGGTAAAACTGATACGGCGCCTGGCGGTCGAGGCCAGTTCGGGACAGTTTTCCGGCGCGCTGGTTGCCGCCACGCCACCGAACCTGGCAAACTCCGCGGCAGATGCCGCCTCAGCCGCCAGCGGTGCTGATTTGCTCAACCCGGCCTATTGGAAACGCATGCGCGAACAAGCCGGCAGCAACGCGATTGCGCTCGGCAAGGATGGTACCGAAAACGGCCAGGGCATGCTGCTCGCGAATCCGCATTTTCCTTGGGAGGGCGCGCTGCGCTTCTATCAATTGCATCTCACCATACCGGGCAAGCTCGATGTGATGGGCGCTTCGCTGTCCGGCATGCCTGTGGTTCACATGGGTTTCAACCAGAATTTCGCCTGGGCCCATACCAATAACAACTCGATGCATTTCACGCTGTATCGCCTGCAACTGGATGCTGCCGATCCGACCAAATACATCGTCGACGGCCAGACCAAAAGCATGAGCAAGAAAACCGTCAGCGTCGAAGTCAAGAATGCCGACGGTACGATCACGACACGTACGCACGATTTCTATGACACGCAGTTCGGCCCGATCGTGATGCTGCCGGGGCAATTGGACTGGAGCCCCTCTTCCGCCTATGCGTTGCGCGATGCCAATCTCGACAACCATCGTATGGCCGAGCAGTGGCGTGCAATGAATCGCGCCACCACGCTGGATGAATTCAAGGACGCGGTCGAGCGCATCGTCGGCTTGCCATGGGTCAACACGCTGGCCACCGACAAGAACGGCAATACGCTTTACCTGGACGTATCGGCAGTGCCGAACGTGTCCAAGGCCAAGCAGGAGGCCTGCGTGCCGGCGCAGTATAAGTCGCTGGCGGCGCAAGGCATCCTGGTGCTCAATGGAGCAACCGCCGGCTGCGAGTGGGACAACGATCCGGCTGCGCCGCAGCGCGGCATCTTCGCCGGCAACAAGATGCCCAGCCTGTGGCGCAGCGACTATGTGCAGAACTCGAACGACAGCGCGTGGCTCAGCAACCCTGCCGCCCCTCTCACCGGCTTTCCGGCGATCATCAGCGTGGAAGGAACCGAGCAAGGCGGCCGCACTCGCATCGGCATCAGCCAGCTGCAAGCGCGCCTGTCGGGCAGCGACGGTTTGGGCGGCACACGGATGACACTGCCGAAACTGCAAGGCATCGTGCTCAACAACCAGGTGTACTATGCGAACCTGGTGATGGACGACGTGCTGGAACTGTGCAAGGGCAGCAAGAAGGCGAGCGCGAACGACGGCACGCCGGTCGATCTGACCGATGCCTGCGCCAAGCTGGCAAGCTGGGACCGCAGCGCCAACCTGGATGCGAATATGGGCTACCCGTATTTTGCCGGCTTGATGGAGCGGCTGCCGTATATCCCCAAGGTATGGGCTCACCCTTTCGACCCGGCCGACCCGGTAAATACGCCGCGCGGCTTGAACCTGGCCAATGCCGGGGTCAGCAGCGCATTGCGCGAAGCGCTGGCCTCATCGGTGCGCGACGCCGGCCGCAACGGCTGGTCGCCGAATGCAAAATGGGGCGACATCCAAGTCTCGACGCGCGGCGCGAAAAAGATCCCGATCCACGGCGGCTTCGGCGAATACGGCATCTACAACGCGATCTACAGCGTACCGGGAGGCGGCGGCTTGCTCGAAGCAATCGATGGCAGCAGCTATATCCAGACCGTGATGTTCGACAGCAACGGACCGCAGGCACAAGCCTTCCTGACGTATTCGCAATCCAGCAATCCTGCGTCGCCGCACTACGCGGACCAGACAGAACGCTTCTCTAAAAAGGAGTGGATCAGCCAGGCCTTCACCGAGGCGCAAATTACCGGCGATGCGAACTACAAGACGATGTTGATTTCCGAGTAGCACTGCTCCCCGGCATCTTGCCCGGGGAACATTTGCGCAACATGCCGGTCGGATCAAGGCCGCGCGTTGCGCAAACCTGAAAGGAAAAGATGCATCTAAAAAATTTGATGGTGACGCTGTCTCTGTGTGGATTCATTGCCGGGTGCGGAGGCGGCTCAAGTACGAATACGCCGGGCGCGACCTCGATCCTGACGGGTCTCGCATTAGATACAGAAGTCGAGAACTTCCGCACCGCCAATGGATTGCCTGGTCTTGCCGCCGTGATCATCGATGGCGACAGGACCGAGGTAAGCGTCTCGGGCCAACGCCGTATCGGGGTTCCCGATCCCTTGCAGCGCAACGACTTATTTCAAATCGGCTCGCTCAACAAAGCCCAAACCGCCACCATGATCGCGCGCCTGGTCGAGCAAAAAAAACTGCGCTGGGATAGCACCCTGTCGGAAGTGTTCCCGGCCTGGCGAACACAAATGCGGCCGGAATTCCTCAACATCACGCTCCAGCAATTATTGCAGCACCGCTCCGGCATCAAGATCATCAATTCGGTGGCCGATGTGGAAGGACTGGTGCCGCAACTGACCGGCAACGTGGCGAGCGACCGCCAATTATTGGGTCTGTGGCTGCTGCAGCAGCCACCGCGCTTCCCGGCCGGAACCAGGTCCGAATACTCCAATACCGGCTATGACCTCGCGGGTTTGATGGCGACCGCCGTCACCGGGCTCAGCTATGAAGACTTGCTAACGCGCGAAGTACTGGCGCCGCTGCAAATGCAAGGCCGTTTCTCTTATCCGGAACAGACCGGACCGGCAACGCCCGCCGCGCACATCTTTGTGAACGGCCAATGGCAGGTCAAGCAATTCGCGCCGGAAGAATTGTATGTGTGGCGGCTCGAAGCCGCGGCCGGCGGGGTAAGCGTATCGCTGCCGGATTATGCGAACTTCCTGCGGGCACACCTGAATGGCTTGCGTGGACAATCCGGCTATCTTGCTCCCGCCACCTTCAAATTCATGCACACGCCGATCGATGAGTACGGCCTCGGCTGGCGTGTGCTCGACTGGCCCGCAGTCGGAAGAATCAGCGCGCATGCCGGCTCGGTCACCGGTTATTACGTCACCAATCGCGTGGTGCCGTCACAAAATCGCGCGATTGCAGTGGCTTGCAATTGCGATGCCAGCGCTTCGGAAAAAATCGAACTGTTTGCAAACGCCTTGTTGAAGCTGAAACCGTAGCCGACAACGGTCGTGCGGATCTGCAGCCGTAGAAGCAGCCCATAGCCGCGACAGCGCCTTGATAGTCCTTATCCAAAGACTGTCGCGGCCATGGGCCGCTCCTGCAGACGGAGGTCCCGTAGGATGGATGAAACCCATCCTACGAATCTGCCGAGCGCCGGCCGCGCATCCGTGTTTTGCAGGAGCGGGCCATTCCCGCTCCTGCGTCAAAATTCGCTACCACCGCCCCACGCATCTTCATACAAGATTTCACTCAAAGGCCGGCGCTGATCCCAACGCTCGATCTCCAGCATCGGCGCCGGATAAAACGCCTCGACGTGGCCGACACACAGGATCGCGATCGGCTGGCTGCCCTCCGGCATGTTGCACAGCGCACGCAAATGCGCCGGGTCGAACATCGACACCCAGCCCACGCCGATTCCTTCGGCCCGCGCCGCCAGCCAGAAATTCTGGATCGCGCAGGAAGCGGATGCGAGGTCCATTTCGGGCATGGTGCGGCGCCCGAATACATAGGATTCGCGCCGGTCGGTCAAGCCGACCACCAGCACTTCGGCGCAGGCCAGAATCCCTTCCACTTTCAGGCACATGAATTCGTCGGCGCGCTTGCCCAAGGCTTCGGCGGTCAGGAGACGTTCTTCATTCACGTGTTGGTGGATGCGCCGGCGCAGTTCGCGATCGGCGATGCGGATGAAGCGCCACGGCTGCATGTAGCCGACGCTCGGGCCGCGATGCGCGGCTTCGATGAAGCGGATCAATTGCTCCGGCTCGATCGGGGCGGGCAGGAAATGCCGCATGTCGCGCCGCTCGCGGATGGCGCGGTAGACGCCCTGGATTTCCTGGTCCGAGAATTGATGCGGGTTCATTTTTTGACTTCTCTATTTGCGCCAAGCCTCGTCAATGCTTCCAGCAAGGGCAGCGACGCATCCGCAATCCGGTCCAGGCTTTGTTCGCGCAATTGGTTCAGGTCAACCACGGTCTCGCTGCGCAATCCCGCCCAGCGCAGCAGCGCGGCGCAGGCTGCCGGATGGTCGAACAAGCCGTGCAGATAGGTGCCGAGGATCTGTCCGTCCGCCGAGCGCGCGCCCTCTCCCCGGCCGTCGATATTGAAAGCCGGCGTGTCGAGCGCCGCCCCTTGCGAAATGCCCATGTGGATTTCATAACCGCGCACTTCCGCGTCGGCGAACGCGCAGCGGCCGCTGACCTGGACCAAGCGTTTTTCCTGCGTTAATTCGGTCTGCAGATCGAGCAGGCCGAGCGCCGACGTCATGCCGGGCGCGCCCTCCACGCCATGCGGATCGGCCACGCTGGTTCCCAGCATCTGGAAGCCGCCGCAGATGCCGATCAACCTGCCGCCGTAGCGCAAATGTTTTTTCAGCGCTTCGTTCCAGCCTTGCGCGTGCAGCCATTCGAGATCGGCCCGGGTGTTTTTGCTGCCGGGCAGGATGATCAAATCGGCGGCCGGGATCGCCTGCCCCGGGCCGACGAATCGCAGGTCGACCTCCGGATGCGCGCGCAGCGCATCGAAGTCGGTATGGTTGCTGATGCGCGGCAGCACCGGCACCGCGACGCGGAATTTTCCGCCGGAGGTTTGCGCCGGCTGGATCGCGTCTTCGGCATCCAGGTAGAGGCCGTGCAGATAGGGCAGCACAGCAAGCACCGGTTTGCCGGTCTGCCGCTCCAGCCATTCCAGGCCGGGTTCCAGCAGGCTGATATCGCCGCGAAAGCGATTGATGACAAAGCCGATGGTGCGCCTGCGTTCGCTCTCCGACAGGCAGGACAGCGTGCCGACGATGTGGGCAAAAACGCCGCCGCGATCGATGTCGGCCACCAGGATCACCGGGCAATCGACCGCTTCGGCAAAGCCCATGTTGGCGATGTCGCGCTCGCGCAGGTTGATTTCGGCAGGGCTGCCGGCGCCTTCGACAATGATCGATTCATAGCGCTCGCGCAGGCGGCTATAGGATGCCAGCACCGCCTGCATCGCCACCGTTTTGTATTGGTGGTAATCGCGCGCGTTCATGTCGGCGCGCACCTTGCCGTGAATGATGACTTGCGCGCCGGTGTCGCTGGAGGGTTTGAGCAGCACCGGGTTCATGTCGGTATGCGGCGCCAGGCCGGCCGCTTGCGCCTGCAAGGCCTGCGCCCGGCCGATCTCGCCGCCGTCCTCGGTCACCGCGCTGTTCAGCGCCATGTTCTGCGGCTTGAGCGGCGCCACCTTGACGCCTTGGCGCGCCAGCAGGCGGCACAGCGCGGCGGCGATGGTGGTCTTGCCGGCGTCGGATGTCGTGCCCTGCACCATCAGGGTGTGATACGGAAAATTCATGCGGCTTGCGACGCGTGCAAGGCTTGCCAGCGCGCGATCAATTCACTGATCTGCGCCAGACCGTGCGTGATTGCGGAAGGGCCGGGCGCCAGGATGTCGGCCGATTTGATCTCGAACACCATGTCGTTTTGCAGCGCCGGAATCGCATCCCAGCCTTCGCGTGTACGCAGCGTATCGGGCTGGAATTTCTTGCCGCACCAGGAACCGATGATGATGTCCGGCGCGCGCCGCACTACCTCCTGCGGATCGGCGATGATGCGCTGTTTGGCGCTGTGATGCACGGCCAGTTCCGGGAAGGCGTCGTCACCGCCGGCGATGCCGATCAATTCGGAAGCCCAGCCGACGCCGCTCATCAAGGGATCGTTCCATTCTTCAAAATAAACTTTCGGGCGGCGCGGCCACTGCGCGGCTTGGGCGCGTGCCGCATCGATATGCGATTGCAGCTCGGCCACCAGCTTCTCGCCCGCATCCTCGCGCTGCACCAGCGCCGCGAGTACGCGCACCATGTGCAGAATGCCGGCGACCGTGCGCTGGTTCGACAAATGCACGGCGACGCCGGCATGCGCGAGGTCGCGGCAGATATCGGCCTGCAGGTTGGAAAAACCGATCGCCAGGTCTGGCTCGACTGCCAGAATGCGCTCCAGCTTGGCAGAGGAAAATCCGCTGATCTTGGGCTTCTCGTCGCGCGCCCGCGGCGGACGCACGGTGAAGCCGGAGATGCCGGCGATGCAGTCTTCGGCGCCCAGCGCATACAGTGTTTCCACCGATTCGGTCGAGAGGCAGGCGATGCGTTGATAGAGGCTCATGGTTGGGATTTCCTGTGCTGGCGTGCTTGTTCGAGTTTCTCGCAGACGGCGGCGGTGCCGTCGATCAGGCGCGGACTGGCGCGGTTGAGCAGGTCGCCGTCGATCGAAAACAGGTTGCCGCGGCGCACGGCGGTCATCGTCGTATAGGGCTTCCAGAGATTGACGCCGCCGCCGGTCTGGTTGCGCTGGTCGCCGCTGATGATGGCTTCCGGATCTTCCTGCAGCACCGCTTCGATGCCGATGTTGGGTGCCGTGACCTTCATCTTGGCAAAGATGTTTTCGCCGCCGCAGAGCCGGATCGCATCGCTCAGGATGTGCTCGCCGTTGAGCGTGTAGAGCGGCTTGTCCCAGACCTGGTAGAACATGCGTACCGGCGGACGCTTGCCGTACTGCGCCGCGAGGTCGGCGAGGCGCTTGCGCAAGTCTGCCGCAGCGCGCTGCGCCTCTTTCTCGGTACCCAGCAACTGGCCGATGCGGATCAGGTTGTCGGCGATGCCGTCGAGCTTGTGCGGTTCGCTGTAGAACAAGGGGATGCCGAGCTTGCTCAGTTGCTCGAGCTGGCGCGCCGAACTGCCGTGCAGCCAGACCACCAGCAGGTCGGGTTTCAGGGCGATCACGCGTTCCATATCGATCTGGCGATTGTCGCCGACCTGCGGAATGCGCTTGGCGGCTTCCGGATAATTGCTGAAGTTGACCGCGCCGACGATGCGCTCGCCGCCGCCGGCGGCAAACAGCAGTTCGGTCACGTGCGGCGCCAGCGAGACGACACGCTGCGCCGGCTTTTGCAGCGTCACCGTATTGCCCGCGTCGTCGCGCACGCTGATGGCGGCGCCGGCCTGGCCTGCGATCAGGCAGAATGCTGCGATCCAAAGTTTCATCACTTCTTTTCCTCCCATTGTTCCAAGGCCAGCGCCAGCCTTTGCCAACCCGCCTCGCTGGGGGGCAAGCCGAGCCGGATGCCGCGCCCGGCCTGCGCAAACAAACGCACCCAGATGCCGCGCTCTGCCATGTGCCGCCAGAATGCCTCGGGTTGCGCTTCCTGCCACCACTGGAACAGCGCGCAGCCGGTGGCGTCGATCCCGTGCTCGGCCAGCAGCTGATGCAGACGCATCCCCATGGCGGCAAGGGTCTTGCGCATCGCTCCCTGCCATGCGACATCGCCCAAGGCCGCGGCGCCGATCTGCTGCGCCGGGCTGCTCACAGTCCAGGGACCGAGCAGGTCGGCCAGCATCCGCAGCAAGTCCGGATGCGCGGCTACGAAGCCCAGGCGCAAACCGGCCAAGCCAAAAAATTTGCCCACCGAACGCAGCACGATCAATCCCGGCTGGCCGCTCGACGGCGCCACGCTGGATTGCGGTTCGGTATCGCCGAACGCCTCATCGACCACCAGCCAGCCGCCGCGCGCAGCGAGCCGGCCGGCCCATGCCAGCAGGCGTGCCGGTGCGACGACGGCGCCAGTTGGATTGTTGGGATTGCAAACCACCATGACGTCGCAGTTGTCGACCGCCGCATCCAGGTCGGTGTAAGGCACTTCGCGCATGGTGTGGCCGTGCTGCGTCCAATGGTGCGCATGCTCGGCATAGGACGGGGCCGCGACCACGATACGCGAAGGCGCGCGCAAGCGCGGCAAGGCTTGAATGGCTGCCTGTGTTCCCGCAACAGGGAGCATCAAGGGCGCGCGGTAATACGCGGCGGCGGCCAAGGCCAGCGCCGGGTCGTTTTCCGGCAGGCGATGCCATGCATCCTGCGCCAGAGACGGCACCGGATAGGGTTGCGGATTGATGCCGGTGGAAAGGTCCAGCCATTCTTCCCGTGGACGATTGAAACGGATGGCTGCTTCGCGCAGATTGCCGCCGTGTTCGAGCATGGTTCGGGCTTTCAAAAAATTCCGGAAAATGCGTTTTTCAGCTTAGCTGGATGAGGCGGCAATTGCATCTGTAAATATCAGCTTGTTGCCAAATGGATCAGCGACGGACATGTCCTTGCTTCCCCATGGCATCTCTTGTATTCCCGGCCGCGCATTCTTGTATTTCTTGGCTATCAATTCCTGCTGAAATGCTTCCAGCGCGCCGGTTTCAATTCTCAGCGCGGCGCCGGGGCAGCAATCGCCATGATGCTCCGATAAATGCAGTACGCAAGCCTCTTTTGAGATTTGCATATAAAGCGGCAAACCTTCTTCGAAACGATGTTCCCAATCCACTTTGAAGCCTAAAAATCCGACATAGAATTCTTTGGCTTTTTCTTCATCGAAAATACGCAGGATAGGGATAACTTTTCCAAAATTCATTGGTGTCACGCTCCAAATAAAATCATCGCAGGACGCAAGCCGGATTCATGGACGAGCCGGCAACCGATGCCGCTTGAAAAACTCGACCGTAAGCCTGGTCTGCACATCCGGCCACACATGGCCGCCGGGATGCACATAGGTCATCAGTTCCATGCCATCGGCCGCCGTTTCCGAGCGCGTATAGCCGAATTCGGCCGCCTTGCCGGCCTCGGTTTTCAACAGCTTGCGCGCATAGCCGATCGACTGTTTTTGCCAGTCGAAAGGAATGATCTCGTCGCGCCGGCCCATGCTCATGAACACCGGCCGCGGCGCCGCTTTTTCGATCAAGTCGTCGGCCTGTCCGGCAGAGAAGGCAAAAGCCACGAAACGCGAGGCGCGTGTCGCCCACAAGATGCCGGCAAAGCGCGCTCCATTCGAATGGCCGACCGCATAGAACCGGCCGGCGTCGAGCTTGTAATCCGCATTGAGCGCATCGAGCGCGGCATCGACGAAGCGCACATCGCGATCCTTCAACTCGCCCGGATTGATTTGCCAGCCGCGCCGGCTCCCTTGCGGATCGTAGGGTGCGGGATTGCCGGTCAAGCCTTCCAGGTACGCGACCACCGCATCCGGCCATGCCTCGTGAATCCTGGTTCCGTCCGCCATGTTGGCGGCGCTGCCGCCGCGGCCGTGGAAGACCAGGACCAGCGGGACTGACTGCTCGCGGTTTTCATTTTTGCCCGCGCAGACAATGGCCTGGCGCTCGACGCTTTCCACGACGATACGCTTGGGCACGCAGGCTGCACGCAAGCCCGGCGTGGCGGCGGCAAACATCAACAGGAAAATCAAATTGCGCAGTCGCATGATTGCCTCGTTACGGCATATTCAAAAAAGCCATGATACCCGCCGCACAGAGCGTGCCGGTCCACAGGGCTGCGGTCGCCGCCACCAGCCGCCATGCCCGCATGATGTCCGCCGCATCGGCCGACCGTCCCATGCCCAGCGCAGGCCGCTGCTCGACCACGCCATCGTAAGTGGCCGCGCCGCCCAATGCCAGGCCAAGCACGCCCGCGCCGCTGGCCATCACCGGCCCGGCATTCGGGCTCGGCCAGGCCGGCGCCTGCGTGCGCCAGCACTGCCAGGCGCGGCGCCTGTCGGCCATGCTCGCGCCCAGCACGACATAGGACAAGGCGGTCAGGCGCGCCGGCACCCAGTTCAAGGCATCGTCGATGCGCGCCGCGGCACACCCGAAGGCCAGGAAACGCGTGCTGCGATAGCCCCACATCGCATCCAAGGTATTGGCCAGGCGGAACAGCAAGGCGCCGGGGCCGCCCGCGACGACGAACCAGAACAGCGTGCCGAATACCGCGTCGTTGCCGTTCTCCAGCAGGGATTCGGCGCTGGCCTTGGCCAGGTCGGCGGCGCCGGCCTGCTGCGTGTCGCGGCTGACGATGCGCGCGGTCAGCAAGCGCGCTTGCGCGAGATCGCCCTGCTCCAGCGCCTGCGCGATCGGCACATTGTGTTCGCGCAAACTGCGCAAGCCGATGCAGAAATACAGCAGCAAGGCGTGCAGCGCCAAGCCGAAGTTTTCCAGCGCGCCGGCCCGCCATGCCAGCGCCGCCAGGGGCAAGACCGCCAGCATCCAGGCCAGCATGCCACGCATGAATCGGGCATGGCCGCGATTCAATGCGCGCTCGATGAGATTGGCCAAGCGGCCGAATCCGACCAAGGGATGCCAGCGCCGCGCCTCGCCCAGCAGCAGGTCCAGCAGCACGCCGGCCGCGCCCAGCAGCGCCAGCATCGGCAGGTTCAAGCCGCTCAGCATGGGCCGCCCTTGAGCGTCAGCGGCAAGCCGGCGGCGATCAGCAGCACGCGCTCGCAGCGTGCCGCGACGGCCTGATTCAAACGGCCCGCCTCGTCCGCATAGCAACGCGAGATCGCACCGTAAGGCACGATGCCCATGCCGACTTCATTCGACACCAGCAGCACGTCGCCGGCTGCTTGTTGCAATGCCTGCAGGAAGCGTTCGCGCTGCTGGTGGAACAGCGCGGGCAGTGCAATCGCACCGACTTCCGGAAAATCCGCGGCTTCGGAAAACAGCAAATTGGACAGCCACAGCGTCAGGCAATCGATCAGCACCACGCGCTGCGGCGCCGACCAGCGCGACAGCGCGTCGCCCAGGGCGAGCGGTTCTTCGACCGTGGTCCATGCGGCGGGACGCTGCTGCCGATGCTGTGCGATGCGCGCCGCCATTTCACCGTCGCCTGCCTGCGCGGTCGCGATGTAGATCACCTCCTTGCCGCTGGCCGCCGCGAGGTTTTCCGCATGGGCGCTTTTGCCGGAACGCGCGCCGCCCAGTATCAGCGTGCGCGTCATGCCGGATCGCTCCGCAAGAACAAGGCCGCGGCGACCGCGGGGCAGGATGGAAAATAGGCGTGAAAATACGAAGCCCGCAATGCGCCGATCCGATAGACCGCTTCGCCGTCATCGCCGGATGGATGCTTGACCGTGTTCGCCGCCGGCATCACGGCAGTTTCGATGCGCGAGTAGTGAAAGGTGTGGCCGCGCAACAATCCCTGCGGCGTCGCCAAGCCTTGCGAACCGAGGCCGGCCAGGCGCGCCTGCATCGTCACCTGCCCCGGCAACAGCCCGGCCATCGGCCATGCATGGCCGGCCTGATCGACCAGCGTGCCGGCCAAGGCCATCATGCCGCCGCATTCGGCCCAGATCGGCATGCCGTCCGCATGGACCTGCCGGATCGAGGCCTGCCATGCCGCAGCCTGCGCCAGCGTTTCGGCATGCAGTTCCGGATAGCCGCCGGGCAGGTAGATGGCATCGGCATCCTCCGGCACGGGTTCATTTGCCAGCGGCGAAAAAAAGCGCAGCGCGGCGCCGAGTTCGCGCAGGCAATCGAGATTGGCCGGATAGAGAAACGCGAACGCGGCATCGCGCGCAATCGCAATGGTTTTGCCCGCCAACGCAAGCGCCAGCGGAACCGGCGGCTCGGGCGCATCCAGTCGAACCGGCCGCAAACCATTCCAGGCCGCTTCGTCCAGCACGAGCTGCTGCGCCAACCGATCGAGCAGCACCTCTAGCTCCGCCACTTCGGCCGGCTGCACCAAGCCGAGATGCCGTTCCGGCAGCGATTTCAACTGCTTCGGCAAGGTCGCGAACAAGGGCACCTCGCGCAGCGCTGACGCCACCATCCGCGCGTGGCCGGGACTGCCGACGCGGTTCGCGATCACGCCGGCCAGTTCGACCGGGCCGTAGTCGCGCAAGCCCAGCACCAGCGCGCCGGCGGTCTGCGCCATCGCTCCCGCGTCGATCACCGCCATCACCGGCACGCCGAAGGCGCGCGCCAGGTCGGCCGAAGACGGCGTGCCGTCATACAAGCCCATCACGCCTTCGATCAGGATCACGTCGGCTTGGGCCGCTGCCTGCGCCAAGCGGCGGCGGCATTGTTCGATGCCGACCATCCACAGGTCGAGCGAATCGACCGGCGCGCCGCTGGCGCGTTCCAGCAGCATCGGATCGAGAAAATCGGGACCGGTCTTGAAGACGCGCACCCGCAAGCCCTGTCTGACCAGCTTGCGCGCCAAGGCTGCGGTAACCGTGGTCTTGCCCTGGCCCGATGCGACCGCCGATACCAGCAGGATGCGCGCGCCGCTATCCATTACCACTCGACTCCGGGCTGCGCCATGATGCCATCCTTGAACGCATGCTTGACCAGCTGCATCTCGGTCACCGTGTCGGCGATCTCGATCAGTTCCGGCGGCGCGCCGCGGCCGGTGATCACGACGTGCTGCATTTCGGGACGGCCCAGCAGATCGGCGATTACTTTTTGCACGTCGAGGTACTGGTATTTCAAGGCGATATTCAGTTCATCCAGCACTACCAGGCCGATCGCCGGGTCGGCCAGAAACGTCTTGGCCTTTTGCCAGGCGGCTTGCGCTTTTTCGATGTCGCGCTCGCGGTTCTGGGTTTCCCAGGTATAGCCTTCGCCCATCGCATGGAAGCTGACTTCACCGGGGAAACGCCGCAGGAATTTTTCTTCGCCGGTCGACATCGCGCCCTTGATGAATTGCACCACGCCGACTTTCATGCCGTGCCCCATTGCACGGATCACCATGCCGAAACCGCTGGAGCTTTTGCCCTTGCCGTTGCCGGTGTTGACGACGATGACGCCGGTCTCGCGCTGCGCCTGCTTGATTTTTTCATCGACCACCGCTTTCTTGCGCTCCATGCGCGCGCGATGCCGCTCGTTGATGCCGTCTTGCTTGTTCTGCTCGCTCATGGCGTTTCCTCTATTGGAATGAAAATGCTGCGCTTGCCGTGTTGTATCGCTTCGATCGGGTGGCCCAGGAAACGGCTCAGGATATCCGCCCGCATCACTTCGGCCACGGTCCCTGCCAGCCACTCGCCGTCGCCCATCAACAGCAATGCGTGGCTGGCGACGCTATGCGCAAGGTTCAGGTCATGCCCGACCATCACCGCCGTCTTGCCCTGATCGCGGCACAGCCGCGCCAGCAGACCCATCACGCTGACCTGATGCGCAAGATCGAGCGCATTGGCCGGCTCGTCCAGCAGCAGCAAAGGCGTGTCCTGCGCCAGCAGCGCGGCGATCGCGACGCGCTGGCGTTCGCCTCCCGACAGGGTGCGCACGTCACGCTGCGCCAGGTCGGCCACTTCCATCGCCTGCAAGGCGGCGTAAGCGGCCTGATGGTCGTCGCTGCCTTCCCAATAGCGGTCGGCGTGATACGGGTGGCGCGCGGTGAGCACGGTTTCGATCACGCGATAGCCGAAGGCGTCGTTGCGTGCTTGCGGCAAAAATGCGCGCTCGCGCGCCAGCGCCGGCAACGGCCAATCGCTCAAGGCACGGCCTTGCATCTGCACACTGCCGCCGTCGGGTCGGCGCAAGCCGGCCAGGGTGCGCAGCAGCGTGCTTTTGCCCGCGCCGTTGCGGCCGATCACGCACCAGCATTGGCCGGGTTCGATCTGCCAATCCAGGCGGTCGACCAGGATGCGCGCGCCCATTCGAAGTTGTAAATTGATCGTACGCATCATGTCAGCCGCGCCGCAATTGATGCAGTTGAAACAGGAATACCGGCACGCCGATCAGCGCGGTCACGACGCCGACCGGCAATTGCTGCGGCGCCAGGATGGTGCGCGCCAGCGTATCGGCTAATACCAGGAAGGTGCCGCCGGCCAGCGTCGCTACCGGCAACAGCAGGCGATGATCCGGCCCGAGCGCGAAGCGGCAGGCGTGCGGCACGATCAGGCCGACGAAGCCGATGCTGCCGGCGCTGGTCACGGCGCTGGCGGTGAGCAGGCCGGAACAGAGAAACAAGCCCCGGCGCAAGGAGCCGACCCGGATGCCGAGCGTCGCCGCCGCTTCCGCATGCAGCGCAACCACGTTGATCGCCCGCGCGGACCGCAGCGCGAATACTGTAGCGCCGGCCAGCAGCAGCCACGGCAGCCAGCGCAATTGCACGCCCGACAGGTCGCCGATCATCCAGAACACCATGCCGCGCAAACGGCCCTCCGGCGCGATCGACAACATCAGCGACACCAGCGCCATGCAGCCGGTCTGCAGAATCACGCCGGTCAACAGCAACAGCGAGGTGCCGCCCTCGGCCGCCGCGCCGCCGCGCAGATCGCGTCGCGCGAACAGGTACAGCATCATTGATATCGCCACCGAGCCGCCAAAGGCCGCCGCATCGATCATCCACACCGCGCCCATGAACAGGATCATGGCCAGGGCGCCGACCGCCGCGCCGCCGGAGACGCCGAGCACATAAGGATCGGCCAGCGGATTGCGCAGCAAGGCTTGCATCATCACGCCCGCCAGCGCCAGCGAGGCGCCGGTCACGAAGGCGGACAAGGCGCGGCTCAAACGCAAATCCAGCAGCGTGGCCGCCATGGTCGATGGTTTGCCGCTCAGCATCTCGCGCAAGGCCGGCAGCACGTCCGCCGGCGGCAAGGCGATGGAGCCGGTCATGCCGGAAAACAGCAGGCTGGCCACGGCCAGCGCCGCCAGCACGCTTACGATGAGGACCGCCCGCCGGCGGGACGTGTGGAACGGAGGATGCACGATTGCCTTATGTTTGCCGCGCGAAAATGCCGAGCCCTGCCCGATCACTTCATGCCATAACGCACGCCGATGAACAGATTCGATCCCGGCGTCGCGTAGTTTTTGGCCAACTCATAGTTCTTGTCGAACACATTGTTCCAGCGCCCGAACAGGGACCAATCCTTGGACAAATCGTAGCTGGCGTACAGGTTCAACAAGCCGTAGCCGCCCATGGTAGCGGTATTGGCCGCGGTGTCAAAACGCTTCCCCGAGAATTCGCTTTCAGCGCCTGCCGTGATCGCACCGGCCTGGTATTCCAGCGCCAGGCTGCCATGCTCGCGGGCGCGCCTTGCGAGGTCCTTGTTGGCAGTCTCGTCGCGCGGATTCTGCAGGTCCAAGGAGCCGCGCAGGGTAAAGGCGCCCAGCTTGGTATTGGCGCCCAGGGTCAGGCCGCTCAAGAGCGCCCGGTTGACGTTGTAGGCGCAGCCGAACGGATAGGCTGCGGTGCTTTGCCCCGGACATGGCTTGGTATTGACCAGCAGGTCGGTGATGCGATTGCGGTAGTAAACCGCGCTGAGCTGGGATTTGCCATCTTCGTAATACAGGCCGATTTCAGCGTTCCTGCCTTTTTCAGGCTGGTTCGAAGCCAGGCCGAATTGTGGGTAATACAGCTCGTTGAAAGTCGGTGCGCGGAAGCTGGTGCCTGCGCTGGCATTGGCGCGCAGGGTTGGCGTGATCCGATAGCCATAACCGAGGCTGCCGGTGGTGGTGGAGCCATACGCCGAGTTGCGGTCATTGCGAATACCGAGGTTGGCCAGATGGGTGCCACGCTTGAGCAGGTAGGCCGCGCTCACCGAATTGGTGGTGCGCTTGCCGACGACATTCGCCACGCTCGACTCGGTTTTTTCTTCGCGCCGTTCGACGACCAGTTGCAGCAAGTCGGTACCAAGGCTCAGATCGTTTTGCCAGCTGAGATTGTTTTGCGTGGTATTGAAAGTGCTGGGACCGAAGCTGCCCAGGGAATCCGCTTTGTCGGTAGCCTGGGACAACTGCACCCGGCTGCTCCAGTTCGGCAGGATCTGGTTTTTCGAATACAGCGCATAACTGCCCAGTTTGCCGATGCCGCGCGAGTCATACGAAGGACCATCGTCGAATTGCGACTCGTGCCGGCTGTGCAGGAAGGTGAAGCCAAGCTCATGCCCCTTCGCCAGTTCCAGCGAGAACTGGCCGCTGGCGCTGTCTTTCCGGTAGCCGTCCTTATCCGGGTTGTAGGAAGAATGTCCCGGCTTGGTCGCGGAAAAACCGTCCGATTTTTCCTGCGCCAAACTGATCGCATAGCTGAAGCGATGCTCGCCGCCGCTGGCCCCCGACACGCCTGCCTCAAGCGTACGCGTGGCATAGCTGCCGAAGCCGGCCGACGCTGTCACGCGCGGCGTACCCTCGCCCTTCTTGGTAAAAATTTGCACCACGCCGCCCATCGCATCGGCGCCGTACAAGGTGCTGAGCGGACCATAGACGATCTCGATACGCTCGACCTGCGACAGCGGAATCGCCGACCAGGTTGCACCGCCGGAAGTGGAAGATCCGGTGCGCACGCCATCGATCAGCACCACGGTTTGATTGTTGTTGGCGCCGCGCATGAAAACCGAAGCCGACGTGCCCGGCCCGCCGTTGCGGGCGATTTCAATGCCGCGCTGCTTCTGCAGCAGGTCGACCAGCGAATTCTGTCCCGAGCGCGCGATCTCTTCCGCCGTGATGACGACGTTGTCGATCAGGACGTCGCGCGCTTCCTGGGGCGAACGGGTCGCGGTGACCACGACGGGTTCCAGCGTCTTGTCCTTTGCCGTTTGCGCAAAAACGGGTGAGCAGAATGCGGCGGCGAAAGCAAATGCGAGGGGCTTGAGCGCTGTCTGCGCCGGACGGGTAAGAGACGAGGTCATGATGATGTTTTCGTTAAATGGGCATGCACCCAGCCGACTTCCCCGTGGGCTGGATTGAACAGAAATACGCAGGCTGAATAGACCGATCGACAGCGGAGATACCGGCAGCGGCAAACCCCATTCGTATCGCGAAGATCCCCGTCCGCACACTTCCACCTGTCCTGGCCGGTATCCGGGCTCGCAAGTCGAACCGCCTCACCTTCCCATGCGAATGCACAGTGGTATCGAGAGATGGCCAGTCGCCGGAAGCGACGCTTGTTTACCGTTGCGGGGGCAGCACACGCCGGCGGATGGACCGCTTCGTGTTTCCCGTTTAACTGCACACATGGGCATGTGTGCGGGCACCAAAACCCGGCCATTATACGGTAAGAGAAGAGCTTGCCTGCCGGCATGCGTGTGCGCCTTGGGGGGTGGAGCGTGCTGCTGGCGAAGCCCCGGAATCCAGATACGGGCAACGATGGCGGGCGCAACCGGCGCTGTCGCCGCTGCCGCGCGGGTTGCGCCCGCCCTACGGAAGCGATGAGCATGGCATGTTATCGGTAATGTCCAGTCGGGTGACGACATTCAAAGACGCCATGCCTGTTCTCTGCAGCGCAGGCAAAAAGCTCATGAGCCGCATCCCCCCTCTCCCGTCTGTGGAAAAAGGGAGCGAGGGGAGTGACACCATCGTTCCGTTAGAGCAGTTTCAGCCTGACCGTGCGGAGTCAAGGTCAGGCCGAGGAGCGGACGCGTACAGGGGTACGCAGAGCACCGGAGGCTTGAGATTGGCCCGTACGGTCAGGCTAAAAATGCTCTAGCGGGCGCCGCGCCGCCAGTAGCCCAGTCCGACCAGCAGCGCCGCCAAGGCCAGCAAGGCCAGCGTGCCGATGGTTTTTTGCGCCGGCGTCAGTGTCGAGAGCGACTTCATCTCGAACCCGGCGACTTGCTGCATCGGCGCCGCGCCGGTTGCCGGGGCAACGGTTTTCGCGGCGGCGGCCGGCTTTGCCGGCGCAGCAGCAGACGTTGACGGGGCGGCATTCGCAGCAACGGCAGGCGCCGCCGATTGCGCCGCAAGCTGCGGCGCCTGCCGCAGCGTTGCCCGGCTGCACGACTCGGCGCTGCAAGCCACGCCGGCATCGGCGATGGCGCGCGCGTTCTCTTGCTGCAGGCGTCGGCGCACCGCTTCCGGCGGTTTCCAGTAACCGCGCTCGATCGCGCTCAGCATGCGGTCGGTAATGCCCTGGAAAGCCCGCAGATTGTCGCTTTGCGCAAAGCGTTCGCGCACCCGCAAACCGTGGCGGTCGGCGACGTAGGTGTCGTACATGCGCTGCCATTTTCCCGCATCGACGACTTCCGGCACGGTCACTTGCCAGGCCCACAGATACTCGACGGTGCGGTTGATGAAGCGCGTGCCGGCATAGCCTTCGCGCAGCATGCTGTCGGCCCAGCGCGGGTTCAGGTAGCGGCTTTGCAATTCCTGGCCCATGTATTTTTCCAGGGTGGCGTGACGCGGGCGGCGCGGATTGGAAAGGTCGGCCACCATCACTTCGGGCGTCTTGCCGTCGACGCTGCGGATCGCCAGCGCGGTGCCGCCCAGGTACTGGAAAAAATCGTCGTTGTCGAGCGTTGCGAACAGATTGCTGGAGCGGCTGTGCAGGGCGATCTTGCTGCCGGACAGCGCCTGCCGGAATACTTCGCGGCGCAGTTCGGCATCCATCTGTCCGCCTGCTGTTTCGCCGCCCCAGTTGCCTTGTCCGAAAGGATGGCTCATGCGGTTGATGAAAACGTCCGCCACCTGCTGCTCGTTCTGCCAGGCGTTGGAGAGCGGAATCAGCTTCTCGATGTTGGTGCCGTAGGCGCCCGAGGGCAAGCCGAAGATGCGCGTGCCGGCCAGCCGCTGCGCTTCCTGCGCCGGCAGTCCGCGTCGCTCCAGGCGAGCCGCCAGCTTGCGCGTATTAGTCTGCAATGGGTTGTCGCTGTCGTCCTGCCGCTGCGCCAGTTGCGCCGCATCGTCCAGCAGCTTGAGCAGGTTGGCGAACAGGTCGCGGAACAGGCCCGAGGAAACCATCGTCACATCGACCCGCGGCCGCCCCAGGTCATGCCGGGAAATCGCCTCCACCCCGGTCACGCGGCCGCGTTCGTCCCAGGTCGGCCGCACGCCCAGCAGGGCCAGCACCTGCGCTTCCATGATGCCTTCATGACGCGAGGTTTCCACACCCCACAGGTTGATGGTCAGCTTGTCGGGATAGACGCGGTTGCGGGCGCGATAATCGTCCACCAGTTGCTGCGCCAGCTTGGCGCCCTGTTCGTAGGTGGTACGGCTCGGAATACGCGACGGGTCGAGTCCGAAAAAATTGCGCCCGGTCGGCAGCGCGGCCGGATTGCGCACCAGGTCGGCGCTCGGCCCGGTCGGGATATAGCGCCCGGCCAGCGCCTGCATCAGGCGCGCCAGTTCCAGTTCGGCACTGCGCCGGATATCCTGTTCCAGCTGCTGTACCCGCGCCGCCTGCTGGGCCGGCTTGAGATCCTTGTCCAGGCTGACCACCGCGCGCGCCGTGGCTTGCTGCATGGCCGGATCGGGCGCGACGCCGAAAGTGTGCAGGCCGAACGGCGTGAGCTTGGCGGCGACGTTGTCGAGGTATTCTTCCAGCGCTTCCATGTCGGCTTCGCTCGCGAGTTTTTTGCGGCCCATGTCTTTCAGCACGCCGCTTTTCAAAGCGAGGCGGTTGAGCGCGGTCAGGTGGCTGCGCGCCAGCAGCGGACTCTTCTGTTCGGCGACACGATAGTCGTTGAGCAGCGCGCCCAGTTCACGCAGGTCGGGGTTGAGGCCCGCCACGTCGAACGGCGGCGTCATGTGGTCGATGATGGTCGCCATGCCGCGCCGCTTCGCCTGCAAACCCTCGCCGACGTCGTCCATCACGTACGGATAAATGTTGGGCATGGCGCCGATCAGCGCTTCGGTCGGATCGGCGGCGGACAGGCCGGCTTCCTTGCCGCTCAGCCATTCCTGGGTGCCGTGAGTGCCGAGGTGGATCACCGCGTGCGCCTTGTAACCCTGCTGCAACCACAGGTAGAAGGCGATGTATTCATGGCTGGGCGGCAGCGTCACGTCGTTATGCAATTTTTCCAGGTTCTGTTCCCAGGCCCGCGTCGGCTGCGGCGCCAGCAGCAGGTTGCCGTAGCGCCGCGCCGGGAATACGAACTGCGCCTGCCCCTCGGCATTGCGCCATAGCGTCGGCGCCTGTTCCGGCGCGCCCCAGGCTTTCTCGACCGCGTGGCGCAGGGAATCCGGCAATTGCGCATACCAGCGCCGATAGTCGGCCAGCGGCACCAGCAGCGCTTCGCCGCTGGCGGCCAGTTGCGCCAGGCCGCTGCGGTAATCCTTCTGCCCCTTGCCGGTGAAGCTGCCCCAGCGCTGGATATCGGCTTGCAGCGCCTGCTTGCCGGCCGGCGCGCTGGTGCTATAGCCTTCCGCTTCGAAGCGCTGCGTGATTTGCCACAGGCTTTCCGGCAGGACGTTGAGGTAGGCGGCGCCGATGGTTTCGGAACCGTGCGGATAGTTGTAGTACAACAGCGCCACGCGCTTGTCGGCATTGGTGCTGCGGCGTAATGCCAGCCAGGCATCGATGCGTGCCGTCAGGCGCTCGATGCGCTCGGCGATCGGCTGCTCTTCGACATAGCTCAGGCCGGTTTGCGCATCGGTCACGCGCTCGCGGCTGGCCACCACGGTCGGCTGGATCAGGCCGGCCAGTTCGGCGCCCGCCAGTTGCCAGGTCCGCTCGATGATGTCGAGTCCGACTTTGGAGGCTTGCCACTGCGTCGCCGATTGCTGGCTCAAGGTGATCGCATTGATGGCCGGCACGCCGATCTTGTCGAGCATGGCGCCGGTGGCGGCGGTGCCGCCGACTTTCATCCCGAGCGCGACGATGGCATCGACGCGCGGCTGCCCGGCTTCGTCGAGAAAATAGCGCAGCGGCACTTCATAGGGATAGCCGAAAACCGGCAGCACGTTGTAGCCGGCCTGTTCCAGCCGCGCGACGATCGCCGCCAGCGGCAGGGTCTGGCCGGCAACCAGGCTGGCCCGGTAGAACACCACGCCGACCCAGGGCGCGCCCGGGCGGTGCCGAGCATAGCTCTTCAGGTAATCGGCAAAGCTGGCCGTGACGCGCTGGCCGGCAACGTCGTACAGGCCGCTCTCCGGCATCGCCTGCACCGGCCCGGGCGCGGCGGCAGCGCCAAACTGCGTGTGCAGCAGATGGCGCAGCAGGTTGCCCAGGTTGTCGACGCCGCCGCTGCGGTGATAATCCTGCAGCGCGCGGTCTTCGCGCAGGCCGAGCGCGCGCAGCTCGTCGTCCAGCGCGCCGCCGACCGCGAATACCGGGCGCCGGGCTTGCCGCAAAGCCTGCAATTCCGGCGTGATGGTTTGCATCAGCTGCCGGCCGAGCACGTTCACCACCACCGCATCGGCATTGCGCAACGCCATGCGATCGGCTGGCATCATGCCGTTGGCGGGGATGATGCGCACCGCCACGTCGAGCGCCTGCAACTGTGCCTGCAAACCGCGCACCGCCAGCACCGCCGGACGCGATTCGACATCGCCCAGCAACAAGGCCAGGGTGCGCTGCGCCGCCTGCGCGCCAAGCGGCAGGCACAGCAGCAGGACCAGCGCCGACAAAGCGGCAAACTTATTCCGGAACATAGACGACCTTTCCATCGGGAAGTTGATAGGCGGTGCCGAGACGCTTGCCGGCGCCCGACAGCGGTGTGTCGCTGACGCGGCTGAGCTTGATTTCGGCGCCCTTCTTGCTCAGGACCTCGACCTTGCCGTCGGCGGTTTTCTTGGCGATCGTGACTTCCGATTTCGGGTCCAGCAAATCCATCATGTTCAAGGCGGAAAACAGGGCCAGCATCATCGCGACGATGAACACGATGCTGGCGTCAAACAGGTTGGCGACGCCGGCCAGCGGATCGTCGGCGGCGTTGTCGCGGATGCTGTCGCGGCGGCGATTCAGGTAGCGCATCTCAGGCTCCCGCAGCGGCCGCGTGATTCGACGCCGTGTTCGGCGCATGGCGCGCCAGCAGCGTTTCGGCAAGGTAGGCGATATCGGTCACGTCGATGCGCAGCCAGTGTTCGCGCGCCAACGTCAGCAGGTAGGCGGTCACGCTGCAAGCCAGCCCGACCACGGTGGCGGTGAAGGCGGTGGTCATGCTCTCGGCCATTTTCGGCAGATTGCCCTGGGCCAGCCCGGCCAGCGAAATACCCATCGGAATCAGCGTGCCCATCAGCCCCAATGCCGGCCCCACCCGCACCACGCTGCGCACCGCATCGAGCCGGCGCAGTCCGTCGGCATCGGCTTTCTGCACGATGCATTCGAGCCGCGCATCCAGCGCCGGCTGGTGGTCGGCCGCCGCCACCGCAGCCGTCATCTGCGCTTCCGCCGTCACCAGCAGCGGCCGGACGCCGCGCCGCCGCTCGCGCCATTCGGCGGCGAATCCGCCGAGGCAGATCATCAGGTAGAGCACCAGGGCGGCGAGTGCCAAAAGCACCGGCAGATACAACATCGTCGAGATCGAATACAGCAGGGTTTCTATCGCGTGTACCGCGAGATCGGTGGAAAAATCGGGCATTGGGTTCTTTCGAAAAATAGGGTTGTTCTGCTTTTTTGTGAACAAAGAAATTTTCAGTCGAACATGTTCAGTAAAAAGTCAGCGGCACTGTGAGGTAAAGAACTAGCAACAGTGAATTCGTTTGCTCCGCAAAAATTGGCGAGGCTCCCTCCCCCCTCGCGGGAGTAGGGGCTTTTTATCCTGGATTTGCCGTCCGTACTCGCATTGAAACTGGATAGATCAAAAAAGGAAGCTGAACCAAAGTACCGATCAGAACGAGGCTCTCAAGCTGACACGCAAGGTACGCGGTTCCAACGGATGAATCAGGCGGCCGTCGATGCCGCCGTTGCAGGCGCCGCTGCCCTGTTCGGCACGGGTGCAGGCGCCGCCCCAATACTCGATGTCATTGCCCTTGCGGTCAAACAGGTTCAACACGTCGATGCTGAGCTGCATCTTCGGATCGATGCGATAACCCAGCTTGAGATTGGCAGTCCAGAGCGGCGCGGATTTTTCCAGGCCGGTTTCTTCCAGCGCATAGGAACCCAGGTAGCGCAGCCGCAACCCGCCGAACCATTTGCCGCCGCGGTCGGCGGTGATGCCGAGCGATGCAGTGAGCGGGATCGCGTTCGGCACCTGGGTGCCGCCACCTTCCACCGCCTCCTTGAAACGGGCCTTGGACCAGGCGATGTCGCCATCGATGATCAGCCAGTCGTTCGGTGTGATGTAGTTCGACCATTCCACGCCATGCCGCACCGATGCGCCGCGCGCCTCGGTGACGCCTTCGTCGCCGACGAACACCAGCTCGGAGCCGAGTTCCATGCGCCACAGCGACAGGCTGCTGCTCCAGCCCGGCAGCGGCTGGGTGCGCATGCCGATTTCCGTCCCTTTGGCCTTGGCGAACAAGGCCAGTTTTTCAGCCGGCGTACCATCGGCCGGGTTGGTCGTGCTGGTTGCGCCGCGCACGTCATTGCTGTGGAACCCATAACCGCTGTTGAGGTAGAACTCGGTCTGCGAGCGCTCGCCGAACGGGCCGAACACGAGGCTGAGCTTGGGGCTGGTCTGGCCGGCGCTGACGCTGCCGCCGTTGCCCATATTGAAGCGGCCGCCGGTCGGCGTTGCGTCGGCGCTGATGCGATCATGCCGCAGGCCGAGGATGCTGCGCAGCCAGGGCTGCCATTCGCTGCGCGCTTCGACGAACAGGGCGCCGGCGGTTTCGGTAATGCTGTCCTCGCGGACCGTATTGGTGCGCACGCGATCGACCGTGTCGTACAAACCGAGCGTGCCGATCCGGTCCTGGCGCAACTGCAGCCCGGCGGTCAGTTCGGTGTTCTTCATCTGCGGCCCGAGAAACCAGGAGCGGCTCGCCTGGCCGCCCCAGGTGGTGCGGCGGTCTACCTGCTCATGCTGGTCGCCTTGCACACCGCTGATGAAACCCGACGGCGCGGCAAAATAATTCAGGCCGTAATCGATCACATAGGCGTTGAACCTGGCGGCGCCGGCGACATCGGTCTTTGCCCATTCGCCCGACAGGCTGTAGCGGTGGGTGCGGCCCCCGTCGTTTTGCGACAGCGCGCCGTAGCGCCCGATTTCACCATTCGTGATCGCGCGTTCCGGCACGTGTTCGGTGGCGGTCCAGTCGGATCGGTAAGCCATCGCGGTGAGCGCGAAGCCGTTGGCCGCATTGCCCTTGGACAGGCGCAGCACGGCATTGAGCTTGTGCAGGTTTTCCGGCTGGTCCCAGGGACCGTTATTGCCGGCCGCCTCAAGTCCGCCCAGTAGCTGGAAGCCGTTGATTTCCCGGCTGCCCGCGGCGAGCAGCCGGCGGTATTGGTGTGTGCCCAAAGTCAGCTCGGCAAACGGCGCCGGCAGTTGGCGCAGGTAGTCGATGCGCGCCGATCCGGTGGTGACAAAATCCCCATCTTCGGCGCTATAGACACCCTTGCGGTATTTGACGTTGGCAACCAATTCCGGGATCAGGAAATTGAGGTCCATATAGCCTTGACCGTGCGCATGGCTGGCGACATTGACCGGCATGCCCATCACGCTCGTTGCGAAATCGCTGCCGTGATCGAGGTTGAAGCCGCGCAGGAAATACTGATTGGCCTTGCCGTCGCCGGAGTGCTGGGTGACGATCATGCCGGGCACCGTTTCCATCACTTCGGCCGGCCGCAGCAAGGGGCGGTTGGCCAGTTGCTTGGCGCTGACCGTGCCTTCGGTGGCGGAATCGGCGACCCCGATCAAACCATTGCGATCGGAGGTGACGACGACTTCCTGCAGCGTCGGGACGCCGGCTGCATGGACCAGGCCGGCAGCGCTCAACAGGGCGGCCAGCAGTGAAGATTGAGAACGACGAATACGCATTATTTTTTCCCGAAATCAAATCGAAGACAGGAGCAACACGCCGAAAAAGAATGGCCGTTTGCGAGGACGGACAGGAACTCGATTTCCCACCGCAGCAAGAAGCCGGCGAAGCGTGCAGGCACAAGCAAGGCCCACGGCAAGCGCAATCAAATGGAAGCAGTCAAGAACTACCGGAATCGCACGGACAAAACCACTCCCCGGGTTTTGCACCATCAATCAACGCGCCTGGCCGGTATTCTGGCTCGCCGTCATCCTCTTCCGTCCTTGCCTTCCCATGCATTGCACAGTGGCGTTTGAACGAATTCGTCAGGCCTACAGCAGCGGGGGCTGCGCCGGACTGACGAGAGATGCAATCTCGCGCGTCACCGGCTTCCCGTTTCACCCTCCGGCTGAGAAGCAGGAGGGCACCATTCGCGTAAGGCGCGAGTGTACCTTGATTGTGACGGAGGATCAATGTTGCGCAAAGACGGGTTTGCAGAGCGCGGCCGTGTCTGGAATCGACTCAACGCATGCGGCCAGCATCAACATGCATGCCTAGAGCCAGCGGAAACAGGCTCGGCGTCCCTCCCGCAATCACCCTAAATCCATTCCTTTCGCTCCTCGTCCGCCTCGGGCAAATACGTCAGGTACTGGACCATGCGCGGAGATTTTCCGTAATTGGGAGTGGCGCAATGCGGAAGCGCCTGGTGCCAGATGATGAAATCCCCTGCATTCGCGGGAACAGGCGTCGCCTTCAACGACCGCAACGCCGACTCCCTGGGATCTGCGCCCTCGGGCAAGGAGCGCAGCCAATCGCCTATTCGATGATGGAACCCCGGCACGCAGTGAAATGCACCTTCGTGAGCGGCGCAATCGGTCAAATACAGCAAACCCTGCAAACGAAAGGGAATGGGCAAAGCAAGACTCGCATCCCAATGCAAAGGGCTTCCCATGAAATGAAAATGCGCATGTTCCGGCGGATTGAAACTGACCTTGTCCAGCGTTCTATAAATCGCGTCGGTGCCATATAACTGCCGATAGGCTTTATGGATTCGTCCGGATTGCCGATTGATATCAAGCGCAGGATGATCGAAAAGCGTCACCATCAGGCCGCGTTTTCCTTCGTGCGGTTTATACCAGGAAGATGGATCATCAGGCGTCGCTTGCAGGAATTCCCAAATCGCATTCTGCGCATCGGCACATTGTTGTCTGGATACCGCATTTCGCAAAACCAGGTACCCATTCTCTTCCCAGAAGGCCAGGTCATCCGCAGACAAGACATCGTCCGCAATCCACTCCGTCTTTTTGCTGTTGTCTTTTATGTTCTCCAACAGCCACTGCCTGAACACGTCCAATTCCGGCTTTTTAAAGTACAGGAACTGGAGAGCCGTTTCCATCGCAATGCCCAGGTTATGCAGGAGCCTGGCCTCCTCATTCCATCTGTCGACGGCATCGTTCGGATCAACTTTAAAACCGGGGTCCAACGCTCTTTCCCAGAATCTTTGCAAGATCGGCCAGTGTTCCATCGGTTGCCTCCCATTACCGTTTTGATGCTGGAAATCATAGGGCATTTCTTATGGTGCAGCCATGAGGTGAGAATGGGGGCTTATTTGGCGCAGTGTATGGCGAGCCAGGGCACCTTTTCTGGAACACTATCCTGCCGCCATTCCTCAATAGAGTCCTGCAGCCAGTATGAATATGGCCATCCCATGCGCGACTGTCGCGCCGAGCACGCCGCCGTGAATGCAGACAAGGCCCGCAATGATGCCCTCAACCAGCGTAAATGCAAGAATCGGTACGCCCACCTGCGTCACCGTCGTCGCCAAAAACGAATGGCATAAGCTGAACAGCAGCCCAGAGACAAGCGCGGCCCTTATGGCTGTCATATGCTTTTGCAAATGCCCCTGTAAAAGGCCGCGAAACAACATCTCCTCATAAAGATTTCCAGCGAGCGCAAACACAAGAATAGTCGGCAGCAAACCGGTTTCGACTGCCGGCATCGACGGTGCGTTAAACGCGCGCTTCAGTATCCAGGCGATGAATGAAATCAGAAAGGCCCCCAGGAGCCCAAGAGCAATGGAAACATGTACCCTTCTGCCGGCCCACTTCTTCACGCCTTCATGCGATGCTCGTTCAAGGCAGTAAGTACCGGCAGCAAGAGCGACGGATGCAATCCCGAGGAAAAGCAAGGATATTTCAGGCGCCGTGAACCGCAGAGAACCTGGCCCCACCTGCCAAAAACCATGAGGCGTCATGGCATCTCTCGCCAAGACGAAAAACAACATGTGCAAAACGATTCGCAGCAAAGAAAGCGTTTGGGGAACCACAAGCAGCAGCGCGGCAAACACCAGAAAAGCCGGGGTTATCGCGAGCATATAATTTGTAATCTGCTGCATCGAAATGATGAATACCTGAATTTAATTTATTTGAACAACGGGGCGGCTTCGGCAATCTGCGTCAATCTGCGCGCCCCTTCTTTTCCGTATGTATATAACTGGCGGCAAGCGCTCCAGTAATACATCAATTGAAAGACACACGCCTTCTAACTAACGCTTTGACTCGTGCATAATACTCTCGTTTCGATCCACGTCCGACGCTCAGGTCGGGCGATACTAGTGTCCTGATCCGTAACTTCGTAGCAAAAGTAAAAGTGACGAAATCGGGCAGAGACAAGGAAAAAAGCACAGCAAGGCCGAGGCCTTGCGCGCATTTTTGACGCGGTATCAGCGCGATTCTCGTCATCTTTTATGCAACGAATTTACGGAACAGGACACTAGGACGATACTAAATACGGCCGAGCAGATCGACCGCGCGACCAAACCGGACTTTTCATCGCGTCTGCGCTAGTCAATATTTGAACGCGATTTCCAACTGCGACAAGTGCACAGCGGTGGGTATATATCAAATCCTGTTTGCTCAGTCTGCGCTACGAAAGAGGAGAGAGCGTATGGAGCGCTCAATTACTCGAACACATCAAGCACAACCATCTCGCCATAAGCAACCGTCTGCCGGCTTTGAGCAGCGAGCAAAGCCATTTCGCGCAGCGGAATCCCAGGCAGCCAAGCCCTCAGGATCTTGATCGTGCCGGCATGGCAAATCAGCAGCGCGTCCTGTTGCGAGCACATCAGTTCCTCGTGAAAAGCATGCACCCGCCGCGCCATCTGCAGCACGCTCTCGCCGCCGCCGGGCCGATAGTCCACCGTCGCCGCCGCCCACGCATCGATCTCGGCACGGGCAATCGCATCCCAGGCGCGCATCTCCCATGCGCCGAAATGCATCTCGGCCAGGCGTGCATCGTAGTGGAGCGGAACACCGAGCGCCGCGGCGATTTCCGCCGCCAGTCCGGCGCAGCGCCGCAGCGGACTCGAGTACAAACGCAAGCCCGGCGGCAATGCCGGCAACCGTTCGGCCAGCACACGCGCCTGCTGTTCGGGTGCGACCTCAAGGTCACTGCTGCCGTAGCATATCCCCGGCGCAACCAGGGGCTGCGGATGGCGCATCAGGTAAAGCCGCATTGCCCCGTGTTCAGGCCGGAAGGCCGCTGTCCATGCAAGCCAGCAGGCCAAGGTAAAACGCCACTTCGGCCACTTGCTGCACCGCGCCCAGGCAATCGCCGGTATAGCCGCCGATGCGCCGCAGAAACATGCGGCTCAGGTAAGCAGCGGCCAGCGCGGCGCAGATGGCGCCGACCATGATTTCATACCACGACAGCCAGTCCAGCACCGCCAGCACCAGCATGGGCAGCAAGGCGCTGGCGGCCGCCACCAGGAATTCGCGCGTCGACATATCCTTCGCCAGCGGTTTCGCCTTGCCTTCGGCTTTTGCATATTCGAGGCGCCAGATCAAGGCGCTGGCGGCAAAGCGCGACAAGGGATGGGCGACGAACAGCGCGGCGATATAGGTTTGCACCGGATAGTAGCTGAGCGTCAGGCATTTCAAAGCCAGCAGCAGGCCGATGCCGATTGCGCCATAGGCGCCGATGCGCGAATCCTTCATGATTTCCAGCACGCGCTCGGGCGCGGTGCCGCCGCCGAAGCCGTCGCAAACATCGGCGAAGCCGTCTTCGTGGAAAGCGCCGGTCAGATAAATGCCGGCGATGGTCGACAGCAGCACCGCCACCGTTTGCGGAACGAACCAGATCGCCACCGCGTACACCGCGCTGCAGACCGCGGCCACCACGATCCCGACCAGCGCGAAGTAGCGCGAAGACTCGCGCAACCATTGTTGCTGAAATCCGACCCAGCGCGGCACCGGCAAGCGCGTGAAAAATTGCAGCGCGATGAAGAACAGGCGCAACTGGTGCACGCCGCGCTTGAACAGGATAGCCGCCGGATCGCTCATCGCCGACTATTCGGTTTTCCCGCTGACCTGGGCCGACTCGAAGGTCGCCATCTCGCACATGAAATTCACTGCGGCATGCAGCAGCGGCAAAGCCAGTGCGCAACCGGTGCCCTCGCCCAGGCGCAGCCCCAGGTTCAGCAAGGGCCGCGCGTCCAGCGCGCGCAGCATGTGCCGGTGACCGTTCTCGTCCGAGCAATGCGAAAACACGCAATAGTCAAGGATCGCTGGCTGCAGGCGCGCCGCCGCCAGCAGTGCGCTGGTGACGATGAAGCCGTCGATCAGCAGCAGCATGCGGCGCTCTGCCGCTTTCAACATCGCGCCAGCCATCATCGCGATTTCAAAACCGCCGAAGGCGGCCAGGATCTCCAGCGGCGTGCCGGCCGCCGCATGATGCAGCACCGCCATTTCGATCACCTGCTGCTTATGCGCGACGCCGGCCGCTGACAAACCGGTGCCGGCGCCGACGCAATCAGCTACCGCGATGCCGGTCAGCTTGTGCATCAGCGCGGCCGCGGCCGTGGTGTTGCCGATGCCCATTTCGCCGAAGCCGATGACATTGCCTTCAAGTTCGGCGACCAGGTCCATGCCCTGCCGCATGGCATGCGCACATTGTTCCGCGCTCATTGCCGGCTCTTGCGCGAAATTGCGCGTGCCGCGAGCGATTTTCCTGGAGATCAATCCGGCGCGCGGGCCGAAATCATGATTCACGCCGGCGTCGACGATATGCAGGGCGCAGCCGTTTTGCCGCGCAAATACATTGATCGCCGCGCCATGCGCCAGGAAATTTTCGACCATCTGCCAAGTCACGCTTTGCGGATAGGCGGAGATGTTTTCGGCAACGATGCCGTGGTCGCCGGCGAATACCAGAATGGCCGGACGGTTCAATTGCGGCTCGGTGGTTTTTTGTATCAGGCCGATTTGCCTGGCCAGTGATTCCAGCACGCCCAGACTGCCGAGCGGTTTGGTCTTGTTGTTGATTGCGGCCTCAAGCCGCGAGGACAATGCGTTGTCGTGAATCGAATCGATATGTGGAATCTGCATGGGCCTGTCATGCCGGAACATGATATTTAATTGATGAAACAGGGCACCAGTAGACTGCAACAGGCGGTTCGGAAGTGCCTGCCGCACGTTTGACATGCATGGCCGCGTTGCAAATGCGCGTGATAGCTCGCCATCACTGTGCTTGACGCCTTTCCCTGCACGCCACACATGCATCTTTCCCTTCCGAATCGTCTGTACAGTCCACTAGAAGCGGGTGCTACGATAGCATATTCATGCGACGTCAGGACGCACCTGAAGACGCGGTCCTTGAGCGCCGCAAAATGCGCGCGCCAGCCTGAGCAACAACGCTCTGCCACATGTTTTGGCATGTAACCTTAATTTGAAGCGCCAGCATTCCCTTGCAGAAATGAACCCGAACAAAGTCGATCGAAACCGCGTTAGAACACTGACGGACCTCCCGAACATCGGCAAGGCCGGAGCTGAAGATTTGCATTTGCTTGGTATTCGCGAGCCACACGATCTCGTGGGCAAATGCCCGTTCGAAATGTATGAAGCGCTTTGCGAAAAAACGGCAACCCGCCATGATCCATGCGTCATCGATGTTTTCATGTCCGTCACACGCTTTATGAATGGCGAAGAACCCCGGCCATGGTGGAGCTTCACCGAGGAGCGCAAACTATCGTTCCGGGAAAAATACGGCGTCGCGTAAAATCCGCCATCCAGGCCGCGCCCTATTCAAAACGGCGGTGCAACTCGTGCGGCATTTGCGCGCGACTTGAAGACGACGATCGTCACCCACGGCCCATCGATCGCAGTCGAACTGGCCGGTCAGCCGCAGATCGAGGTAGCGAGGATCGGCAAACGCCTGTTCAAGCGCTCCATCGTCGCGGTGGGGGGCTGCCGCCATCAAAGCGATCGGACGGATATTCGCACCGACCTGTATTTCCTGGGCGTCTGCAGCCGGCATCAGCACCGGCGATTTCGAGGAAGCGTGCGTCAAGCGCACGCTTTGCGACGCCGCGCAGCAAACCGTGGTCTGGCCTCGCCGGAAAAACTCGATACAACCTCGCCGTTCCAGATAGCGCCGCTCAGCCGGGTGGACCGCATCGTGGTCAACCGGGATACAAGGATTAATCTCGCCCTACAAACAATTAGGAATTGCGGTCAGCTTGGCGTGATTGCACGACGAATGGTATCGAACGGCGTGGCGAACAGCGGCAACAATGAAGGGGGAAAGAGGAAATAGCGTGCGCTGTGCCACGCAAAGCCATGAGAGTAATAAAAAAACAATAACCAATGGTTAATATCTTGCATCTGGTGTTATACTTCGCATTGCTTTTTTAACAATGGGAGTATTCATAATGCATTACAAATTACGTTCTGTATGTTTCGCTGCCGCCCTTTTGTCCGCCGGCATGGCTCACGCTGGTTTTGACAACGTCTTTGGCGCAGTGACCGACGTGGCCAAGGCCGCCACCGTCACCGATAAGGACATCAGCGAAGCTTCGCGCCAAATGGTGGCATACAAGGACAAGCATGAAAAGGTGGCGCCACCCGGCAACAAGTACGCGCAGCGCCTAGCCGCCTTGACGGCAAAACACACCAAGGAAGACGGCTTGAAGTTGAACTTCAAGGTCTACCTGACGCCGGACATCAACGCTTTTGCAACTGCTGACGGCAGCATTCGGGTCTATTCCGGCCTGATGGATCTCATGACCGACGACGAAATCCGCGGCGTCATCGGCCACGAAATCGGCCACACCAAGCTGGGGCACTCGGCAGCCAGAATGCGCACCGCCTACATGGCATCCGCAGCACGCAAAGTCGCAGCCAACTCCAACGGCGCATTGGGTGTGATCGCCGATTCGGACTTGGGTGATATGTTCGAGAAGGTCGCCAATGCGCAATTCTCGCAAGCCAACGAGACCGCGTCCGACGACTATGGCATGGCCTTCATGAAAAAGCACAAGTACAACGTCAACGCCATGGAAAGCGCGTTTCGCAAACTGGCGAAGATGGAAGGCAGCGGCGGTCACAGCGTGATGTCGAGCCATCCTGACTCCGCCGCGCGGGCCGATCGCATGAAGGCGAAGGCTGAAGGCGCGTAAGTAATTTTCGATATATGGGATAAGGGCCAGTCTTGGGCTTATCCCAGCAAAGCGCGGCTCTTGGCCCTTATCCGGCCAGGGCGGCGTCGAGCAACTGATGCAGCTGCGCAAATTCCGGTTCGCCGACGTAGCGCTTGATCAGATTGCCTTCCTTATCGATCACCACGGTAGTCGGCGTCAATTTCACGTCGCCGAATGCCTTGGCCAGTTCGCCCTGAACGTCCAGCGCCACCTTGAACGGCAACTTGCGCGTCTCGGCAAAATTCAATACGTAGTTCGGCGGATCGTAACTCATCGCCACCGCCACGAACTCCAATCCTTTGTTCTTATATTTGTTGTACGTCTCGACCATCTGCGGCATCTCGTGCACGCAGGTCGTGCAACTGGTAGCCCAGAAGTTGACCATCACCACCTTGCCTCGCAGGCTTTTCGAACTGATCTTTTCACCGGTGATACTGGTGAATGTCACCTCAGGCGCTGCCTTGTGCGCCGACAGGGAAAAATACCCGACGCCGGCCAACGCCAGGACGGCGGCGGCGGCAACGGCCTTAAGCCAAGTGCGTTTGGCAGATACGGGTGAAGTGGGAGCTGACATGATGGCGCTGCGCGTAGCGTTCGAGGGAAATGCCTCATTATATTCCGCCCGGCCTGCGCGTGCCGCAGGCACGCCGCTCCGCTCAAGCCCTGGCGCGCCGGGCATCGACACTGTCCCAAGCTTGCATGGATAAAAATTCCACTGCCATCCGGACGGCCTCAGGGGCGCGCAGTATCTTGTAGTGACCATACCCCGCCAGCGCCTCCAAACGGGCATTAGGCGCCAGGCTCGCATAGGTTTCGCCATGCTCGAACGGCACCACGCTATCGGCAGGATCATGCAGAACCAGGGTTGGAGCCAGTATCCGTGGCGCCACCGATTTGGCACCTACTGATTCGAAACTGTGGCCATAGCGCCGTTCTATCCATTGCTGCATGCCGTCGGCCAAGGCCGGCGGCATGCCCAACAGCCGCCCAAACTGCTCAATGAACACCCGTGGTCCCTTGGGCGGAGCAATCAACACGAGACCAGGCGCTTGCCGCCGGGAATCTGCCGCAACGCATGCCGCAGCGGCCGCGCCGAGCGAGTGGGCGACGATGCCGGTAATGCCTGGCAAATGCGCCAGCAGTTCGCCGGTGGTAGCGATGAACCCTGGCAGCGAGGCCAGCTTACCCGGACTGTTGCCGTGCGCTGCATGGTCCGGCGCCACCACCGCAAATCCGCGCGCCAACAAGCTGGGAACGAAGTCGGCGAATTGCATGGCCCAACCGTTCCAGCCATGCAGCAAGAGCACCGTCGGCTGCGACTCCGGATCGCCCCACTGATATACGACCACGCTGCCGCTCGGTAAAGGCATCATTCGCATAAGCGGCTGCGCCAAACCTTTGGGCGCAGCCAATTTGTGCGATTTCGGTCGCTGCGGCGTGCAGAACAGGGCCGCCGCAAGTGCGGCCGTGCGGTGCGGCGTGAAGCGGGCGCCGAGACCGAATTTCAGACCATAAAAGGCAATAATAAAAGACCTGGCGGTCTCATTTAATATATTCTTAAAGGGCTTGAGGCTCATCTTCATCTCCAGGTTCAGCGCGTCAGGCAATCGAATAAGCGGAGCGCCCTGCCGCTCGCGCCAGCCTGGCCGAGCAAGCGGCGTTCCAGTTGTTCGGCATTGACCAGACCAATCATTGCCATCACCAAGTCTTCCGGCGCCAAGCCGGGCGGCACTTGTTTCAACTCATGGGCCTTGTGCGCCTGACGCGTCAGGTATTGGGACCAATGCGCCCAGGCGCTACGCAAATGTTCGCGCACCTCGCTGTCCTGGTCGTCGAATTCCTGTTGGGCACTGAGAATGGGGCATCCGCCTTGCAGACCCGCACGTTCTGTCCAGGTCAGCCAGTTCTCCAGAATCAGGCGCAAACGCGCCAATCCCGGCGGCGCCTTCAGGGCAGGCTCGAACACGTATTGCTGATAGCGCATGAAAGCGCGTTCCAGCACCGCGACCTGCAAGCTCTCCTTGCTCGGAAAATGCCGCAGCAATCCTCCCTTCGAACGCCCGGCGGCCGCAGCCACCGGCGCCAGAGTAAGCCGCGCGATCCCAATCAGGCTGGCTTCCTGCAAGGCGGTATCGAGGAAAGCATCGCGTGTGATCCGGCTTTTGTCCATGCAGGCATATTAGAGACCATCCGGTCTTTTTTCAAGGCGAATTTACTTACGCTGCAAGAGGGGGAGATGGCTGGCGCCTGTTGCGAACTCAATCAGGGAACGCGCCTGAGATACGGCACCCTGGCCACCGAAGCCGCATCTCGCGGGTCGACCGCTACTCGCGCATGCCTGGCGGCAAAACGGTACAGTTTGCGGGTGACCGAACCGATCGCTGATATGCTGCTATCGCCGACATATTCAAACACCACGCTTTCGGACGTGCCGCCTTCCGGCGCCGGAGACAAGGACTCCGCCATAAAATTCTTTGCATCGCCGGCGCCTGCGCCAAAAAGCGCCGTCCGATTGGGCCTGCCACAAGACATAATCACCACTCCTTGACTTCGAATCCGAGCGACGGGATCAAAGCAAAATTTTGACGTTTTTACATTCTTATAAACGTTATCAAGTTAGCAGTATTCCCGCCAAGCTGCCAATCTCATAAACATGGGATATTCCGAAAATAAATGTCACAAGCCGAGCCAAGAAAACAAAGGCGAGGATGGAGCGAGGCCGGATAAAAAAACCGTTCCGTCTCATACCGGCGGCATCCTGCGCTGCTCCATCGCCGTTCCCATTGGCTGTGCAAACGGTATAGGATTCCTCCGACTCATCGAGGCGTAGCGCGCGCACGCTCCGCACCAGAGGCCGGGCTCCGTCTTTTTTGCGCAGGCAAGGCATCCTCATCGACCATCAATTCTTCCCTGCGCCGGTTGATTTGCTCCGCCAATCCCCTTGCATCGAGCTTGGCCTTTTTCAGCAGAGGAAACATCTCGTCCTCCTCTTCCCGTACATGATGCTCGACGTATTCGGCCATGACCTTAACGATCGCATCGAAATGCGGATCACGCGGCTGCATCGATTCGAGTTGTTCGACAAGCTGCTTCACGCTGCCATGCTCGACCGCGGCCTCATCCATCACATCCTCGTCGTCAATCGCCTGCCGTGCGGCGGGATAAAAAATCTCCTCTTCGATTTGCGTATGTATCTTGATTTCCCGGCAAAGCTGCTTTACCAGTTCACTCTTCCGCTCATCGCTGTCTTCGCGATTTTTGACGCTTTGGAATTCCTTGAATAATTTCTTTACCTTCTTGTGGTCATCCTTGAGCAGCGTGAAAGCATTACTCTTGACTGTACTCGCCGGCTTTTCTGTTGTGCGTTCCATGTGAATCTCCTGTGATTGGTAAATGGGTGAAAACCTGTTCAGGCTCTCAAGGCCGATCGCTATAGGACTACCGGCTGCGAGACGGCAATCGCGCCGACTGTGCCTCCCAAGGAAGAGCCAGGAATCCGTCGGATCAGTTTTCCCAATACAGCCGCAGGAAAATTTTCGTCAGAGCGTCCGGCCTGCCATGTCATTCATCTCAGAAGAGTTCCGGGTTCGTCGGAAGTTCCGGTGCAGCGCGAGAGATTCGGCAGGGCGCCGATCTGTTGATGCGGCACGATTCAGCATGGAGCCGCATTCCCTCTTTCCCCGAGAGCGCGTGGGAGAAATGGACACGATGAAATAGAGACTTCAGCGCGCCGGATCGGTGGTGCGCGTGTGCGGACGCCGGCGATGCCGCGAGAAGAAATCCCACATCATCCTGCTCGCATCCGGACCAGCACAGGAATTGAACTTCAGGCTGCAGTCGCCGCCGCTCCAGGCGTGTTCCAGATGAAGAATTTCACACACCCTGAGCAACAGCTTCGTGCCGCTGTAGTAATCGAAAATCTTGTACGCATTCCGCGGACTGCGGCTCTTCTCCGGACTGGCGGCTTTGAATGCGACCCGCGCCTGGTCCTTGGCCGAGATCTGGTTCAAAACTTTGAATTGCTCAGCCAATTGCGCCAGATTGACCGTGCGCACGATTTTGTCCGCTTGGCCGTGCAACAGGATCGCCGGCATCTTCGCCGGCACGCCGATTTTTTTTATCGCCTCATGAATCGCGCTATCTATTTGCGTGAGCGAGCCGCTTTGCATCACTGCATAGGCGCCCATGCGCGTATGCACAGCGCCGAACACCGGCGCCGAATGCAGCCCGACCGCTGCGATCAGGTGCGGATAATTCAAGGCCAGGATATGCGCCATCGCGGCGCCTGCGGACAAGCCGGCGACATAGATCCGGCTCGGATCGATTGCGTATGCCGTCCGCACTTTCTCGATAATGCCGGCGATCAATTGCACGTCGCCGCCGCCGTCCTGCGTCGCCTTGTCGTACCAGTGCCAGCAACGATTCGGATGCTCTCTCAGGGACTGCTGCGGATACAGTACGGCGAACCCTTTTTTTTCGGCGAGCTGATTCATGCGCGTGCCTTGCGAAAACTGGGTCGCGCTCTGTTCGCAGCCATGCAGCATCACTACCAGCGGCATGGGAGCGCTGCCGGCGCTGGACGGCAGGTACAGCCAGTAATTCATCCTGCGCGCCGGCAGTTCGCCATTCGGGCCCAAGGAGGAATGGTAGGAAGCCAGCCACTTGCCCGGGAGGGACGGCGATCGATAGCCCGACACCGGCTTGGCGGAGGTTGCCGCCTTGGCGCCCTGCGCCGCTCCCGTGGATTTACCGGTGGATTTCTTGGCGGCACGCTTCGTTGGCAAAGGCTTGGCAAGCAGGCTCTTGATCAGTTTTTTTTGCTGGCTCTGCTGCGCCTTGCTGATTCGCTTGAGCCCATTCCACCAGAGGCGGCTCAGGCCTTTGAGCATGATGCACTTTCAAACGAATGGAGGTTCAAAGCGATGAGAAAAAAAGCTGGGCGAGGGCATCAATATTCGCATGAAATAGAAAACGTCGCAGCCGAAAAACTCAAACCCGGCGAAGTTTTCGCAACGGTGTGAAATTGATGCAGACATCGGCCTCTCATGCGGACGATCCGGATATCAAAACTATTTACCTACGAAAATAAATCGAGGATATCCGTGAGTTGAACCAGGGATATTCTCGATTTATTTTTCGCCGGTGTTCAGTTTATTTTTTGCCGCGGCAATCGCATCGTCCAGATACTCCTGGTAAAAATCTTGATGAATCGCACCGACAATCGGCTCGGCAATCTGCCTGCCTTTGGTATCGAAAAAGAAAACCGTCGGCGCGACCCGCAAGGCCAGGTTCTTGGCAAAGCGGCGCTGCGTCGTGCGTCCTCCCTCGAAGTCGATCAGATCGGTATCCCGATCGAGATGGATTTGCCTGACGATGACCCCGCTCTGCGCCAACGGCGCCAGGTGCAATTTTCTTACTTCTTCACAAAACGGACAGCCGCTCAAGCTCACCAAGAGGATCAGCGGCATGCCTTGCCGCTGTGCCGCATGCGCGTCCTCGGCCAAATACCGCGCCGTCGGCAGCGGCGTTTCCGCCGGCCATGCAAACGGTGTGAAACCTGCCAGCAGCGAGCCAGCCATAACCGTCAAAAGCAGGCGGCGCGGCGTCATTTCGCGTAACCCGGATTGCCGCCAACGCCCTTGATACGCGGCAGATTCAGATTGCGCGCAGCGATCACTTTTTGCGCTTTCAGATAACGTGCCATCACATCCCAGATCGGCTCGCCGCCCGCCCCTTCCGCGACAGGCGCCCAGCCCGCAACTTTGTATTGCTTGCCGGCGTCGATCGGTCTGCCTGCCAGACGCATATCGGAAATCCGGTTGCCGATGCGCGCTGCCGGATCGATCGCATACTGTAGCCCGCCGACGCGCACCATGTCACCGCCTTGCTGATAGTACGGATCCGGATTGAACAAGTTGTCGGCCACATCTTCCAGCACGGTTTTAATTGCAGCGCCGCTCATCATCGTCGCGCCGGTGTACGGATAGGTGATGGCGGTCTGGTCCATCAGATGCTCCAGCGTGATGGCCTGCCCAGGCAATAGCGAGGTGCCCCAGCGAAAGCCGGGCGAGAAGGCGATTTCCGCATCTTTCTCAGCCATCAAGCCATCCAGGATCAATTGATCGATGCTGCCGTTGAAATTGCCGCGCCGATACAGCAAGCCTTCGCTGCGTGCCAGCACTTGGCCCAGTTTTTCTTCATACGGCGCGCGCAGTTTCGCAATCAATGCCTCCATGTCGGTGTCGGCCCGCAACAGTTTCGAAAAGACGGGAAGCAGCTTGTAGCGGAAGCTGTCGACCTTGCCCTGCTTTACGTCGAAGTCGAGCACGCCGAGAAATTTGCCATTTGATCCGGCATTGGTCACCAGCGTCTTGCCTGCCGCATTCGACACGATCACCGGCGCCGGCACGCCGTCGTGCGTATGACCGCCCAGGATCGCATCGATGCCGGTCACGCGCGCCGCCATTTTCAGGTCGACATCCATGCCGTTGTGCGATAACAGCACGACCGCCTGCGCCCCCTTGGCACGCGCCGCATCGACCGTCGCCTGCATTTCTTTTTCCTGGATGCCGAAGGTCCAGTCTGCCACCAGATAACGCGGATTGGCGATCGGCGTGTAAGGAAAAGCCTGGCCGATGATCGCGACCGGCACGCCATTCATGTTGCGTATCGTGAAGGATTCGAAAACCGGATCGCCGAAATCGGCAGTCTTGATGTTTTGCGCCAGGAACTGGATACGGCCTTTGAAATCGCCGTCGACGATTTGCCTGACGCGCTCCATGCCGAGCGTAAATTCCCAATGGCCGGTCATGATATCGACCCCGAGCAATTTGGCCGCCTCAACCATGTCTTGGCCCATGGTCCACAGGGCAGTGGCAGAGCCTTGCCAAGTATCGCCGCCGTCGAGCAGCAAGGCATCGGGCCGCGTCGCCTTGAGGCGTTTTACCAGCGTCGCCAAATGCGCGAAACCGCCGACCTTGCCGTAGGTATTGGCGGCTTGCACGAAATCGAGATGGCTGAAGGCATACGCTTCGGGCGTGTGCGGCGCGATGCCGAATCGTTTCAGCAATGCCGCGCCGACCAGGTGCGGCACCTTGCCGAATTGCCCCTCCACGCCGAGATTGACGTCAGGCTCACGAAAATAAATCGGCTTGAGTTGCGCATGGCAATCGGTGAAGTGCAGCAGGTGTACATTGCCGAAACGCGGCAGGTCATACCAGCTTTCGGCGGCCTCGGCCTGCTCCGTCAATGCCATTCCGCCGGCAGCGGCGACAGCCAGCATTTGCAGGAACTCGCGGCGATTCATAAGTCCTCGCAAAGTTATGAGGCGTGAAAAAACTCCGAGCCGCCTGGAGCCTGTCATGAATTCAAACAGGCTCTAGGCGGCCTCTAAAGCTTACTTATTGACTGGCGATTCCGGGTCCAGCAACAAGGCCAGCACATCGGCAATCTGCTCCGGGGCCAGAAGTTTCTTGTGGCCGAAGCGCGGCATATTGGAACAAGCCTGATAGGCATTGGAGTTGTACACCTTGTTATAGGTATACTCGACAATTTCGGCGCCATAGCCGCGCAGCTTGCCGTAGTTGTATAACGAGGGGCCGATGTTGCCGTATGAGATCTCTTGCGGCGTCAGTTGATGGCACGCATAACAGTTGGCGCCCTTTGGGCCGTCAGCGGTGTCGGAAAACTGAAAGCCGCGCCCTTCCTGTGCAATTTTTTCTCCCGCTTTCCAGTCGCCCAGCAGTTTTCCCGAGGCCGGCTTCTGCACGCTGGCCAGTTGCGATTTCTGGATTTTTTCCGCCACGTCTTTCGGCAGCGGCTTGTCCGCATACTCGGTACATAAGGCCTGCACCTCGTCCTGATCGAGACGATCCATGGCGGCGATGCCCTTGGCGGCAAATGAAGCGCGCATCACTTCCACAGCGCGCCTGGCCGCATCGCCTTCGCTTAAAGTCGTGGCGCAGCCGATCAATCCCGCTGTGCTCAAGATGGCCATACCGATTACGATTTTCCGGTTCATCGCGTTTTCCTTAGCGTTTAAGTGCTGGGGCGTTGAAGCTGCCGCCTTCGGCGTTCCTGGCAAGGTACATGGTCAGCGCGGTAATCGCGTCCGAGGTGTACATCGCCTCGGGGAAGCGCTGCTGGCGGAAGCAATCCCACAAACGATGCTGCATGGTGCGCACTTCGCCTTGCGAGACGCGATACGCTGGCCAGGTGCCGTAGGCATTCTGTGCGTCCTTCTGGTTGACCAGGTTGGGCAGGCTTTGCAGGCGGATGCGTTGCTCAGGCGCCGAATGGCAGGTGGCGCAGGAGAAATCATGCGTTCCGGCACGATAGAAAAAGATTTTTTTGCCGATCGCATAGGCTTCTTTTTCCTTGGGATGGGCAAATGCCGGCGCAATTTTCATTCCCTTCGATTGCGCAGCGATGTAAGCCACCAGCGCTTGCATATCGGAGTTGGCGCCGAAAGGGTTTTTCTTGGCGTCGGCATCCGACATGCCTTGCAAGGTGGTCATGCAGGTGACGAGGCGTGATTCGATTTCCTGCACCTTGCCGGTATCGGCGAAATAGCGCGGCATCTGCACATAGGCGCCCTTGACCACGCCGGGGCCGAGGCCAAGGTCACAGGTTTCGAGCGAAACTTTTTTCGGGCCGCGCGGGGTTTTCCATAACTCCTCGCCTTTGATTTCGGCCAGCTCGGCAGGGTTGTCGTCGGCCAGCAACTGACGGTATTTGGCGATTTCATCGGCGGCGGTTTGCGCCGCTGCCGGCATGGCGCAGGCGATGAAAAACGCGGCACCGAACATGACTTGCAAAATCGATTTGTATGGCATGTGCAGCCTCCGGAAAAGCAATCTGTCAGACTGGCTGGTCAGAATGCACTGGGCAATTTTCGCAAAGGGATACGCAAAAAACGCTGACCCGCCTTTTCTATTTGGGGGCACAGTATTTTCGCAAAAAGCCGCGAAAAAAACTCTGACCCGCCTTTTCTATTCAGAGGGGGTCAGAGTAATTTTCGCAAAAAGCCGCGAAAAAAAACTCTGACCCGCCTTTCAAGAATGTATTAAGGTCGCAAGTAAACGAAACCTTCTTTCGCCTGCAAGCGCGCTATCTCAGCCACGCCGGACGGCACGACCTTCGCTTCCAGCAAAACGCTGGAAGGCGGTAGATTATGCGCGGCAAGCGTATTGCCGCAGACGCGGAATTCCACGCCCTGCGAAGCCAACGCGCCGACCGCCGCGTCGAAGGGCTTGCCCTTGCGATCCGTGCCGCCGTCCAGCAAAAACTGGATGCCGTCACCCAATGCGACCACGACAATTTTGGTGCCCGGATCAGCCTTCAAGTGATTACGGATATTGGCCAAGGCGCGCGACGCCTGGTCGATGCCGTCGGCCAAGTGGTAAACGACCTTGATTTGATCGGCGGCATAAGCATGCGTCCCGAACCCGGCGTTGAGCAGGACGACAAAGGCAAGTAGGGATTTCAACAGGATACGACGCATGGCTACGCTCTCCCCGCGCCTGGACATCTAAGCAATTGTCGCTTCATCGCTGCGGCTCTCGCCCTTGTTGTCGGTCCAGGTGACGCTGACCTTGTCGCCTTTCGCGCCGCCCTTGAATTTGAACGCCAGGAAGGGATCTTTCGAAATCGACGTGCCGAACTGCGCCGCCAGCACTTCCTTGCCCTTGTGCTTGACCGACACGCCCTGGATGAAATGCGCGGGAATCACCTTGCCCGCCGCGTCCTTGCGCTGGCCGGTTTCCATATCGTGCTTCATCAGGATCTTGACTTCGGTGACGCCAGCCTGTTCTATCGCGCGCACGCGCATCGGATCTGCCATGTTGTAACCTCTGGTTTGCTAGAAAGGCGGAACAGAGTTTTTTCGCGGCCTTTTGCGAAAATTATTCTGCTCCTTCTGATTATAGATGCGGTTATCGGTACGAGCAGAGCGAACGGCTAACCGCCGCAACCGCCCAGCGTCACCTTGATTTCCTTGGTCGCCAGCAGCCATTTGCCGTCTGCCTTGACCAGGGCATGCACATTGGAAGTTTGCGCCATCTTGACGCGTGTCGAGACCGATGGCTCGGTGCCGACCGGGATGGTGAAATTGCCGGACAGGATATTCGGGTTCTTTTCGACCAGGATCGCGATCTGCTGCACATTGGGCAAAGTGGTCGATACGCTGACGGGCACCACGGCGCCGTTTTCCGCGATGTCGGGTGCATTGATCAGCACATCCCTGGACAAGACCGGCGCTGCACCGCCCAAGGCCCTGGCCGCATCGTTCAGATTCTTGGTATCGAAGGCGGCCTTGTTCCAATCTTCGGCATAGGCCTCGAAAGGCGTCAACAGCCCGGCCGTAACCGCGAGGCCGAGTACGGTGGAAATGCGCAGCGCATCGCGACGTTGTTGATTCATCTTGCTGACTCCTTGGTGACCGGCGCAACGGCCGCGTAAAAAGCGATGATACACAATTATTTCGCCGCCTTTGCGGTATCCACGCCGCGCGTGGGGCCGATGCCGCGGTTCTGCTCGGCCAGGTTGCCGTGCGCATTGCGGGCGTAATCCGGCAAAACCGAGGCCGGCGCGTCCAGCACCGCACACTTTTTCATGCACGCCGCATTGCGCACGTCCGGCTTTCCCCGCACCTGCCACAAACCATGCTCGGCGCTCATGCCGTTTCGATTCGGCAGGCGCTGCTGCACTTGGGCGATATTGCGGTCGGACAGCGTGAAATCACCGGGCACCAGGTCCGCCATATGCAGGATATAGGCGCTGACCGCGTACACCTCTTCCACGCTCAGGGATCGCGGCGCGCTCCAGGGCATCGCACGGTTGATGTAGTCCCACAAGGTCGAGATCTGCGACAGCTTCATCATGGTGGTGCGCTGCGGCTGCGCATTGCTCGTCAACGCCGCAACACGGCCGCGCTTGACGTCGTCGCTCGTGGTGCCGCCGATCATGGGCGTGAAAATCTCGTTCGACTCACCGAAGCTGCCGTGGCAAGCCGCGCACTTGCCGTCCCACACCTCCATCCCTTTGGCCACCGTCCCCGCGCCTTTCGGCAAGCCTTTGAAATCGGGGCGCACATCGATGTCCCAGGCTGCGATTTCCCGCGCCGTCGCATTGCGGCCTATGCCCGCATACTTGTCCTGCGCCGCCGCTGCGGCAGAAACGAGCGCCATGAGCGCAAGCAATGCGCCGCGCAATTCAATAAACCTGGACATTGCTGACCTCGCCATCGGCCTCGATGCGCCAGGATTGGATCGCATTATTGTGATAAATCGATTTGCTGCCGCGCACCGCTCGCAATTGATTGATTTTCGGCTGCACGTAACCGGTCTCGTCGATTGCGCGCGATTGCAAAACGGCCGGTGCGCCATCCCAGCGCCAATCCAGGTTGAAGCGGCTCAGGCATTTGCTCAGCAGCGGCGTTTCCAGCCGCGCCGTGCGCCAGTTGCGCCCGCCATCGGTCGAAACATCGACCCGCCGGATCTTGCCGCGCCCGGACCAGGCCAGGCCGGTGATATTGAAGAAACCCTTGCCGACCAGTCTTTGCCCGCCCGAGGGCGAAGTGATTACCGATTTGCATTCCTGAATCGAAGTATATTGCCGGTGCCGCCCATCCGGCATCAGGTCGACGTAATGCAGCGTCTCATCCTTGGTTGCGTACGGCATGTCGCCGACCTCGATACGGCGCAGCCATTTGATCCAGGACACGCCTTGCACGCCCGGCACCACCAAGCGCAATGGATAACCGTTTTCAGGCCGCAGCATTTCGCCGTTCATCCCATAGGCGACCAGAACATCGTCCAACGCACGTTCCATCGAGATGGTGCGCGTCATGCCGGAACCGTCTCCGCCTTCGGCCAGGATGAATCTGCCGCGCCGGCGATCGAAACCGCAATCGTCCAGCAGCAGCGACAGAGGCACTCCGGTGAATTCGCAGCAGGACAACATACCGTGTGTGTATTGCACGGTCGGCACCGCGACGTTGCCCCACTCCATGCCGGTATTGGCCCCGCATTCGATGAAATGCATGCGCGATACCGAAGGCAGTCGCATCAAGTCATCCATCGTGTAGACCTTGGCCCGCTTGACCAGGCCGTTGATCATCAGCCGGTGTTGCGCCGGGTCGATATCGGCCCACCCTTGATGGTGGCGTTCGAAATGCAAACCGTTGGCAGTGATGATGCCGAACATGCCCTGCAGCGGCGTAAACGCGACCGACGCCGCACCGACCCGCGTCAAGCCTGGACTCTCGCGCCGCTGCAGATTGCTCTCGTACTTCGAGGGCTGGCCATAGGGATTGCTGGCAACGGGCAGGCCCAGTGTCGTGGCGTGCGGCAGCGGATTCAGGATCGCCGGGTCGCCTTCGATATCGGCCTGCGCCAGCACACCGCCCGTCAGGCCGGCGGCAGCGAGGAAACTGCCGCGCAGGAAATTGCGCCGGTTTGCATCGAGCCCCTGCTTGCTGATGTCCCGGATCAGATCGTCCCGCAGGAAATTTTCCGGCGCCTTGATCAAGCGCCCCGGCGGCGTCAACTGATCCATGCGCCCCCCGTTCATTGCAGAGGCATGAAGCTGCGTACCGTGCGCTTGGAAATCGCTTCCTCTTCCATGCGGCCGGCGATCTGATTGCACACCGATTTGCACAGCGCTACGCAAGTCTGATCCTGGATCGCGTAATAGACCATGTTGCCCTCCTTGCGACGGCTCAATACGCCGGCACGGTACATCGTGTTCAAATGGCGCGATACGTTGGCCTGGGTCGATTCCAGCCGCTCCACCACCTCGCTGACGGACTTTTCGCTGTCGCACAGCACGTGCAGGATTTTCAGCCGCGTCGGTTCCGACAACAGGCTGAAATACCCTGAAACCTCTTCGAATACCTGGTTGAGTTCGTCCATTTTTTCCTTTGCACATATGCGCAAGTGCGCATATAGACATGTGTAGTATTGATCAATTCAAAGAAACTGCAAGGTTTTTTGGTTTTGCGCTACACAAGCGCGTCTGAATGGCTCTAATCACTCAAGCATATCAGCCCAAATATTCTTCGCCCAATCCAGCGCGTATCGGCCTTCCTGCGCATTGGCCGCCGTCGAGACGCCGCCCGATCCGGGCACTGTCAGCAGGGTCCTTTTCTCCTCGCTATAGGTATGGACCGAAGCAATGTGAATTACGTCGCGGTCGGACACGAAGCTGTAGCAGGTATTGGACAACAAGGGATTCCGGTCCGGCGCCCTGCCGTTTAATAAGTCGACTATCGCTGCCGCACATATCTTGCCGTGCTGGTTCGCCATGTGGCCCGATTTCGGCATCAAGGGCGCAACCTGGATCGCGTCGCCCAGCACATGGATATCGCGTGCCTGGGTCGATTCGAAACTCAGGAAATCGACTTCGCACCAGCGCTTGTTCATATTCGCCAAACCGGCTTGCACCGCAATGCTGCCGGCACGCTGCGGCGGAATCACGTTCAACACCGTCGCCTGCACCCGGTCGCCAAAATCGGAGATCACCGTGTTCGATGCGGCGTCGACATCTGCGGCAACAAAGCCGGGACGATATTCGATGATGTCGCGGTAGCGCTCGGACCATGCCGCCTTGAACAAACTGCCTTTCGACACCACGTCATCGTTGCCGTCCAAAATCAGGACCTTTGATTTCTTCTTGGCTTGGCTGAAGTAGTGGGCAACCTGGCAAGCGCGCTCATAAGGCCCTGGCGGGCAACGAAACGGGAGCTGCGGAATCGAAACAGCGAAAGTCCCGCCATCCGGCATCGCTTCAAGCTGTCTGCGCAAGGCCACGGTTTGCGCGCCTGCCTTCCAGGCATGCAACACTTTGTCTTGCGCGCGTGGCGCCGTCATGCCGGGCAAGGCTTCCCACATAAAATCCACGCCCGGCGAGACCACCAGCCTGTCGTATGGCAACGTGCCTCCGCCTGCCAAGGCCACGCTACGCTTGCCGGCATCAATAGCCTGGGCGTAATCGCGCACGATATTGACGCCGTACCGGCGCGTCAGATTGCCATAGGAAACGGTGAGATCAGCGATTTGCCGGAAACCGCCGAGCACGAGGTTGGACAAAGGGCAGGAAATGAAGCTGGGGCTCGGTTCGATCAAGGTCACCTCGATCGCGCCGCTACTCCACATGCGAATGTACTTGGCCGCCGTTGCACCGCCGTAGCCGGCGCCGATCACGACCACCTTGGCTTTGGCGGATCGCACTGGGCCGGCGCAGCCGGCCACCGAGGCCAACACAGCTCCTGCGCCGAGTCCTTGGAAGAATTGGCGGCGTTGCATAACCCTCTTTACCTCGCGGACGCCGCCGCTTGCCGCGCAAAAAATTCCGCGATCAAGACGATCTGCTCTTCGGTATATCCCTTCGCCAGCTGGTGCATGACCGTGGCCGGTGCGGCGCCGGCCTTGAATGCCTGGAATTTGTCGAGAATGGCTTCTTTCGATTGTCCTGCCAAGCCTGGAATGTTCGAGCCCGCCGCCACGCCGCTGGTGCCGTGGCAATTGGCGCAACTCGCTGCCAGACGCTCTGCACGCGTATCCACTTTCTGCGCGAATGCCACGGCCGGCATCAAGACCAACAAGGCCGCAGTCATCGATTGTTTCGGACTCATGGCGCTCCTCTCATCAAAAGCCGCAACGGCAACCGGCGGCCACAGCAAATGCGCCGGCATGGAAGCAAACATGTACGCGATCACCGTCCCCGGAAACTGGCCTTGTGAAGATCAGAGCTGCGATGAATTAACTGGTCAACTGCTTCAATTCTTCATCGGTAATATATTCGAATACCTTCACGACCTTGCGCACGCCGCTCACGCCGCTGGCGATCTGGCCGGCGATCTTGCCTTCGCGTTCCGTGACGCGGCCCATCAGATACACCACGCCGGCCTCGGTCACGACCTTGATCGAATTCGCATACACGTCCTTGGAGTCGACGAAAGACGCCTTGACCTTGCCGGTAATCAGAGTGTCGTTGGAACGTGAGGAAAAACTGGAAAGCATGCCGATCTGAAGATCATTGACGACCGAGGCCACGCCTTCGATCTTGCCGATTTCGCGCTCGACCGCGGCCTTGGTAGCTTCGTCTTTCACTTCACCGGTCAGCAGCACCTTGCGATTGAAACTGGTCACGTTGACGTGACCGGCATCGCCGACCAGCTTGGATACGCTCGTCTCGCCCTTGATCAAGATCGCCTTGTCTTCGGTCTGCGCACCGAAGGTGCGCCGGTCCGTCGCCGCCAGGGTACCGACGACCGCTGTACCGACCGCCATCTCGAAGCAGCCTTGCAGGCTGGTCGCCACGACGCCGCACAAAGCGATCGCCGCCAAAGGACGTGCCGCACGTTTCCAATCAATCATTCGCATCTCCTCCGAATAGCGCGACATCGATGCCGTCGCATAAGCAATGAATCGTCAATAAGTGAACTTCCTGAATCCGCGCCGTGCGCTCGTGCGGCACGCAGATATGCACGTCGGCGTCGGAGAGCAGCTTGCCGATCGCACCGCCGCCCTTGCCGGTGAGCGCCACGACGCGCATGTCGCGCTCCAGCGCCGCTTCGACCGCCGCCACCACGTTGGCCGAGTTGCCGGAAGTCGACAAGGCAAGCAGCACATCGCCGGATTGACCGAACGCCTGGACCTGCTTGCTGAAGATTTCCTGATAGCTGTAATCGTTGCCGATCGCAGTCAAGATCGAGGTGTCGGTGGTCAGCGCCAGCGCCGGCAGAGGCAAGCGTTCGCGCTCGAATCGCCCGACCAGTTCGGCTGCAAAATGCTGGCAATCGGCGGCGGAACCGCCATTGCCACAGGCCAAGATCTTGTTTCCGTTAGACAAAGCCGTGAACATTAGTTCAACCGCCTCCGCAATCGGCTGGAGCAGGATCGGCGCGGACTGGATTTTTAGTTCGGCGCTTTCGTGGAAGTGGCCGAGGATGCGTTGATTAATCATAGTGGGTGGATTATAGAGTAGTGGCTGGGGTAGCGCCGCTGATCACGGCGTTCATGCGTCGATTACATTTTTTAACCAGCGCATTTGCGCGCCGTCGATCGCCACCACATCGAAGCGGCAGGCCGGCTGCATCCGGTAGCGCTGCAGGTAAATCTGCGCGGCGAGAATCAAGCGCCGCTGCTTGTGCGGCGTCACACTGGCCGCGGCGCCGCCGTAGCTCGTGTCGGCGCGCTTTCGCACCTCGACAAAAACCAGGGTCGAGCCTTCCTGCATCACGAGATCGATCTCACCGCCCTTGCAGCGAAAATTGCGCTGCAACAGGCTCAGGCCGTTTTGCTCCAGATGCGCCAGGGCCGCGTCCTCGCCGGCCCGGCCGCTGATCTGCTTGTCGGTGCGGCGGCTCAATACGTCGAGCAATCCCATTCAGCCTTGCCTTTCATGTCGATATAATGATGCTTGCCGGCCCGGCCGTGCACATCCGCACAGCATTTCCATCCACTCGTCCCAATTACCGGTTTCCATCTTCCATGACTGAATCCTTACCCGGCTCCTCTGCCGCCTTGCCGCTGATGCAGGAGGTGGCGCGCCAGAGCTATCCCGGGTCAACATTATATGTGGTGGCAACCCCGATCGGAAATATTGCCGATATCAGCTTGCGCGCCTTGCATCTGCTATCGATCGCCGACGCTGTCGCCTGCGAAGATACGCGCAACACCAGCCATCTGCTGGCGCGTTATGGATTGTCGAAAAACCTGATCGCCGCACATCAGCATAATGAACGCGAGGCCGCGGACAAACTGATTGCGCGCTTACGGGCAGGCGAGCGCGTTGCGCTGGTCTCCGATGCCGGCACGCCGGCCGTATCGGATCCCGGCGCGCGCATCGTCGATGCGGTACGCGATGCGGGCTTGCGCGTGACCCCTCTGCCTGGCGCCTCTGCCACAGTCAGCGCACTGTCAGCCGGCGGCCTGCTCAGCGACCAGTTCTATTTCGCCGGCTTTTTGCCGGCCAAGGCAAAACAGCGCGACGCCATGCTGGCCAGCCTGCGCGGTCTTGCCGCGACGCTGGTGTTTTATGAGGCGCCGCATCGGATTGCGGAAACGGTCGATGCGCTGGCCGCCGGGTTCGAACCGTCACGGCAAATCGTATTTGCGCGGGAGTTGACCAAGCTGTTTGAAGAGATTCATCGTTGCCGCCTGTCAGATGCCGTCGCCTGGCTGAAAGCGGACGCGCATCGGCAAAAGGGAGAATTCGTCATTTTGCTGGAAGGGGCTGAAGCAGGAATCGATAAGAATGCTGCGGAAGCGGATCGCATCTTGAAGATTTTGCTGGCCGAATGCCCTGTCAAGCAAGCGGCCGCACTGGCTGCGCAAATCACCGGGCAAAAGAAGAATGCATTGTATGAACGAGCCTTGCAGATGAAGGAAGTCTGACTCGCTGCAGCGCCTGCCCCCTACCAGGCGCCATACTGACGAACCACGCCTCGCCACAATGCATCCGCCTCCTTGGCCAGCGATGTCATTCCAGCCTTGGGGCTCGCATTCACCGCCGTTTGCACCATGACCAGTTTGAGTTCCGGATCGACGAAAATCATTTGTCCGAAAATACCAAGGAGCGCGAATCTCCTGTGTTCGCCCGGGAACAGCCAGAACTGATAGCCGTAGCCATAATACGGACCTGCCTTGCCGGGACGGAACGCCTCCGGAACGCGATGCCAATCGGTGCCATCCATCAAGTAATCCCGTGGAATGATTTGCTTGTGTTGCGGGTCGTCCGGACGAACCCCATCGTTGGCCAGGACCACGCCGAGGCGCGCATAGTCCCTGAGGGTGGCATTGAAGTTTCCGCCGGCTCGCTCCAGTCCCGTTTTATCGGCACGCCAGAGAGCGGAGGTTTCCGCACCGATGGCTTGCCATAGGCGCGAAGTGAGATATTCGCTGATGCTGGTCCCGGTCGCACCGCGCAGCACGGCGCCCAATATGTCGGTTTGCGCGGTGCCGTATGAAAATCGCGTTCCTTGCGGCGCCTCGCGTTCCGTAATGACATGCGCCGCCGTCTCCAGGCCGTCCCGGGTGGCCGCGGCGCTGAAACGGGCGAGATCGTCCTTGCCGTCGTACACCTCGACAAACCGTGCGCCGGAAGCCATCCGCAACAAGTTGCGGATAGTGGTTTCACCATACAGAGTGCCCTCCAATTTTTTGGCGTAGCGGTCGGCTCGATCGTCCAGCGACGCGATCTTCCCTTCCTGCAGCGCAATGCCGACCGCCAGCGAGGTGATCGACTTCGCCATCGAGTAAGACAGGAAGCGGTGGGTGGGCTTGCGATCGTACTGATAGCGCTCGACCTGGATTACGCCATCCTTGACGATCATCAGCCCCATCACGCGCTGGCGCGCCAGATAGTCGTCGATACTCAGGTTTTTTAAATGATCGACGCTCCACCGGATCGGCGGTTCGCGCTCGCTGCGGCGCAAGGCCATCGGCGTATCGCTGGGAGCGAGGGTATTGGCCTTGCCGTTGAAGATGCCGGGGATTTCTCCCTGCGCGGTGAATGAACCGACCTGGACGGCTTCTTCAAAAAACCAGTTTTTGGCGGTTCCCACGGGATAGCCGCGGGCCTTGCCCAGCTTGTCCTCGTCGGGTGCGCCGGCGGCTGGACCGGCAAGCGCCGCCAGCAGCAAAGCCATGAAAAATGCGGTTACATGCGGCATGCTTTCTCCTGGAGACATAGTGGTGTGTTTTTGCGAGGTCCTTGGAAGATTACTTTCGTCCCGGCTTTTCCAGAACATCCGGCTTGACCGAAGCAATTCCCCGCCGCCACAAGTGCTCCATCATCACCGGATAAACCACCGGCCGAAACGACGAAAACCCCAGGTCGCGCACGTGCGTGAAGTTCGACCAAAGAAGGCGGTTCCCCTTGAGCCACCGCGTCGAACTCACGCGCGCCCGCACCAGTGCAAGCTCCTCGGAGGTGGCTTCGCGCAAAGGACCTGCCGTGCCATAAAGTCTGACCCCGGGCGGGGAGACAAAGCGTCCAGACAGGAGCGAACGCAGCCAGTAAAACTTGCTTGAGTTGACCGCCATGACGCACACACGTCCGTTGGCTTGAATGTTCTCTGCGAGAGCATTGGTGTATTGATCGAAATAGAAGCCCGAGCTATTGTCGCGCAGGAAGACCGTGCCTATCGGTGCGACGTTCGGCACGCCATCCGCGCTGACCGAAGCAAGGGAGCAGTGGAGCGATGAGGCCTGAGCACGTGCGAAGAGTGCCTGGATTTCAGGCCAATGCTCGGCAAGCGTGCGTGCTTCGCTGTTTGGTGGAGCCATAAGATTCAAGGCGATGGACGGCCGCGATGTTTGGATGGGATCGATGTCGGCAATATATACGCGCATCTTACCAAACAGGCGGCCATGCCACTACCGGGCGGCCCGCAGCCGGCAAACATCCGGCTTCAGGCCCGAATCAATGCTGCTGCCCGCCGCCCAGATACGCCGCCTTTACCGCCGGGTCGTTCTTGAGTTTGTCAGCCGCGCCATGCACCGAGATCCGCCCGTTTTCCAGCACATAGGCATAATCGGCCACGTTCAACGCGGCTGCCGCGAACTGCTCGACCAGCAACATCGTGATGCCCTGCTCCTTCAAGCGCAGGATGATGCGAAACACTTCATCCACCAGGATAGGCGCGAGCCCCATCGACGGCTCGTCAAGCAGCACGACTTCCGGGTTCAACATCACCGCGCGCGCCATCGCCAGCATTTGCTGTTCGCCGCCTGATAGCGTGCCGGCCAATTGATGCTGGCGCTCCTTCAAGCGCGGGAACAGCTCCAGCGCTTTTTCCAGGTCGCTCTTGATATCGCCGCGCGGACGCGAGCGGGTGAAGCGCGGGAATGCGCCAAGCAGCAGATTGTCGGTCACGCTCATGGTGGCAAAGACGCGCCGCCCTTCGGGCGAATGCGCCAAGCCGGCACGCGCGATCTTGTGCGATTCCATGCCCGTCACGTCTTCACCGGCCAGCGTGACAGTGCCGGCCTTCGGTTTCAGCATGCCCGAGATCGCGCGCATGGTGGTGGTCTTGCCGGCGCCGTTCGAACCGATCAAGGTCACCACCTTGCCGCGCGGGACTTCCAGTGAAATGCCGTGCAAGACTTCAACCTTGCCGTAAGCGGCGTGTAAATTGGAAATATTGAGCATGTCAGTTCCTCGCTAAGCTTGGGGTGGTGCCATCATGTGCCGTAGCTGCGTCTTCGCCGGCGCTGCCGCCCAGATACGCCTCGACCACCTTCGGATCGGCCTGTACTGCGGCCGGTTTGCCTTCGGCGATTTTTTGCCCGAAATCGAGCACCGTTACGGTATCGCAAATCGACATCACGACATCCATGTGATGCTCGATCAAGATGATCGTGATGCCGTGCTGGCGGATCTTGCGGATGATCGCGACCAGTTCCTTGATGTCGGGTGCCGTCAGGCCGGCAGCCGGTTCGTCCAGCAGCAGCAATTCCGGATTCAGGCCGAGCGCACGGCCGATCTCCAGCACGCGCTGTTTACCGTAGGGCAGGTTGCGCGCCTCCTCGGTGGCCAGCTTGCCCAAGTCGGCGAATTGCAGAATGCTGGCCGCACGCAGCCTGGCCTCCTGTTCTTCCTTGCGGTAGCGTGCGGTATGCAGCATCACGTCCAGGATACTGCTCTTGAAAGTATGATGCAGGCCGACCAGCACGTTTTCGGTGGCGGTCATTTCGCCGAACAATTGCACGTTCTGGAAAGTGCGCGCCACCCCGCCCAGTGCTATCTCCGAAGGCGGCAATCCGGAGATGACGCCGTCATTGAATTTAACGCTGCCGGCGGTCGGTTTATAGATACCGGTGAGCACGTTCATCATCGTGCTCTTGCCCGAACCATTGGGTCCGATCAAGCCATGTACCGAACCTTTCATGATGTCAAGGTCGACCTGGTTCAGGGCTTTAAGTCCGCCGAACTGCATCAGCAACTCTCTGGCGCTGAGCAGTGAACGGCCGATGGTGACGACACTCTCCGGCGTCGCCCATGCATGCGCCTCGTCGCCCTGCACCACCAATTCCCCCGCCGACGATGCGTTCGAAAATATCCTGCCACCGATGCCGCGCACGAAGCCGACAATGCCGTCCTGCAGGTAATACACCACGAACAAGGTCATCAAGCCGAAAATCGTCAAACGCCAGTCGGTGATGTTTTCCAGCCGATAAGCAAACAATGCCATCCCGATCGTCGCCGCCAGCGGCACCGCGACGTCGCGCAGCGTCTTGCGCTTCTGTTGCAAGAGAAAAGCACTCGCGACGACGCCGATGACTGCTGCCGCAGTGGCGATCTTGCGGAACAGCTCGATGTCGGCCAGCAGGCTCGGCAGCAGCACCACCACCAGGGCGCCGACCAAGGCGCCACTGCGGGTTTTACGTCCGCCCATGATGACGGCCAGCAGGAACAGGATCGTCAGTTCGAAGTTGTAGGTGTTCGGCGAAATATATTCTTCCGAATACGCATACAAGCTGCCCGCCAGTCCGGCCAGCGCGGCACTGATCACGAAGGCATAGACCTTGTAGCGGTAGACCGACACGCCCATGCAATCGCAGGCGATCGGACTGTCGCGCAGGGCCTGGAAGGCGCGCCCCAGATGCGATTTGAGTATGCGATGCACCACGATCAACGACAGCACCAGCAACACCGCGACCAGGTAAAAGAAGGCGACCTCGCCCATCTTGTAGCCGAAGAATACGGGCTTGGCGATCTTGATGCCGAGCGGCCCCTCGGTGAGGAAAGTCATCTCGTTGATCAGGATCTGGATGATGGTGCCGAAGGCCAGCGTCACCATCGCAAGATAGGGGCCGGTGACGCGCAAGGCAGGCAAGGCCAGCACTGCGCCGAACACCGCGGTCACCGCGATGCTGGCGGGCACCGCGACCAGGAACGGCAAGCCCAGCTTGAAGACCAGCACGCCGGTGGTGTAGGAACCGATGCCGAACAAACCGGCGTGGCCCAGCGAAACCTGGCCGGTGTAGCCGACCACGATATCCAGCCCGAACAGCAGGATCGCGTAGATCAGGATGGTCTCGGCCATGTGGAGGTAGTAAGGGTTGTGCACCGCGACCGGAAGAAGGGCCAGTGCGGCAATGCCGAATACGGCGAGAGCGAGGGTTTTCTTGTTCATGATCAGACTTTCTTGATCGCGGTTTTACCGAACAGGCCGGCGGGCTTGATAGCGAGAACCAGCAGCAACAGCAGCAATCCCGGCACTTCCTTGTAGCCCGTGGAAATGTAGAAGCCGGTCACGGTTTCGGCGATGCCCAGGATCAGGCCGCCGACGATTGCGCCCATCCCGGATGTCAGGCCGCCGATGATGGCGACTGCGAAGGCTTTCAAGCCCAGCGCGGCGCCCATTGTTGCGCCGGTCAGCGTCAGTGGCGCCACCAGCACGCCGGCGAAGGCGGCGGTAGCCGACGACAAGGCGTACGAAAAGGTGATCACCATGCGTGTGTTGATCCCCATCAGGCCGGCCGCATCGCGGTCGTTCGACGTGGCCACCACGGCCTTGCCGTAGATCGATTTGCGATTGAACATTTCAACCGCGAACATCATCGCCAGCGCACCCAGCACCACCAGCACCTGCATCGGCTGCACGTTGGCGCCGAGCACCTGGAATGGCGTCGCCGCCAGCGGTGTGGGGAAGGTCAGATCGTCCTTGCCCCAGATATTCTCAGCGACGTTCTTGAAGATGATGGCAAGCGCGATGGTCGACATGATCCAGCCGAATTCGGACTTGATCTTGATTGCCGGACGTACGCCTATCCATTCGACGAACACGCCTTGCAGCGCGCCGAATGCGATCACCAGCGGAATCATCAGCCAGTAGTTCATGAAGGGGCCGCCGTGAATATTGCCGACCAGGCTGAGGCCGACCAGTGCGCCCAGCATCAGCGCTTCGCCCTGACCGAAGTTCAGGGTGCCGGAAGTGGCAAAGGTAAGTTGATAACCGAAAGCGATCACCGCGTAGATCATGCCTAGCGCGATGCCGCTGAAAACGAGTTGCAGCAGAATGTCCATTGTTTCACCCAGGAGGCGGCTGTCGCCGCGATACAGGAGGAGGAGCCGGTCTTCGAACGAAGACCGGCCAGGCGAATGGCGCTTAGAGCCTCTAAATAAATGTCACTGGCCAAGCGTGCGGACGCAGACAGTCCGAACGTACGGCAAGGAGAAGCAACAACGCCAGCGGCTTTTATTTAGAGGCTCTAAGTGCCGGGGCTCTAAGCGCCGGGCGTTTTACTTCGCTAGCACGACACGGCCATTTTTCACTTCGCCCATGACGGCGATGCCCGGCTTGATCGCTTCATGATCGTCGTGGGTGAAAGGCTTGTTGTAAGTGGTCACGACGCCTTCGACCTTCTCGTTCAGGTTCTCCAGCGCGGCCCGGATTTTCGGGCCTTCGGTGGAGCCGGCCTGGTTGATCGCGGCGGCCAGCAGGAAGATCGAATCGTAGCCTTGCGCGGCGGACACGGCCGAGGGCATGCGATCGACTTTATATGCCTTCTGGTAGGCTTCGATGAAAGCCTTGCGCTTGGGCGTGGTCGCTTCCTGGATGAAGGTTTGCGGCATCAGCGTGCCGTCGCCGTTCTTGCCGGCGTTGTCCAGGAAATTGCCCATCGACAGCGGCCAGCTGCCGATCATCGGCACTTTCCAGCTCAGCTTTTCCATGCCGTTGGCGATCTGCGCCAGTTCAGGGCCGATGCCGTAGGTCAGCACCGCTTGCGCGCCGGCTTGCTTGGCTTTCAGCAGTTGCGCCGTCATGTCCACATCCTTGATGTTGTACTTTTCGACGACAACCGCTTTCATGCCTTTCTTGTCCAGTGTTTTCTCCAGGTCTTCGCGGCCCAACTGGCCGTAGTTGGTGGAGTCGGCCAGGATCGCCACCTTGCTGAATTTGCGTTTGGCGACCGCTTCTTCGACAATCATCGACGACTGGATCACGTCGTTGGCGGAAGTGCGGAAAATGTAATTGTCCTTGTACTCCGGACCGGCAAACTGTTTGGTGATGACGGTTCCGGTGGCGACGTTATTGATGACCGGAATAGCGGCTTCCTGATAGAAGCGCTGGGATGCGAGCGCAACGCCGGTATTGACGAAGCCTACCGTCGCCACGACTTTTTCCTTGTTGATCATCTCTTGCGCGACCTGGACGCCACGTTCGTTTTTGGCTTCGTCGTCACGTTCGACCAATTGCAATGGGCGGCCGAGCACGCCGCCCTTGGCATTGATTTCGGCGACCGCCAGCTTGACGCCGTCGCGCATCGAAACGCCCATCGGCGCAGAACCGCCGGTGAAAGGGCCTGAGACGCCGATCTTGATGGGCTCGGCCGCGATGCCGGAAAGAGACCAACTCAGTAATGCGCTTGCGACGATTGCTTTCATTTTGTAAGACATGTCATCCTCTCTTCTCTATGGTAGTTTTTACATCGATGGAAGTGCATGAACAAATAATATGGCTGCGAAAACAGCGCATCAATCCGCTAGAACACGTAAGTGGTATTACGGAAATTTCTGGCACTCAGGCCTGCACTTGTCCCGCTCGATGCCCCGGATAAGCGGTATCCCTCGTATGGCCGCGCCACAAAAGCAGGGCAAATTCTGGCATGAGGAAAGCCACCCCTGAGTGAAAAGAAATTTGCATTGGCTTGAAAATCCTGCATGCGTTGTGCGTATGTCTACGCACTAGTGCTGAGGCTCATAAATTTCGAAACAAATAAAAGTGATGAATTGTTGCGTCAAACCAGGCGCGAACCGCAGCGATAGCTGGCCTATCGCGAGGATTCCAACGCGGCCGGCGAGGCGACGTAGGGCGCGGCAAGGCACACTTTTATGTTTCGAAATTTATGCGTCTCAGCACTAGTGTCCTGTTCCGTAAATTCGTTGCATAAAAGATGACGAGAATCGCGCCGATACCGCGTCAAAAATGCGCGCAAGGCCTCGGCCTTGCTGTGCTTTTTTCCTCGTCTCGGCCCGATTTCGCCACTTTTACTTTTGCTACGAATTTGCGGAACAGGACACTAGTACGCAGCAGAAAAATGCAGTTGCCGTATCGACCCATCGGTGCGCGCCGAGCAGGCGGCGCAAGTGCGGTTATCATGAGCGCTGCCGTACGCGACATTAACCACGTGGGAGAAGAAAAATGGCATCCAGCTCCTTGCTGAAATTGGCCGGTCTGATTACAGGAATCGTCCTGTGCACCTCTATCAATGCGCAAAGCATGTACCGCTGCGGCAGCGTCTACCAGGACCGTCCCTGCGAAGGCAAGGACACCGGCAAGCGAATCGGCAGCACCGGTTCGCAACAGTCTGCCGACAAGCCGGTGACGGACGCGGAATGCGCGCAGCGCGGTGCAGAAACGCTCAAGATCGTCTGGAAGCGCGAAGCCGGCGCATCCGCCGACAAGCAAATCGAAGATCTCAATGCCAGGCGTTCCGGCACGTCCAAAATTTTCGACGAAAAAAAGCTGATTCTCGACGTCTACAACAAGCGCGGCTCCGCGCCCGAGGTGCGCGCCGCGATCGAAGCCGACTGCATGCTGGAAAAAGAAAAAGCGGCGCAGGCAGCTGCCTGGGCCGCCGCGATGCCGCAGCCGGGAGCGCCTAAAACGAGCGCTGCTGTCGCTTCGGCCGACAGCAGCGAGGCCGATGCCAAATCCGCCGATGCACGCCGGCGCGACGATGCGGCCGCCAAGGAAGCAGCGAATAAAAAGGCACGCTGCGAAGATCTCAAGGCAAGGCTTGAAGACATCAGCAGCGCTCAGCGGCGCGGCGGCGATGTAGTCGAGATGGAACGCTTGAACCGGAAGCGGCGCGATACCGACAGCCAGTTGCGCACTACCGGCTGCTGATCTGTGAACCGGGCGCTTGGGCCGCCAGTTGCCCGGTTCCGTTTTTTCTCTTCGGTCAAGAATCAGACTGCAATGCCCTCCCCGGCCTCCCCCCTTACACTTCATCTGTTCATCTGTTGCAATTCGATTAAGTCCCTGTACAATCTTAGGCAATTGGCAATTCAGTTCCGAGAGACGCGGAAACAGTCGCCACACAAGTTTCCGCCCAAGAGCGGAATTCTTCAGGACAAATCCGGCGCGTTCATTGTCGGCATATAGAAGACAGATTGGCTGACCTGCTGCCCCGTATTACCCATACGAGGCAGCAGGATCGACGACAGAGGAGAAGATGCGAATGAAGACCTGCCTTTCGCGCATTCCGGCTTTCTGCTGGATGACGCTCACCGCCCTGGCCACCACCGAGCCGGCCCAAGCCGTCGGCCTCGGCCAGATTCATGTGCAGTCCTCGCTCGGTCAGCCGCTGCACGCCACCATCGCCTTGCTGGGCGAGGACGGGACCCTGACCAGCAACTGCGTACGCGCCAGGCTGGAAACCTCCGACGGCGCTTTTATCGCCAGGCCCCAGGCCGCCTTGATGCGGGAACAGCAGGCAGCCAATATCGTCCTCTTTTCCCATCAATCGATGAACGAACCGGCCATGGCAATTTCGCTTGCCATCGATTGCGGCATGGCGGTCCATCGCACTTACCAGATCCTGCTGGACCCGCCGCTCTTGGCCGCCGCCCCGCTCGCGGCGCCTCAGCCGCGGCCAACACCGCTGCCGCTCAGAGCGGAGCGGAGCGCGACGAAATCAGCACAGGCCGATTTGCCGGCAAGACGGATCGAAGCGCCGCCGGCCCGGCCAAGGCCGGCCGCAGACGCAATCGCCGAGCCGCAACAAAGCGCCGGCTCCGAAAAAGCTGGCCGCTCAGCGCGTGCCGCGGCCACCGCCTCCCGCTCCGTGCTCAAGCTGTCCGCAGAAGAGCCGGTGCCGCCGCACGAACTCAAATTGACGCCGGTATTGTCGGCGGCATCAAGCCAGGCCGATGCGCGGCAGCGGGAAGAAATCCGCGCCGCGCAACTTCACTTTGCGGCTTTGATGCGCGATGAAGACCCGCTACGCGATGTGGGGCCCCAGGCCAGATCGGCACAGGAAAGAGCCCAGATCCTGCAAGCGGAAGTCCGGCTTCTGCAGGAACAAAGCCTGATCAATCAAGCAATGCTGGAAGAAGTACGGAAAACCTCCTATTCGCCGCAATGGATCGCCGGCCTGATCGCATTGCTGGCAGCCAGCTTGGCGGCGATCGCCTGGCTGGGATGGCGCTTGCGCGTTACCTACAAGATCAGCCAGCGCAAGTGGTGGGAAACCCTCACCACCCAGGGCGGCGGCCAGATCGATGACATCAGCGATTCGCTGCTGCTCCACACCACCATCCAGCCCACCGATTTCATGCCGACCGCCAGCAGCCCTCATACGAGCGGCGACAACAGCACACTGCATGGCAAGCGTGACGGTCTGCGCGGCGAGACCACCGTTCAAATGCCGCGCTCATGGAACACTGACATGAGCGGCAACAGCCCTTTGAGCAAGCTCGGTCTGGATAAGGATATCGACACCGTAACACCCCGTTTCGATCGGGCGGAGATGATCAAGGTGGAAGAAATTTCCGATGTGTTGCAGCAAGTGGAGTTCTGGATGCTGCTCCACGACTTTAACCGCGTCATCGAAATCCTGGAACCGCACAGCCAGGATGAAAAACCGGACTCGCCGGTACTCTGGCTGTACCTGCTGGACGCCTATGGCGAGACCGGCAATCAAGCCAAGTATGAAGAGTTGCGCATACGCTTCGAGCGGCACTTCAATGCCCGTATTGCGCGCTGGGAAAACCGGAGCCTCGATGACGAATCACGCGGTCTGGAAGACCTGCCGCATCTGGTCGAACAGATTTGCGTCCGATGGGGCGGCGCGCTGGCGGTGCAATTCCTGGAAAGCCTGCTGGTGGATGACCGCGACGGCAAGCGCGCCGGCTTCGACTTACCGGTCTATCGCGACCTGATGATGTTGATCGGCATCGCGAACGAACTGGAACAATCGAAGTCGCCGCGGCATTCGCCTTACCTCACCGCATAAGATACCGCCCCACGCCGCTATCAACGCTGGACGATCAGCGGCTTGGCCAGTCCCCCGTCCTGCAGTCGCTGCGCCGCGTCGGCCGCCTCGGCGCGTGTCGCAAACGGCCCGCTATACAGGCGGTAAACCGGCCCCGATGCCACCAACTCGATCGCCGGCAAGGTTGCGGCCCAGTTCTGCAATAGGCGCTCCCGCGCCGATTCGGCATTACCCGCCTGCCCATAGGCACCAAGCTGAAGATAGAAGCCGGTGGCGCCCGCATTGACCAGAATGGGATTGAGGTTGTCGGGCGGCGATTCCAGTGGCGCCGGCCCGGAAAACAGGGCAAGCACCGCGCTCAATTCGTCGGATGCCGGCGTCGATGCCGATACAGGCGATACAGATGCGGGTGGATTGGCTGGTGTCGCTTTTGGTACCGGCTCGGTCTGCTTCGGCGCAGGCGCGCTCGATGCGAGCGGGGTTTGCGCCCCTTCCGGCGAGCGCTCGCCCTTGCCCTGCCGTGCGGCGCTGATACGCTCGATTTCATCCGGCAACAGGCGCTCGACTTCCAGTTCGCTGCTGCCCTTACCCAGATAGCCCAGCTTCAGTGCAGCGGTGTATGACAAGTCGATGATGCGGCTGGAATGAAACGGTCCGCGATCGTTGATGCGTACAATGACTTGCGCGCCGGTACTGAGGTTGGTCACCCGTGCGTACGAGGGAATCGGCAGAATCGGATGGGCCGCGGTCATCTTGTACATGTCGTAGAGTTCGCCCGACGAGGTTTTCTGGCCATGAAACTTCTTGCCGTACCAACTGCCGATGCCGCGCTGCTTCAGCGGGCGATTGTCGGTGATGGGGGTGTAGGTTTTGCCGAATACGACATATGGCCGGTTGCCCCTGACCGAATACGGTTCGACCTTCGGTTCGGCGTCCGGCACCGCTTGCAACCCTTCGGGCGGCTGATCGCCGGGACCGTCGTCCTGATAGTAGCCGCCGCGTCCGGAACCAGCCGGCGGCAAAACCGGCAAATTGCTGGCAGGTTTGACGCTTGCCGTCGGTGCCGGAGGCGGTGCAGCCGGCCGGCTCGGTGCCGGCGTGCCGACGGACGGCGTGCTTTTCGGTACGCTGCCGCAGGCAGCAAGAATAGCAGTCGCACAAACTGCCGAAACGATCTGCCGGGAATTGGAAAAAATATTTCGTCGCATCATGCCTCCATGCCTGCGTCGCAATGCAGGCATGAGGCCTGCATGTCAACTCTGCACCAGCTTGCGATGCCGCTGTATGCTCATCAAAATGCCCGAGCCCAAGCCGAGCGTCACCAAAGCGGTACCGCCATAGCTCACAAATGGTAGCGGCACGCCGACAACCGGAAGGATACCACTGACCATGCCCATGTTGACAAAAGCATAGGTGAAGAAGATCAAGGTAATCGCTCCGGCCAGCAGCCTGGTGAAGAGGGTCGGCGCGTTGGCGGCGATGATCAGGCCCCGGCCTATCAGCAGCAGATACAGCAGTATGAGAAACAAATTGCCGGCCAGACCAAATTCTTCCGAGAAAACCGCGAAGATGAAATCGGTGGTGCGCTCGGGAATGAATTCCAGGTGAGCTTGCGTACCCTGCAGCCAGCCCTTGCCGGTGACGCCGCCCGAACCCACCGCAATGGTGGCCTGGATGATGTGAAAACCCTTGCCCAGCGGGTCCGTAGTGGGATCGATCAGCGTCATCACGCGCTCGCGCTGGTAGTCGTGCAGAATCGACCAGATCACCGGCAGACTGGCGCCGCCTGCCAGCACAAGGCCAAGCAATACCTTCCACGATAATCCCGCCAGGAAGATCACGTAGAACCCGGCCGCCAGCACCAGGAGTGCCGTGCCCAGATCCGGCTGCCGTGCGATCAAGCCGACCGGGATCGCAAGCAGCAAACCGGCCAACATGAATTCGCGCCATTGGATCAACCCTTCACGTTTCTGGAAGAACCAGGCCAGCATCAGCGGCATCGCGATTTTCATGATTTCGGAAGGCTGGATCACCATCCCGAGGTTGATCCAGCGGCGCGCGCCTTTCTTGACCATGCCGAACAATGCAACCGCGACCAGGAGCGCGATGCCGGCGGTATATACCGGCACGGCAAAACGCATCAGGGTTTGCGGCGGCACATTGGCGGCGATCCACATCACGACGAAAGAGACCAGGATATTGCGCAGTTGATCCTCAACCCGCCCGGGGAAATCGATTCCGGCCGAATACAGCGTGACGATACCGGTTGACAAGATCAAAAAAATAATCAGCGAAAGGGGACCGTCGAACACGGTGAGCAAAGGCTTGATGCGCGGCCAGAGCGGGCGTTTGGTCATGTTCATCGTCGGTCCTTAGTCCTTGTTGCCCTGGGTTTCGGCACCCGCCTTGGGCCCACCGATCGACTCTTCTTCCGCTTTCAATTCGGCGGCGGAACGCACGTCGGCAGCCTCGGCCTTCTCGGCCGGCGTCTTGTCCTTGTTCGCCGGCTTGGTGCCGAGCAGATAATAATCCATCGCCTTCTTGACGATCGGCGCCGCCGCCTCGGCGCCAAAACCGCCGTTTTCGACAATGATCGCGATCGCGATGCGCGGCTTGTCGGCCGGCGCGAATGCGGTGTACAACGAGTGGTCACGCTGGCGCTCGGCGACCTTCTTGGCGTCGTATTTTTCATTGGCCTTGATGGCGACCACTTGCGCCGTTCCGGTCTTGCCGGCCGACACATACTCGGCCTTGCTGAAGACACGCGCACTGGTGCCTTCGCGCGTGACGCCGACCATGGCGTTCTTGATGACGTCGATGTTCTCCTGCTTGAGGTTGATGCGGTAGCTTTCCTTGGGCACGGTCTGCGTGCGCTCGCGCGTCACGCCATTTTCGATGATCTTGACCAGGTGCGGCTTCATCACCACGCCGTTGTTGGCGAGGACGGCAGTGGCCTGCGCCAGTTGCAAAGGCGTGAAGGCGTTATAACCCTGACCGATGCCGAGCGAAATCGTTTCGCCGGAGTACCATTTCTGCTGCTCGGGTTTACGATAGGCGGAGCGCTTCCACGCCATCGAAGGCAAGAGGCCACGCCTTTCATGCTCAAGGTCGATGCCGGTTAATTGACCAAAGCCGAAGGGCTTCATGAAATCGTGGATCGCATCGACGCCGAGGTCGCTGGCCAGCATGTAGTAATAGGTGTCGCAGGAATGGACGATCGACTTGTACATGTCGACGGTGCCATGGCCGCCTTCTTTATCGTCGCGGAATTTGTGATTGCCGAAAAAGAAAAAACCGGGATCGGAAATGGTGGTGCTCGGCGTGCGCTTGCCCAACTCCAGTGCCGCCAGCGCCATGAAGGGCTTGTAGGTCGAACCGGGCGGATAGCTGCCGGACAAGGGCCGGTTCAACAGCGGACGGTCGAGCGAGGTATTCAGTTCATCCCAGCTTTGCTGATCGATGCCTTCGACAAACAGGTTCGGATCGAAGGTCGGCATCGAGACATAGGCCAGAATGTCGCCGGTGGACGGCTCGATTGCGATCAGCGCGCCGCGCCGGTTGCCGAAAGCCTCTTCAACCACTTTTTGCAAGCCGATATCGATCGACAGGATCAGGTTATGGCCAGGGCTGGCCGGTGTGCGCGACAAAGTGCGCACCGCGCGCCCGCCGGCCGAGACCTCGACCTCTTCGTAGCCGGTGGTGCCGTGCAATTGCTTTTCGTAGCTTTTTTCCAGGCCCTCCTTGCCGATGTAGTCGGTCCCGCTATAGTTTGCCGCATCTTCCATGCCTTCGATTTTTTCTGCGTCTTTCTGGCTGATGCGGCCGATATAGCCGATCACGTGCGACGCCACTTCGCCCAGCGGATACTGGCGGAACAGACGCGCCTGGATTTCCACGCCGGGGAAGCGGTAGCGCTGCGCGGTAAAGCGCGCGACCTCCTCGTCGGTCAAGCGGGTGCGGATGGGCGAGCTTTCAAAATTTTTCGACTCCTCCAGCAATTTGCGAAAGCGTTTGCGATCCTTGGTCTGGATATCGACCAGGGTGCCCAGTTCGTCGATCAGCGCGTCGAGGTCACCCTTGATCTTGGAGGGCGTGATCTCCAAGGTGTACGCGGAAAAATTGCGCGCCAAGACCACGCCGTTGCGATCGAGGATCAAGCCGCGATTAGGCACCACCGGCACGATCGAGATACGGTTTTCTTCGGCTTGCGCCGCGTAGTCGTTGTGCTTGTATACCTGCAGCCAGACAAAACGCGCCGTCAGCAGGCCGAAGCAGATGAGTACGAAGACGGCCACCGCCGACAGGCGCAGGCGAAAGAAATGCAGTTCGCGTTCGGTGTTCTTGAATTCCGTCATGGTTAGCCTTACGAAAATGGCTTCAAGCCATTTTCGTCATTTCACATCCCTCGCCCGCAGGCGGGAGAGGGGTTGGGGGTGAGGGTACTAGCAAGAGGCTTCCCGGCAATAATCGAAAGGCGGCCCTCAAATGGGACGCGTGTCATCCCGGTCGATTGCGCGCCGCTGCGGCGCCAGCAAAGCCCAGGTCAACAGCGGCCACAAGGCGGCGGACACGAAGCTCTCGGCAAAATACAGCCAACCCGGGAATTTGCCGCTGACGATCAGGCGCACCGCCAATTGCACCGTCTGCGTCATCAGCAGCAGAGGCAGGATATGCAAGGCTTGGGTGCCGCTTGGGAACCATAGCATGCGGCGATGGATGGTGATCGAAAAATACGAGAGCAGCGTATAGGCCAGCGCATTTTCTCCGAACAACGCGGCATCATGCACGTCCATCAGCAGGCCCATGAAGAACGCGACACCGATGCCGACCTTGCGAGGCTGATGCACGCTCCAGAACACCAGGACCAGGGCGACAAAATCCGGCACGCCGAACCAGTGCCCCCAAGGCAAGAGATTGAGCAGAAACGCCAGGACCAGGCTGATCGTGATGAAGACCGGACTAACCGGCAACAGGATGTAATGAGGCTGGTTCATGGTGTGGTCGCCTTTGCCGGCACGGTGTTTTTGCCGGTTTCCTTGTTCCCGTCTTTCTTGCTTTCCCCCGCCTCTTTGGCAGCTTCCGGCGCCCGCTTCTTGGCAAATTTTTCTTTCTTGTTGTCCTCCGGCGCAGGACGCGGCGGCAATTTCGAATCGATCAGCAGGATCAGCAACTGCCGGTTGCGGTCGATACCGGCGGAGGGCTGGCACATGATGCGCGCAAATGCGTCGCTCGATTTATTCTCGACCTGTACCACTTTTGCCACCGACAGGCCAGGCGGATAGATGCCGTCGATACCTGACGTAACCAGCACATCGCCTTTCTGGATATCGGCATTCGCCGCCATGAAGCGCAAATCCAGAACGCCCGACTGGCCGCGTCCATAGGCGACGCTACGCAATCCGCTGCGCACCACCTGGACCGGAATAGCCTGGTCCTTATCGGTCAGCAAGGTCACTTCGGAAGTAAAGGGAAATACGCGCGTAACCTGGCCAACCACGCCGACATCGTCGATTACCGGTTGCCCCAGTGCGACGCCGTGCTGGGTGCCTCGGTCAAGCACGATTTTGCGGGTAAAAGCATCGCGCGCGTCGTACAGGATCTGTCCCATCACCGATTTCGCAGGTACTTGTTGGCCGGTGCCGAGCAAATTCCGCAAGTGGGCATTTTCGGCAAACAACTGTTGCGCCTCCTGCAGGATCTGGCCATTCGCCACCTGCTGCTGTTTCAGTTGCCTGTTTTCTTTTTCCAGTGCGGTCAAGGAAGCGAAATAGTCGCCGACCCGGTAAATCGCATCGCGCGGCATCATGGCAACCACCTGGAGCGGATACAGCGCAGTGCCGACCACTTGGCGGATCATCGCGAGCGAATGCAGGTGCGCATCAGCCACCAGGAGCGCGATTGCGATCAGTGAAAAAAACACCACCTTGGCGCGCGCCGAGGCGCCTTGCTTGAAGAGTGGCGGCGGACTGTATTCCATTAGCGGCTGTGTCGGAAGCGAACGAGATCTGCGTTGCCGGCCCACCAGATGCGATGGGGCACAGCGCCTTGCATCTTTTTATGGGGACCTCTAAAAACCACCAAAAGTGCCCAATCTCGGGTCTGCGGTGCTCAATGTACCTGCGTACACATCCGCTCCTCGACCCGGCCTTGGGCAGGTTGGATAATTTTTAGAGGTCCCCATATTTGCAGGGCAAGCTATGCGAAACATCAAGGCGGTTATTCGTAGGAGAAAATCGAACCCAGCTTGTCCATCCGCTCCAGCGCCATACCGGAGCCGCGCACCACGCAGGTCAACGGATCTTCGGCGACGATCACGGGCAAGCCGGTTTCTTCCATCAGCAAACGGTCGAGATCGCGCAGCAAGGCGCCGCCGCCGGTCAGCATCATGCCTTTTTCGGCAATGTCGGCGCCGAGCTCAGGCGGGGTCTGTTCCAGGGCATTCTTTACCGCGGAGACGATGTTGTTGAGCGGGTCGGTCAGGGCTTCCAGAATTTCATTGCTGGAAATGGTAAAGGAACGCGGAATGCCTTCCGACAGGTTGCGCCCCTTGACTTCCATTTCCTTGACTTCGGAGCCGGGGAAGGCGGAACCGATTTCCTTCTTGATCGCTTCGGCGGTCTGCTCGCCGATCAGCATGCCGTAATTGCGGCGGATGTAATTGACGATGGCTTCATCGAACTTGTCGCCGCCGACCCGCACCGAACCTTTGTAGACCATGCCGCCCAGCGAGATGATGCCGACTTCGGTGGTGCCGCCGCCGATGTCGACCACCATCGAACCGGTCGCTTCCGAGACCGGCAGGCCGGCGCCGATTGCGGCGGCCATCGGCTCCTCGATCAGAAATACCTGCGAGGCGCCGGCACCCAGCGCCGACTCGCGGATGGCGCGGCGCTCGACCTGGGTCGAACCGCAGGGAACGCAGATGATGATGCGTGGAGAAGGTTTGAAGAGCTTGGTGTCGTGCACCATGCGGATGAACTGCTTGAGCATTTGCTCGGTAACCGTGAAGTCGGCGATCACGCCGTCTTTCATCGGGCGGATCGCCTCGATATTGCCGGGGACCTTGCCCAGCATCTGCTTGGCTTCCTTGCCGACCGCCTGGATGGTTTTCTTGCCGTTCGGCCCACCCTGCTGGCGAATCGCGACGACCGACGGTTCATCGAGGACGATGCCCAATCCGCGCACATAGATCAGGGTGTTGGCCGTGCCCAGGTCGATCGCCAAATCGTTAGAAAAATAACTGCGTAAAAATCCAAACATGTATAGTCCATTCGATTGCGGGGCCGGGTTAATCGCCGGCTGCGCGCCGCGTACCCGATCTCCTGCATAATTAAAATTGCGCGACGGAGTCTTGATGTTGACTGCTCCGCCACTAAAATAATCTTCCCGACCCAACGGCAGCCAATCTCGGCGCCTGCGCGGCATTAACCCAACATTCTACCTTATAATTTGCATAAACTTAGCTGCAAGCAACCCCTAAAAATGCGTCTCCGCCAGCGCGTTTTGACAAGTTTTTGGTAGTAAGGCGCTTTTGCTTTTTTAATCTCTTTCTTGCCAGCGGCCGGTCCGCCTCTTCACCATGTCACTTGCCCTTTCCGATGTAAAACGCCTCGCCATTCTGGCGCAACTCGACCTGACCAATGATCAAGCCGAGGCCACCCTGACCAAGCTCAATGGCATTTTTGCTCTGGTCGAGCAGATGCGCGCCGTCGACACCAGCGGCGTCGAACCGCTGAATCACCCGATTGCCGCGTTGCAGCACGACTTGGCGCTGCGCTTGCGTGAAGACGCGGTGAGTGAGCCAAACCGCCGTGACGAATATCAAGCCGTGGCACCAGCGACCCAGGACGGCCTGTACCTGGTCCCCAAAGTCATCGAATAAATGCCGCTTAGGCGGCATTTATAACGAAATACCGAATGGCCATATGTTGAACGCCTCTGACCTTTATGCACACTAAAACACTCAAAGAACTTTCCGGGCTGCTGCACGCCAAGCAAATTTCCGCCACCGAGCTGGCGACGCTGTTTTTGAAACGGATAGAACAAAGCGACCTGAACGCCTTCAATCACGTCGACCCGGAACTGACGCTGCAACAGGCAGCCGCGGCCGACTTGCGCATCGGGCAAAATGACACGACGGTATTGACCGGGATTCCGATTGCGCACAAGGATATTTTTGTCACGCGCGGCTGGCGTTCGACTGCCGGCTCGAAGATGCTGGAAAATTACGCGAGCCCCTTTGACGCAGCCGTCGTCGAACAGTTCAACCAGGCCGGCATGGTTACACTTGGAAAATTGAATTGCGATGAATTCGCAATGGGCTCGTCCAACGAGAATTCATTTTTCGGGGCGGTCAGGAACCCCTGGGACAAGACGGCGATACCGGGCGGCTCCTCCGGCGGGTCGGCCGCGGCGATTGCGGCGCGCCTGGCGCCGGCGGCCACCGCCACCGACACCGGTGGCTCGATCCGCCAACCGGCATCGCTATGCGGCGTGACCGGCATCAAGCCGACCTACGGTCGCGTTTCGCGTTTCGGCATGATCGCCTTCGCTTCCTCGCTGGACCAGGCCGGACCGATGGCGAAGACGGCCGAGGACTGCGCGCTGCTGCTCAGCGCGATGGCCGGTTTCGACGCGCGCGACTCGACCAGCCTGGAGAGCGGCAAAGGCGGTAACCGGGAAGATTATGCGCGCGACCTGAACAACAGCTTGCAAGGTTTGAAAATCGGCATCCCACGCGAATACTTCGGTCCCGGCCTGGCCGCCGATGTCGAGCAGGCCATCCGTGCCGCCTTGAAAGAATATGAAAAGCTTGGCGCCGTGCTGGTCGATATTTCACTGCCCAGGACCGAGCTGTCGATTCCAGCCTATTACGTGATCGCGCCGGCCGAGGCCTCCTCCAACCTCAGCCGTTTCGACGGCGTGCGTTATGGCCACCGCGCCAAGGAATATAAAGACCTGTCCGACATGTACAAGAAAACGCGTTCGGAAGGCTTCGGTGAAGAAGTGAAGCGCCGCATCCTGGTCGGCGCCTACGTGCTGTCGCACGGCTACTACGACGCCTACTACCTGCAGGCGCAGAAGATCCGCCGTTTGATCGCCCAGGATTTCCAGCAGGCGTTCACGCAGTGCGACGTCATCATGGGGCCGGTATCGCCCACCGTGGCTTGGGATCTCGGCGACAAAACCGACGATCCGGTTGCGAATTATCTGGCTGATATTTTCACGCTGTCGACCAGCTTGGCGGGCCTGCCGGGCATGTCGATCCCATGCGGCTTCGGACAAGGCGACAAGAATGCCCGACGCCCGGTCGGCTTGCAAATCATCGGCAATTATTTCAACGAAGCGAAATTGCTGAACGTCGCGCACCGGTACCAGCAAGCTACCGATTGGCATTTGCGCCAGCCCGAGGGCGTATGACCGGTACTTGCCGCGTCAAGCAATGGGTGCTGCTGGCGCTGCTGGCAGGCGCCGCTTCCGGTGCGCTCGGGCAGCAATTGGCAACGCGATTTTCCTGCAGCGAGCAGCGCGAGGAAGACGGCCTGAAGACGACCTATGCCGACAGCGGCGAGATTCGCATCGACGGCAATCGCCTCGATGCCTTCCACTGGGAATCCTCGCTGTTTCGCCAGCCCCATGGCTTCGATTGCAGCATCGACGAAGACGATGGTTTACAGGCCGAAGTGCGCAACGATTTGAAAGAGCCGGCCTGGCGCATCACGCTCGCCAACGCAAGGCAGGCACGTGCCTGGCGCGGCTATGATTCCGATCATGGATTCAATTGCAGCATCCGGCTCGAACGCAGCGGCGACACGCTGCTCGTCAAGCCGAGTTGCCCTGCCCTGTGCGGGTCACGTCCCAATTTTTCGGAACTGTCGATCGATTTAAAGACCGGCAAGTGCCGCTATGAAGAGTAAATTTTATTGATGACCGCTCCATTTTTCATGATGGTTCAGGTTCGGATGATCTTGTAGGGCGGATGCAACCCGCGCTGTTTAAGCAGCATATCAACAGCGCAGGTTGCACCCGCCCCACGCAACTAGACGAGGAATTTTATGCAGTGGGAAGTCGTCATCGGTCTTGAAACGCACGTGCAGCTCACGACCCAATCGAAAATTTTCAGCGGGGCGCCGACGCGTTTCGGCGCCGAACCCAACACCCAGGCCTGTCCGGTGGATTTGGCATTGCCGGGTGTGCTGCCGGTATTGAACAAAGGCGCAGTCGAACGCACGATCCAGTTCGGCCTGGCGATCGGGGCGACGATCGCACCGCAATCGATTTTTGCGCGCAAAAATTACTTCTACCCTGACTTGCCGAAGGGGTACCAGATCAGCCAATTCGAAATTCCCGTGGTCCAGGGCGGCGCGCTGCCGTTTGTGCTGGAAAAGGACGGCAAAGCGGAGTTGAAGACCGTGCAATTGACGCGCGCCCACCTGGAAGAAGATGCCGGCAAGTCGCTGCATGAAGACTACCACGGCATGAGCGGCATCGACCTCAATCGCGCCGGCACGCCCCTCCTGGAGATCGTGACCGAACCGGTGATGCGCAGCGCGGCCGAAGCGGTGGCGTATGCCAAGGCGCTGCATTCGCTGGTGACCTGGCTGGGCATTTGCGACGGCAACATGCAGGAAGGCTCCTTCCGCTGCGACGCCAACGTCTCGGTGCGGCCGCTCGGCCAGCAGGAATTCGGCACCCGCTGCGAGATCAAGAACCTGAACTCGTTCCGCTTCCTGGAAGATGCGATCAATGTCGAAGTGCGGCGCCAGATCGAACTGATCGAAGACGGCGGCAAGGTGGAACAGGCCACGCGCCTGTACGATCCCGACCGCAAGGAAACGCGCTCGATGCGCAGCAAGGAAGACGCCCAGGACTATCGCTATTTCCCCGATCCGGATCTGCCGCCGCTGGTGATTGCGCAGGAATGGATAGAGCGCGTGAAAGCCGCCATGCCCGAGCTGCCGGGAGCGATGCGCGAGCGCTTCGTGCGCGACTTCGGCTTGCCGGAATACGACGCCGCGGTGCTGACGCAATCCAAGGCGATGGCATGTTATTTCGAGGCGGTGGTTGCCAAAACCGGCAAGGAGCAGGCCAAACCGGCGGCCAACTGGCTGATGGGCGACGTCGCGTCGACCTTGAACCGCGAAGGCGTCGATATCGCCGACGCCCCCGTCAGTGCGGAGCAACTCGCGCTGCTGCTGCAGCGTATCGCCGACGGCACGATTTCCAACAAGATCGCCAAGGAAGTATTCGCCGCAATGTGGGAAGCCAAATCGGACCGGCCGGCGCTGGCCGATGAGATCATCGAAGCCCGCGGCCTGAAGCAGATCTCCGACAGCGGCGCGCTGGAATCGATCGTCGATGAAGTGCTGGCCGCGAATGCCAAGTCGGTCGAAGAATTCCGCGCCGGCAAGGAAAAAGCCTTCAATGCGCTGATCGGCCAGGCGATGAAAGCGACCAAGGGCAAGGCCAACCCGGCGCAATTGACCGAATTGTTGAAGAAAAAGCTGGGCGGTTAGATCGGACGTAGGTGGGTGAGGCCGCCGAGCCCTCCCTCATGATCAACCGCACAGGGTGATGTTTTTCACCCATCCTACGTGCTACGGGCCGGGGGTGAGTGAAATATCCGGGCTAGAGCAGTTTCAGCCTGACCGCACACGGCAAATCTTGCGCCTGCGATGCTCACCGTACCATTCGTACGGTTGCGCTTCTCGGCTCAACCTTAGCCGTGTACAGTCAGGCTGAAACTGCTCTAAGGCCCCTTGCGGGCCGTGTCGACAACCGGCTGAGTCTCGCTGGTAATCTCCCGGAAGCGCTTGAGCGTTTCGTCGTACTTGAGATTGATCTGCACGATCTCGGCCTCGCGATCGCGTATTACATTTCCACCTTCCCTGATGGCTTGCTCAGCCTCTTGGAGCTTGTTGCGCAATTCGGCTGGCGCCGAGCCGGGTTTTGCTTTGTAAGGTGCCATCGCCGCCTGCGCCTGTGCACGCTGCTTCTCCGCCGCGGCTACCGTAGCGCTTTCCCGCTTGATGATGTCTTGCGTCATGTCCAGCGCACGCTTGCGCGCCGCCTCGATTCCCTTCTCGTTACCGTAGCGCTCCAGGATCAGGCGGTCGCTTTTCCTTTGTTCCTCGATCGCCGCGGCCTCGGCCTTGCGCTTGTCTTCTTCCAGCTTTTTCTGACGCTTTTCTTCCGCAGTCAAGGGCGCGGGCACTTCTCGCCTGACCAACCCATTACGCCCCAACTCACGCACCGCGCGGTCGGCGCATTCGGGCATCGGCCGGTCTGAGGTGATAACCCGCCCGGACGCATCCTTGCATTGGAAAAATTGCGCCTGCGCGGCCCAGGGCGGCAGCGCAAGGAAGAGAATCAAGAGTGTCTTGCCCGTGCTTTTCATTATCCGTCCCTGAATAATTTTCCGTCTTCGTTTTTGTTCGATCGGGAACAGCGCGCTCTATTCAATACTTTTCTCAATGCTTTTTAAACCACGCCATAACGGCTTCGATACGCCGCCACGGCTTCCTTGTACTGCGCCTGCTGCGGATCGGCGCCTGCCGCGGAAATATACTCGAACAAATCGTTCAGGTTGGCGATCGCGATCACCGGCATGCCGTAGTTCCGGCTGACTTCCTGTACCGCCGAATGCGTCGACAATGCCCCTTCCTGGCCGGAACGCTCCATCCGGTCCAGCGCAATCAACACCGCGCATGGCGTGGCGCCGGCCGCGCGTATCATGTCGACCGACTCGCGCACCGAGGTGCCGGCCGAAATCACGTCATCGATGATCACCACCCGCCCCTGCAGCTTGGCCCCCACCATGGTGCCGCCTTCGCCGTGGTCTTTGGCTTCCTTGCGGTTGAAGGCAAACGGCAGGTTGCGGCCCTTGTTGGCCAGCGCCACCGCGGTAGCTGACGCGAGCGTGATGCCTTTGTAAGCCGGGCCGAACAGCATATCGAATTCGAGTCCGGAGTCGATCAGGGTCTGGGCGTAGAACTCGGCCAGTTTCCCAAGCGAGGCGCCGTCGTTGAACAAACCTGCATTGAAGAAATAAGGGGATTTGCGACCTGCCTTGGTAACGAATTCGCCGAAGCGCAAGACCCCGGCGGAAACAGAAAATGCAATGAATTGCTGACGTAAATTGTTCAAAATTGCTCCGTGCGTGATGGATACTGACAAATCCGGTCAGATTGAGGCCGGCCAAGCCAGCATTCTAAATCGATATTACGTCTTTATTACCAAAATGCAAGGCTCATGCCAGCCTTGAATCGAGTATCCTATCCGCCTTCCATTTTCCTGCGAATTCCATGTTAAAAATCATCTCCGCCAATCTGAACGGCGTGCGCTCCGCCGCCAAAAAAGGTTTTTTCGAATGGATGGCAAAGCAAAACGCCGATGTCGTTTGCGTACAGGAATTGAAAGCCCAAGCAGTCGACATGACGCCGGAATTGCTGAGCCCAAACAGCTATCACGGCCATTTTCATTATGCCGAGAAAAAGGGCTATTCCGGTGCCGGCATTTACAGCAAAACCCGGCCGGACGCGGTAAAGACCGGTTTCGGCAACCCTGAGTTTGACGCTGAAGGACGTTATGTGCAATGCGATTTCGGCAAGCTCAGCGTGATCTCGGTCTATTGCCCGTCCGGCTCCTCGAGCGAGGAACGCCAGCAAGCCAAGTTCCGCTTCATGGAAGTGTTCATGCCGCATCTGGCCGCGCTGCGTGCCTGCGGCCAGGAAATCGTGATCTGCGGCGACTGGAATATCGCCCACAAGGAAATCGATCTGAAAAACTGGAAAAGCAACCAGAAGAATTCCGGCTTCCTGCCTGAAGAACGCGCCTGGCTGTCGCGGGTATTCGATGAAGTCGGCTTCGTCGACGTGCATCGCCAAATCGATACCCGACCCGAGCAATACACGTGGTGGAGCAACCGCGGCCAGGCCTGGGCCAAAAATGTCGGGTGGCGCATCGACTATCACGTGGCCACACCGGGCATTGCAGCCAAAGCGGCGGCCGTGTCGATTTACAAGGATGAGCGGTTTTCCGATCATGCGCCGCTGACCATCGATTACAACCACAGCTATTGAATCGGTCGCAGGCCTTTCACATTGCTTTGGTAGGGCGGCAAGGCGGCGCCCTCCACTCCCTTGGCATTGGTGAACAGGGGCATCACTTCGGGTAAATGCTTGCGCATTTCGGCAATCCGGTTGCTGCCTGCGGGATGGGTCGACAGCCATTGCGGCGGCGCATTCTTGTTCAGCATCCCCATCTTTTGCCAGAGCGCAATGCCGGCGCGCGGGTCGAAGCCGGCTCGGGCCGCCAAGTCTAGCCCGACCAGGTCGGCTTCCGTCTCGTCGCTGCGGGAGAATTTCAACAACGCGAGTTGCGTGCCCTGTCCCACCACCGTTTGTCCGGTATGCCCCAGGCCCAGCACGCTGGAAGTGACCGCGGCGCCCAAACGCAGTGCGGCGCTTTTCGCGGCGCGGGCGCGGCCGTGTTCGCGCAAGGCGTGTGCCATTTCGTGGCCCATCACGACCGCCGCCTCGTCGTCAGTCAGTTTCAGCGCGTCGAGAATGCCGCTATAGAACGCAATTTTTCCGCCCGGCATGCAGAACGCATTGACCTGTTTCGAGCCGATCAAATTCACTTCCCATTGCCATTGCGCGGCGCGCGGATTCCAGCGCTGCACGTGCGGGATCAGCTTGTGTGCGATTGCGCGCAGCCGCAGCAATTGCGGATGCTGGTCCGACGCCAGCGCTCCTTGCTGCTGCGCCTGCATTTTCATGCCGCTGTATTGCTGGTACGCCTGTGCTTCCAACTGCTGTTCCGGCACCAGCTTGCGCAGGCTGGACATCTTGCCGACTTTCACGCCGTCTTGCGTATCCTCCCCGGCATCCGCAGCGCAGGCGAAACCGTGCATCAATGCCAGCGCGGCGGCCATTATCAGGATGCGGGAAAAAGCATTTCTCATTTCTCATTCCAGGGAGCGATTTTCGGCAGCATCAACATGCCGGGCAGCGCCAATACAAAGCACAGGATAAAGAACGCGAACCAGCCGGTTTCGGCCACGATGAACCCGACCGAAGAATTGATGAAGGTGCGCGGCACCGCCGACAAGCTGGTGAACAGCGCGAACTGCGTCGCCGTATATCGCGGGTCGGTGGTCTTGGCGATATAGGCGACGAAAGCCGCCGTCCCCAGCCCGACACCGAACGCCTCGAAGCCGATCACGCCGGCCAGCAACAGTGTATTGGCGCCGGCCTGCGCCAACCAGGCAAAGCCGAGGATCGCCAACGCCTGCACCACCCCGAAAATCCACAGGCCGCGATTGATCCCCAGCCGCACCATCCACACGCCGCCGACGATGCCGCCGGCGATGCTGGCCCAAAATCCGGTGGTCTTGGCAATCGCGCCGATCTGGGTCATGCTGAAACCGAGATCGATATAAAACTTGGTGGCCAACGCGGTCGCCATGCTGTCGCCCAGCTTGTACAGGAAGATGAAACCCAGCACCGCCAGCGCGTTGAGCCAACCGTCCCGCGCAATGAACTCGCGAAACGGCAGGACGACGGCTTCGCGGATATTCTTCGGCGGCTCGCCGTAGACCTTCGGCTCCTTGATGAGCAAGGTACAGATCAAACCCGGCAGCATGAAGGCCGCAGTGATCCAGAACACCGCCTGCCAGGCCATCATGTCGGACAGGATCAGTGACAGCGCGCCGGGCACCATGCCGGCAACCTTGTAGGCATTGACGTGCACCGCGCTGCCCAGGCCCTGCTCATTGTCAGGCAGGATCTCGCGTCGGTAGGCATCGATCACGATATCCTGGCTGGCCGACAAAAAAGCCACCACCGAGGCCATGAAGGCGATCACCGGCACCTGGGTCTGCGGGTCGAGCATGCCCATTACGCCGATGCCAAGAAACAGCGCCCCCTGCGTCAAGGCCATCCAGCCGCGCCGCCGCCCGAGCGAGCCGAAGTTGTAGCGGTCCATCAGCGGCGACCACAGGAACTTCCAGGTGTAGGGAAACATCACCAGCGCGAACAACCCGAGCGCCTTGACGTTCAGTCCGGATTTGGCCAGCCAGGCTTGCAGCAGGCTGAGCAGGATGAACAGCGGCAAACCGGAGCTGAAGCCGAGAAAGACGCAGATCAGGGTACGCCGGTTCAGGTAGCTGTGCCAGGCAGGTGCAGTGGCAGTCATTGGTGGCTCCGGCGTGATGGCAGGTTTCATTTTTTCTTCAATCGGAACACTGCAAGACTGCCGCGCCAGTTCGGCAAAAATGATACCGGCTTGCCGTCTTCCAGCGCGACGCATTCGAGCACATCGAGTCCGACCTGGTTGGCAAGTTCCTCAAAATCCTTGATCGTCGCGCAACGCAGATTCGGTGTGTCATACCATTCGTAAGGCAGGCTTTTCGAAACGGGCATGCGCCCGCGCAGCAACGCCACGCGATGCGGCCAATAAGCGAAGTTCGGAAAGGATACGATCGCTTCGCGCCCGACCCGGGCGATGTCTCGCAAGACGTCTTCGACATTCTTCATCATCTGCAGCGCCGAAAGACAAAGCACGGTATCAAAGGCATCGTCGGCAAAGAACTTCAGGCCTGCTTCTACGTCCTGCTGGATCACGGCGACGCCACGCGCGACGCACTTCGGAATCTGGTTGTCATCGATCTCGATGCCGTAGCCGACGCAGCGCTTGTCCGACTGCAGGTAATCGAGCATCACCCCGTCGCCGCAGCCCAGGTCCAGTACATGCGATTGCTCCCGCACCCAATGCCCGATGAAGGCAAGGTCGGCGCGCAGGCGGCTCAGGTCATGAAAATTCATGCGGCCGCCTTGTCTTGGTATCCGTTGTCGATTTCATTCCACACTCTTTGGTAATAGGCCCGCACCACGCTCAGATAGCGCGGATCTTCCAGCAGGAAGGCATCATGCCCATGCGGCGCGTCGATCTCCGCATAAGTCACCTTGCGCTTGTTGTTGACCAGCGCTTGCACGATCTCGTGGCTGCGATCAGGCGCGAAGCGCCAGTCGGTGGAAAACGATACCAGCAGGAATTGCGCCTGGGTCTTGCTCAAGGTCTTGGTCAAGTCGCCGCCGAACTCGCGCGCCGGGTCGAAATAATCGAGCGCCTTGGTGATCAGCAGATACGTGTTGGCGTCGAAGTATTCGGAGAATTTGTCGCCTTGGTAGCGCAGGTAGGATTCGATTTCGAAATCGATGCCGAAGCCGAATTGATAATCGCCATTGCGCAAATCGCGGCCGAATTTTTCCGCCATGTCGTCATCGGACAAATAGGTGATGTGACCGATCATGCGTGCAACCCGCAGGCCGCGCTTGGGCACCACGCCATGCGCATAAAAATCGCCGCCGTGAAAATCCGGATCGGTCAGGATCGCCTGCCGCGCGACGTCGTTGAAGGCGATATTCTGCGCCGAGAGTTTCGGTGTGGAAGCGATGATCACCGCATGAGCCAGGCGTTCCGGGTACATGATGCTCCAGGCCAGCGCCTGCATGCCGCCCAGCGACCCGCCCATCACGGCGGCGAATTTCTTGATGCCCAGCGCGTCGGCCAGACGTGCCTGCGCATGCACCCAATCCTCCACCGTGATCACCGGAAAATCGGCGCCGTACGGTTTGCCGGTGGCAGGGTTGATATGCATCGGTCCGGTCGAGCCGAAGCAGGAGCCGGGATTATTGACGCCGATGACGAAAAATTTGTCGGTATCGAGCGGTTTTCCGGGGCCCACCATGTTGTCCCACCAACCGACGTTCTTGCCGCCGCTGTCGCTTTCGTAATGCCCGGCGACGTGGTGCGAGGCATTCAGTGCATGGCATACCAGCACCGCGTTTGAATGCTGGGCATTGAGTGTGCCGTAGGTCTCATAGACCAGGGTGTAATCGGTCAGCGATGCGCCGCACTGCAAAGGCAGAGGCGCAGAGAAGTGCAGCGATTGCGGTGAAACGATTCCAAAAGAGGACATGTTTTCGTCTGATCAGTTGATAACGAAGTAACGCGGCACATTGCAATACTTTGCACAGCCAGAAAATAAAAAAGCCCGAAAGCAGGTCGCTCGTCGGGCTAAATTCTGGGCTTGTTCCAAGCACGCTTTAGCCGTATTTATTATGCGCCCGCAAGCTGATTGTCAAATCGGCGCAATGCGTAAGAATAACCAAGTCGACCGCTGCCGTCAAACCGGATGAAGACTTCGCGCACCCCCACCGCGGCGATGCCGACATTTTGCACCGCTCCCTACCGGAATAGGCACTTAGCTGCAAGTTATGCCGATGATAAAATCGTTTGGAGAACACCTTAATCAATCCCTATGCGCTATAGCAATCCCCGCGTTGCGAAAGTATCCTCCGACACCACTGCCGGCGAAAATCGGGAGTTCGTGCGTCTGTTTATTGCCGTGGCAGGCATCACGGTTGTCTTGGCGGTCCTCCTCGATCGTCTAGCTTATTGGGCGGTGCCCCGCTTGCCTTTTTCTTGGGAAGCGGAGGTTGCGCACACGCTCAGGCTCGACCGTCTGCCGATAGATCTGATGGCGCCCGGCGCTGCGGAGAATCAGGAAACCCGGCGAATCGAGGCCGCGCTTCAGGTCCGGCTTGATCGCATCGTTCGCATCCTCGATGTGCCGCCGGAGTTCACCATCAAGGCGCATTATGTACGCAGCCCGCTCGTTAACGCAGTGGCGACGCTGGGCGGCAATGTAACAGTCTTCAGTGGACTGCTGGACAAGCTTGAGTACGAAGAGGAACTCGATGCTGTGCTGGCGCACGAAGTCGGTCATGTGGTCCATCGCGACATGGCGCGCCAGCTCAGCCGCGGCGTTGCGATGGCGGCGGCGCTGGGCATTGTGGGTATTCGATCGCGCCAGCTCAATAGCTGGTTGATCGGCGATGCGCAACAATTGCAGCAACTCGCCTACGCCCGCTCTGCCGAACGAGAAGCCGATGAATCAGCAATACTCGTCGCCAATCGCCTGTATGGCCATACGCGCGGTTTGGTGGCGCTGTTTCAGCGGTTTCGCGAATTGCAGGAAAAACAGGGCGCCGGGCGCCCCACCCTGGCGTTTCTGCAATCACATCCCCTTCCAGGTGATCGTGCTGAACGCGCGCTCGGTGCGATGGCCGGCACGGCTTCAAAACCAATGACACCGTTGGACAAATCCTATAGCTCAAGCAGACATTAGAGCGGTTTGACGGTGCATGCAAGGGAGGCCAGGTCGGGGCGAGAAGCGCAGCCGTACGAAGGGTGAAGCGAGGAATTCGGATGGCATGCCCCCGCCGAGCAGCACAGGCTTGCAAGCCTATGCCCGCCCTGCAGGGGCGGTGAGCATCGCAGGCCCGAGATGGTCCCCTTTCATGCATCGGTAAACCGCTTTAACAAACCGCGCCAAGAGTTGGAACTTATCCAGTAGGTTCTTACTTATTGTGCTGCCTCTGATAATACGCCCGGTATTTATCCGCCAATGGACCGAGGTCGTACTGGTAGAAGCCCAGCCAACCACGCTTTACCGGTATTTCAACTACAGTGCCGGTGCGCTGGGAGCTCCAGTAGTCGGCGTAGTCGGCCAAAACCAAGGCCGGCTTGCTCCGATCCTCTGGCATCAGACGCGCGTTCGCAGTGACGGTATAGCGAGTGGGCGGAGATTCGCCGGCCGTCAGGTTGTTGATTTGCAGAGCCGCAAAATACAAAGAGAATATGAATGTCGGCAGCGTAAGAATCCATAAGACGATGCTCTCCGCAATCGGCACAGCCGTCCGGCGCGCTTTCCACCACAGCCAACTGGCAACCGCAGTGCTTGCGATGCCATAGGCGTACCAGGGCGCACCCGTGGCATAGCGCCAGCGGTGCTGGGACAGGTTATCGCTGAAGAGGCCAATGAAGCAGTATGCCACCAGCACAAACCAGCCCAGAATCCAGCGTTTGCTGACCTTGTTGCTCATAAGACTGAAGAGGTCGGTCTCAGGCAATGCATACCCCGGCTGATGGTGTACCAGGCTTTCGGAAATCGCCCCGCGTGCCGGGACGAACGCAGTTCCGTATGCAAGCACTTCCACCTGGTTCGCTTCGTTGCGATGGCTGTTGGAGATGCGGCAAGTGCTGTACTGCACATTGAAAATCATGTTTGCGCCGAGATCCTTCGCGGACTGTTTCATGCGCAGTACCGCTTGACGCCGGCCGGAATCCAACAAGGTTTCGTATGCGCGGTAGTTGCCGCCAACGACCTTGCGCAAATTTGCCAGAAACAGCCGGAAATAATCCGAACCGAGAACCACCGAGCCACTGACCATGACAGGATCCATCGCGCGGTCGGTGATTGCCGGATAACGGGTAGCAAAAATCATCACGGAGGCCAGCCGCTCTTCGTCCTTGTCGAGCTGGCGCAAGCGTTCGCGCTCATTGCGTCTGCCTCGCCAAAAGCCAATGACGATCAAGACGAAGAACACGACGAACTTGATTAGCACTTCCATCAGGCCAGCTCGGGTAAATTCTATTCAAGTATCACGGCCGTTCCGTAGGCGAGAATCTCGGCGGCGCCTGCGGTGATGGAGGTGGTGGTGTAACGCACATTCAAGATGGCGTTGGCGCCGACAGCCACAGCATGTTCAACCATCCGGTCAGTGGCTTGCTTGCGGGCCTCGCTCATCAGTTCGGTATAGGGCTTCAATTCGCCGCCGGTAATATTCTTGAGACCAGCCCAAAAATCCTTGCCTGCATGCTTGGCGCGCACGGTATTGCCTTCCACCAGTCCCAGATGTTCGACGATACGCCGCCCCGGGATAATTTCAAGATTACTCAGAAGCATGGGAATGCCGGCTTATTGTTGTTGGTGCGATAGCGTAACATATTGATTGACGAGTTCCGGATTCAGAGCACTGCACAGTGCTGGGATATAGGAGCATGGCAACGTGACGACATGGAGCACGGCGAGGCGCAACGAGAAAGACGATGCGGCGCGAAGCAAGCGCCGCGCTCAGACGAAAATCATAGCCGGCGCAACTGTTCGACCGCCTCGTCGATGGTAGACGGTTCGCAGCAGCGCATGATCTTCTTGGTTTGCGGACAAATCACTTCGAGGTCGCTGTTCAAAATCTCTTGCTTGACCGCCAGCAATTGCGCAGGATGCATGGAGAATTCACGCAAGCCCATACCCAGCAAAAGCCGCGTCAATTTGGTATCGCCCGCCATTTCACCGCACACCGAAACCGGGATGCCTGCCTTGGCGCCAGCCGCGATGGTGGTGGAAAGCAGAAACAGGATCGCCGGATGCAAGGGGTTGTAAAGATGCGCAACCTCGTGATCGACGCGGTCGATCGCCAGCGTGTACTGGATCAGGTCGTTGGTGCCGACGGACAGGAAATCCATGCGCTTGATGAACATCGGCAGCGACAAGGCTGCCGCAGGAATTTCGATCATCGCACCGATCTGGATTTCCTCGTCGAATTTCTTATGCGCGTCACGCAGTTGTTTCTTGGCCTGCTCGACCATCGCCAGCGTCTGGTCGATTTCGAACGCGTGCGCCAGCATCGGGATCAACAACTTGATCGGCCCGAACGCGGAAGCGCGCAGGATGGCGCGCAACTGCGCCAGGAACATTTGCGGCTCGGCCAGGCAATAGCGGATGGCCCGCAAGCCGAGAGCCGGATTGAGCGCAGTTTGCTCGGCCGCATATAACGGCTTGTCGGCGCCGATATCGAGGGTGCGGATCGTGACCGGCCGCCCTTTCATGGCAACGACGGCTTGTTTGTAAGATTCGAATTGCTCGTCTTCCGAAGGCAATTTATTGATGTGGCCCGTACGGCCCATGAATAAAAATTCGGAGCGGAACAAGCCGACGCCGGCAGCTCCGGCTTCCAGCGCGGCCACGCAATCATCCGGGAATTCAATGTTGGCGAGCAAATCGATTTCGGTGCCATCGCGGGTGACGGCGCGCGTCTTCTTGAGTTTGCTGAGCTTTTTGCGCTCGCGCTGCAAGCGCAGTTGACGTTCGCGATACTGGTCCAGCAGGGTCGGAGTGGGATCGACAATCACGACGCCGGCATCGCCATCGATAATCAGCCAATCGTCTTGCGTGATCAGGGCCGACGCGTTGTACATCCCGACCGCGGCAGGAATATCGAGGCTGCGCGCAACGATCGCAGTATGGGAGTTTTGTCCCCCGACATCGGTGACAAAGCCGCTGAAGGTGCGGTCGCGGAATTGCAGCATGTCCGCCGGCGAAATATCGTGCGCCACAATGATCATGTGCGGTCCGGATGCGTCCGCGCCGTCGAGTATCGGCAAGGGCGAAGCGCTGCCGGTCAGCACTTTCAGCACGCGCTCGCCGACTTGCTGAATATCGGCTTTGCGTTCGCGCAAGTAGGCGTCGCCGATTTCGTCGAATTGCGCCGACAACTCATCGATCTGCGTGACCAGTGCCCACTCCGCGTTGTAGTAGCGGGTACGGATGATGTCGAGCGGCATTTCGGAAATCATCGGGTCCGACAGGATCAGCGCATGCACATCGATGAACGCGCCTAGCTCGGCCGGCGCATCCTTGGGCAGCTCGGCCCAGATCGTCTGCAGCTCCTTGTGCACGGTGGCAATCGCATTTTGCAAGCGCTGCACTTCGGCTTCGACCTGCTCGCCGGCGATCAGGTAGTGCTTGACGTCAAGCGCCGCCGGTGCGACCAGGTGAGCGCGGCCAATCGCGATGCCGCGCGAAACCGGAATGCCATGGAGCGTGAAAGATGCCATCAGTATCAGTCTGTATCAAAAGTTCATGAGGGGCTGTAAACAAAACGTAATGTGCCGGGCATGGCGCTGCTTTACTCGCCTTCGCCAAACTTGTCTTCAATCAGCACAATGAGCGCATCGAAGCACTCCTTTTCATCGGCCCCATTGACCTCAAGCACCACCTTCGCGCCTTTTCCGGCAGCCAGCATCATGACTCCCATGATTGATTTGGCATTGACGCGCCGCTTGTTGCGTGTCATCCAGACTTCACTTTGGAACTTCGCCGCGAGTTGCGTCAGTTTGGCGGAGGCGCGTGCATGCAAACCGAGCTTGTTGATTATTTCGATCTCTTGTTCAATCATTTTTATCTTAATTTATTGGGGAGACAGAGTGTGCCTTAATTCGGAGACAGCCGGACGCGATTGTCCACGCGCACAGCGCCGCCTTGCCCTCCCGCCAAGGCCATTTCCACCACCACGTCGAGCGTGTCGTTGCGATAGGTAATGGCTCGCAACAGCATCGGCAGGCTGATTCCGGCAATCACTTCCACATGTCCGGGATCGGCCAACTGGTTGCAGCAGTTCGAGGGCGTACCGCCCATCACATCGGTAATGACCAGCACGCCGGCGCCTTCATCGAGGCGCGCAATCAATTCCCGTGCGATGCGGTTGACCTCGCCGGTATCCTGATCGGCCACCACGTCGATTGCTTCAAGATGTTCAGGCCGCGTACGAAACACATGGGTCGCCGCCTCGATAAAGGCTTGGCCCAACGGCGCATGTGTCAAAAGTAGGATACCAACCATGAAGTAGCGTGAAAATGGAAACGAATCAAAAAACGCGGCTATCGCGGACTCGCAAACTTTTTTACTCTTTTATCACAGGAGAGGCTGTGTTTTTCGCGATCATTTGAAAATTTAATCCGCATCTCCTCCTGGTTATGTATTTTAGCCCGGATGTTACCCAAATCGTCTTTCCAATGCATCGACGAACATGGCGGCAACTTTAAAACCGGTCTGCTGCGTAATTTCCTGGAAACAGGTCGGGCTGGTGACGTTGACTTCGGTTAAATAATCGCCGATCACGTCCAGGCCTACCAGCAGCAATCCGCGCTCGGCAAGAATCGGGGCCAGCGTGCCGGCAATTTCCAGGTCGCGGGCGGACAAAGCCTGGGCCACGCCGGTGCCGCCGGCAGCGAGATTGCCGCGCACTTCGCCTGCTTGCGGAATGCGCGCCAGGCAATAGGGGACGACTTCGCCGTCGATCAACAGAATGCGTTTATCGCCCTTGGCGATATCCGGAATATAGCGTTGCGCCATGATGGTCCGGCGGCCGTTTTGGCTGAGCATTTCAATGACGGCACCGAGATTCATGCCGTCCTCCCTGATGCGGAAAACGCCCGTGCCGCCCATGCCGTCCAGCGGCTTGAGGATGATGTCCTTGTGCTCGGAGAAGAAGGCGCGCAGCCGGATCTCGTCGCTGCTGACCAGGGTCGGCGCAGTGAATTGCGAGAATTGCGCGATCGCCAGCTTTTCGTTGTGCGCACGTATCGCCTCGGGCCGGTTGACCACATGCGCGCCTTGCGCTTGCGCCAGTTCCAGCAGGTAGGTGGCGTAAATATATTCCATGTCGAACGGCGGGTCCTTGCGCATCACGATGGCATCGAATGCGTGCAAGGGCAACGCTACCGGTTTCCCGGCACTGAACCAGTTTTTTCCCTCGCCGGTCAGCATGATGCGCGCCACGTTGGCAACCACGGCGCCGCCTTCGAACGCCAAGTCCTTTTGCTCGAACGCATGGATTTCGTGACCGCGTTTGGATGCCTCGGCCATCATTGCGTAGGTCGAGTCCTTATAGGTTTTGAAACCGGCCAAGGGGTCGGCGAGGAAGGCGATTTTCATATTTTTCTCATGTTGGAGACAGGGCATATAGCGGCAAGCTTAACGGCCGTCCCGCGACGGTCAATATATTTCCGGATTCGGGTCGGTTCTTTCCAGTTCCAGCGAGGCCGCCAGCAACGCCAGGCGCGCGACCACCCCATACATGTAGAAACGGTTCGGCGCGGCAGTGCCGGGTTTGGCTTTCGGGTCGGGCAATGCATGCTGCTGCGCGAACGCGAGCGGCACGAAATGCGCACCCGGCGCATTCAGGTTTTCATCGATGCCGCGCTCGGCATGCACCCGGTAAAAACCGCCGATCACGTAGCGGTCGATCATGTAGACCACCGGCTCGGCGACCGCGTCGTTGATGCGTTCGAAGCTGTGCACCCCTTCCTGGATGATCACCTCGGTGACTTCCAACCCTTCCTTGCCGATCGCCATCTTGTTGCGCTGCTTGCGGTTCAGGTCTTTGACCTCGCTCGCATCCTTGACCGTCATGATCCCCATGCCATACGTGCCGGCATTGGCCTTGACGATCACGAACGGGGTTTCCTTGATGCCGTATTCCTTGTATTTCTTGCGAATTTTGGCGAGCAGGGTATCGACATTGGAAGCCAGGCATTCTTCGCCGGTATGCTCATGAAAATTGATTTCGCCGCACTTGTTGAAATAAGGATTGATCATCCATGGGTCGACATTGATCAGCTTTGCGAATTTTTTCGCGACGTCGTCATAGGCCGAAAAATGATTGCTCTTGCGCCGCATCGCCCAGCCGGCATGCAAGGGCGGCAACAGGCTTTGTTCATTCAAGTTTTCGAGGATGGAGGGGATCCCGGCCGACAAGTCGTTATTGAGCAGGATGGTGCAGGGATCGAAATTCTTCAGCCCGAGGCGCCGTCCGTTCGGCGAGCGCAGCAGCGGCTCCAGCGTCAGCGAGCTGCCGTCGGGCAGATCTATCTGCGTGGGTTCTTTGATATCTTCCGCCAGCGAACCGAGCCGTACGTTCAAGCCGGTCTGGCGGAAAATCTGCATCAGACGTGCGACGTTTTGCAGGTAAAAGGTATTGCGGGTGTGGCGCTCCGGAATCATCAATAGATTCTTGGCGTCCGGACAATACTTTTCAATAGCTGCCATCGCGGCCTGCACCGCCAGCGGCAGCATATCAGTTGACAGATTATTGAATCCGCCGGGAAACAGGTTGGTATCGACCGGCGCCAGCTTGAAACCTGCATTGCGTAAATCAACCGAGCAATAAAACGGCGGGGTGTGCTCTTGCCATTCAAGGCGGAACCACCGTTCGATCGCAGGCGTGGCTGCGAGGACCTTTTTTTCGAGGTCGAGTAAGGGACCGTTGAGAGCGGTGACGAGATGCGGAACCATATAAAACCTTTAGAGAACGACTGCAAAACAAAGCTTGATTCGACTCTGATTCTAACGGGATTCTCCACCTCGCATCGGCGGCGGCGCGAAACTCAGAAGAATAGATATTATTACATCAGGGCAATGTGCTTATTTTAAAGCGCAAGGCGAAAAAAAAAGCGCCTCATGCAGAGGCGCCTTGCAAGAAAGACCCGCATAAGCGGGTCTCAGGGAAATAAATCCGAATCGATCAGGAGTGATAAGCCGATTCGCCGTGGCTGGAAATATCCAGGCCTTCGCGCTCTTCCTCTTCTGGAACACGCATACCGATCAGCAAATCAACCAGTTTGTAGGCAATGAATGACACGACAGCCGACCAGACAACCGTCGTGAGTACGCCTTGCAACTGGACCCAGACTTGGCTGCCGATCGAATAATCGGGCGACATCTTGTTGGTAACGTAGTCGAAGATCCCTTGGCCGCCAAGCGAAGGCGAAGCAAATACGCCAGTCAGCAAGGCCCCCAGTATCCCGCCTACGCCATGCACGCCGAATACGTCGAGCGAGTCATCGGCGCCCAGCATGCGCTTGAGGCCATTGACGCCCCACAGGCAGATGATGCCGGCCAGCAGGCCGATCGCCAAGGCCCCCATCGGACCAACATAACCGCAGGCCGGGGTAATCGCCACGAGGCCGGCCACCGCGCCGGAAGCGCCGCCCAGCATGGAAGGCTTGCCTTTGGCCATCCACTCGCCAAATACCCACGACATGGTCGCGGCGGCTGTCGCCAACAAGGTATTGAGGAATGCCAATGCAGCAACGTCGCCAGCTTCCAGCGCCGAACCGGCATTGAAACCAAACCAGCCCACCCACAGCAGCGAAGCGCCGATCATGGTCATCGTCAGAGAGTGCGGCGCCATCGATTCCTTGCCGTAGCCGACACGCTTGCCGATCACATAGGCACCCACCAAGCCTGCAATAGCGGCGTTGATGTGCACGACGGTACCGCCGGCGAAATCGAGCGCGCCTTTCTGCCACAGCCAGCCGCCCTTAGCGCTTTCGGAAGCCAGCGTCGCAGCATCCTTGATGCCGTCAGGACCAGGCCAGAACCAGACCATGTGCGCGATCGGCAGGTAAGAGAACGTGAACCACAACACGATGAACAGCAGGACTGCGGCAAATTTCGCACGCTCGGCAAATGCGCCGATGATCAGGCCGCAGGTGATGGCCGCGAAAGTTGCCTGGAACACCACGTATACGAATTCAGGAATCACCACGCCCTTGCTGAAAGTCGCGGCAGTCGTGAAACTCGCCTTGGCAGGATCCCAGATTCCTTTCAGGAATAGTCGATCAAAGGAGCCGATGAAATTGTTATTCTCAGTAAACGCGAGCGAGTAACCGTAAATGCACCATAACACGATAATGAGCGCGAAAATCACGAAAACCTGCATCAGGATCGAGAGCATGTTCTTGGACCGAACCAAGCCGCCGTAGAACAGCGCGAGCCCGGGAATCGTCATCAGAATAACCAGCACGGTCGCCACCATCATCCAGGCGGTATCACCCTTGTTCGGCGTCGGCGCAGGTGCAGCCGCCGGAGCCGCCGCTGCTGCGGCAGGTGCAGATACAGCGGGTGCGACGGCAGCGGGTGCGGCAGGTACAGATGCAGCGGGTGCGGGTACGGCTGCTGCCGGTGCGACTGCGTCCGACGCTGAAGCCGCAGGTGCCGCGGCCGATGCCGCCGGTGCTGCAGCCTCGGCCTTGGCCGACGGTGCATCCGCCGCCAGGACGGATTGGGAAAAGCCGACTGCAAATAGCAGCGCACCGGCAGCCAGGAAACTTGCTAATTGTTTTTTCATGTGACCCTCCCCCCCTTTAAAGTGCTTCTTTGCCGGTTTCGCCGGTACGGATACGCACGACTTGCTGCAGGTCGTAGACGAAAATCTTGCCGTCACCGATCTTGCCGGTGCGGGCGGCGGTTTCGATTGCTTCGATTGCACGGTCGACGATAGCTTCATCGACGGCTGCTTCGATTTTTGTTTTCGGCAAAAAGTCGACGACATATTCGGCACCGCGATACAACTCGGTGTGGCCTTTTTGGCGGCCAAACCCTTTGACTTCAGTCACGGTAATGCCTTGCACACCGATCGCGGACAATGCTTCACGCACTTCATCCAACTTGAATGGTTTGATGATTGCAGTAACCAGTTTCATGCTGACCTCACTTAAAAAGTTTTGCTGACGGAGACAACCAGAGCGGTTTTCCCAAGATTTTTCAGATCAGGCGCAGGGCCGATGTAGTTATCGGTATTGCTGCCGACGACGGCCAAGCTACCGGACAGGAAACCAAAATCCTTGGTAACGCCGACTTTCCAGTCGGAATAGCTGAACGCCGAGTTATTTTTGACATTCTGGTGCCCTGCATGCAAGTTCAGGACCAGGCCTTCGGCGACGTCGACGTTAGCGCCGATATCGAAATAACCACTGTTTTTGCTGTCGGCAAAACCGAACAGATTGGTCACCGAATGCGAATACTTGACGTAGGCCGGACCATAGCCGACTTGACCATAAATTTCAGTCGTGTTGGCATTGGGATTCAAGTGATTGGATGGGTAAACATACGACAATACGCCGACATCATAAGAAACGTTCTTGGCGATTTCGCCCTTTTTACCCAGATACAGATCCCACTCGACATCACCGCCACCGCCAGCATCCTTGGTCCATTTGATGGTGGAGAGCCAGGTGCCCGCATAAAAACCCGAAGGATTATGCGTGTAATCTGCACCGCCTTGCAGCGCCGGCTGCAAACGCGTTTGCGAAATTCCGCGGTAGCGGTAGTCGCTCACGAGACCGGCATTGAAGCTGATCTCATGATCCGGCTTTTTATCTTCCGCATGAGCAAAGGAAGCGGAAAACGCAGCCATTACTGCAGCTGCCAGAACCAGTTTTTTCATGGCATTTCCTTCTTGATTTTGAAAAGTTGGGCAATCCAGAGCGTTCGACCTACATTAGCAGAACTCATGCCAGCCAAATTGCGATAACATGCCTTATCGTTTTTGCCATTACGCCATAGGCTGAGGCAATATTGCGGACCACGCACCACAATCAACGCACCACATTGACGCGCACCAAATTGAGTCGCACCAATACGGTGCAAATGCTATTTATTGAGACGAAAGCCATGGATAAGACGAATTTCTTTAATGATTTGCAAAATAAAATCAGCCAAGCGTTGGAAAATTCACCGGCCAAAGACATCGAGAAAAACGTAAAAGCCATGCTGAATCAAGGATTTGCCAGGATGGACTTGGTGACTCGGGAAGAGTTTGAAGTGCAGACGCAGGTGCTCGCCAAAACCCGCGCCAAGCTGGAGGCGTTGGAAGCGCGCGTGGCGGAGCTGGAAGCGCAATTGAAAAATAAATGAGTCTTGCTGTCCTGAAAAGCCGTGCGCTGGCTGGCATGCATGCGCCGGAAGTCACGGTCGAGGTGCATCTGGCCAACGGCTTGCCCTCCTTCACCATCGTCGGCTTGCCGGAAACCGAGGTCAAGGAATCGAAAGACCGGGTCCGCGCCGCGCTCCAGAATGCCTGCTTCGAATTTCCAGCGCGCCGCATTACCGTCAATCTCGCTCCAGCCGACTTGCCGAAGGAATCCGGACGATTCGACTTGCCGATTGCGCTCGGCATCCTGGCGGCATCCGGCCAGATGCCGGCCGACGAACTGGACAAATATGAATTCGCCGGCGAACTGTCGCTGTCGGGCGAATTGCGGCCGATACGCGGAGCGCTGGCCATGACGTTCGCGATGTACCGGACCGGCGGTGCAGACGGGGTGCAGCGTTCCTTCATCCTGCCCCGCGCCAATGCAGACGAGGCCGCTCTGGTAAAAGACGCAACGATTTTTCCGGCGGATTCCCTTCTCCACGTCTGCGCCCACTTCGCCGCCAGCGACCCGGATGCGAGACTTAGCCGGCACTTGCCCTGCCCCGATGGCTCCCGGCCTGGCTATCCCGACTTTTCCGAGGTAAAAGGCCAGATTCACGCCAAGCGAGCGCTCGAAGTCGCCGCTGCCGGCGGCCATAGCGTGTTAATGGTCGGACCGCCGGGTACCGGCAAATCGATGCTGGCGGCGCGCTTCCCGGGGATCCTGCCGCCGATGACGGATGAAGAAGCACTCGAATCGGCAGCAGTGCAATCGCTTACCGGCGGATTCACGACGGCGCGCTGGAAGGTACGTCCATATCGGTCGCCGCACCATACTGCGTCGGGCGTAGCCTTAGTCGGAGGAGGAAGCACGCCACGCCCCGGCGAAATCTCGCTGGCGCACCGCGGGGTTTTATTCCTGGATGAGCTGCCCGAATTCGACCGCCGCGTATTGGAAGTTCTGCGCGAGCCCTTGGAATCCGGACAGATCACCATTTCGCGTGCGGCGCGGCAGGCGGACTTCCCGGCCCGTTTTCAACTCGTAGCTGCCATGAATCCCTGAGGATTCATTGCTCAACCACCACCATTTAGAGGAACAAAAGATACTTATTAAAGTAGATTTTGCGAGTTTGAAGAACTCGCGCCGCTTGGATTATAGAGGAAGCTAAACTCAACTTCCCCGTCACCGATTACGATCCGTTCCAGAATCGTTTCCACAACCTGACGTTTTTCCGTGTGCGGTAGAGTATCCCACCGTTCGATCAGGTCTTTACTGCCAGATAACACTTCTTCTTGGGACGCCAAGGCGATTTTAAGCACATCCCGCTTGGCTTGGAGTTCCGGCACTTCTGCATCAAGTTGGGCCAGTCGGCCGGATAACTTTTCGTACCGCGCTCCGAAGCCTTTTTTATCTAAGACGTTGGCTTGGTAAAGCTCAATTAACTTGTCGGCTTCGCCGGTCAGCTTTTTTTGCTCAGCTTCAAGGGTTATCAGAAGTGCATCAAAGGATTTAACCTTTTCATTTCCGGCCTGGACATGACTAGATATTTCATCAGAGGAGAAGACAAAGGCCCGCAATTCTTCCTTGAAGATGTGTTCCAAATCTGCAACAGGAATCTTGGTGCGGCATTTGGCACAGGTGTACTTCGGGGAATTGCTTGGTACGTACATCTTGGCGCTGCAACCGCAAAAGGTGACCCCGGCAAAGAGGTGTACCACCGGCTTAGTCTGGCGCTTACCCTTGGCGCGCTTCTCGTCAAGGATGGCATTGACTTCGTTCCACACCTCCTCTGACACGAGGGCATCTACCGGAAGCAATACCCACTCGTTTTCTGGCTTTACCTCCCAGGCGCCTTTTTGGTTCTTGGTATGGGTGTAGTTCGCTCGGCGGGTGCCTTTGGCGGTTGGATCGCGAAGCAGACGGTCAATCGTCGTATCTGAGAATAATCCGCCGTTTCGGGTGCGATACCCGCGCTCGTTTAAGATTCTTGCCACCACTTTCTTGCGCCTATGCTCAAGGAAGAGGTCATACATGAGTTTCCGTACCGGCGCTTCCTGTTCATTGATGACAAGCTTCTGTTCCTTCCATTCATACCCAAAGCTTGCCGCACCACCCAAGGGCTTGCCCATTTGTGCCCGAATGGGGACCGATGCCGCAACGCGTGAGGCAATTTCGTCCCGCTCCCAATTGGCCATAGCGGCAATGATAGTGTAGAACAAGCGACCGGCAGGGGTTGAGGTGTCGATTGATTCGCCAAGAGAAATGAGGTTAGCGCCGGCTACCTGGAAGCGTTCCGAGAACTCCAAGAGTTCTTTGGTGTTGCGCGCAAGCCGCGCCAGCTTGGAGAAAATAAGCGCGGTGATGTGACCGGACTCGATATCTGCAAGCATGCGCTTGGCTTCCGGGTGATCAATAACCGTTTTGCCGGAAACGGCATCTAAGCGGTAGACCTCCGCAACCGTCCAGCCGCGGGACTCGGCGTAGGCTCGCGCCCGGCGTTCATGGGTTTCGGGGGACTCCCCACGTACTTGGTCTTCGGTGCTAACACGGAGCCATATACCGACCCGCTTGCCTTCCAACTCTTTCCCCATGTCCAAGCTCCCATGCTTTCGATATGAGCTGCCATTTTACACACTATTTAGTGTGCATTCAAGCAAAATCGCACACTAATTTATGGAAGCAATGCTATGCTCTACGGTTATGGATTATGACTCGTTTATTGCCGAATTAGCCGCCGCTAACCTCTCCGGTCGGGAGTTTGCGCGCCTCATGAAACTTAACCCGAACTCAGTTAGTAATTGCAAGGAAAAGGGGGTAGTGCCGTCGCATTGGGCAGTGATTGCCGCCCTTACCCGGACACTTCACGAACACGGCATCGATTATCGACCTGTCTTTGAACAGGTGCCGATTGAGGAGAAGAAGGCAAGGGGACAAAACATCAATCCTATGGCGCAAAAAAAGAAGCAGGAATGAGGCAATTTTTCTGATCGGCGTTTTTATTGGGATATCGGAAAATGCCATAAATATGGGATTGCCAATATGACAATCATCCTGTTTAATCGCGACCACAACACGGTGACTCCACTTCGGCTCGTCACCCCCCCATAAAACCGCAAAAATATAAACAATGAGTCGAATTCCAATACCAATGCGCGAACATCGAAAAACTCGATCCGCCAAAGAAACTAAGTGGGGGTGGATACTTGAATTCGCCAAGAAAAATCCTCTTGGGGCAGGCTGGAACCTGATTCTATTGGCTGGTGGATTAGTGGTGCTTTTTTATCATCTCTCTATTGGCTACCTTCCGGACTTTTCTCTATCCGATTTAGTCGGTCTCTTCGCAAGCGTAACCCTGACAGGAATCCTTATGCTGGGCGCAACGCTCGCGCTCTGCCTTCTTCCCGCGTATATCCTCAGAGGGTTTCAGTCAACTTGGTTTACATGGACTTTGGAAAAACAAAAACAGGATATAGAAAAAGATGAGCTATTTTCTGGAATAGTGGACACCGCAATCTTGAGTTTCTTTCCCGCGATTGCCTGGGGCCTGCTCATCTTGCCAGAGGTGTTTTTTGATGAAAAAAATAACACATGGCTAGAGTCCGAGAAAACGGTGCTTCTGCTGCTCATACCAATTTTCTTTATCTGCGCAGTCCGCGGATGGAAACAGTTTTCCAGATATAAATGGAACTCTCGGATTTTTTGGGAAAAACTAGGGCTAAGAGGTACTGGATTAGCAATGTGGGTTATTGTCTTTTTGACGCCATATTTTATGGCAAGTGTCTTTGCGAGAGCGGGGGACAAAGAATCTGAATGGGCGGTATTTTTCGGCGGTGCCCTTCTGTTTGGCATGATTAATACGTTTGCCTATTTCGCAAAATCAAAGCAAGTATGGGCGATTATATTCTTTAGTACTATGACCATAGCCTACGTACTTCCTCTCATGGGAGGAAATATCACGCTTTGGCCGGAAGCGATAGTAAGAAAACTAGCCCTTGGGAGCCGCAACGCTGTTAACATTAGTATAGCTTCAAAGCAATGCAATGCCCTGCACCCCTTCAATGTGAGTTGCAAGCCATCATCGGACAAGGATGCTCAAATCACCTTACAAAACGTGAACGTTCTTTCGCGTGTCGGCACTTCAGTTCTCTTGGAATTAATGGCTGAATATGAAGATACGTCGCCGCCCCCAATGACCTTAAAGGAGAAAAAGGAGGTCAATTCTGACAGAACTCACAACTTTCCAGTTGAAGGCACGTTGCCTCTGTCTGGCTCACTTAAGGCACATCCCAAAGACTACGAAAGTTTTTGTCAGAATGTGCGTTTCAAAGAGTCAAAAATTCAATATTGTGGTGTATGCGAAAAGAGAATTCTTGAACGAGTAGAAAAAGTTGAATATGCCGTATCAGATACAAAAATAACTGCCGAAAATAAGCAAACAAAGATTGACACATATAAACAAAATCTAGTGTGTGTGCGTCTCGCCGTTCCGAAAGACCAGATTGCCAGTCTGTCCCTCGGTGGCAAGCGCGAATACATCGGCCATACATCATATTCACTGCCTCCCGTATTCGAAGATAAAAAAGATTCAGCTACTACTATCCAAATAAAATCGGACTTCTGTTGCCCGAAGCCATCCGGCAATAATGTAAAGAGCAATACAAACAAATCAAAATCGAAACCAAGCTGCACGCAGCCTACAAATCCGGCCTGACGTTCAAATAAAAAAGGCTCCCGAAGGAGCCTTTTTCAATTGTCACGACAAGAGAAGAACAGAAACCTAATCAGCCGCCGGCCACGCCGGCTTTCCACGCACCATGTAGTGGGTGATGCCGAGTGCCGCAGCGTCAAAGAGCGATTGATTCCGATCTGCCGCCACCCAAGCCTTACGCCTGCGGGGTAGCTTGTTAATGAATGCCGGAATGTGGCGGGCAATCGCAGACGAGATATCTCGCCTGGTCGATGCGCCTACCGGTTCGAAGCATTGCTTGACCGTGACTTTGGGATAGTGGAAGATTTCGACATATTCGCTCTCCGCCAGATGGGTCAAGGCGCGATAGAGCTTACGGATGCGCTCAGAACGTCGTCCTCCGCGCTCGGTATGGTCTTCGATGACAAGCGCCTCCGGTCGGTAGCGGTCAATCAAGTCCTTCACGAGCACAAGCGTGTGCTCATTCTTGTCGCGCTTCCGTATATCTTTAATCCCCCAATCGAAAGGAGCAAGTGCCTCCTCGAAAAGAACAAAGGCGAAGCCTCGTGTTGTCGGATATACCGATAGCACGCCCGCGCCCGGTAAAACAGGGTGATGCATATGACTACTTACATTTAATTGTTAAGTCTATTAATCGCACGGTTAATAATGGTTTTTTTCCGAATGGACCGCGCACAATGTGTGGGGTGTGCTTCGGCATGAAGTAAGCGTAGCTTGCCGTCTATTCGCTTGGTGACTTTCTTGTAGAGCGCGGGGAATAATTCCGCGAGGCTGTGCTCGAAAATCACTTCGCAGGCAATAGCAAGCTCAATGCTTGGAGTACCTTTCCCGTTTTCGATACGAGAGACATGCACCCGGCTTTTGCAGCCAAGGAGTTTAGCAAGCTCGGCTTGCGTCAATCCCCATGCGCGGCGTCGCGCTCGGAGTGACTTGGAAAGAGCAATGTTGGACATAGAACGAGAACGCCCTTCAAGGGAAACCCTTGAAGGGCTTCCCCATTGTCACCCATAACGCACTTTTTTTGAAGTAGTGAAGACGTACCTGCGAGGTACGTTTATTTCGATGCTGCTACAATCGCGAGAAATAACCATCTCCAGGAGATAGTCAATTGACTACATCAAATCTACAAACTGCCCAAGACGCGCTTAACGCCGAGATTGCCCATGTCAAAGAAGGCATTGCTCACTACGCTCAACATCTGCAAGCGCTAGAACAAGTACTTGCACACTTACGCGGCGTTGACGGTGCAGTAACCACCACGACGGAAGAGAAGCCACGCAAGAAGAGAGGCGAGGCAAAGACGCATGTGCCGGCAAAGCGTGGTAAGCGCGCATCAATCAAAAAAGAACATGGCATCCACAAAGCCGGCGAACTTCCCAAAACTGGCGGCGACTTCTGGCCGAACCTCATATCCGAGCAGCCACGGCACAGTTCGGAAATTTTAAACGCTGCGATTGATCTGCTCCCGTTTGCACCCGACGATGAGCAGATTAAGAAGCTCTCCCAGCGCATGACCTTTGCCTTAAACGCACTTGTGAAAGATGGAAAGATAAAGGACCAAGGAGCCGGCCGAGCACGGCAATTCTTTAAATAAGGAAAAGCAGCCGCTGCGGCTGCTTTGTACATGTGCCGCAGCCTTTCAGGGGGCAGCGCTTTTCCAAGCTTACTTGCTCACTCCATACGCTTTAAGCGGCGGACATGGCATCGATGCTTTCTCTGAGCGGAGATAGGCGGCTAGGCAATCGACGTTCTGTTTAGTTTGCTGTTTCTCAGCGGCGCTCATCGTAGCCAGCACCGTATCTGACGCGAGCACGGACTGATACAGCGAAAGCGCAGACGATAGATCGCTTTTCATATGCTGGCCCCGATCCTTGTTCCGCTCCCGGATTTCGCCCAAGGTGTGGAGTTGGACATCGGCATACTCGTGGATCGCCTCCGGCGTCGGGTAGTAAATTGCACTTTCACCGAAGGCCTTACCGGCTGGCCCGAACCGCTTCTCTGCCTTGGCTTGTAGGCCGGCTGCAAACATCGTCTTTGCTCTCGCCTTGTCCGCCTTATCGCCGTTTTCTTTGAGCCACGCACTTACTGTGGCTGGTTTCTTGAGATCGTCTTGCCCAAGCATGGGCGGATCATCCCCAAACGCATACCCACTTCCAAGCGCCACAACACTAGCGAACCACAGCGACCGAACCAACGGTTTTGGCATCGTTACTCCTGCTTTGATAAGAGTTGTCACAATAGCAAGAAGATGGGCGCTTGTCCATCGATTTATAGAGCATCTGCGTATGCATGTTCCTGCCGGCAATATAGGAAGCAGAAACAGTCGTTCCAAACGGCAGACGTGAATCTGTTGTAGGCACGGAGGCCCGGACAACTGTAAAAAATATGTAGCAATATGTGGCACTTAGTTCATGAGTCCGCCCTCTCCGCGGTTGGCAATGTAGAATCAACAACGAGAACAATACTTTCCTAGGGGGATACATGGGCAACATCCGCTCAATCGACATGATGCTTATCGATGATATTTTCGACATGGGAGGAGGATATGTTCTCAATTTTTCTGATCGGACCTTTGCACAGTTCTTCGCAGAAGAATTAAATATCGACATCGACGATCCGATCTATGCTAGAAATGGTAAATCCAAAGGAAAACGCCTTCGCTGTTTTCTTCAAACAGTTGACAAACCAACCGTCGTACGAACGCTTAAAGCACTTTGGGAATATCGTGAAGGACTGCGCCAGTATTCAAACCAGGCCGACAAGGTTGAAAATGCCCACGGGCGTCTTCTTGCGCTCATTAATAAGCTTGAAGGAGCTTCGGCCGATGCTCCGCCACCAACTCACGTTCCCGCACCAGCCTTTGACCGGCTAATACTTGCGCAAATCAAAGCCGATCTACTTTCCTTTACAAACCTCGCACCACAATCAAGAGGTTACGCTTTTGAGAAATTGCTGAAGCGTCTTTTTGATGCTTATGGATTAGCCGCGCACGAGCCGTTCCGGCTTCGTGGTGAACAGATTGATGGCAGCTTTCAACTTAACGGCGAGACCTATCTCGTAGAAGCCAAATGGCAAGGCCAGGCAACAGGCGTCGCCGATTTACACACTTTTCATGGCAAGATCGAGCAAAAAGCTGCCTGGACACGAGGCCTGTTTGTTAGTAATAGTGGCTTTACGGATGATGGGCTGGCAGCCTTTGGAAAAGGAAAGCGTGTCATCTGTATGGATGGTTTGGATCTTTATGACACCCTGCATCGCGAAATCCCTCTCAATCATGTCCTTGATCGCAAAGTGAGACGCGCAGCAGAAACCGGCTCACCTTTTATCCGTGTACGCGATCTCTTTCCACAATAATATCCGCCGGATAGCTTCGACAAGGTATCGGGGTATGGGGCGAAGCGCCCATGCAAGCCACGGCGTGCGCACATGGTTTGCCCATTCCGCGCCGATACAAGCAAACATCCGGCAAGCGCATTCGCGCTCTATAGACGCCTTCGCCTTTCCGTAAATCATGCCTGCTGTTCGGAATGGGCGAGGATATGGGGAGGTGGGGACGTTGTAAGAGGCCCATAGATAGCTTGCGCTAGTTCCTCGATAAGCGCTCGCATTGTTCGCCGAAGATTTCGGGTGGGTCCACAGATCTTCGTTTTCGGTCGCTTTGACAGTATCTCGAACACCGAAAACCATGAAACGACAAGGCTTTTTTCGGAAACGCATAAGTTCGCAATCGTCTTTTTAACCGTTTCTTTCAAAAACTCAGCATTTTCCCAATTATCCTTGTCCTGCAAGGCGTTTTGCAGTTCGCACAGTTTCTGTCCCAGCGCTTGCATCGGGTCGTTTCCATCCTCCATTTCTTTCAAATGGCCTTGGGCTGCTATTCGGTCATTCAACAGACTTTGACGCCGCTCTTCGTAGTCCTCTCTCTCGATTACTCTATCAATATAGGCATCGGTAAGTCGCGCCAGACGATCATCTACTTGCGCCAAGTGCATGCGCGCAGATTTCACCTGTGCGGCAGATCGCTTGGCGCTGTCTTTTGCAGACTCATCCAATTCTTCTTTAAATGCAATCAATTCCTGTGCAGAAAAGGTAATCGTGCGAAGATGCTCAATCATCTGAGTTTCCACCACAGTTTCGCGAATACTATTCGTAGTTTCGCAGCTCTTGAGATGACACCGGTAGTACACGTTTCCCTTTTGCACCTCACCTCGTAGATAAGTCTGACAAGCTAAGCAACGGATCAGTTTTCGAAAGTGATATTCATGAACTAGCCCAGTGTTCCTGATTTTTCCGTGTAGCTGCTTTTGTACTGCATCAAACATATATTTCGAGATGATCGGTTCATGAATTCCAGGAAACGATTCGCGACCATTATTGATGCGAATGAGGCCATAGTAAAACGTGTTATTTAATAGCGTTGATATGCCATTAAGCGATACTGGATTTCCATTACGGTTACGTAATCCAAGTGTATTAAGCTCTTCAAGAAGAGATTCCTGGCTATATCGGCCGGTCGCATATTTTTCAAATGCTAGACGAACGAGTGGCCCCATGATAGGGTGAGGGGTCTTTGGTTTTCCGCCGCCGTTATCGACATACCCTATCGGCGCATTGAGTGGATAGAGTCCTTGCTTTAAGCGCCCGTAAAATCCTTTGCGTACTTCTTCCCTCAAATTGCGAATATAGTCTGCAGCAATCACTGCCTGCATGTCCGCCATAAGCCGCCCGCCGCGAGTGCTCATGTCAAGCGCGTCATGGGAAAAATGCACCGCAACACCACTGTCGATAAGTTCGTTAATGTCTGACCAGTCTTTAAAGTTTCGGGCGCTGCGGTCGATCTTGTGAATGATGACGCCGGCGGCTTTACCTTTTTGCAGCGCCTTAATCATTTTCGTGAATTCGGTACGACCAACTTTGGCGGCGGTTTCTTGTTCCTCAAACCACGTCGAAATCACAAAGCCGTTTTTCTTGGCGAAGCTCTCGATAGAGGCCCGTTGCTCCTGAAGCGACGAACCTTTTTCTCCCTGCTTTATTGTTGAAACCCGAATATAGGCGTAGTAATGATGCATACCTCCTTAAAGATTGGTTAACACAGTAGCAAATTATGCGGAATTGTCACGTTTACCTTTGAGATGATTCTTTTCGACGATAAACCATGTGTAGAGAAAGATGATGTATTCGCGAATATGCGTAACACCTTCCGCTATTTCCGTGTTGTTTGCAGCCGGCATAAGGGACCGCACGAATTTTTCTGTTTCTTTCATGAGGTAAGTATTCACGATGGAGGTGGTTTTGGCACGGGGCAAAAACTTGCGTCCCAAGCACGTTTCACCCACTCCCGAGAAAGCCCAGCACCACGTATGCTTAGAAATCTATGCAGCACAAACACAACAACAAAAAGGAGCCCATCACCATCGTCTCGGCGCGCTTAGCGGACGGCTCGCTCCTGGAAACGGTCTATTCGAAAGAACATCGAGACACCCGACTCTGTATCTACAAGGAAGGACAAAGCGCCATGGCCGAACGTGTAGAATCCGCACGCGGTCTCCCCTACGTCCCCACGTCTTCTCCTCTACCAGATCTCGGCGTATTACTGCTCGCTTCCAAGCCAGAGCAGTACACATCGCCCGAAAGCTTGGTAGAGGAGATACGAAGCTACATCCATCGCTACGTGGACCTCCCCGCACCTTTTGAACTCCTTACTACCTACTACGTGCTTTTAACCTGGGTACATGAGGCATTCTCCGAGCTTGGCTATATCCGCTTTGTCGGGGACCTGGGAAGCGGGAAGACACGAGCGTTAAATATCGTCGGCTCACTCTGCTTACGTTCGTTATTCGCCAGCGGCGCGACAACCGTAAGTCCGATATTCTGGTTCCTCGACCAGTGGAAAGGCACGCTCATCTTTGACGAGACTGACTTCCGGGCCTCTGACATGACTGCCGACATGACCAAGCTCTTCAACAACGGCTCAACCAAAGGCTTCCCCATCTTGCGACAAACCGTAAGCCAGAAGGGAGTGATGTCCCCACGGGCCTTCCACGTGTTTGGTCCGAAAATCGTATCCATGCGTAGCGTATTTGAAGACCAGGCGCTAGAGTCCCGTTTCTTCACCTGCGAAATGGGGGAGCGCCCCATGCGGCCGGATGTGCCGATTAACTTACCGGAAGGATATCGGCAGGAAGCCGAAACGCTCCGTAACAAGCTTCTCATGTACCGATTCAGGAACTTACCGACCATGAAGGCAGATGCTCGGCTGGTGGATAGCGCATTTTCGGGGAGAGTGAATCAGATACTTGTGCCGCTCCTTTCTGTTATCGACAACGAAGATCACCGGCGCATTGTGCGCGAAGCGGTAGCGGACATCCAAGTGAAACAACAGGCCCGCCGCGCGGCAAGCCTCGAAGGGGAAGTCTTGGAGGTGCTCGCTGAACTCTTGGCCTGCGAAACCGGTCCCTCGGTGCGTCTGGCAGATATTACCTCTACCTTCGTGCTTCGCTACGGCAAGGATTACGAGCGCCCGATTTCGAACCGCTACATAGGGGAGATACTGCGCTCGCGTCTCCATATATTCTCCTACAAGAAGCGCGGGGTCTATGTCGTGCCGGTCGGGGAGAAGGAGAAGGTGGAAATGCTTGCGAAGCGGTATGGGGTTGGGCGGGAGGCGCCGGTCAGAAAGCCAGAGATAAAATAGTAGATACAGTTCTGGAAATTGGCGGCTGCTGCATATTCCTTCGATTCAGTATTCCATAATGCATTCGGTGGATTACAATGTTTTCTTCTTAATTACATGAGTTTTGCGATGAAAAAATTACTATCTCATTACGATAGTCTGGAACGACAAATTAAGGCTTTAGAGTTTTTTGCAATCGTTTTATTCTGTCTGTATACGGGACACGGTGTTTGGCTTGTTTTGGATCAAGCCATTAGTGTAGGAGAAGCATTCGGGAGAATAGGGGTAATAGTTTCTGTTCTTCTTGTTGTAAAAGTGGCGAGTAGGCAATTGGCGCACAATAATATTGTTAGAGAAGATGACAGACGACAGGATATCGTAAGAATCACTCATCATTTGATGGCAGTAATACAAGATTTAATTAATAGAGTCTCATACGTATCAAAAGTTCTAAGCAAAGGAGGTTATCCTCTGGTTGCGCTGACTCAAAATGTCGATATCATAGAAAAGAGATATGAGACTCTTCTCGATCGAGAAATATATGGCTATATAAGTGAGGAGTCTGTCGACTTAATTGGTAAGATGGCAGGCAGTATTTTTGGCATGGCAACGATATCAAATGGACTGATTGAGGCATTGAAGAAGGTAGATAATCCGTCAATTCCCAATCGCAAAGATGACTCAATTAACTCACTCGTAGCTCCTCTTCTAGATGAACTAGAGTTATTGGATAAGCAGATTAAACAGTTGCGAGAAACAATTTCATAAGAGAGAGTGTATGAAGTTGAATCCATCTCTATTTTTGAAATATCCAAAAAAAAGCCAGCAATAATGCTGGCTTGTGGTATTACAGATGAAGCTGACTGAAGACGGTTGACGTAAAGTGCACATCGATCTCGATCATTGGCACCATGCCCCGGAAGAGGCATTCGGCCATCTCGTTTATCGAGACATACCCCCACTCGCCTAGATCACGGTTGACTACGTAGCCGAAAGCGATACGCTTCTTCGGGTCATACTCAGTCAAGTACCATGCGCCCGCACCAAAGGCGTTGAAAAGCTTGATGGAAACAAGCGGGTCTTTGCTTTTCTCCTGGCTATAGAGCGGAAATTTCTCAAGTGCCTTCTGTACCACTTCGTGCAAACTACTCATGCTACCAATATCCCTTTCCATGTAGGTGAATGACAAACCAGAAGGAACACGAACTACGTTCGTACTCCGCACTGGTCTACATTCCCTACTGAGGGATACGGCTCAGCATATTGCCAACCGCATAATGCGCCAAGGGATGAAAACGTACGTGGCAGATACGTTTTTCACCCCTTGGCGCATGACACTTGAAACGGCCCCTTTATTTTTGACACATAGCTTGTTGGCTTTGATTGTTTCCGAGAAAAGCAATGAGGCATTTCGCGCCAGGCTTCGCTTCTTCCTCCTTAATAAATGCCAACATTCTTTCCTGTTGCTCTTTAGGTAAATTCCTGAAAATTTTGACATACTCTTTTCTCAGCATCGCATTACCTAAAAGCGCTCCCTCCAAAGCCAAATATTCTCCAAATGGCTCGATTCCTTTCTTTTTCTCGTATTCATACAATATCAAAATTGCTTTCATATCCCCTTTATCAGCGCGGTCATGTAGTTTCATGATTTCCGGGTCTGGTTCATCGCCGCAATGGCTGGTCGGAAGGAGAAAGAAAATCAAAGCAAGTATGGCTGTTGATATGCCTACTATCAATATGATCTTTTTAGGCATCATTTGACTAGCACCCCATTCGAATACGTTTTCATTTCTCCAGGCCAATAGGGAATAGTTCTGTCTGTTCCCGGAATATTTACGGAGTGCCAAGGCCCCATGTCGTATTTTCCAGCGGTAAGCATGCGAGCATTTGCGCCTGTGACTTTTGTTTTCATTTTTTTGCTAAGTTGTTTTGCGATATTGTCGTCGCCTTCCGCAGTACGGCAAGAATTAAGAACAATCGGCATTCCTTTTTTCCATTTGGTCTTTTTGCGAATTTCTTTCTCCAAATCCGCTGCGCTCTTACCGCTCACAGAGGTAGGGCTTCCATGGGAATAAATTGTCAGTTGGCCCGGAATGTCAGGCTCCGCAACCGCAGCGGGATAATTTATATCGTTAGGTGGAAGCAAGATAAGTTTTTCTAGTCCTAGTGGATCAATCCACTGTACGGGATTGACAGGATAGCCGTAGAAATTGAAGCCTCCCCACAATCCAATCGGATCTTGCGACAAATACCGCCGCATCAACGGATCATAGTGCCGGTACCGGTTGTAAAACAATCCCGTCTCCCAATCATATTGCTGCCCCTGGTACCGCAGCGCCGGCAAGTAATTCTTGTTGACCGATGAATGCCAGCGCTCCAGGTACGTCTTGCCGCTCGGGTCCTGCAGCCGCTCCCACACCGGCTCATGCGTAGCCGCATCGACCATCCGAAACGGCGTGCCCAAATGATCGGTCAGGAACAGATGGATTTGCATGTCTTCGTTGCGATACGGACTGTCCGCTCCCAATTGGGTCCGCAATTGCCGCTTGCCTTCTTCCGGCACGTCCGGGTTCGCCAGCACCATTGAGACGTTCAGTTGTTCCAGGGCGCGTATCTGGAATTCGCCGGACTCGCTGCACACCCGAACCAGCGGCTCACCCTCCCGCTTGGGCTGGATAATCTGCGCCAGAGGAACGAACGTGCCCGGTTCGTACACGATGGTCTTGGCATGATCGATATGGATTTCCTGCAGCAGGCGGTCGCCGTCCCATACGTAGCGCACCGGGCAGTATTTGGTCTGGTCAAAGTCAATATTGCCATCGCCTTTCAGCACCAGCGTGCGCAAGTCCAGCACGGTCTTGGCGATGCGCCGCCCGAAAGCGTCATGGAAATAGGTCGCGTCGTAGATCGCTTCGCTGCTGCCTGCCGGGGTGAAGCGGCTGCCGGTCATGCGGTTGAGCGCATCCCAGGCGAACACCCAACTGCCTTCGGGGGTGCGGCGCTGGACCACGTTGCCGCGCTCGTTGTAGGTATGGAAGCAATCGCCAAGCTGGGCGATGCGGTTGGCGCGCACCGGGGTCATGCCCAGCAGGTTGAAATCGGGATTGTCCGCATTGCTCCTGACCAGTTCTTCCCACTCCTTAGGTGGTACATAGACAGGCATGTTCGATACCGGGTCGGTGCGGATCACGGTGCCGGGCAGGATCGGGTTGCCGGCCGGGTCATGTCCGTACTCGGCCGCCTGCGTGCGCTGGAATTCGGGTCGCGTTGCATACGGTCCGGTGCCTTCCGGCTGCGGCGCTTCATGCACATCCCAGGCGGCCAGGCGCTCGTGCCGGTCGTAGGCGAAGCGCACGACCTTGCGCAATTCGGCCAAGTCCTGATCGATGCGGACTAACAAGCCGGTGGGGGCGTAGTGATGCTGCCATTGCTCGGATACCCGGCCGCCGCGGCTATAGGCGACGCTATCAAGCTGGCCAGCCCCTGTATAGCGCAGGTTGCGCGTAAGCGGATGTTCGACGCCCAAGTAGGCACCGCTGCCGAAGGTGCGCACGGTTTCCCGGTGCAGGCTGTCACGCTCGACATCGGCCAGCGGATGGCCGTTGAAGGCGACCTGATGCCAGTGGCCGCCGCCAGCCATCAGGATGTCGATGGTGTGCCCATCCGGCAGGATGGTCCGGTTGCGGTTCCCGAGCACATCGTAGCCATAGCGCACGGTGAAACTGCTGCCGTCGTCGGCGGATTGGGTTTCGGCTGCCAGGCGATTCAAGTCGTCATAGAAGAAATCGACGCGGGAGCAAGCCGTGGTCGCGCAGGTGATCTGGTTACGCTTGTTGTATTCGAAGCGATGGGTGTCGGCCGGATGGCCGTCGCATGCAGGCAGGTGACGGGCGATCAGGCGCCCGCCGGCGTCGCGCTCGTGGATGATGGTCAGCGCCGCTGAAGTACCGGCACCGTCGATGTGCCGGGTCATTTCGCCGGCCAGGTTGTAGTCGTAGCGGCTGCGCTTGCCGTCGAAGCCGATTTCAGAAATCAACCTGTCCATGGCATCGTAGCCGAATACCATCGTCGCGCCGGCCGGGTCGATGAGCCTGCTCATACGCCCCGCCTCATCGAACGTCTGGCGGGTGCGGGACCAGCCGGGGCTGTTGTCGCTCTCCGGTGCGCCTTCGCCGGTCCAGGTGCGATGTTCGACGATGCGGTCGAAGCGGTCGTAACTAAAGGCAACCGGCCTGCCTTCGGCATCGCGTGCTTTGGCCAGTCGGCCCGCACGATCGTATTCAAATGCTTCGGTCTTCCCGTCCGGGAGATCGACGGCGACGATGCGACCCTTTGTATCGCGCCGGTAGGTCTGGCGCTTGCCGTCGGCTTGTTCGATGGCGATCAATCGCCCCTTGCGGTCGCGCTGCCAGGTGGAGGTATGGCCGGAGCAGTCGGTATAGGTGTGCAATTGTCCCAGGCCGTCATAGGTCAAGTGCTTCTTGCCGCCGCGAGCATCCACAATGACGGTGGGACGGTCGGGAAATTGCGGATGGCCGTATTCATAGCGCGTGGTGCCGCCGCGAGCGCCGGCAAATTTGGCTACCTTCACTTCAGTGATATTGCCGAGCGCATCGTGTGTGAAATAGGTATAAACGCCCTCCGGATTACGCGTGCTGGTAACGAAGCCGGTGGCTTGATCGTAGTACGTTTCCGAGCGCTGGCCGAGGACGGTATTGATGCTGGTTTGTTCGCCCAGGCCGTTGCGCATGTAAGTGGTCTTGCGGCCCAGCGGGTCGATGAGGGTGGACAGCCGGCCGTCCCGGGTATGGTCCATCTTGACCGTGCCGCCGTCGGGATACACGATCTCAACCGGGCGGCGCAATCCGGCCTTGCCCTTGAAGCGGTAAAGGGTGGTGCGGCCGAGGCTGTCAGTGACGCGGGTTTCGTTGTCCGCATAGAAGAAGTCGAGAGTCAGGCCGCCGGCCTGGGTCTGGCGGATGACTTTGCCGTCCGCTTCGTAGCGGTCGTATTGGTAGCGGACGTCGAGGCCGCCCGGTGTTTGCTGGCGGGTCATCAAGTGCTGTTCGTATTCGAACGTGCGTGCATTGTCGCCCTCGCCGTCCAGCACTTCGATCAAATCGCCTTGCTTGCTGTAACGGTACTGCACCAGCCATTCGCGCGCGCGTAAGTCGCGCAAGGCGGACAAGTCCCTGGGCGCATCGGCATCGCGCAGCGGGTCGTAGGCGAGGTTGACGCCGGACAGGCGAATGCCGGGATCGGGTTCGGGATGGTGGGCGCTCCACTCGCGCTCATCCTCCTTGCGCAGGCGCTGGTAGTGCAGGCGGTAGATGCGGCCGGCGCTGTCGGTGATCCATTCGGGGACGCGCACCGGCTGGTTGGCGTCGTTGTGCATGGTAGTCCATTGCAGGCGGGTGACGTAGCCGTGTCGGCTGACGGACATTACCAAGTCGAAGCGGCCGTAGGCTACCGGGTGCGGATCATCCTTGCTCGGGACGGGCTTATTGACAGCATCGAACACCAGATAGGTGCCGTCGCCGGGTGTGGCGACGATCAGGTCGGGATTGTGGCGGTAACGTTCCGGCAGCCATTGCCAGCGCTCTTCCCAGGGAATGGTTTTATCCGCCGTGCCGCGTGCGATCCAGACGCCTTCGCTGGGGCTTTGCTGTTCCTGGCCGGGCGGCAGCGCATAAAAGGTGATGGTGCGGCCCTGGATGTCGCACAAGCATGTGGAGGTCTCGTCGGCAACGACATGCAGTTCAATCGGGGTGCGCCAGCCTTGGCCGAGAATGCCGGTCCACACCGTGTCGCTGGCATAGAAGCGTTGCCAAACGAACGCAAGCGGGGCCGGCAGCGCAAAATCGATTTCGTCGGGGAGGATTTTAGAGCCGTAGCTGACGTTGACCGGATAGCCTTCGTTCAGCAGCTTTTTGGCTTTGCAGTCCTTACACGCGATGGGCTTGGCCTCGGAGCCGATCAGGACGGTGTCTTCCCCGCCGACGATGATCCCTTCGCCGCATGAAATCGGGTCCATTCTCCGGGCGGCGGGGAAGCCTGATGATTTTTTGATGGGCATGCGGCGGTCCTCTTTGTATTTGGAGGGGAAAGGTTAGGCGGATGCGGTTCACGGCTTGTATTGCGCGACAGCAGGCGTTTTGCCGCTGTCGGAAGGAAAAAGCCGCGAGCGATGCTGTTGTTATAGGTTTGCGCGTCGGAAAAATGTTGATTTTATAGTATTGCAATAAATATCAGAAACGAAATGAGACGGTACCTGTCATTTCTAACAGGTACCGGGCTTTATCAGGGGAATTGGAGTGAGAACCGTTAATGTCACTAGCGCTCGTTTGGCACGCTCATTTCCGGCGCGACGCATGAGACAGCCGCGCCGGGGATGAGTCCGGAATAGCTCGGGCTACCACTTCCGTTATTGACGCCAACTTTCCCTGGGGTGCAGGAGCTAAACATGACCCATTCTCCATCGGGCTTCCCAGCTTGGCTTTGCGCCGTGCTTCCACCCCCTGGTACACAAACCTCAAGGACGGTCGCCGATTGAGGTTTTACCCGGACATCGCCTATGACGCAGGATACCGGGTCGTTGCCTTCGGCGCAGCCGGAAAGCACAGTAAGCAGAACAGTGGGAAGGAGAAAACCGAGACAGATACGACAGTGCATGATGCCCATCTAAACACCTAGCTGTTGGAGGTAGGGAGACAAGTCAGCACACCGGCTCAAGGATTGAGCTTATAGCTGGTCAACTCGTAAATCTCGTGATTGAACGTCCGTCCATTCTGGCCCGTATCCCGGTATATCCACTTCACGAAGTACCTGACTTCAGGCACGTACCAGATGGTATGGAAAAGCTCGCCTGACCAACTGCCGTGTCCTGTCGAGCGGTTGTACCGACCTTTGACCTCTATCTTGAATGCGTCGAAGATGCCAGCCGGGACGGTCACTTGTTCCCGTCCGACCACGTTCCCGGTCAGGGTGGAGGTGCTCTTGTCGTTCGGGGCATTACTTCGTGCAGTTGTAAATTCCTTGCTCCATGTCTTACCCACTTCCAAAGGAAAGGAAAACGTTGGCATGTAAGGTGTCTGCGTATTCTTAAGCGACCCGGTATCCCTCAATATCTCGTTAAGCTCACGGGTGCGAACGATGACGAGTGTCCCGTCTTCGCCTGAGGTTTTGGATTCGGTCCGAATCTCCTTGTCGTCAAGAGCGGTCACGGTAGTAACGCGGGTGAAGTCCTTGCTCTTTTTCCAGCCGTCGATCTTGTCGAAGGTCCAGGAGTCGCCGATGTGGATGGCTGGGGCTTCGACTTGCTCTGCCTGGACGAGTGTCGCGCAAGCAAAGAGCGCGACGCCGACGAGGGTATGTAGCTTCATGGATATGCTCCGTAGTGGGGATTGAAATGGAATCGCCGGTTTGGTGGACATGTCAGAACAGAGAACGCGACAGCTTCCAAGCGCCCAGGCATACCCTTGCCCACATCGACGAAATTTATCTTTTCGAAATCATTTTAAACTAAAAAGATAACTATAGTTGTCCTTTTAATCGAAATAGCATGTCGATGTTTTTTGCGCTCAAGGGGATGCTTTTCGGTATGGCAAAAGCACCTAATACCCCTTCAGCTCGTGAGATATTTGCGCGCAACGTGCGGCGTTATCGCCGATGGAAAGAAATATCCCAAGAGGCGCTCGCGCTTAATGCCGGCGTTAGTCGGGCGTATATAGGCGAGATTGAACGCGGGGTGCGGGCGGTGTCGATAGACATCATGGGCGATATCGCGTCCGCGCTTGACGTGCCCCTTCGGGATCTTGTTGATCCGGAGAAATTCGCTGAGATTGAAAAATAGCGCCGGCTATGCTGCCTTTCAGCGGCGCCGTTTTATTGTACTGGCACGCCATCTCCCTTTGAAACGTTCCAGGCCATCGTGGCGTAGGAGTCTCTTTTATTTCACGCCTTCCATGCCGATGAATTAACACAATATCCCATACCTATGGGATGGCTGAAGCGAGTTGCTCGGCGTCAAACTATTAAGAGGAACTGGCTCCTCGCGTATCCGTGCGTACTGACGGACCGTCCACCTCTCGTTAACTGACCTCTCTTACACATATATGGCCACCAACCTCAATTTCATCAATAACTCAAATGACCCGAACAATTCGGAAGTCGTCATCTTCCAAAAGAATGTCGCCACCGATTTCGACGAACTCGCAATCGCCTGGAAGGTTATTCAGAATTGCGGCCAGGGCGACAACCATCCCTTCACCTTCCCGATGACCAACTTTATCGGTGCAAGCGATAGCTATGGCAATACCACTCCGCAATTGAAAGCAGCGAACGGCCAGATGTTCCAGGTATCCCTGACCCCATCCGGCAACACACTCTCCTATGCCGGCCCAGCCACAAGTAGCAAGCAAATCCAGCTCCACAACAATCTGGCAAAAGGCGCGATCAACGCCAGCATCTACAAGGATGGCAGACTGCTTGCGGTAAAGACCTCCATCGCGCCGGGCCAGATGGCGGCCTTTCAGTTCAAGCCCACCATTTGGATCGGTGTGGTGTCGCAGGTGGTACAGGGACAGATGATGAATTCAGCCATCATCTCCAACATAAATACCGAATTGTCGCTTCTTGGCATTGCGAGCGCGGATATCGTGATGACAGGTGGCGGACCAGGCCCCACTTCGACGCCGTATCAGTTCAACCTCGACAATATCGTAATGAGGTAAAGGAGCGCCCCCAAACCGAGGAACGCTGATTGCTCTCGCTCTGTAAGGCTTGATGCCTGCAATCGCACAGATCAAAAGGAGTTATGCGGGACGCTTCGCCCAGTCAGCTTCTCATGTTTTGTACGCGCTCACCTAGTGTCCTGTTCCGCAAATTCGTTGCAAAAGTAAAAGTGGCGAAATCGGGTCGAGACGAGGAAAAAAGCACAGCAAGGCCGAGGCCTTGTGCGCATTTTTGACGCGGTATCGGCGCGATTCTCGTCATCTTTTTATGCAACGAATTTACGGAACAGGACACTAGAAAAGGGAGGGGTATGTCGATCTTAAAGCCATCAGTACAGTCATTATTTTTACACATGCGCTATAACAGTCAATCTCTTGCGACAGGTACGGGATTTATCGCTCAATCCAAAATTGGCCCCGTATTAATTACAAATCGCCATAATGTGACCGGCCGTCACCAGGACACTGGCGAGACTTTATCCGCAACGAAGGGAGTTCCTAACGAAATCGCGATAATGCATAACGCAAAGGATAATCTCGGTACGTGGATCGAAGAGATCGAACCATTATTTTTGGACGATGGAATACCCAGATGGGTTGAGCATCCTACGCTAGGTGAAAAAGCGGACTTTGTGGCATTGCCACTTTCGAAAATACATCGAATAGATTTATACGAACATAACATTACAAATGTCGGTGTACCGCCCTTCCAAATCACGCCTGCAGAAGCATGCAGCGTAGTCGGTTTTCCCTTTGGGATGCGAGGCGGCGGCTCTCTCGCAATTTGGGCCACAGGCTTTGTAGCGACAGAACCAGATATTGACTTCGACAACCTGCCACTATTCTTGATTGACTGTAGAAGCCGTAAAGGCCAGTCAGGCTCGGCCGTAATTGCCCAACGAAACAGCGTTACCTACCAAAATCCCGATGGCACCACTTCAATGAGTATGGGTATTACGACAAAATTTTTGGGAATTTACAGTGGTCGTATACATGACGAGTCCGACCTAGGAATAGTGTGGAAAGCGTCTGCGATTATGGAGTTAGTCGCATCACTAAAATAACAATCTAAATACTTCCCCCCTAATCACCCCGTCCAAGAACAAGAAGATTAACGACCATTGCCAAAAGCGAAAAAAGTAACCGATGCGCACCGCATTGTAGGCCAATATCTACACGAAAAATGTTTTTTATTGAATCTCAATCAATTATTATGGATGTAACATGACCACATACCGGAATGGCCAAACGCTTTGTCCATATACTTTAAAGCCCCTCGCAGAAATTGAGAAAGTGAATAAGGAGCATATTCTTCCCGTTTCCTTGGGTGCTCCTAACTCCTTTTTTGTTTATGCTGACGCTAACGAAAATACCAGGATGAATGACCTTATCGACGAACCAGCTGGCAATGCTCCACTACTACGATTTCTGGCGATGACGCAGGGCGTTGTTTCCCGTTCCGGCCCCGTAACTCTCACTTTGCCTTCAAAAGTGGCGGAAACAGGCGAGGATGTGCAGATCGAGTTTAGTAATGATGGCGCCACACCCAGGTTACGATTTCCAGTTAACAAAGATTCCAAGACTGGCGAAATCAAAAGTGTACGGGGCTTTGGTGACGACGCAAGAAAATTGGCAGAACAAATACAGAGGGACTTTGCAAAAAAGGGGAAGAAAATTGAAATCGGGGAAACTGAGAATTTGGGAAATCCATGGTTGGAGAGCGGAATGAAGTTCGATGCAGATGTACTTCGCCTTGAGCTTATAAAGATCGCCTATTTAATGACCGTTCGAGTTTTCTCAGACATAGCGATCCTCTCACGTGGAGGAACTGTATACAGAACAGCAATGTTTTCCAAAAATATGGGCGATCTAATATCAAGTGGTCTACGGGGAAGCACATTCCAGCCAATGCCAGCAATTTTCCCACAGCCAGCTCTCGGCAAACATCACTTAACATGTTTACGTATGCGTGATGAGCTTCTTACTGGAGTATCCCTGTTCGGAGTTTTCTGTGCATTCTTCATAACACCTATAGATAGCACCAATCCTCAGGAAGGGCTTGGGGAAATGCTTGAGATTGACTTGGCGACCCGCAAGCTCAGGTCATATTCCGAAATGGAAATTATTCGGCAACTGGCTATAAGTCCGGCTCAAACGAGTATTCCTAACCTCAGTTTTGGATAAGGCCATATCAGAAAGCGCAAAAGCAAGCGTCTGACTACTTTGTACGATTGGAATTGCGAGTCCGATCAACCAGTACGCAGCAGGAGGCGCTCATGGAGGACAGCATAACGGAACTGTTTTTCCTGATTGACGATTTTTACAAAGAATTTGAGGAAATCTGGAAGCATTATGCGTTGACGCGTGGGCAGCGCAAGCGCTGGCGCATGCCGGTGAGGAACTGGTACTGCCGCATAAAAGCTAGGTCTGAAAACACCTCCACCTAATCGCCTTGACCGTTGCAAATCTTCCGCTCCCAGCGGTCTTTGATCTTCGATTCCGCAAGGGTTTGCCACTGCATGTTAGAAGGATCGTCAGGGCGAACGCACGAGTTTTCTAAGCTGTTGATTTTCGAGGATTTTGAAAAAATTTCCTATTGAAAATTTCGAAATAAATCAAAGAGTTACACGTTTTGATGCGTTCACCCTGGAAGGATCGTCGGCACCACAGGCGCACAGAGGAATCACATGATCGACCACATAGCCCGGGCAAGCGTGTCCCGTCTCGCCCGTACCGGGGCATGGCACAGATTTTCGGAATATCGATACCGCTTTCTTGCTGCGCGCGATTCGGCCGTACCGATCACGCTGTAAGTCACAGGTGCGGCCGTCTACCGTAACGACTTCGGCAAAGATGGGAAGGGGCAGGATAGCGAATATCAGCGCAATAAATTTCATGGCTCGCATTGTACGTGGCGGCCCCAGCCTCCATCAATCATGAGACACGTTCACATCATCATTTTCACATCATCCGCTTCCGAATTGTGAACGATTGTCAAACCATGCCAAACACCAACAATCACGGCTTGCAGCTTTGTTTTCGTAGCAGTAACGTCATATAAAAAAATCACTCCGATTCACTGCCGCGCTTTTCTCGCAACAGGCAACTTACAGGGGAATGTCCATGAAGAACCACATTTTGCTTGCTGTTGTCGCACTTACCTTTTCCATGCCAAGGTTTGCCAAAGGTGGCGGGCATTCTCATATGCCGTCATCCGGGACGGGTGCAAAAGCATCACATACCCATGTGAAGGGCTATACAAAAAAGGACGGCACCTACGTCGCTCCGCATGATCGTTCAACGGCAGACCACACGAAAGACAATAACTGGTCAACGAAGGGGAATACCAACCCGGAAACCGGCAAAGCAGGAACGAAGAAAGGTGATGAGGAATGAAGCTATCAATTGTTGCGGCGCTCGTGCTGGCGTTAAGTATGGGCGCGATGCCGGCTTACGCAAAAGGCAGCAAAGGCAAAAGTAGTCATTCGAGTCGCGGAGGACATTACACCGGCGGCAAGGGGTCGTCGCATAAGAATGGGCATTACAAGAACAAGAAAACCAACGACCATTACCAGAAGCGGAAAAAGTAATGTGCGCAGATCACTTCAAGGCCGGCAATACAAAAGGATCAGCAGAATGAAAATCGAAAAAACGGTACTTAGAGGCGCTGGCTGTCTGTATTCTACCGACTTAAGGCATGACAAGCGGCAGGCAGCCATTGCCCATGATTTCTTGGAGAAAATGATCAAGAACCTATGCCGCAATTCCGCCATATATTATCGGAACTCCCCAAGTTGGGAGCGGGACTATCCGCTTCGATTCCCGGAAAGAAGTATCTATTCACATTTTGGCGCGGCTATCCACGATTTGACTCTTGTGCATTTGTCGGAGGTATCAATTACACGCAAGTCACATGGCAAAGTCGCGACACCTGGTCGTGTAGATATCTGGGCCTGCTATCGAGATTGTGACGTATTCGTCGAGCTTAAGCGGTGTTGCTTTGGCTGGAAAAGCGGCGTACCAGTAGAGAGTATTCGCAAGAATTGGGGCCGCGTATGCAAGCAAGCTGCAACCTTGAAAAAGCAAGTGCGCGAATGGGGAGGCTCGCGGAACGTCATTGCAGGATTTCAGATTGCACTCCCTTACTCGTTACATAAACCCTCCGATTTACGTATGCCAAAGCGCGCACCCGCAAGCATGGACGGGAAGTCTCTGAAGATTGAATATGACCGAAAACTATTAGCGATGGAATTTCTTGAGGCGATGATTCGAGGCGAAAAAAGCAATTCGGCCGGATTGGATGGATTAAGCATGTCGGTCGTCTGGGTGCCACCTAGCGACATGTGCGCATTTGAAACCGAGGATGACCGCCTGGAGTACAACCCGTATGTAGCGTTCAACGTCCATCTCGTTCCGGCACATAAGCGAAGCGGTCGGAACTCATGAGAGGCTACATCTATATCGCGGGATCGTTCGAAACAGTAAATCGGTCAACGTGCGGCCAGAAGGGGTCTGCAGTCGATAACGACCCGCATTTCTGGACCCAGCCTCCCACGTGGGGAATATGCCGAAACGACCTTCGCGCAACTGCGAAAGTAAACGACGTGGTGTTCTTCGTACTCCCGAAAAAGGGACGGCATCCGCAATCTATTTTCGGCTATATAACCATTGAACGGATCGTCACTCACTTCGAGGCGTACCAGATGCCACATCTCATCTCGAAGCGAATGGAAAACAAGACGCCGAACGGGAACATTATCGTGAACAGCTCGGGAGGCTATAACCAATTTGACGATGGCGCCCACGAGGGAAATTTCGACAAAATTAAACGCCACTATGCCATCGGCAACGTGATCCAATCGCGTTTTCTGACGCATGAGGAAATCTGTAAACTCGCGCCGTCGTTCGTAGTAAAAATTTCTCAGACTCTTGGAAAATCGGGCTCTCGTCCCATCGATATAATCTCTCGAAAGGGTGCGCTCTTGTCTTCGTCCCAAGTCGCCAATCTTCTTGCCTGGATCAATCAATGAGCCGCGACGCCGTTTCGGTTCGGCCTCGACAATGTCATGATGGCGCAAGCGACGGTACGCCAAAAGCGGTCTTTGATTTTCGATTCTGCGAGCATCGGCCATTGTATTTCACTCCAGGAGTCAAAATTGCCGTCAGTCGAAATTCCGCCAGAATACAGTAAGCACCTCGAACGGCAGGGGTTCATCTTGAGTGCAGTTCTTGGTCAGGGAGCATCCGGGAGCGTTTATTCGGCGAGCCAACCACGCCTAAACCGGAAAGTCGCGGTTAAATTTTTTGATAGCGCATTCATAAGACAAGACGAGGCTGCGCTCAAACGGTTCATTCGTGAGGCGAAATTACTGGCGCGGTTCCAGCATCAAGGATTTCCATATGTTCTCACGGAAGGGGTAGTGCAAGCCGAACACGGCAAGGCCCCCTATTTTGTAATGGAACACATCAATGGCAATACGCTTTTTGAATTGTTAAGGCGTGAGCAGCGCCTGGAGCAGGCCGTCGCCATTGACTATGCTACTCAGATTCTAGATGCGTTGGGTTATGCACACAACCACAAAATCGTTCATCGCGACGTGAAGCCGGGCAACGTGATGATTGATCAGCGAGGCCGATGCTTTCTTATAGATTTTTCAATCGGTGTGAGCGTACAGCCAGATACTGGTTTGACTAGGGCGACCTCAACCGGAGCTGTACTTGGCACGTCTGCGTACATGCCTCCGGAGCAGTTCCAAGATGCCTCCAACGTTGATGGCAGAGCCGATATTTACTCAATGGGTGTAGTATTACTTGAAATGCTCACCGGGCGAAGCGACCGGACAAACATCCCGCGAGCGCTCCTCGGCTTTCCACGCAGCATTATCAAAAGTATCGAGAAGGCCTGTGAAACAGACCCGAATAATCGGTTTCGAACGGCTGAAGAGTTTATTCGAGCTCTTGGGGGCGGTCGTCAAATCCGTGCACCAATTCTCTCGCCGGCCATGGCGATTTGCAAAAATCTCAAATGCTCTGGGGCCAACTGGAGTCCGAGGGGTTTCTATCGCGGTCCAAATGTATTGGAGGAAGCCACCAATTCATTCTGCACTAGTTGTGGTGAACAACTGACGTATCAATGCTCTACGTGCGGGGATCAAATTGCTAACACCCCCCATTGCGGAAGCTGTGGCGCTGAAATCTTCCGAATTCCGGAATGTAAAGTTTGTGGCTCATGGTTAACCCGAGAGTATATGGATAGCGGGGGAAGCCACGGATGTAGAAAATGCATCAAGAGCGGACCTGTGAACAAACCGTCGTTACCCTTCGACCCAGATGATATTCCTTTTTAGGCTCCCAGCCAATTCAGGCATAAGCTTCAGCTTCTTATTTGCAACTAGATGAAAACTAGAGAATGAAAATCATCGAATGGCTATGTTGGGCATTTTCTGTACCGACATGGTGGGAGACGGAAAGCAGGTTCGCCTCATTCGCGACTTTTTTGGAAAGATGATAGAAAAACTGCGCCGGAATTCTGTTACATATTACCGGAAATCTCTCATTTTAGTCGTTTTGCCGAGATTTACCAGGAACAAATTTTATGTTATTGAGAAATTTCTGAAATTCGGTTTCATTATCCGTCGTTGTTGAGACTACAGAAACAAAATCAATCATCTGGCAGGGAGCGTTCAGTATTGGAATACGAACATAGTAATAATCTATCGTGGGACTAGGAGGATTAGCTGGCTCTTGTACATGTGCAAAAGCACCTTCATAGCCATCTACACTGATAATTTTCCTTTCAGTTATCGGGTTATACAACACTTCCGACGAATGAGGTAATTCACAGCCGCTATAAGGATATCCTGGGTCTGCGGAGAGTTCCAAACGTGCACCGTTTACTAGAACGAGATCGCCGTAGAGCGAACCGGGAGCCGCATTACTTTCTCTAGTGTAGTTAGAAGAGGTAGCTATTGTGAAAATGGCGGTTCCGCGAAGACAGAAGACGGAACGGTTCCAGCCAAGAGGGGCTTGTCCTAATGAAAAATGGGCAGTCTTCTCACATTCTTCAGTAGCAGGAGTTGATGTGGAAACAGGAAACCCTCCTTCACTTTTTGCTACTACCAAATGGCGGCTAATTTTGGGATGCCACGCAAAACACAATGCAACGACGATCCCAAAAAACAGAATCATAAGCATCAACTTCTTCATAGTTGCAATTATATCACTAATGCAACACAAATAAAAATCGAGCGGCTCCCACCCGCTCGATTTTTGTAGGGAGTTAAATGCTAATTATTGGAATTTGCATCCCGTCTTCCATAGGCACACATTTGGTCGGTTATTGTTAAACGTAGTTATGTAATCAGCATATCCTTTAGAGGCATCGAAACCATAGGGATCTACGGTCGCATAATTTGCCGGCTGAAAATCATTACTCGCACCATTTCTTAGTCTCAAAACTTCAAAATGGAGATGCTCTCCGAGTTGCCCCTTTGGAGATTTGTTGCCCGAGGAGCCAATCTGAGTCCGATAATCTCCAAAAACATGCTGCCCAGGTACGACGCTGATATTGCTGAGGTGAAGATACTGGGTAATGTAGCCATTTCCATGGTCGATGCCGACAGCTCCCCAGGCGGAACAACCCTCTGCAATACCTTTTGGAACACACCCGCCATTAGCGCTAACAACTATTCCCTCTGCAGCTGCATACACCGGCGTGCCAACTGTCGCGACATAGTCATACCCAGGATGACCTTCATAATTCAAGGCCACGTTCGTTAGGCAGTTACCCGTATTATCGGATGTCCCTTTGTAGAGCGTGCTCAAAAAGGGAGACCACGATGCGCCTCCAGCTTTTGGATAACAAGCAAGCGACGCTATTGGATATAAATAATTAGTCTGAAACAATTCTCCAGTAAACGAAAGGATTGTCCCCAACCCGGCGCTATTCGGAGTGTTTTTAGGTGACTCATAAGCGTTGGCCATATAGTGATCCAAAACCGTATTAATCTTTCCTGGCGTGTAAGGTCCTTGCGGATACAAATTCACAGACAGAGGAAAACTCAGAAACTGGCTGGATTCTTGAGAGGTAATCCTTAACACTGGCTTCTGGCCCCATGCTGTTGCGACAGAGGAAGAGGGAAAGAAGTTGAAATTATTGTTCATGTTCACTGGAACTAGGGCAAAACCATAGTTAGGGAATACGTTATTTTTCCAGTAGTTGTAATAGTCAGTAATATCGAATTCAGTCCAGTATCCATAATTCGAAACGTCAACATTCCGTATTGTCGAGGTGTACCATGACAACGCTGCATTATTCCATGTTGTTGAACTGCCGAAGTTGGTTGCAAGCAGCCCCATCTGTACTTGGGTTGGCGTTGCCGCGCCTCCTGATGAACGGTTATAGAACCAAACTGAAACCTTGTCAGCGGAAGATACTGCCGGAAGACTGGATATGTCGAACTTGACCATGCTGATATACATATCTCCCCAGCCGCCGGTAATAAGGTCGGCCCCGTCAAAGCTGTTGTTGGGGGCAGAGCTGCGGATATAGGTATCCGTCGTGTTCAGATTTTCCAGATAGTAATCCGTCGCGAGGGCAGGAATTGCCATGAGAAACGCAACAACGAAAGCAAGAACTTTTTTTATCGCACTTCTTTCTCGTGACTGAAAAATATGGAACATGTACGCAGAATTAAAACAATTCCTAGATAAAAATATTCCATTAGCCTCATGGCAATATCCCCATTTACGGAACCGAGTTTTGTAGTGTTTGTTCGTGCAGCAAAAAGTCCGAGATTCATCAGTCATCATTTCCTCCAAATAGAAATAGCAGTGGGAAAATGTAAATGCCATCACCCACAAATAGGCTTATTGCACAAGGATAAAACTGGTTCTAGGAGGCGAGACCTACTGCACAAAACAATGGCAACTTTGACAATTGCTTCGCAATGTGAAATATTAGAGAAAGCAAGTTAATTCCATTAGGAAAAAATCTTGCTGTTCGGGAGCCTCTTTTTCCGAACCGGCCCGCTAACGACCGCGAATCGTTGACGGGCCACTTTTATTTTGCAGAAATAAAATTGAAAAATGGAGTTCACTTTGGGGTATACGATGACGAATTTTCCTGATCTCATCCTTGAGCTAAATCAGACGGTGTGTGTTATTACTGAAAGCGAAAGTCGCATCTATGAAGTGGGTCCTCAAACATGGAACTTACTTGGTTGCTTTGCAGATGCCTCAATAAAAAATCCTTTCTCAGCAAAGAATGGGATCAGCAGGTATGAGCTTTGCCTTGAGTTATACGGAAATACTTCGAAAAGCTCACTAAAAAAATTGACAGCTCAGGAAAAACGGATGCAGCTAGAAGTTGAATTTCTAAACAATCGCATACGCCGAGTTAAATACGAGAGATCAGCACATAAGAATTTCATCGTCTTTGAGGGAAAAATTAGTTTCGGACAAGGTGCGAAGGAGCATTTCCTGCAACGCAGGATAGAAAATGACCCGCGCAGTACGGTGTTCGGTATCAGCATGCCAAACGAGGATATCAAACCCTTCGTCCAAGAAATTATTCGTTCGGATCACTCCTGTTCCGAGATTGCTATGATGCGAATTGAAAAACGAGAGAAGGCTGTTAAACAACTATATCGTCCTACAACCAATATTGAAGCTGGTTCCCATCTTGAACTTTTCAATACATACCTTGCGTTGCGCCGACTACGGAAAAGCATCTCGATGTCACATGGCACCGTAACTAAATCGGATAAAAATCAGCTTGGGATACTGAGAAAGAAATTAGACGATCAAAAAGTAAAAGACCAAGTTTTACATGACCTATACACAATGGTTGCAGCATGGATAGATTATTGCGACGGACAATATAGCGATGCAGAAAAGAAAATAGAACCTTTTTTAAGAGATAGTAGTTCGATTGGTTCTCTTGCAATTCGAGCCGATGCAAAAATCCTAGCGTCACGTTTGGAGCGCGAGAAGGCAGGCATTCATCATCAAAGAAGTATCACTTACGCAAATGACTTGGCGATAAAAACAACCGAGGAGGCGAGATGTCGTGTAAAACTGGATAATGCGCTCGCCTACGCAAAAGGAGCCGTATTCTCGGCGATCGCCGGTCAGTCATCCGACTTTTCTGGGGAAGCCATCCTATTGATGGCAAACCTCATTATTCTACGTTATTCGAGAGATGAACAGAGTGTATGTTTAAAGCAGCATCAGCAAATTGAGGATTGGTTAACTGTCTTTGGCGACCTCGCTCAGGACTATCCAGTTCTTATGCGAGACAAGGTTCGTTCACACCTGATTTTAGCTATGAGTCATATGCTGTTATTGAAGAGTCCAGAAAACAGCTTGAAGGAAATAAAGACAGCACTCGCAATTATCGAGAGTGGTGGCATCAAAGATGAATCGATTATCGTCTCCGTGGAAGTAGAGCAATTTCGTGCGTTGCTTATGCTCGCCAGCAGGCAAGGACTTTTAAAAAGTCGAATCACAACGAAGACTATCGTTAAGCATTACGGGCAAGAATATTCTCTTCTCAAACTTCACAGAGCAGTAAATTCAAGGTTAAATGAATTGGGAGGGCGTCATAAAAACCAGATCAAAACAATCGGTCGCATGATAGAAAAATACACTAGCCAGTCAAAATAGCAATCCTCTTGCTTTCAAGCGGGGTTTTGAAGAGTGTTTGGATAGTGACATTACATCTTATTGGTAAAAAGGCTTCCAAAGGTGACATCGAAATATGTAGACACAAAAAACCGCCCTTTCAGGCGGCTGTGCTCTACGTGGAGAGATTAAAAAACGGACACGGCACGAATGCTTCATCGGCACATATCGCCTTGAATCCTCCGGCAAATCGGCACTCCTCCATTTCGTCTATCCAGATATGGCCCCACTGGTCTTCCTCTACCAACCCCATAGCGTATCCATACGCTATCCGGTCAACTGGATCATATTCAGCGATGAACCATACCGCCTCTGAATACGCGCAGTAGAGCTTGGCAGAGATGAAGGGATCGTACTTGTTCACTTGCGATTAGAGCGGATACACCTTCAAACGCATTTTCAGATGCTCATGGAGCGTGGTCATAGTTCCCCGCGCTCAGCAAAGCTGTACACATCTGCCCCACCGACAATCAGGTGATCGAGGACCTTCACCTCCACCAAGGCAAGCGCCTGTTTCAAGGCCTGGGTGATCGACGTATCCGCCTGACTCGGTTCGGCACTCCCCGACGGGTGATTATGGGAGAAGATGACCGCAGCCGCGTTTACAGCAAGCGCCCGCTTCACCACTTCGCGGGGATAGACCGACGTGTGCGTCAGCGTCCCACGAAACATTTCCTCAACCCCGATGAGGCGGTTTTTCACGTCAAGAAAGATGACCATGAATACCTCACAGCCAAGATTAAGGTAGCGGGTACGCAAATACGTCTTGACCGCAAGCGGGGAACCAAGCTCAATGCCGGCCACGTCCTCAATACAGGCCCGCTCTAAAATTTCGCGGGCCACATGCAACTTATAGAGATGCGCGTTCGGCGCTTGGTGCATGAAGAGTTTCTTGAGTGAGCCTTTATAAACGCATAGTACGGCAGTCTGCCCGATCAATTCCGAGAGTAGTTCTACATCTGAGAGAGTACGAAACGATTGCATATCGAGTCCTAGAGAAAAGTGAATTAAAGAACAAAACCCGATACTTATAATTAACCATATGGACACGAAAAACACGGGGTGGTAATGTGCCTCTCAAGCACGTCTGCACCTCTTCTAGTAACTGCAGAGGCCTTGTATGCTTGTGGTTTGCAAGGAGACATAACCTACATCGGGGAGACAAATAGCAGGCAACCGCATAAGCGCTTCGGCATACGTGCTGAGGATCGCTTGTTTCACCTCTACGCCATAGGGAAAACCGGCACGGGGAAATCCACTCTCATCGAGTCGCTTGCGGTCCAGGACATCGCGGCCGGCCAGGGGCTCGCCGTCATCGATCCACACGGCGATATGGTCGAGCGCCTACGGGATGCTGTGCCGGCGGGGCGCTTGGGCGATGTGGTGTATGTGAACGTAGCGGACCCTGCGCTTCGTTTCGGCTATAACCCGCTTCGGAAGGTGGCGCTTCCCTATGTCCCGCTTGCCGTCTCCGGCCTCTTGGAGGCCTTCAAAAAGCGCTGGCCGGATGCCTGGGGTAGTCGCATGGAGCACATGCTTCGAAACGCGCTCTATGCGCTCATCGAGCATGGCGGGGCGACACTTCCGGACGTGCTCCGCATCCTCACTGACGATGACTACCGGAAGGGGATAGTCAAGGCGCTTAAAAATCCCCAGGTGAAAGAGTTCTGGCTTTCGGAGTTCCCAGGATATAACCCACGCTATCGGCAGGAAAGCATTTCACCCATTCAAAGCAAGATCGGGGCACTTCTCTCTGACCCGCGCCTCTATCGCTTTCTCACCGCGCCGGACGTAGACCTACGCTTCCGCCGCCTCATGGACGAGGGGAAGATTGTCCTTATCAATCTCGCCAAGGGAAAGTTAGGCGAAGACAGCTCCTCGCTCTTGGGTTCGCTTCTTGTGACCACGCTTTCCTTGGCTGCGTTTAGCCGGGCGGACGCACCCGCCGCTGCACGCCGCGATTTCTTCATCTATGTTGACGAGTTCCAATGCTTTACCACACAGACGGTGGGAAACATGGTCTCGGAACTCAGGAAGTATCGCGTGGGGCTTATCCTCGCCAATCAGCATTTGGTGCAATTAGACGATGAGATACGGGCCTCGGTCTTGGGGAATGTCGGCACGCTCATTTCGTTTCGCTTGGGGCAGGAAGACGCTCGCACGATTGCCCGAGAATTTGAGCCGACCTTTGCGCCCGAGGACATCATGAATCTCCCCAATCACGCCATCTACATCAAGCTCATGATAGCTGGCGCACCAGGGCAGGCGTTTAGTGCGAGAACGCTTCCACCTGACACACTTCCGACACATTTGTAACGCGCATTCGAGTTAATTCTTTCACAAAAAATCCCATGATCATGGGATAGCGCGTGTAAGAGTTGGTCGAGTATGGTTATTGACCTAAGAAGAAAAATAAAACTACTGGTCAGCCGACCCATCAACTAGCGGAGGGGATGAAATGAGAACTCGGATACCGTATATTCGTACCGGCGCGAGAGCCGAACCATGGAATCCATGGAGTCCAACGAATCCGCTTGAACAAGGCCCGACGCCGCCGGAGAAGCGCTGTCCGACCTGCGACAACAAAGGCAAACAAGGCGGCTGTCCTAAATGCGGGCGCAATCCTTAGCCTGTTTGCGAATCAGCGTTGCCGCATCACCAATCGATTTTCAACACCGGCCACGCCATCGCTCCGTTTACTCAACGAACGGAACACTACCGGCCGTTGCCAATCACCCAAAGGAGAAGTCATGGAGCTATTACTGAGACGCGACCAGAAGTCCGGCATGATGGGCGGCATAAAATTCCTTCTGACGGCCAAGGCCCGATTGACCGATGAAGAAAGTAGAGCAGTCAAGGAATACAAGATGGGGGACATCATTTTGTACGAACAGGCCTCAAGCGGCCCGAATCTTACGAGCGTCACTTCCGTGCTTAAGCATCGCTACATGGTGCCGCGCGTGCAGGTGTCAGATCTTGTCAACGGCAAAACCATCGAGACCAAAGACATCTGCGAAGTCATGGGCGCAGAAGAGCAAATCATGGAAGCTGCCGGCATCTTCCACAAAATGCTCACGGCAGCCCGAACCTTCGGCGGCGAAACCGTTCACACCTTCGCTGTCGAAGAATGAGCTTTCTGTCTGTCTTCTTTGGAGAAACCCCACAATCTAAGGAAGACAGGGATACCGACCGCCTGCTTAAGGAGTTACGCCCGCTTACGGAAAAGCGTATCCTCTGTGACGACGAAGCCCAAATTGCGTTTGCCAAGTCCGTCATGGAGGATGCCGGCCAAGACTTCGATGCCACCGTAGGGATGCGCATCGGTGTGCCGGTCTATATCCTGCTTCGTACCCTCTTGGCGAATGAGCCACTTGCCCTTACTATTCCGTCCTTTGCACCTAGTCTCGGCCTGGCCGAAGGGGTAGCCTTCAGAAACCGGCTTAGGCACGTACAGCGTGTTCTTGCGGACGAATCCCGTCTTCTGGATATTTGGCGCAAAGCCGCCACGTATCTTTTGGTGACGATTTATACCGAGCTACCCGAGCAGGCGTTTGTCGATCCTGACGAAAACGGCGACTTTGTAGAATACTCGCGCCTCGCCCCGATTGCCCCTCTCTATACCTATATCAAGAATGTTCCGGTGCTGATACGGAAGATTCTGGCTTTCTTTTTCGCTGAGGATTTGCGCGACGACGAACTGTTTAACGAAATGCGCGAGCGGCTGTATATCAACTGCGCGATTGCCTCCAATATTCCGGTCGAGGAACGCTTCACCACCCATAAGCAGGTCATTCACCCGGAGGACAAGCGCGGACTAAGCGACGAAGAATTAATTGACCTGTATTTGGCCGGTACGCCGTTTCCTGCGATCTTCGCCACACCCATCCCGATGTATATCCCGGAGGCGATACGTTTTGAGCATACCCACGTCTTAGCCGGCACCGGCCACGGCAAAACCCAGACGCTGCAATTCCTCATCGCGGGTGACCTGCAAGAAGCAATGATGGAAAAGCGCTCAGTGGTAGTCATGGATAGTCAAGGGGATTTGCTTCAGACCTTGATGCGCAGCTCTTACTTTGACGATTCATCGTTGCGCGAGCGCTTCATCTACATCGACCCGCAGGACATCGAGCGGCCCATCGGCCTTAACCTCTTTGATGTGGATTTGGGTGCTGCTACCACCAGCCCTGTCATTCGCGAAACCATTTTAAACGGCACCATCGAAGTGTACGAATACTTCTTCGGCGGCTTGCTCGGGGCGGAACTCACCCAAAAGCAAGGGGTGGTCTTTAAATACCTGGCAATCCTCATGACCCGCATACCGGGGGCGAACGTGCATACGCTTCTGGAACTGATGGAAAACGGCGAGAAGTTCCGGCCTTATATCCGCACGTTACAAGGGAGTCCGCGTGCCTTCTTTGAAACTCGCTTCTTTGACCGGACATTTTCTGAAACCAAGAAGCAGATTATGAATAGGCTCTGGGGCGTGCTCTCCAGCCAAACCCTTGACCGCATGATGAGCGCCACCAAGAACTCGGTCAACCTCTTCGACTCGCTCCAAAACGGCGCGATTGTGTTTATCAACACCGCCAAGGATTTCCTCGGGAACGAAGGCTCGTCGCTCTTTGCCCGCATGTTTGTGGCCCTTTTAAGCCAGGCGCTTATGCGCCGGGCGGCCATCCCGAAACATGAACGCACTTCGACCTATATTTACATCGATGAAGCCGAAGATGTCGTTGATCTTACTCTTACGCGCATGCTTGCCCAGGTGCGCAAGTACAAAGGGGCCATGACCTTTGCGCATCAGAACTTAGACCAGCTCCCGGCAGATATCCGAGCGGGAGTCATTACCAATACCTCGATCAAGTTAGCCGGCGGACTCTCTGCCAAGGATGCCCATACGCTCGCCGGGGACTTTCGGTGCGATGCGGATTTCCTCCTGTCGCAAAAAAAGAAAAAAAGCGAAACCAATTTTGCCTGCTTTGCCAAAAACGTCACCGACCGGGCCGTCACCCTCTCGATTCCGCTTGGCTACGTGGAAGACGAAGGGCACATCAGCGGCGCATCGTATCGGGCCTTGCTTGAAACCTCACGACAAAAGTATGGGGTGGAATACAAGGAAGTGACTGTCCCAGATGTGCCGACACAGGAGTCACCAAGCTCCTGGGTGGCGGACGGCGAAGTCGAATGGACGCCACCTGAAGAGCCGGAGAAGAAGACTAAGGTCAAGGCCGCGCAGCCAGAGATACAACCGATTGAAGCGCCCGCCCCAGCCCAAGACATCGTTATCACTCGTGCGCCGCCCTCTCCAACGCCAACCGCACCGAGAGATACCGGCGGCGGCGGGGTCAAGCACAAGTACATCGAACACCTCATCAAGGAATTAGGCGAAGAGCGCGGCTTCCGCGCCTCCATCGAAGAATCCATTCATGACGGCGCCGGCCGGGTAGATGTCATCTTGCGGCGCGAGGAGATTGCGCTTGCCTTTGAAATTTCGGTGACGACCACCAAGGACCACGAACTCGGGAACGTTGAAAAATGCCTGGAGCTTCCCTTTACCCATGTGGCGATGCTGGCGTCCCACGGACGGCACTTAAAGAGCCTTTCGACGTATATCGTGAACGCCCTTGAGGAAGCCGACAAAAAGCGGGTGTCCTTCCTTCTTCCCGAGGATTTACCAGGCTTCTTGGATGGCTATCCGCTTCTTGAGGCACCGAAGGAAAAAACGGTCAAGGGGTACACCGTGCGCACAAGAGTAAAAGAAGCCGATCCAGGTGAAGCAATAGCGCGCAGGCGGGCAATTGCGCAAGTGGTGGCGCGGTCTATACAAGGATGAATGGCTAAAGGAACTAAATTATGTGAGACAAACTTCATACGCCACGCATGAGCCCGATCGTTGGCCATATGATCAAAAACTTATTCTGCAGTAGATTGCAGGATTTCAGATTTGGTTATAGTCTTATTAAAAAGAACTAAAATGAGAAACCGTTCTGCTAATGCTCCCATTAAAGGTTACTTCTATCAATTCGACCATACGATAGTGCGCCTGCTTGAGGCTCCTACGACGCAATCGAGCGTAGTGGTCGAGGGCGTCGAGGACATCGATTTCGATAGCGGCGATGACAGCGCCTTTGTACAGTGCAAGTATTACGAGGGCACGGAGTATAACCATTCGGTTATCAAGGACGCAGTCATACAGATGCTCAAGCATTTTCATGCGGGCAGCTGTCAAGCCGATCAGAAGTTCAAGTATCGGATTTACGGCCACTATAAAGGAGGCCAGGAAAAGCTTCCGACTAAATTCAACTTGGATTTTCTCAAGAAGCACTTCCTAACTTATGAGCAGAAGAAGATCGTCCACGAGGTTCACTCCGAGCTCGGGATCAGGGATGAGCAACTTGCCAGCTTCCTCAAGCTGCTGGAAATCGACCTGCGGGCACCGTCATACGAAGAACAGCAGAAGGCGGTAATCAAGTTGCTCGTTTCGCAGATATCCGGATGCAAGGCCGAGGATGCCGAAGTTTTCCACTATCCGAATGCACTCAACGCCATTCGTAATCTAGCAATCCAAGCGGAGGAAAACGATCGCAAGATCACCAAGGGTAAATTTCTTGAAGCCGTGAACTGCAAGGATGTGGTTTTCGGGATGTGGCTTCGTCAGAAATTCGGCAACGACTATTACGCCAGGCTTATCAAACGAAGGCACTTCAAGTACGCGGCCACAAAAGTTCCCAAGGCGTCGCGGATTTTTGCTATCGATATGACCAATGAGTTCGATCTCGCGAAAGCTATCGGACTGCTTGCCAAGATAGGGAAGGGCTTCTCTCACGTCGAACATAAAAGAACGCTGGAGAAAGACCGATTCTGCCCCTACGTTCTTTTGCGGGGCGTTACACCGGACGAAGTGGCTTCGCTTAAGGGAGGCCTGTTCAAGCAGGGAGTGAAAATCGCGGATGGGCATCCGTTCAATGGTTCCGTGTTTTCGCCTGAGCTTCTCGCGGTTCTCCCAACGAAAGAAAACTTGGTTCAGCTTAAGTTTATACCCTCAGCGGAACAGCTTGGCCCCGTCGTTTCTTCAATAAATGGCTCCTTCGTCGAGATTTTCGATTTCTACAAGGCAGCGCCAGTAGACGCGGCGCATGCGCCCGCCGATGTCCAGCATCACAAGATCAAGATCGACGAAGCATATTTCATTAATGAGGTTCTCTAACATGGCAAGTTCCATTGAAATGAAGGCTGAAGTAATTGCGGTATTTCCAGACAAGGTGAAGATATCCGTCGAGGACATCGCTGCGTTCTCTGATGGTAAAAGCATAAAGGTAGGCTCATATCTGCGGATAACCGATAGCGAAGATTGCGCGCTCATCGCGATAATCGAGAATTTCTGCATAGAGGTCACGGACAAGGCTGAGCGCAGGCACATCATCGAAGCACTGCCGCTCGGCATCATCAGCGACGGGAAATTCGTTCGTGGCGGCGATACGCTGACCATTCCCCCGACCGGCGTTTCACCCGCCACCGAGGACGACATCAAGAAGATTTTCGAGGAATCGGTTGAACCGGCCAAGCAGTTCACATTCAGCTCGCTCGTATCCAACTCGAAGATAGCAGTTCCCGTCGATGGAAACAGATTCTTCAACAAGCACATCGCTATCGTCGGCTCTACCGGCGCAGGGAAATCTCATACGATTTCCAAAATCATCCAAACCGCTGTAGCGGCAAAAGATGGGACTTATTCTCTGAACAATTCCCACGTAGTCATTTTCGACATCCATTCCGAGTATAGAACGGCTTTTCCAGACGCGAATCTCCTCGACGTTAGCAGTCTGAACCTGCCGTATTGGCTTCTCAACAGTGAAGAACTCGAAGAGATACTTCTGGACACGGGAGAACGCGACAACTACAACCAGTCGTCAGTGTTCCGCCACTTGGTAACGGAAAACAAGAGAAAGCACAATCCCGGCGCAAAATCCGTCTTTTACGACAGCCCGCTCAAGTTCAATATCCGCGAAGTCTTGAACGCCCTCTACAACATCAAGAACGAGACGGTGAACTCTAAGAACGAGTCGAGGTACATGGTTGATGACGGCTCCTATAAGCTGCTTGCCGATGGAAAAACAGACCCAACCGTTGGCTTGGAGCTAAATGCTCAGGCAAGGTTGGACTTATATTTCGAGAAGCGATTGAAGTTTCACCCAACGAAGCGGGAGCATATTACCGACGGTAGCTACGCCGACAAGAGCTTAGATAAGTTTTTCGCCCGTTTTGAATCCAAAGTCGCCCAAGAAAGATTGGGATTCCTTTTTGACGCGGCTGCCGAAACCGCAACGCTTGAAGGAACGCTCAAAAGCTTGATCGGCTATGGTTCGAAATATTCAAACGTCACGGTCATTGACTTAAGCGGCGTTCCATTTGAGGTGCTGAGTATCACCGTATCCCTTATTTCCAGAATTTTGTTCGAGCATGGTTATCACTACAAGGTATTGAGAAGCAATGCGGGCGAGCAAATCAACAGTGATGCCCCGCTTCTCCTTGTCTACGAGGAAGCCCACAAGTATGTCCCGAACAGCGATCTTTCGAAGTTTAGGGCTTCAAGATTGTCCATTGAACGAATCGCGAAAGAAGGCAGAAAGTACGGTGTCACGTTGCTACTTTCGAGCCAGCGGCCTTCTGAAATATCCGAGACGATCTTCTCACAATGCAGTAACTTCCTCGCGATGAGACTGACGAACCCGAGCGATCAGAGCTACGTTGCGCGTCTCCTGCCTGATACGCTGGGGAATCTGTGCGCCAAGCTGCCAACGCTAGGTGCCGGAGAGGCATTGCTTATAGGCGAAGCCGTGGTCATGCCGTCCTTGGTCAAGGTGGCTCCATGCGCTCCTCCTCCTTCCTCCAACGACATCCCGTATTTCCAGTTATGGAAAGAGGAATGGAAAAATCTTGATTTTGACGCCATCAAGAAAACATGGTTGAAGTAGCTATGATGGCAGGCGAGCGATTGCCCAGGTAGTAGCACGTTCGATACAAACCTGAGGTAGTGCGAACGCAACTTGCAAAAGGTGGGCATAGGGAGAAATAGGCAGTCAGGTTTTCACAATCAATTACAACTCTACAATCGGAATACCATGAATAGTCAGTCAACTATCACACGTCATTTTTTCAAACTGTGCGCAGCCGCCGCCCTCGTGATACCGCTTTCAAGCATGGCTGCGGGCTTCTGGGATAGGTCATACCAACCAGAGCAGTTTTTCGATGATCTAACAGCGACGCAAGCCCGCTATAACGCCAAGCATGCAGACGCGGCGAATAATGGCGTTCATCTCATGGAATATGCACAGGCAGGAATAACGCTCTCGGATGTGGGCTGCGATATCTGGCTCCAATCCCTTGGGTATGCGGACCGTAATACCGGATTTTTCAAAGACATCCTAAACATTGTCGGCAATATGATTCTCGGCGTAGCCGGCATCAACGGCGCAAATCCCGCCTCTCTGGCAAGGGGGTCTGTCGTCTTGGCGGCTGGTAATGCTTCGATTGACGGCTTCCGCAATGAAATCATCCTCGGGACGATCTCGGATATCGAATCCAAGCTGAAAGAGGGAAGGCGCACAAGCGCGCAATACTTCATTGAGCATTTACCCAGCAGTTACGACGAGACGAAGCGCCGGCTATCCGAATATCACGACAGTTGCTCTCCAACCGCAATCAAGGCACTCCTCAAAACGAGCCTAAGCGCGGTGAAATATGTCGCCCCCGATACTTCTCTATCCTCACCAATCGACCAAGCAAAATCTGACGTGCTCGCAGATACTTTGTATGCAGATATGTATGGAACAGGAGGCATTGGAAGTTTTTCTGGCGACACGTTGTACAAGCTCTATGTAACGCAAATTGCTATGACGGGGACGACCACCTCCGATCTTGTTAGTAGCATGAAGAACGATCCGTATATAACTGTCGTAGGCAAGACATTCGCTGAGAAGAACAAGGACAGCCGTATCACGATATTGCATAAAATTGCAGAACTAAGGGGATATCCGGCGAAATTGCAGGCAGATATCCAAAAAGAGGCGTCTCAAAAAGCGGCCAAAAATGTGGAAAAAGCCCAAGAAGAAATCGTCCAAGCAAAAGCCGCAGTAGACGAGGCCCAAAAGAAAGTCGCTGACAGCGAGATAGCAAAATCCGAAAGCGGGAAAGAGGAGGTAAAAACGATGAGCAAATTATACTCGGCTCATGTTTCGAATTTTTCCTCTTCTTCAGCTTTGAACTCGTTGCAATCTCATGCCAACGATATGGCAAAAACCTTCAAATCAGTAGAAACACAAAACCTTCAAAAGACAATTGCGAACCTAGCAGAGAAAAAGCAAAAGCTGGAAATTGCAAAGGCCGCAGCACAGAGCGTCCAGGCAAACGCCTCTGCTTTCGGACAGTCCTCAGGCTCCATCACCGCCGTATTAGTGCCAGCCAACAGATAAAACAGATAAAACAGATAAAACAGATAATCGTGAAAAGGTGTGCGTCACCTATCAACACGTAAATTTACACCAACAAGGGAAAATACTGATGAAGCCATATCTCGCAAAGCTGGTTACATTTTTTGTCGCGCTTACGATGTCTTCCGCCTGCCTTGCGTGGGGCATGCAGGGGCATCGCGTCACCGGTCTCATTGCCGAAAAGTTTTTGACCCAAAAGACCAAAGACCGCGTACAGGAAATCTTAGGCGGCATGAGTCTGGCGGACGCTGCTACCTGGATGGATCGCGAGCGCCCCACCCTTCTTCAATTTGATTCCACTACGCCGCTCTGGCACTTTGACGATGTGCCGGTATGCGGCAAGGCTGTACTTGACGACTATTGCCCGGACGGGAACTGTGCCTCCGAAAAGACCAAGCTCTACCTTAAGGTACTGGCCGACTCCGACAGTACGCCGGAAGAACTGGCCGATGCGGTGAAGTTCATCATTCACATGGTTGGCGATTTGCACCAGCCGCTTCACTCGTCGGATAACAAGGACCGTGGCGGCAATCTCGTCATGGTTAACTTCAACGACGCACGGGTAAAACTGCATCACGCCTGGGATACCGAACTTGTCACCAAAGTCCAAGGGGATAGGTCCGAAGACGATTTCGCGAATGACCTGTATGCGGCCTATACCGCCAAGAAGCAGCCGGCAACCCCTGGCGACGTCGAGCAATGGGTGACTGAATCCCATAAGCTCGCAGTCAAGTATTCCTACGGTGAGCTAACCGGCTTTGCCTGCAAAAAGAATCTCTCCGGTACACAGGCGCTTACGGATACCTACATCAAGGACGCGGTCACAGTAATTGAAGCCCAGCTTGCCAAAGCCGGGGCGCGCATCGCGTACCTTTTAAACAGCACGCTTGATAACTAAGCTTATTCACATACCGAGGAAAAAATAGCATGCAATACCAAATCAATATTTTCTTTGACCAAGCTAGCCTAGAAGAGCTGTACGCAGAAGAGGGCAGCATCGTTCTCGTCAAAAGCGTGAACACATCTTCGTCTTCCTCGAATGTGCCGATTGCCTGGATAGCATCGCGCCAGCCGCTTATGTATAACGCTATTGACTGGACGGATACCTATGCGCTGTATGCGGCATCGAACAAAATCATGCCCGGCATGATAATCAACGCAGCGGTTGAATCTCCAGCTAACCTTGGTTCTGCCTATACCTTCGAAGCGTCCTTGCAATTTGCCGCTTCCGGTAGCAGTAACGCAGGGACAATAGCGCTTACAAATGCCTCATCGGACTTAACCAGTTTTGGTCTGATGCAGTCTGCAACAGTAAATGGTACAAGCATGTCCGGTCCGACGAATGTCTCCACCGTGCTTTCCCAGATGAAGACGCTCTATACACCGACGGAAACGGTATCCCTCTTTATTTCCGAGATGGCCGAAAGCGGCCAAGTGCTCTCTTCTATACCAAGTAATGCCTTGACCGTGACCCTGTCGAGCACGAACCCAACGGCAAATGTTATCTATGACCGTAGTACCGGGACGTTTATACCGCAACCGTAAATTTTCCTTCATTTACTTTATCTATAAACCTGCAAGAAAACATGCCAGGACGCTTAATGACTAAAGATATGGCACTCTAAAAATCCGTCAAGCGCCTTGCTAAAGAAATCAAAGACTTGAAAGGGAGGGGTAAGCGTCAGACGACCATATTGACGCCAAAAGGAGATCTCTGTGTATTGCTCCTTGGCGGAGATAAGTGACGATTAGTTTTAACCAGGAAAATTAAAACTAATCATAATCGTTCAACCCGTAATTCCCCAACTCTCGGCCAGCATTTTTGCAAAGAAGCAACTTACTTCCGCTGGCCTCGCCTCGGTCCTGCCGGCCGCACCAACCGGATGCAGTTCGCAAGCTCCTCATTAGATGTTTCCAAAAAGCCACGTAAGAAATCCCGAAAGCGCGGATACTTCGGCCAGTCCTCCATCCGCTCCCACTTGGTCCAGGTGGTTGGATCAACCGAATTGCGCGCCGCAGCCTCCTTAATCGACCAGCCCAATTGCCGGCGCTTCCAGCGTAGTCTTGCCCCAATAGCAACCGGTTCCGGCTCCGGGTTATACCCGAGATAGGAGATAATGGCGGGCATGGCTTCGGCCGGAAGGCTCTTGCTGTAGCCCTTTTCCCAATTAAGAATAGTATTGGCGTCTACTCCGATGCGCCTGCCAAGTTCAGTTTGGCTTAGGCCGTCAGTAAGACGCTTTTTTAAGATATGCTCCCCGACCGTGGTCGGGATTTCTTGAAAACCTTTTGGAATCAGTACCTTGCGAACAACTGGCACAAACGGCAAAAAGGCAACGCGACTATGCCCCTGCGGATACTTGGGGCATCCTTCGAACAAATGCAGATGCACGCCGGACATTGTAGCGCGCTACCAGGCCAAAATTTCCGGTCCGCTGCTCGACCGCATCGACCTGCAAATTCAGGTCGGTGCGCTGCCGCATGACGACTTGCTGAAGCAAGCCGATGGCGAATCGTCGCAAGCGGTGGCGGCGCGGGTGGAGCGGTCGTTTGCCTCACAGCTCCAGCGGCAGGGAAAAAGCAACCACGCCTTGTCGACCAAGGAAATCGACACACATTGCAAACCCGATGCAGCCGGCGAGCAATTGCTGCGGACTGCAATGACCCGCCTGAACTGGTCGGCGCGCGCTTATCATCGCGTGCTGAAAGTCGCGCGCACCATTGCCGACCTGAGCGGCGCCCAAATCATCGGGCAAGCCCACGTCGCTGAAGCAATCCAATATCGGCGCGCATTGCGCGAACATTAAAAATAAATATGCGCTTTCAAGCGCTCTTGTCATGCCTATCAATTACCAACTCATCATCGATACCATTTGCGAAGAAGTTCAGCCGCTTTTGTCGCGCGGCAAAGTCGCCAGCTATATCCCGCAGTTATCCAAGGTCTCGCCGCAGCATTTCGGTATGGCAGTCTATTGCCTTGACGGCCGCACCTTTACGACCGGCGATGCGCATCAAAAATTTTCCCTGCAAAGCATCACCAAACTGTTCGCACTGGCGCTGGCGTTTTCCCGCGAGGGCGATGCTATCTGGCGCCGCGTCGGTCGCGAGCCGTCGGGCAATCCCTTCAATTCCCTGGTGCAGCTTGAATATGAACGCGGCATTCCGCGCAATCCATTCATCAATGCCGGTGCACTGGTGATCACCGACATTCTGGCCTTGCGCTATGTGCAAGCCGATATCGCCCTGCTGCAATTCATACGCATGCTGTCGGGCGAGCCGAACCTGGACTTCGACAAGACCGTCGCGCAATCGGAACGCCAGACCGCGCATCGCAATAACGCGATCGCCCACTTGATGAAGGATTTCGGCAATCTGCACAATCCGGTTGAAACCGTGATCGACAGCTATTGCCGGCAATGTTCGATCACCGCGAATTGCGTCGAACTGGCCAAGGCCGCCAGCTTCCTGGCCCAGCACGGCACGATTCCGTGGAACGGCACGAAGATCCTGGACGCGAGTTCGTCCAAGCGTCTGAACGCACTGATGCTGACTTGCGGCACCTACGATGCGGCAGGAGATTTTGCCTATCGCGTGGGTCTGCCGGCCAAGAGCGGCGTCGGCGGCGGCATCGTGGCGCTGGTGCCGGGCGAACTGGCGGTGGCGGTATGGTCGCCGGGGCTGGACGCGACCGGCAATTCGCTGGCCGGAACGATGGCGCTGGAGCGGTTTACGACCCTGACGGCGCGCTCGATTTTTTAGTTCGCGTCACAAGGCCTCGCGAAACGGGCCGATCAAAAATAGCATCGGATTCCTGCGTCATCACTGCTCCTCCTGTTCGCCGGCCAGCAACGCCGCCTTGCGCTCCAGCCCCCAGCGGTAACCGGCCAGATCGCCGCTCTTCTGGAGCACTCGATGGCAAGGAATCACCAGTGCGATCGGATTATTGGCGCAGGCACTGGCAACCGCCCGCACTGCGTTCGGATTGCCCAGCTGCTGCGCGATATCGCTGTAACTGCGCGTCTCGCCATACGGTATCGCGCGCAGCAAATCCCACACGCGGCGCCGAAACGCAGTGGCCTGAAGATCCAGCGGCAAATCGAAAGCACGACCGCTGCCGGCCAGATAGGCGGCAATGCACTCGGAATACGCACACAAGGCGGCGTCATTTCTTTCAAGCTCAGCGCAACTGAATTCGACGCGCAAATCGGCTTCCAGTTGGGCAGCATCGTCGCCCAGCGCAACACTGCATAGCCCCTGTCCAGTGGCGGCGATCAGGATCGGTCCAAGCTTGGATTCCATGAAGCCGAAAATGATTTTCACACCCATGCCCTTCTCGCGGTAAGCCTTGGGGCGCATGCCGAGATGATGCTTGGACGCTTCGTACAAGCGGCTGCTCGATGCAAACCCGGCCTCATACGTTGCATGCGTCACGCTATTGCCTTCCTTTAAGGATTTCTTGAAACGTTTCACGCGCAAGGTTTCCTGGTATTGGCGCGGCGTCAGGCCGGTGGCTTGCTTGAATAGCCGCTGCAAATGGAAGGGACTCAGCGCCACCTGCGCGGCCAGTGTTTCAAGCGTGATGCGTTGGTCCAAATGCAACTCGATATAGGAAAGGATTTCTTGTACGGCTTGCGCGCTCGGCAAATTCTCGTTGGGATGGCAACGTTTGCAGGCGCGATAGCCGGCTGTTGCAGCCAGCGCCGCCGATGCAAAGAATTCCACATTGCCGAATTTAGGCAAACGCGAGGGACAGCCGGGGCGGCAAAAAACGCCGGTCGATTTGACTGCGTAAAAGAATGCACCGTCGGCATTCTTGTCGCGCGTTGTTACCGCTTGCCAACGCGCCCCGTCGGTTTCGAATTTTGCCTGCATGATGGCCTCCGTAATCCTTGAGATTATCCCGCCGTGGTGGAAATTGACAGCAGATGCCCGGCCAGTTCATCCGGCTTCGAGAAATACGCCGAATGCCCGGCATCGATCCGCAGCACAGTCTGACATGGCATGCGTTCCAGCATGCGCCGCTGCAGGGCATGCGACACCGCCCGGTCCTGCAGCAGTTCGATGTACACGCGCGGGATGCTGCCGAAACGTTCATCGCTGACCTGGATCGGCGTGGCGGACGGCATGATCGGTTCCGGCGTCAGCAAGGCGGTCGCCAGCGCCAGATCCTCTTCCGAACAATCGGCATACAGCGCATCCTTGAATGCGCCTTCACGCAACATATCCCACCCCTCATCGCGATTGACCTCTAGGTTAGGCAGGATCAGGGAATCCCGGTCCGTCGCCGCCAGGGGAAAAATCGTCTCGCCGTCCGGGATCAGGAAAGCCGCAAGATAGACCAGCGATTTTATTTTGTCCGGACGCTCCTGCGCTGCTTGCGTAATCGCCAAGCCGCCGCGGCTGTGCCCGACCAGGATCACCGGCTCCTGCTGTGCATCCAGCGTAGCGCAGATCGCCTCGACATAGCTCTGCATCGTAACCTGTTTCGCCGGGGTCCTGTCGCGGCCATGACTCGGCAAATCGATTGCAATGGCCCGATGGCCGGCCGCCTCCAGACGAGGCGCTATCTTGTACCAGCACCATGCACCGTGCCAGGAACCATGAATCAATACGTAGGTGCTCACTGTTTGCTTCTCCTTGTTTGATAAGTGCAGCGCTTCGTATGCAAATGCGTCCTCGATACGAAGCGCTGGATCAAACTATAGGCGTGGCGAAGCGATTCGGCTTCCCGCTTCTTGCGGTCAAATCCATTCGGATTTGCCGGCGTGGAGTATAGTGATATTTTCGCGCAAACACGGCTACCGCCCGGCAAGCCCATGTTCCACCACCCATCGGAATTCGTCACGTTCAAAGCCAGTCCGCACCTGCCCGGCGTGGAGCTGTATTCGGCGCGGCTGGTGGACCATGCGTTTGCGCCGCACGTGCACGACGGCTATTCGATCGGCGCAATCGAGGCCGGGGTCGAACGCTTCCGCTATCAAGGAACGGAACATATCGCGCCGCCAGGTACGCTGGTGCTGCTCAACCCCGATGAGCTGCACACCGGCCAGGCCGAAATCGAGGCGGGCTGGACTTATCAAATGCTCTACATCGAGCCGCAGACGTTGCGCGAGCTGACCGGCAGCGAAGCATTTTTTCCTGAGGCGACAGCGCATGATCCGGCTTTGGCAGCCGCGTATCACGAGGCCTTCGGGCGCATGTGGCACGCGCCGGACGACGTGGCATTCGTGTCCGACTTTACCCGCATGATCGATGCAATGGTGCTGCGCTACGGCCGCAACGCCGCGGTGTTGCCTGCGCTGTCGCCACAGGAAGCGCGACGCATGAAATCGATGCAGCGCGTGCTCGATTGCATCGAAGCGCAATTGGACGGCCCGCTGCATATCGACACATTGGCAGCCGAGGCCGGCTTGTCAGTTTTTCATTTCGTGCGAACATTTACCGCCGCCTTCCATGCAACTCCGCATCAATACCTGCAAGCGCGCCGCGCCGTGCGCGCAAAATCCCTGCTGGCGCAACGCACCGCGCCATCCGAGGCGGCAGCAGCGGTCGGCCTGACCGATCAGAGCCATCTGAATCGCTGGTTCAAGCGCGCCTATGGCGTAACGCCTGCGCAGTATCAACAGCAAATTGGTACAAGACCGGGCGCTTGAAACGCGCCATCATCGCTGCCTGAATCATTGTTTCAAGGCAGATCATGACCCACATAAAACTTGCCTCGCTGGCGCATAACTTGCCGGAAGCCTGGCGCTCAACCGTCATCGCACAGATCGGCAATACGAATCTTAAAATCGTAAAAATGGATGCCTGCGCACATCCCGAGGAAACGCACACGCACGACGAAGCGCTCCTGGTGCTGGAAGGAAATCTGCACTTGGCCATAGAGGGCATCCCCAGCGTGGTGCGCCCGCACGAACTCTGCGTGATTCCGGCCGGCGTGGCACATGCTGTGCTGCCAGAAAGCCAGGGATGCCTGCTGATCATTGACCCGGCCGCTTCCGGTTTATTTCCGCCCTCTGCTTAAGGTTCATTCTCATGCTCATCGGTATTCTTTGCGCGGTCGGCGCCGGCTTCATGTGGGGCCTTGTTTTTGTCGCACCGCTGATGCTGCCCGAATATCCCGGCGTGGTGCTGTCGTTCGGCCGCTATATCGCGTTCGGCCTGATCGCGCTGGTGCCGGCATTTTTCAATCGCAGGCAGATTGCGGCATTATCCAAATCGGACTGGATGGTTGCGTTCAAACTGTCCGTGGTAGGCAATCTGCTGTACTACGCGGCGCTGGCCACAGCGATCCAACTGGCCGACGCGCCGCTGCCGACGATGCTGATCGGCACCCTGCCGGTGGCGATCGCGGTATGCTCGAACTGGTCGCCCGGCCACCCATCCGAAACGGTCGCATGGCGGCTTCTGGCGCCTTCGCTGCTGGTTATTTTCATCGGTTTGATGCTGGTCAATGCCAACGAGTTGGCGCACCTGGACGGCCGGCGCTCGGCACGCGACTACACGCTCGGCTGCCTGATCGGACTGGGTGCGGTAGCCGCCTGGACCTGGTATCCGATCATGAATGCGCGCCACATGAAAGCCAATCCGCACATCGGTTCTTCCACCTGGGCCTCCGCGCAAGGATTGGCGACCTTGCCGATGGCGCTGGCCGGGTTCGCCGGCTACGGCTTGTATGCGTACCTGACGCAGAGTCCGTTCGCCTTCCCGTTCGGGCCGCGCCCCGCTTCCTTCATCGGTTTGATGCTGACGATCGGCCTGTGCGCCTCATGGCTCGGCACCTTGTTGTGGAATCGCGCCAGCCGGCGCTTGCCGACCACGCTGGCAGGCCAGCTCATCGTGTTCGAGACCCTGGCCGCGCTGCTGTACGCGTTTATCTGGAATCACAGCCTGCCGGCGCTGCAGGTACTGCTCGGCATTGCACTGTTATGCATAGGCGTGTTGTGGGGTATGCGGGTGTTTCGAATGCGAACAACATGATACCGACGAAGCAGAAATGAAAATCGGGGCAAACCGCTGCGGCGCGTCGTCAATGCACAGCCTGCCATCGGCCAGGAGTGGGAAGAGTTTTAAGAGTTTCTAAATAAATGCCGCTGGCCAGGTGCGCCGACGCAGACAGTACGAGCGTACGGCAAGGAGAAGCAACCACGCCAGCGGCATTTTATTCAGAGGCTCTAAGCGCATTTCCCAAGGCGCAAGCGGGACTGCGGCACAAGCGCCTGCGCTTTTCGGCGCCGCGCGTATCTGTTACAGTCCCGCCATGAGCAAATTGACCCTGGACCGCATCCTGCAATCGCAGGGCTTCGGCACCCGCAAGTGGTGCCGTGAACTGATCACCGACGGCGAAGTGCGCATCGACGGCGCAGTGGTGACCGATTACCGCAGCGCCATTGAAACTGCCGGCCTCGAATTCACGCTGTTCGACGAAGTCTGGACCTACCGCGAACATGTATATATTGCGCTGAACAAGCCGCCCAATTTCGAATGCTCCAGAAAACCCAGCCACCATCCCGGCGTATTGAGCATTTTGCCCGAGCAATTCACCTGGCGCGAAGTGCAACCGGTTGGCCGCCTGGATCACGACACCACCGGCCTGCTGCTGATGTCGGACGACGGGCCGTTTATCCATGCGCAATCCTCGCCCAAACGCCACATCCCCAAGCTCTACGTGGCGACCACGGCGGAGCCGGTGACGCCGGAATTGATCGATCAATTGCTGGGCGGCGTGCAATTGCACGACGAGCCTGCCCCCTTGGCGGCAGTGACCTGCCGCATGATCGGTGCGCATGAATTGGAAATCGTGCTGGCGCAAGGCAAGTACCATCAAGTCAAACGCATGCTGGCCGCCGCCGGCAACCATTGTGCAGCCTTGCGCCGGACCGCCATCGGCGGCCTGACGCTCGAAGCGCTTGAGCTGGAAGAAGGCGAATGGTGTTACCTGGAGCCGGAGCACTTGGCTTTGCTGGCGCCGGCCTAATCCAGGTGCCGCCTACATCGCCTGCAGGAACGCGGTGATGTCGGCAATCTCCTGCGGCGTGAATCCGATCGCAAAGCGGCGGTCGTAAAACCGCACCACATCGCTCAATTCGTCGACCGAACCGTCATGGAAATACGGCGAACGCGATTCGATTGCACGCAGGCTCGGTACCTTCACGCGACCGATGTCGCTCCATTTACCACTCAACATGGCACTGCCCGGATCGGTGGTCTCGATGACCTCGCCGGTGGTTTTGTTTCGGAGCGTGTACAAGGGCATGTCGGGCGTGCGCCGCGCGCCGGCCGAGACGCCGGTGTTGAACAGGCGCGGAATGCTGTTGGTACCCGAATTGGGCGTGCTATGGCAACTGGCGCAGGTGCCTCTGACTACCGGCAATTTCAACTCGTCGTTGAATCCCTGCACGCCGGAAATCCTGAACGGCCTGGTGTTGAACAGCCTTTCGCCACGTGCGATCGACGCCCTGGCCAGAAGCTGGGCTGCATTCGGCGCACGCGGATCGGGGCGATTGCCGGGAATGTTCAAAACGTTCCAGGCCGTGAAAGTGCGCATCGCGTTCGGGTCGAACGGCGCGCCGGTTTTATAGTCGCCCGCGAAGAAGTCGTTGATGCCGAAGTAGAAATCGTTCTTCGACAACTCCAGCGGCCCGCCCAGCGCACCGGCTGCGGTCAGGCTGCCCGCCGCATTGTCGACAATCTGTGCAGTGAACAAGGTCTTTTCGAAATCGACGATGGCCCGCTGCTCGGCGGCCGTCAAATCCTGGGCCGCTTCGGCATGCCCCCGGACCGCTGAATTGGCCTGGTGCAGCAGATTGAAATCGGTTGACGCAAAGCATTTGGCCGGCACGCTGCCGGCAATGCAGGTCCTTGAACCGGCATCGGTGAATGTCTCGCGCGCATCCCACATCACGGTGCTGATGAATTTCAGGTTGGTGGTCGGCAGCGGACGCCGGAACAGCGACAATTCACTGGCGCTGGCGTAGCCGTAGGGATCATCGGCCTTGACCAATTCGAACTCGGCACCTGACGGAATCGGCAAGCCGACCCGGATCACGCCCTTGGTCAACAGCATGCTATAGGCCGCCCGCTTCTGGTCGATCGTGGTATCGCGCGCCTTCGGCGAATTGGCGCCGTCAACCAGGCGGAACACCGGGTCGGCTCCGTTGGTCGCAACGAATCTCTGCTCCAGGCCTGCCGGCGTGATGCTCCATCCCTCGGCCTGATCATGGCAACTGGCGCAGCTGCGGCCATTACCGAAAGCCTTGAAAAACGGATTGCCGGTATCGATGAAACCAACGGTGCTGAAAGTCAGCGCCTGCCCGCTTTCATTCGGCACCGGGACAGGCGCGGCGGGCAGCGCCGCGGATGCCGCAGCCGGCGCCAAGACATCTTTCTGCACCGCCGCGCTTTGATCGGCACTGCCTCCGCCGCAGGCACTCAAGACAAAAGGTACGGACAAGACAGTGATGCGCACAATGCGTTGCGACAGTTTGCTCCTCATCATGATCTCCTCCCGGCGTGATTTTCAAATCTATCTGGAGCATCAGCATGTTCTTGAAATGTGAAGAAAAAATGGAGAAGCGCCGACACCGCCGATTTTCGCAAAATCCATTTTTTTTCCACATTTGGCGATGATCATTTCCTACACCCCCAAGCAAATCGACTATGCAAAGGAATGATCATGACAGCCGGCAAATGGCCAGCCTTTCCGGCGATGCCAGCAACGGGTACACGGCGACACTGTTGCTGGGTATTGCGGCCTGAGGGCCTGCCAAACCCGGCACGAGCATGATGAACGCCCTTGAAAGAAACATCGCGGCTCGGCGTGACAGCCGAGCCGCGACACGGCATGATGAAGTTTTCCATCGCTGCGGAATTGCACAATGCGCCTGACCATCACCAGAAAAATCGCGCTGGCCGTGATCGGCATCGTGATGCTCTGCATCGGCACCATGGCCTGGGTCACCAGCCAGAACCTGCAGCGCGGTTTCATCGCCTACCTGAATCAAGTGCAGGCGCAGGATCTGGAAAAATTGCGCGACCTGTTGACCGAGCGCTATCGCGAGACCGGCAATTTCGAGTGGCTGCGCAACAATCCTCGTGCCATGCGCGAACTGCTCAATCGCATCAGGCCGCGCCAGGAAGCCTCGAATCCCGAACGCGCGCCGCCGCCGCGAGCCGATCCGCCGCCGCGCAACAGCGAGCCAGGACCGCCGCCCGGCGCCGACGGCGTGGCGCGGGAGCGGTCGCCTCCCCCTCCAGGCTCGCCGGGCCGCGATGGCCCGCCGCGCCCGGGAAACCGGCCGCCGCCTGACCCGACCAGCTTCGGCCCGCGGCTGTCGATGACGGATGAAACCGGCCGGCCCCTGATCGGGCCGCCGGACGCGCCGCAGGGGACCAGCCTCAACATCGAAGTCGACGGCAAGGTCGTCGGCAAATTGAACCTGGAGCCCTTGCAGCAGGTCGCCGGCGCCACCGACACCAGCTTTATCCGTAACCAGATCCGCGACCTGATATGGCTGGCGCTGGCATTGATCGGCTTTTCCGTTTTACTGGCGATAGGGCTTGCACGCCATTTCCTGCGGCCGATCGCCGGCCTGCGCAATGCGACGCAACGCATCGCCCAAGGCCAGTTCGACGCGCGGGCACCGGTGCTCAATCGCGATGAATTGTCCGAACTGGCGCAGCACGTGAACGCGATGGCGCAAGCGCTGGAAGCCGGCGAACGGCAGCGGCACAGGATGCTGGCCGATGTGTCGCACGAATTGCGTACGCCGCTGACCGTGATCCGCGGCGAGATCGAAGCGCTGCTGGACGGCATCCGGCAAGCCGATCCGCGCGCGCTGGACTCCTTGCACGCCGAAGTGCTGCGGCTGAACAAACTCATCGACGACCTGCACCAGATCACGCTGGCCGACGCCGGTGACTTGCACTATCGGCGCCAGGCGCTGGACTTCGGCGCCCTGGTGAGGGCGGTGCTGGCGCGCTACCAGGTGCGTGCCGAAGCCGCCGGCTTGAAGCTGTCGGCAGCGTTCGATCCGCAGGCGCTGCGAGTCCACGGCGATCCGGACCGCCTGACACAGGTGATCACGAACCTGCTGGAAAACAGCCTGCGCTACACCGATGCCGGCGGTACAATCGCCTGCTCCCTGACAACACGGGAAGGCCAGGCCGAACTGACGATCGAAGACAGCGCGCCCGGCGTTGCGCCCGGCGTCCATGCCCGCCTGTTCGAACGCCTGTACCGCGTCGACCAGGCGCGCAGCCGTGCCAGCGGGGGCAGCGGTTTGGGGCTGTCGATCTGCAAAGCGATGGTCGAAGCTCACGAAGGCACGATCCAGGCGCTTCCTTCCTCGCTCGGCGGCATTAAAATCCTGGTGCTGCTTCCTTTGATACCTGCCTGACATGCCTGCAAACACACGCATCCTGATCGTCGAAGACGACGCCAAAATCGCCGCCGTGCTGGCCGATTATTTCAACGCTGCCGGCTATCGCACCGAACAGTGCAGCGACGGCCGCAGCGCGCTCGAACAGATCCGCCGTGCACCGCCGGATCTGGTGATTCTCGACCTGATGCTGCCGCAACTCGATGGCCTGGAAGTCTGCAAGGCGGTGCGCATGTTCAGCCAGGTACCGATCATCATGCTGACCGCTCGGGTCGATGAAATCGATCGCTTGCTCGGACTCGAACTGGGCGCCGATGACTACGTGTGCAAACCGTTCAGTCCGCGCGAAGTGGTGGCGCGCGCCAAGGCGCAGTTGCGGCGCGCCGGCATTGCGCCTGCCGCACCGAGCGCGGCGCAATTCACGGTCGAACACGAGAGCATGCGCATCACGCTCAATGGCGCCGTGCTGCCCTTGACGCCGGTCGAGTTTCGCCTGCTGGCGGAAATGATCGCCCACCCCGACCGTATTTATTCGCGTCAGCAATTGCTCGATTTCGCACATGAAGACCAGCGCGACATCAGCGACCGCACCGTCGATTCCCACATCAAGAATATCCGCCGCAAGATAGAGAACCGGCTGCCCCAGTGTGAATGCCTGCAGTCGGTGTATGGGGTCGGCTACCGCTTTGAATTGCGTTAATGATTCGTCAGCGCGGTTTTTCGGATGACGTATGAAAATACTTGAATCGCAGGATGGTTTTCACCCATCCTGCAAACCTTTCATCTCTGCGCACGTTCCTTCTTAGTTGGCACTGCCGCCCACTGCAAAAGTAAACGGCGCGCCAAAGGCCGCATTGCTGCCGATGGTGACAGTGCCGGCTACCGCCCCGGCGGCAAGCGGTGCAAAGCTCAACGTGAAACTGGTGCTGGCATTCGGCGCTAGCGTCAGCAACGCCGGTTGTGCGGTGACGCTAAATCCGCCTCCCGTAACAGCAACCGGATTTGTGTTGCTCAATACCAGGCTGTCCGCCCCTGTATTCTTGATGGTAAAAACGCGTTGCACACTGCCGCCGACAGGGATCGTACCGAAATCAGTATCATCGGTGCTGGACGGCGTGGCGGAAGCATTCGTGATCGGCTTGCCGTTGCCGAGCGCCAGCAAGGCAGCGCGTCCAATCGGCAATTGCAGGACGAACGAGATGCCGACCTGGCCGGAATTGTTTTCACCCCAGCATTGCAGCGCTGCGTTGACCACCGCACAGGTGTGGAAATTCCCTCCCGCCACACTGCTGACGCCGCCGGGAATCACCACAGCCGGGGTCAGAACAACGGTACCGGCGGCGCCGTTGCCGAGCTGGGCATAGCCATTCCCACCCCAACATTTCAGTACGCCGGCGACCACCGCGCAACTGTGCTCGCCGCCTAAGCCCACCGCCGTCACGCTTGAGGCGATCACCTCCGTAGGAGACAGGACGTTATTGCCGTAGCTGCCGTTACCGACCTGGCCCGATGCATTCCAGCCCCAGCATTTCAGCGCACCATTGACTACCGCGCAGGTATGCGCCAAGCCGGTCGCCACCGCCGTCACGCCGTCCGGGATCACCTGGGTAGGCGACAGCACTTTCAATTCGAAACCGGACGCGCCGTTGCCGACCTCCCCTTCGCCATTCCTGCCCCAGCATTGCAGCCCGCCATTGACCACCGCACAGGTGTGATAGCCGGCCGCCGCCACCGCCGTCACGCCGCTCGCGATCACCTGCGTGGGCGACAGTACGTTGGCAGCATAGGTGCTGTTGCCGATCTGGGCATAGTCATTCCAGCCCCAGCACAGCAGTGCGCCATTGACCACCGCACAGGTATGACCGCCGCCTGCCGCCACTGCCGTCACGCCGCTTGCGATCACCTGCGTGGGCGACAGCACGTTGCCGCCCGATGCACCATTGCCGATCTGGCCGAAGCCGTTGTGGCCCCAGCATTGCAAGCTGCCGCTAACCACTGCGCAGGTATGGGAATCGCCCGCCGCCATTGCCGTCACGCCGCTCGCGATCACGCGCGTCGGCGTCAGGATGCTGGTGCCTGACGTACCGATGCCGATCTGGCCGGCGGAATTGGAACCCCAGCATTGCAGGCTATCGCCGACGATGGCACAGGTATGGCGGTCGCGTGCCGATACCGCCGTCACACCACTGCCGATCACCTGGGCCGGAGCAGGCACTATAGTGCCCGATGCGCCGTTGCCGAGCTGCCCGCGATAGTTGTCGCCCCAGCATTGCAGCACGCCATCGGCTACGGCGCAGGTATGGCTGCCGCCTGCCGCCACCGCCGTCACGCCGCCGGATAGTATCGGCACAGGCGACGGCACGTTGACACCGCTGCCGCCATTGCCGACCTGGCGGTTGAAATTCGCGCCCCAGCACTGCAGCACGCCATTGACCACCGCGCAGGTGTGACTGCCGCCAGCCGCCGCCGCGCTTACCCCGCTGCCGATTACCGGCGCCGGCAGCAGCACGTTTTCGCCGGCATTGCCGTTGCCGATTTGACCGTATTGGTTTGCGCCCCAGCACAACAGTGCGGCATTGACTACGGCGCAGGTATGCTCTTCCAGCGCCGTCACTGCGGTCACGCCGCTGGCGATCACCTGGGTGGGAGCCAGCACCGCCCCGCCCGCCGCGCCATTGCCGACCTGGCCGTAGCGATTTAGCCCCCAGCATTGCAAGCCGCCATCGACCGCCGCGCAGGTATGGGAAGCCGCTGCCGCCACCGCCGTCACGCCGCTGGCGATGACCTGGGTCGGCACCAGCGTGTTGCCGCTGGAAAGGCCATTGCCGATCTGGCCGAAACCGTTAGAGCCCCAGCACAGCAATGCGCCATTGGCCACCGCGCAGGTGTGATCGGCACCGGCTGCCACCGCCGTCACGCCGTCCGCAATCACCTGCGCCGGCTTGCTCACCCGTGCGCCCAAACCGCCGGTTCCGACTTGGCCGTTATAGTTGGTTCCCCAGCACTGCAGTGCCGTATTGACGATTGCACAGGTATGGCTGGCGCCGGCCGCCACCGCCGTCACGCCGCTCGCGATGACTTGCGTCGGCGTCAGCACGACATTGCCCGACTCGCCATTGCCGATTTGTCCGTCGCCGTTTCCTCCCCAGCATTGCAACGCTCCGCCGCTGGTGACCCCGCAACTGTGATAGTTACCCGCCGAAATTTGCTGCATGCCCGTTGCCGGAGCGGCATGGGCAAAATTGAAGGCCAAGACGGCGGCCATGATCGCAACGCCGCTCAAGCACCCATTTACACCGCATTTTTTAATCCATCCCATTATCTTCATGCCCGCTCCGCTTTGGTTGTTTGCGCTACAAGAATAGCAAAGGCTTCCATGCTTGCAAATGGCAGAACCACATTGCAAATCTGCCAAACGCAAGGCTTCAAAATTGCTACATATTTGCTCCAGATTTGCGGCTCAGGATGTACATAACGGCACCTGTCGTTATTCATTCAATCATCCCGAAAAGGAAACTCATCATGTCTATGCCGTCTCTACGCAAATTCCGTCCGGCGCTGCTGTCCCTTGCGATTGCATTGGCGCTGCCGCTGGCACAGGCACAATCGCATGATCATCCGCCGCCCAAAATCGATTTCGCCGCGCTGGGAATTGATGCGAAAACCGCAGCGGCCGTCGAGAAAGTTTTGCGCGAGCAGCACGAGAAGCGCAGGATGCTCGATACCGAACGCGAGGCGACCCGCGAAAAAATGGAAGCCCTGCGGCGCGAAACCGATCAAAAGCTGGCTGCCTTGCTGAGCCCGGAGCAACTCAAGAAACTGCAGGAACTGCGCCCCCGGCCGCCGCGTCCGGACGGCCCGCCGCCACGCCGGGAATAAAGCGCGCAGCAATAAGAGGCCGGGAACCTGCGGCAAGTCAAATGCGGCCCCGATTCAGCCAGCGCAATCCGGGTCGCCCTGCTACCATCTCGGCCATGCCGAAATTTTTCCACTCCGTTTATAGCCGCCTTGCCGCCGCCCTTGGCATCCTGGCATTGTCGGCCTGCTCACCAAAATATGACTGGCGCGAGGTGCGCCCAAACGATGCGCACTTCGTGGTCCTGATGCCGGCCAAACCGGCCACCCTGTCGCGACCGGTCGATCTCGGCGGCATACCGGTCACGATGACGATGACGGCGGCTGAAGTCGACGGCGTGAACTTCGCCGTCGGCACGGCGGAACTGCCGCAGGCATCCCAAGCACCGGCGGCCTTGAACGCAATGAAAACCGCGATGGTGAAAAACATCAACGGCAGCATCAAACATGAGAAGCCGGTTGCCGGCACGCCGGCCAATGCGGATGCGAGCATCGAACTCGAAGCGAGCGGCACCGCTGCCGACGGCCACACCAGGCTGCTGCTGGCGCGCTTCGCCGCCAGCGGCAAGCGCGTGTATCAAGCCGTGGTGATCGGCCGCGAGCAAAATATTTCGCGCGAGTCGGCCGAAACCTTCCTCACTTCTTTCAAGCCGAACTGACATGGGCTCCCACCCCGGTCCGTTTCTGGGCGGCATGCGGGCCGTGCGGGTTTTCCTGTGCTTTGCCGGCGGCTATCTGCTGTCTTACGCTTTTCGCTCGATCAATGCGGTGATCGCGCCGGCACTGATGCATGAGGTCGGCTTGTCCAATGCCGATCTAGGCCTGCTGTCCTCGGCCTATTTCGTCAGTTTCGCCAGCCTGCAACTGCCGCTCGGCATCTGGCTCGACAGATATGGCGCACGCAAAACCGAAACAGCGCTGCTATTGTTCGCCGCCGCCGGCGCGGCGGTATTTGCGACGAGTACCTCGCTGGCCGGTCTGTGGCTGGGACGCGCGCTGATCGGCCTCGGCGTATCGGCTTGCTTGATGGCCCCATTCAAGGCCTATCGGCTGTGGTATGCACCGGAGCGGCAAAGCCAGTTGGCGAGCTGGATGCTGGTAGCCGGCACTTCGGGCGCGCTGGCAGCGACGATGCCGGTGACGGCGGCGATGTCCGTCATCGGCTGGCGCGGCGTATTCTGGGTCATGGCGGGCTTGATCCTATTGGCGGCCGCAGCGATTTTTTTCCTCATCAAGGATGTGGAAAGCGAGTTCCCGCTGCCGGGCGCAAGCGGCAACGGCACGCAAGCCAGCGCCGGCCGCGAAGGTTACGTGCAGATTTTCCGCAACCCCTATTTCCGCCGCCTGGCGCTGCTAGGCCTGGTCAACCATGGCAGCTTCATTGCACTGCAAACACTATGGGCGGGACCATGGATGGCCATTGTGCTGGGTATGAACAAGGAACAAACCGCGCAAATCCTCTTTATCTTCAACCTGTGCCTGATGTGCGGCTACCTCGGCCTGGGCTGGTGGGCGCCGCGCCATGTATCGCAGGAGGGCAAGCGCGGCTGGAGCGTGGCGCAGACGGTCGCATTCGGCCTGTTCGGCACGCTGCTGGTGCAAACGGCAATCGTGGCGATCGCGGCGCCATGGACGTGGATATTATGGCCGGTGCTGGCTGTTTTCGTCACGGTGACGACTCTGATTCAGAGCCATGTCAGCATGGCCTTCCCGGCCGCGCTTGCCGGGCGCGCCAACACGGCCTACAACCTGCTGCTGTTCATTGGCGCCTTTGCCGTGCAGTGGGGTGTGGGTTTGCTGATCGACGTCTTCAAGACTTACGGTGCATCGCCGGCTGCTGCGATGCAGGCGGCGTTCGCACTCTGTCTGGCATTGCAAAGCGCAGCCTTGTTTGCCTTTGTGTTCAATCCGGCGCGGCCCGAACTTGCAGCCTCTTGAAAGGTAGCCGGGAATGCCTGTCCCTCAATGATTGAGCGCAAAACCGGACTTGCAAACCGTTCCCGACGCACACGAAATCTCTGCCAAAAAAGTATGGCGAGCCGCGTTTTGTGCAACGCATGGCGTGCAAGTCATGCTATGGTTTGATCATCACAAACACATGGAGGCTCTATGTTAATCACGTTCAAATCCAAAGCCGCCGCTGAAGTGTTGATGTACCGGGAACACGCCAAGCGCATCCTCGACCTCCTGCACAAGGACGCCAATCGCGGCGTCATCACTGCGGCTGAAGCAGGCAACGCCGTACGCGTGCTCGAGGCCGAAATTGCCGAGAGCAAATTACATTCCGGTTCGGAAGAGGTAGAGCGCGATGTGGTGGCGCACCATGGCGACGCCGGCGACGACAGCGACCACGAACCGGCCGAAGCGGTCAGTTTTGCAGCACGCGCCTATCCCTTGTTGGAAATGCTGCGCGCAGCCCAAAAGGAACGCCAGGATGTGATGTGGGGAGTTTGATGGCGGAGGTGAGGAGTGCGGCGCGCGAAACAGTGCTGAGGGCGGCCGACGGCACCGCACTTTTCATTGCAGATAATTTGATCGAACACGCGCAAGACGAGCGGCGCGGCTTTGTATTGATTCATGGCCTGGGCGAGCATGGCGAGTGCTATAAGCATGCGAGCGTCCGGCTAACGCCGGCAGCCCGATGAACCACGGCATTCTCTACGCTTTGGCGGCGGCTGCGCTGTTCGGCGCAAGCACCCCTCTTGCAAAAGTCCTGATCGGGCAAATCAACCCTGTCATGCTGGCCGGATTGCTGTATCTGGGCAGTGGCGCCGGACTCGGCGCCTGGCTGTTGTTGCGGCGTTTGCTGGCGCATGACGCCGCATCGGAAGCGCAGCTCGGCGCATCCGATATGCGATGGCTGGCCGGCGCCATTCTGTGCGGCGGCGTCGCCGGGCCGGTCTTGCTGATGCTCGGCCTCGCCGTGACGCCCGCCTCGACCGCGTCGCTGCTGCTCAATCTGGAAGGGGTGTTGACGGCCGTGCTGGCCTGGTTCGTCTTCAAGGAACAATTCGACCGGCGCATCTTCATCGGCATGCTGCTCATCGTGCTGGCCGGACTCCTGCTGTCATGGGAACAGCGGCCGCAATTCGGTCTTCCTTGGGGGGCGCTCCTGATCATCGGCGCTTGCCTGTGCTGGGCTATCGACAATAATCTGACGCGCAAGATCTCGGCCAGCGATGCAGTGCAGATTACCGCGATCAAAGGCTTGGCGGCGGCGGCCGTCAACTTGTCTCTGGCCTGGATGCTCGGCGCCGCACGCCCGGCGGGGGCCGTGGTTTTAAGCGCAGGTGTGATCGGTCTGTGCGGCTACGGCCTTAGCCTGGTGTTGTACGTATTGGCCTTGCGCCATCTCGGCACGGCACGTACCGGCGCCTATTTTTCGGCCGCGCCGTTTGCCGGGGCGGTGATCGCCATCCTGCTGCTGCACGACGTGCCGGGCCTCTTGTTTTATCCGGCCACGTTATTGATGGCGGCCGGCATCTGGCTGCACATCAGCGAAAGGCACAGCCATCTGCATCACCACGAGCCGATGTGGCATACCCACACCCACAGCCACGATGCGCATCACCGGCATGACCACGACTTTCCGTGGGATGAGACGCAAGCGCATAGCCATCCCCACCGGCACGAGGCGCTGACGCATAGTCACGAGCATTTTCCGGATATTCATCACCGGCATCCGCATTAGAGCAGTTTCAGCCTGACCGTACAGGAGCCAAGGTAGAGCCGAGAAGCGCAACCGTACGAATGGTACGGCGAGCATCGCAGGCGCAAGATTGGCCGTGTACGGTCAGGCTGAAACTGTTCTAGTGCCTATTCCGATAGGGAGCGCGCCTGGATTGCTGTCCCTCCGTGGCGCGGCCAACGGTGAAGCAGGAAATCCGGACCGCATTCGAGCCGCCTGCGCAACAGTCAGCGCTTGCAAGCGCTGGTGCCCGGCGTAGGCGCGCGCCCGGCAAGGGTGAGGAGAACGCATGGCGAGCCATGCTGCGACGACCAGCGCCGGCCTCGCCACGGAGGGACAGCAAACCGGGTGTGACACCTACCGGAATAGGCACTTAGTCGATCTGCTCTTGCCCAAGCGTCAGATTGCCGGTCATCCGTCCTCGATCAGGTTGATAAATAAATTCGAAAGCCGGCAGGTCCAGCCTAAAGCAAGCGATATCCGGCCATGCCGGCCACGGGCGCCTAAAAATGCCTGCTCCGAATCCGCTAGAGCGGCAAGATGCAGCTGAATTCGTCGCTGCCCCGCGCGCATGCCGGTCCATCCCGCTACAATCACGTCTTTACCTATTGAACATCGCTGACGCCCCTATCATGACCCTCTTCGGCATTTCCAACTTCGGCCTGTTCTGCCTAGCCGTCCTATTGCTGAACGCCACGCCCGGCCCGGATACCGCCTACATCGTCGGCCGCAGCGTCGCGCAAGGCCGGGCCGCCGGACTGGTATCCTCGCTCGGCATTTCCTTCGGTTGCTGCATACATGCCGTCCTGTCGGCGTTCGGTCTTACCGCCATTCTGGCCGCATCGGCTACCGCGTTCACCCTGGTCAAGCTGGCCGGCGGCGCTTACCTGGTCTATCTTGGAATTCGCATGCTGCTGGCAAAACCAGGGCATGGAACCAAGGCCGGCATGGCACCGATTCCCCGGCCGCTGCCGACGATCTTTTGGCAAGCGGTCCTGACCAATGTCCTCAATCCCAAAGTCGTACTGTTTTTCCTCTCGTTTTTCCCGCAATTCGTGCGCCCCGATTCGCCGCAGAAAACTCTGGCTTTTCTTGTGCTAGGTGCGGTTTTCGTTCTCATCACCACTGGCTGGAATAGCGGCACCGCCTTTCTGGCCGGCACCCTGACCCGGCGCGCGAGCAATAGTCCCTACATCAAACTATGGCTGGAGCGCAGCGTCGGCGCGGCCTTCATTGCCCTCGGCGCCAAGCTTGCCCTTACGAAGAATTAATGTCGATCTCCCCTCTGAAAACCGACTCCCTCGCTTTCAGCCTGCGCGGTGCTGCGCTGGCCGTCGCGCAAGTGCGCAGCGGCACCGCCCTGCCGCAAGCGCTCTCTTACGTCTTCGCGCAAAACGCCAGCCCGCCGCAAGCGCGCGGCGCGACCCAGGACATCGCCTATCGCACCATGCGTCATTTGGGACGGACCGAGGCGCTGCTCGCGCTGCTGGCAAACAAGGCGCCGTCGCCGCCGGTGCTGCATGGCTTGCTGTGCTGTGCGCTTAGCCTGGTTTCGGGTTCTGGAGACGCAACCGCGAACGCCCCCTACAGTGCCTTTACCGTGGTCGACCAGGCAGTAACCGCCGCTGCATCCGACCCGGACATGGCGCATGCAAAAGGCATGGTGAATGCGGTTCTGCGGCGTTTCCTGCGTGAGCGCGAGGCATTGCTGCCGCAAGTCTTGAAAAATCCGGCCGCCGCCTGGAATTATCCCGTTTGGTGGATCGATGCAATGAAATCGGCCTATCCGCAGCAGTGGAAAGCCATCCTCGAGGCCGGCAATGCCGCTCCGCCTCTGACTCTGCGCGTCAATCGCCGCAAGACCAGCGCCGCCGATTACATGAAGCTGTTGTCGGAACGCGCAATCGCCACGGTCCGCATCGGACCGGATGCGGTGCGCTTGCTGCAACCGCTGCCGGTTGGCCAGATTCCCGGCTTTGGCGACGGCCTGGTCTCTGTGCAGGATGCCGCTGCGCAATTGGCGGCGCCCCTGCTCGATGTGCAGAATGGCATGCGCGTGCTGGATGCCTGTGCCGCGCCGGGCGGCAAGACCGGCCACATCCTCGAATGCGCCGACGTCGACCTGACCGCGCTCGACAGCGACGCCAAGCGCCTGCCGCGCATCGCCGAAAATCTGCAACGCCTGCAGCTCGATGCCAAGCTCCAGGTCGGCGACGCTGGCGGCCGCAGCTGGTGGGATGGAAAGCCGTTCGATCGCATCCTGGCCGACGTGCCTTGCACCGCCTCCGGCATCGTGCGCCGCCATCCGGATATCCGCTGGCTGCGGCGCAAGGGGGATACTGCTCAACTTGCAACACTTTCCGCGAAAATTCTCGACAACCTTTGGCAGATGCTGCAGCCCGATGGTAAATTGTTGTTCGTGACATGCTCTCTGTGGCCGCAGGAGTCCGAAGCTCAGGCAGCCGCTTTCGCAGTACGCAATCATGCGGTCAGGCTTGCAGCGCCCGGTCAGTTGTTGCCGATGGCGAATCCGGAGCAGGATCACGACGGCTTGTTTCTCGCGCTGTTTCAAAAGCCTGCCGGTTAGCACATTAAAGTTTAAAACCAGTTTTCCAAGAAGCCATATGAACCAGCCGGCAACCGCAAACTCGAGGCCGCACGGCTACCCGCTTCCCATGGCTTTTCAACCCTTTTGAACGGATTTGCCTCCGTACCCCTACGAGTGACGAGACGATTCCTTCATCTTCTGACCTGCTGGCTGCTGGCGGCGTCGGTGCTCGTCTCCCCTGTGGCCGGTGCAGAAGGCATCGAACTCACGCGCGCCGGCATCGAAAGTTCCGACGAAGGTTACAAGCTGGCCGCCAGCTTCGCCTTCGACCTCAATCGTGGACTGGAAGAAGTCATCACCCATGGCGTTCCGCTGCACTTCACGATCGATGTCAGAGTAACCCGGCCGCGCTGGTACTGGTTCGACGAAACGGCGATCAATACCTCACGCACCATCCGAATCGACTACAACGTACTGACCCGCCAGTATCGAGCCGGCGTCGTCGGCAGCCTGCAACAAAATTTTCCTACCCTTGACGATGCGCTGTCGCTGCTGCGCCGCCCGAGCCGCTGGGTGATCGCGGACAAAGGCGCATTGAAAGCCGGCGAAGTCTATACGGTGGCGCTGCGCATAGGATTGGATATGGCGCACCTGCCCAAGCCTTTCCAGATCAACGCGCTGAACAACAGCGACTGGCGCTTTGCATCCGACTGGAAGCGTTTCACCTTTAAAGCGGAATAACCGTGACACGCGTATTGCGCTATGTGCTGGTGGTGGGCGGCGCCATGGTCGGCATCCTGCTGTTCCTGCTGGCTTCCGCTTCCGAAAATTCCAACACCTTCGACCGTCATTATCCATGGCTGCTGGGGCTCAACGCCTTGGTGGCAATCGCCCTGCTGGGTTTGGTCCTGCTGCTGCTTGGGCGTTTGTACAAACGTTACCGGCGCGGCAAATTCGGCTCCAGGCTGATGGCGCGGCTGGTGTTGCTGTTTGCGATGATCGGGATCTTGCCCGGCACCGTGATTTACCTGGTGTCGGTACAGTTCGTGTCGCGTTCGATCGAATCCTGGTTCGACGTGCGGGTCGAGTCTGCGCTTGATTCAGGTGTGCGGCTCGGCCAGGCTGCGCTCGACTCTTCGCTCTCCGACCTCAAGGCCAAAGCGCACAGCATTGCGCTCGAATTGTCCGATCTGTCCGAACCTGCGCAAATCACCCAATTGTCGCACCTGCGCGACCAAAGCCAGATGCAGGAAGCGGCCATCATTTCGGCCAGCGGACGCATCGTCGCCAGTGTCGGCGGCCGCCTCGGCGCACTGGTGCCGGATCTTCCGACCTCGGCGATGCTGCGCGAAGCACGCCTGTCGCGCGGCTTTTCGGCGGTCGAAGGCGGCGTCGATTTCCTCGAAAACAATAGCAAAAACGCGGCCTCCAGCCCAGCTGTTGCGATCCAGCCCCCGGCCGTTCCCACCCGGCTCGATGCGGCCAACAGCTTGCGCCTGCGCGTGGTGGTGGCGATTCCCGCTCCCAGCAACGCATTGGCGCTGCAGAGCGAGACGCGCTTCCTGCAATTGATGCAGCCGGTCCCGGCCGCGCTGGCAGCCAACGCCGAAGCGCTGCGCGCCGCCTATAGCGAGTACCAGGAGCGTTCGCTGGCGCGCACCGGTTTGCGCAAAATCTACATCGTGACGCTGACCCTGACCTTGTTGCTGGCGATTTTCGGCGCCATTGCCGGCGCTTTCCTGATCGCCAGCGACCTCGCCAAACCGCTATTGCTTCTGGCCGAAGGCACCAAGGCAGTGGCCGAAGGCAATCTCTCGCCGCGCCCCATCGTCACTACCTCGGACGAACTCGGCACCCTGACGCAATCCTTCAACACCATGACCAAACAGCTCGCCGATGCGCGCGCGACGGTCGAAAAAAATCGCACCGAACTGGAGAATGCCAAAGCCTATCTGGAATCAGTGCTAGCCAATATGTCGGCCGGCGTCATGGTGCTGGATGGGCAATTCCGATTGGTGACGTGCAATGAATCGGTTGAAAGCATCCTGCAACTCGATTTCGAGCCGCATATCGGTGAGCCGCTGGCCGCGATCGAGGGCCTGCGTACGTTCGTCGACGCCATTACGCGGGCCTTCACCGAGCAAAGCGCGCAAACGGCGGCCGGCGGCGCCAAGCGCGACAGCCGCCACTGGCAACAGCAAATCGAGATCCCGCGCAATATGGAAGGCAGCGACGGCGAGCACGACATCACGCTGTTGGCGCGCGGCTCCTACCTGCCGGTAATCAGCGGCGCCGGCTATGTGGTCGTGTTCGACGATATTTCCGATGTGATTTCGGCCCAGCGATCGATCGCCTGGGGTGAGGTGGCGCGGCGCCTAGCGCATGAAATCAAGAATCCGCTGACACCGATCCAGTTGTCGGCCGAGCGTTTGCAAATGAAGCTGGAAACGAAACTCTCGCAGCCGGACGCAGCGATGCTGAGCAAGAGCACCGCCACTATCGTCAACCAGGTCACGGCAATGAAACGCATGGTGGATGATTTCCGCGATTATGCAAAAACGCCGCCGGCCGTGCTCTCACCCTTGAACCTGAATGGCCTGATCGAAGAAATCCTGAATCTTTACCTGGGCGGCGACGAACGTGACATCATTCACACCAAGCTTGCCGCGACGCTGCCGCGCGTCATGGGCGATGCGACGCAATTGCGCCAAGTGGTGCATAACCTGTTACAGAATGCGCAAGATGCCGTGTCTGATCGGACCGACCATATCCCTGCGCCGCGAATCGACGTGGTCACCGAAGAAATTCATTACCGTAGCTCGGATGGCGAGACGCGTGCCGCAGTACGCCTCTCCATCACCGATAACGGCCCCGGTTTTGCGCCCAAAATATTGGCTCGCGCGTTTGAACCCTATGTCACGTCGAAACCGCGCGGCACCGGCTTGGGCCTTGCCATGGTAAAAAAAATTGTCGATGAACATGGCGGAAGAATTGATATCCAGAACAGAGCTGACGAAAATGGTGCAAAAGTGTCAATTTTGCTGTTAAAGTTAGCCCCCATTGATTAAGAACCTGTTGAGGGTCGCGCCAAACGGGCCTCGACCGGAGGGCGGGAACCGTGATGCACTCAGGTGCATGAGGAGTCCGAGCACTGTACGGTCCCGGATCACGCCCATTTGGCGCGACCGCGACAGGTTCCAAGGCGGTCTTGGGCAGATGAAGACACGTTTGATGAGATTGATTTGAGGAAGAAGCAAGCTGATGGCGAACATCTTGGTAGTTGACGATGAAATGGGCATCCGCGAATTGCTCTCGGAAATCCTGGGAGACGAGGGGCATGTCGTAATAACCGCAGAAAACGCGCAGCAGGCGCGTGAAGCGCGTGCCGGCAGCGCGCCGGACCTGGTGCTGCTCGATATCTGGATGCCCGATACCGACGGCGTCACCCTGTTGAAGGAATGGCAGCGCGACGGCATGCTGACCATGCCGGTCATCATGATGTCCGGCCACGCCACCATCGATACCGCGGTCGAAGCAACCCGCGTCGGTGCGCTCAATTTCCTGGAAAAGCCGATTTCGCTGCAAAAGCTGCTGAAGGCAGTCCAGCAAGGTTTGTCGCGGGGACAGGAAAGCGCCCGCCCGGCCAATGTGCACATGCGGCCTGCAGCGCCGCCTGCGGAGCAAGCGGCAACCCACCAGGAGATGCCGTTCACCGGCGCCAACGCCGCTGCCATGATGCATTCCGCCGCCATGCCTTTGTCCATGCTGGCCGCTGATACGCAAATGTTCACCCTGTCCTTCGAACTGCCCCTGCGCGAGGCGCGCGACGCCTTTGAGCGAGCCTATTTCGAGCATCACCTGGTGCGCGAAGGCGGCAGCATGACGCGGGTTGCCGAAAAGACCGGCCTGGAGCGCACGCATCTGTACCGCAAGCTCAAACAGCTTGGTGTCGAACCGGGCAAGCTCGCGAAAAAAGGGGGATGACACTCACCACCTTGGTAGTCGGCGGCAGCGCTGCAACACGCGAAACGGCGATCGCCGCCGCCCTCGACGGCAAGGTGGGGACGGCGATTATCCTGGAAGGATTGCCCGACGGCCGGGTCGATCCGCTGGCGGCGTGGAATACGTTGCAGATTGCCCGTATCGCGCCTGGCTGCCTGTGCTGCAGCGGCAACCTGACCATGCGCGTCACCCTCAACCGCATTTTGCGTCATCCTCCGCAACGGCTTTTCATCAGCCTGGCAAACAGCACGCATCTTGGCCGCATACATGGCTTTTTGGCAAAGCCGCCGTATGATAAATTGCTCAAGATCACTAAAGATCTGTGTCTTTGATGCCGTTCATCTCCTTGCAAGCCCGCACGAAATTTGCTTATTTTTTTGATGCGACTTGAAAACCGCCACATCAAGCGCCATTTCCAGCAATGATAGAAACTCGTGGCTTAAGGAATCGACATGAACATCATCTACAACAGTGACCAGTACAGCGTGGTGGAATTCGTGGCTGACGACAACCGTGAAGCCTTGCGCTTCGGCGGTTATGAAATCATGGACAAATCCGGCAGGCGGGAAATTTTCATTGGCGGCGTCTGGGCTGAAAGTTTTCGCAAGAACGTGGAAGACTTGATTGCAGGTTCGCCCAGCGTGGAAGAAATCGATGAATTCCTGGGATCCTACGATAGCCTGATGAGCCAGTCCGTCGTACTCCACTAATCTGCCGCATCGCGGCTGCGTAATCGCAAGACTGCGCAGCCAAGACGAACCGGATGACCTGTGATAGGGTTCATCCGTTTTTTTTGCCGATCACCGCACCATTTGGAGGGGACGCATCGATGGATCGGTTTAGCGCCCTCGATGCATTTTGTTTTGCCGCGCAGTGGAAGCCGGCAACTTTTCCGCTTGCCTGATCTGCACGTCGATGGCCAAGTCCGGCCAAAGTTCAGCCGCCGTTCGCCTTTGTTGCAATCTAGTTGGCGGAAGCAGATTCGACAACTTCGGCACGACTGCCCACGCTCTTCACCATAACCGGCACATCGTTCACAAATTCAGCGCCGCCGACCACGAAATTGCCTTCGGCGTGGGCTTGCTGTAATTCGGCGATGACTTCAGCACGCGTCTTGCCGGATGCGACTGCTGGGGCAGCTTGGGGACGAGTCGCTTGCCCCAGCTTCATTTCAGCGACGACTTCGGCGCGGGTTTTGGTCGCAACAAAATTGGCGTTAGGCACTTCATAGTCGAGCGCTTGCGCAAAAACAGAGCCGGCCGTGGCGAACAAGGCAACAGAAGCGATCAATTGTTTGGCATGCATTTTATTCTCCAGAAAAGTTAGATTGATATTCCCTGGCCCCATCGCCCGGCCTGTGCCGGCACTGACGTGCCCCGGTGAGTCGCACTGCTGCACGATAGGGCCTGACGCAACGTCAGAGTCAAGGGCCTTTGTTTGTGTGCTGCTCATCGATGAAGCACAGTCTATACATTGCGTACCCTGCAAAAAAAGCTCAATAATGGCAACACATCGTTTCTAAATCAGAAACAATAAAAGGCGTAAATAAATATGGATCGTCTTCAATCAATGCGGGTTTTTGTGAAGGTCGTCGAGCAAGGCGGCTTTGCGCGCGCCGGCATGGCGATGGATATTTCGAATGCGGTAATCACGCGCCACGTCGCCGACCTGGAGAGTCATCTCGGCACACGCCTGCTAAACCGCACCACCCGCAAGTTATCGCTGACCGAGACCGGCCAGGCCTACCTGGAGCGAGTACGCCAGATCCTGCAAGAAATCGACGATGCGGAAGCGATCGCCTCGTCCCACTCGCAAAAACCGACCGGCACGTTGCGCATCTATTCGCAGCCGAGTTTCGGACAACTGCAATTGGCGCAACTATTGCCGATCTACGCCAGGAATTATCCCGACGTGCTGCTCGACATCACGCTGACAGACCGCAACGTGGACTTGGTGGAAGAGGGAATCGACGTCGGCATCTTCCTCGGCCATTTCCAGAAATTCGACGCCAGCATGATCGCGCGTCAATTGGGTGTGGCAGAAGTATTGGTCTGCGCCGCCCCCGCTTACATCAAGCGCTGCGGCGCGCCGAAACAACCGCACGATATCTCCAAGCATAAATGCCTGAATTTTTCAGTCGACCTGTTGCGCAATTCCTGGCCGATGAAAGGACCGCATGGCACCATCAATATTCCGGTCACCAACGCCATGCTCTCCAACAACGGCGACCTGCTGCGCCAATGCGCTGCAGCCGGGATGGGTTTGGTGACGGGCCCGTCCTTTGCGCTCAGCGCCGACTTGGCGAGCAAGCGCCTGGTACAGCTGTTCCCCGAATATCGGCTCGGCCAGTTGCCGGTGGCGATCGTCTATCCCAGCCGGCGTTTGCTGTCGGCCAAGGTACGCAGTTTCGTCGACTTCATGATCGCGAAATTTCCGCACCCGGAACAGGATCCGTGGATGACAAAATAAAATTTCACGCGCCGGTCGCACAAGCTTCATGCCTCCCTGACGCCCTGACATATTGGGCCCGGCTGCTCCAGCCATCAGCATCCAATACTGGCGGGCTTCATGCTTACCGAAATCAATCGGATACCGAAGACCTTCTAGAGCAATGTTAGCCTGACCGTGCGGAGTCAAGGTCAGGCCGAGGGGCGGACGCGTACAGGCGTACGCTGAGCACCGGAGGCCTGAGATTGGCCCGTACGGTCAGGCTAAAAATGCTCTAACGCATCCAAGTTTTCGTGAAACCGTCATTCTCGCAACCCGGCATGCAAGCGGCGCTCTGATCGGCATCATCACAACAGCCCAAATCTTGAAACCCCTCCTATGACATCCGTGTTACTGTAATTATCGATTTCAATTTTTCCCGCTCTCTTATCCCATGTGCCAGCTTCTTGGAATGAATTGCAATGTCCCGACCGACATCGTGTTCAGCTTCACCGGTTTCGCCACGCGCGGCGGCCGCACCGACACGCACAATGACGGTTGGGGCATCGCCTTTTTCGAAGGCGCCGGCGTGCGCCACTTCGTCGATTATCAAGCCGCGGTCGAATCGCCGATCGCCGACCTGATCAAGCGCTGCCCGATCAAATCCAAGAACGTTATCGCCCATATCCGCAAGGCGACCCAGGGCCGCGTAGCCTTGGAAAACTGCCATCCCTTCATGCGTGAATTGTGGGGCCGCTACTGGGTGTTCGCACACAACGGCGACTTGAAGAATTTTGCACCGATACTCGACGGCCCTTACCACCCCGTCGGCAACACTGATAGCGAACTGGCGTTTTGCTACATGCTGCAGCAATTGCGCATGCGCTACGGCGATAGCCCGCCTCCGCTGCCGGAGTTGCGGATGACGCTGCAGAAATTGACGCACGAAATCGGCACCCACGGTCCCTTCAACATGATGCTGTCGGACGGCTCCGCCTTGTACGCGCATTGCTCGACCAATCTGTATTACATCGTGCGTCAATATCCGTTTGCCGAGGCCAAACTGTCTGATGAGGATGTCAGTGTCGACTTTTCACAGGTCACCACGCCGAATGACCGGGTGGCGATTATCGTGACCGCACCGCTGACGACCAATGAGACTTGGGCGCAATTCGAAGCCGGGGAATTGAAGGTGTTCGTGGAGGGGTCGCCGCTTGATTAATTTTATTAAAGGTTCTTAGGGTTCATGCAAGGGAAGCCAGAATAACCTTTGCAATAAAGCTTGCGAGAAAACTCGTCGCTTTTTCTTATAGAGGTTCATCGCAGCGCAGCATGAAAAGTTTCCGCATGGAAATCAAAAATACGTTACAGTAAATAGCGAGCGAATAAAACAACTACAAAATTATCGATATCGCTCATAAAATCAATCATAAGCTCCCGAAGTGATAAAAATCTCGCAATCTCGATGATTACGCCTGTACCATTCGACGATCTCCCTGTACAAAAGCGAGGTTTGCGCGTGCGCGAATTTTTCCTGGCCCGCCAGCCGATCCTGGATCGCAATCAGGATTTGATTGCATATGAACTGCTGTTTCGCAGTGCAGCAGTCGGCCCCGCCAATATCACGACTGATCTGTCGGCCACCGCGTCGGTCATTGCTCATGCTTCGCAACTCGGTCTGGAAAAAGTCATCGGCGATTCGCTCGGCTACCTTAACGTCGATGCCGCCGTACTGATGAGCGATATCTTCGAATTTTTGCCGCGCGAAAAAGTAGTGCTGGAAATTGTCGAGACGATGAAGGTCACCGATGAAATCCTGGTCCGCATCAGCGAGTTGGTGCAGGGCGGCTTCACCTTCGCGCTGGACGACGTGATCACCGATTCCGAAGACGTGCAAAAATTGCTGCCGCTGGTCGACATCGTCAAGTTCGATTTGCGCGACATGCCGCTCAGCGCCCTGTTGAAATTGACGCCGCAATTCAAATTGTCCGGCAAGAAGCTGTTGGCCGAAAAAGTCGAGACGCTGGAACAATTCAAAATCTGTCTTGATCTGGGTTTCGATTATTTCCAGGGTTATTACTTCGCAAAACCGGCTGTCATGAGCGGCAAGAAAATTTCGCCATCACAAATGGCTGTGATGCAATTGATGACTCTGATCACCTCGGATGCAGACAGTATTGAAATTGAAAAAGCAATCAAGGCCGATGTGGCGCTCGGTATCAATTTGCTGCGTTTGGTGAATTCCGCGGCGGTCGGCGCCAGGCAGCGCATTGATTCGCTGAGCCAGGCCTTGATCGTGCTGGGCCGCACCCAATTGCAACGCTGGCTGCAAATCATGTTGTATGCCGAACCTTGCAAGAAGAGCCATAGCATGACGCCGTTGCTGATGCTTGCCACCACGCGCGGCAAGCTGCTGGAACTGATGGCAGAGAAATTAAAACCCGGCAATCGCAACTTGGCCGACACCGCGTTCACGGTCGGCATCATGTCCCTGATGGACAGCCTGTTCAAGGTGCCGATGACGGAAATCCTGGAACAGATCGCAGTGGTCGACGAAGTCAGCGATGCGCTGCTGTATCGCCGCGGACTCTACGGCGACATGTTGAAACTGGCCGAGTACCTGGAACGCATCGAAGAGGCCGGGCCGCTGCTGATGTCGACGCTGAAAAAGCTGGGACTGAGCAATGACGATCTGTACGAGATGGAAGTGTGCGCCTTCGATTGGAGCAATGGCATCGCAGCCTCATCAAGTTCGTAGGCGGTCTTTTTTCCTTCCCTCTCCCCAGGAAAACCATACCGATTGGCCTACACCAGTCCCAGAAAACCAAGCAACCCGGCGGCACTTAATAACCACAAGGGATGGATTTTGGTTTTCATCACCATGACGGCCGTGATCGCGGTGATGGCATAAGCCAGCCAATGGTGATCGGCGCTGCGCGTCAGTACATAGCCACTGGCGAGAATCAGTCCGATCGTGATCGGCCCCAATCCGCCCTGCACCACGTTGCGCCAGCGCGCTTGGTGGAAGCGCTGCCAGAGGCGCGAGAAAAAATAAGTCAACAGCGACGAAGGTATACTCATCGCCGCAATCGCGACCAAGGCGCCCGAAAACCCCGCCACTTTCCAGCCAAGCAGGCTGACCACCAGCACATTCGGACCCGGCGCAGCCTGCGACAGCGCCACCAGCGCGACGAATTCGGCGCTGCTCATCCAGCCCTGGATATCGACCAGGTGCCGGTGCATGTCGGGAATCACCGCATTGGCGCCGCCGATCGCCATCAGCGACAGCGTCAAAAAATACAACCCGATTTCAAGCAACGAAGGATGGTGATTCATGATGCTTGGCTCCATGCCAGGATGATGCTGATCGGTGCCAAAACCGTCAGCACGGTAAGAAGCGGCAAGCCGAGCGCGCCAGCACCGATGAAAGCGAGAATGGCGATACCGACACTGCGCCAAGACTTGGGCTGCTTGTCCAACATATTCAAGCCCATTGCAACGATCAGTCCGGCGGTCGCCGCGGCAGTGCCGCTGAAGGCGCGTTGCACCGCCGACAAATGGCCGTATTCAGCATATAGCACCGCCAGCAGCAGGATGATCGCCAGCGGCGCCAACATCAGCCCGCTGAACGCCAGCACGGCACCGGCCGCGCCATGAAAGCGCGCGCCGACCATGATGGACAGGTTCACCACGTTTGGGCCGGGCAGGATCTGGCCCAGGCTCAAGCCGTCGAGAAACTCCTCGCTTGTGAGCCAGGCGCGCTCTTCGACCAACATGCGGCGCGCCCACGGCAGCACGCCGCCAAAGCTGGTCAGGCCCATCGCGAGGAAGCAAAGAAATAGCTCTCGCCTCGTAACGACGGGAATTTTTGGGGTATCGATTAGGGTGTCCATGGCTGAACGATACACCCGAGACTGGATCTCGAAAATCGATTTATTGTTCCATTGTACGTGAGTTATACTCACAAGCCATGGAGCCCCGCCTGCCCCCGCTGAATGCCTTGCGCGCCTTTGAGGCCGCCGCGCGGCTGGGCAGCTTTACTGCCGCGGCAGAAGTGCTGCACGTGACGCATGGCGCGGTCAGCCGGCAAGTGCGCAGCCTGGAAGACTGGCTCGGCATTGCCCTGTTCGAGCGCAAGGGAAGGCGGGTCTGGCTCACCGGCCCCGGACGCGAATACCTGCAGGCGGTGCAGTCTTCGTTCGATACTATCGTGGCAGCGACGCGGCGCCTGGCTGAAACCGGCGCCAAGCGGCAGATCGCCATCGATGCGCTGCCGACCTTCACCATGCATTGGCTATTGCCGCGCCTGACGCGATTTCAAATGCGTTATCCGGCGGTCGAACTGCGGCTGACGACATCCGACAGCCCCTTGTCGGGCGCCGTGGGCGGCTTCGACATCGCGATCCGCCGCGGTCCGCAGGATTGGCCGGGTTGCGTGGCGCAGGAATTCCTGGTCGAGAATGAAATACCGGTCTGCAGTCCGGCCTTGTTGAAACGGATTCCGCTGGCCGAGGTGCACGACCTGGCACGGCATACTTTGCTATCGTCGAATGGCCGGGCGCACTCGTGGGAGCGCTGGCTCAGTGCGGCCGGCGTGCCGGATCTGACGAGCGCAGCGCGCCAGCAATTCGACCATTTTTATTTGACGCTGCAGGCTGCGGTGGATGGTCTGGGCGTGGCCCTCGGGCCGCGTCCGGTGATTGACGATGAGCTGGCATCAGGACGGCTGGTGGCGCCGCTGGACGGCCCCATCGTGCGTTCGCGCGCCTATCACTGGCTGATGCCGAACGCGCGCGCCGGCGACCCGGTATTGCGCGCGTTTTGCGATTGGCTGGTGGAAGAGGCGAACAGCGCCTGATTACAAATTCGGCGCCAGCCAGCGTTCCGCATCTTCCTTTGAAATCCCGCGCCGCGCCGCCATGTCGCTCACTTGATCGTCGCCGATTTTACCGACGTTGAAGTACTTCGATTCCGGATGCGCCAGGTAGAAGCCGGACACCGCCGCACCCGGATACATCGCAAATGACTCGGTCAGGTGCATGCCGATTTCTTCACATTGCAAGAGCTTGAACATGTCGGCCTTGACCGTGTGCTCCGGACAGGCCGGATAACCTGGCGCGGGCCGAATCCCGCTATAGCTTTCCTTGATCAACGCCTCATTGCTCAAGGCTTCGTCGGGCGCGTAACCCCACAAATCCTTGCGTACCCGCTCGTGCAACTGCTCGGCAAAGGCTTCGGCCAAACGGTCGGCCAGCGACTTCAGCATGATCGAAGAATAATCGTCGTGCGCGTCTTCAAAACGCTTCTCGTACTTCTCGATGCCGAGCCCGGCGGTGACTGCAAACAGGCCGATGTAGTCGGCGACGCCCGAGGATTTCGGCGCAACGAAATCGGCCAGGCATTGGTTCGGACGCGCCACGCCGTCGATCACCGGCTTTACCGTTTGCTGGCGCATGCCGTAGTAGGTGAACGCAACCTGGGTGCGGGTCTCATCGGTGTAGATTTCGATATCGTCGTCGTTGACGCTATTGGCCGGCAACAGCGCAACCACGCCGTTGGCGGTCAGCCAGCGGCCTTCGATCACCTTTTTCAGCAAGGCCTGGCCTTCCTCGAAAACCTTGCTGGCCGATTCCCCGACCACCGGATCTTTCAGGATCGCCGGGTACGGTCCGGCCAAGTCCCAGGTCTGGAAGAACGGGCCCCAATCGATGTATTGCGCAATGGTGGCCAAGTCGACGTTCTTGAACACACGGCGGCCAATAAACTTCGGCTTGACCGGCGCAAATTCCCCGCTGAAGCCGAGCTTCATCTTGTTGGCGCGCGCCTCGGCCAGCGTCAACATCGGCGCCGCTTTTTTATTCGCGTGCTGCTCGCGGACCCGTTCGTAATCGGCGGCGATTTCGGCAATGTATTGATCGCGCTGCTCCGGCGTCAACAAGGATTGCGCCACGGATACCGAGCGCGAGGCGTCGGGCACATACACTACCGGCCCCTCGTAATTGTGCGCGATCTTGACTGCGGTGTGAGCGCGCGAAGTGGTTGCGCCGCCGATCAGCAGCGGGATCTTCAGCATGCGGAAATGCGGGTCGCGCTGCATCTCTTTGGCGACGTGCGCCATTTCTTCCAGCGAGGGCGTGATCAAGCCGGAGAGGCCGATGATGTCGGCGTTCTCGGCCTTGGCCTTGGCCAGGATCTCGGAGCACGGCACCATCACGCCCATGTTCACGACTTCGAAGTTATTGCATTGCAAGACCACCGAGACGATATTCTTGCCGATGTCGTGCACGTCGCCCTTGACGGTGGCGATGACGATCTTGCCCTTGGGTTTGGCAACGACGCCGGTGCGTTTTTCTTCCAGCAGTTTTTCTTCTTCGATGTAGGGAATCAGGTGTGCCACCGCCTGCTTCATCACGCGTGCCGACTTGACCACTTGCGGCAGGAACATCTTGCCCTGTCCGAACAGATCGCCGACGATGTTCATGCCGTCCATCAGCGGCCCTTCGATCACGTGGATCGGGCGACCGCCGTTGCGCAACAGCTCCTGCCGCGCTTCTTCGGTGTCTTCGACGATCCATTGCGTGATGCCGTGCACCAGCGCATGCGCCAGGCGCTTTTGCACCGGGGCGTTGCGCCATTCCAGGTTCTGTTCTTCTTTCTTGCCGCCGGCTTTCAGGGTGCCGGCGAATTCGATCATGCGCTCGGTTGCATCCTCGCGGCGGTTCAGCACCACGTCCTCGACCCGTTCGCGCAATTCGGTATCCAGCTCGCTGTAGACCCCCATCATGCCGGCATTGACGATGCCCATCGTCATGCCGGCCTGGATCGCGTGATACAGGAATACGGTGTGGATCGCTTCGCGCGCCGGATCGTTGCCGCGGAAGCTGAAGCTGACGTTGGAGACGCCGCCGCTGACCTTTGCGTGCGGCAGATTGGCGCGGATCCAGCGGGTGGCATTGATGAAGTCGACCGCGTAATTGTTGTGCTCTTCGATGCCGGTCGCGATCGCGAAGATGTTCGGATCGAAGATGATGTCTTCCGGCGGAAAACCGACTTTCGACACCAGCAGGTTATACGCGCGCTGGCAGATTTCGATCTTGCGTTCGAAAGTGTCGGCCTGGCCTGTTTCGTCGAAGGCCATCACGATGACCGCGGCGCCATAGCGCCGGCACAGTGTTGCCTGGCGCAGGAATTCCTCCTCGCCTTCCTTCATCGAGATCGAATTGACGATCGCCTTGCCCTGCACGCATTTCAGGCCGGCCTCGATCACGGTCCACTTGGAGGAGTCGATCATGATCGGCACGCGCGCGATGTCCGGCTCGGAAGCGACCAGGTTCAGGAAGCGCGTCATGGCGGCGACCGAATCGAGCATCGCCTCATCCATGTTGATGTCGATGATCTGTGCGCCGTTTTCCACCTGCTGACGCGCGACGCTCAAGGCTTCGTCGTATTGCTCGTTCAGGATCATGCGCGCGAAGACTTTGGAGCCGGTCACGTTGGTGCGCTCGCCGACGTTGACGAACAGCGAATCGTCGTCGATGGTAAACGGCTCCAGGCCGGACAACCTCATCGCCGGCGCAATCTCGGGAATCTTGCGGGGCGGGATTTTCGCAACGATATCGGCGATCGCCTTGATATGCGCCGGCGTGGTGCCGCAGCAGCCGCCGGCGATGTTCACGAAGCCGCTTTCCGCGAACTCCTGGAGCAAGGAAGACGTGACGTCCGGCGTCTCGTCGAAGCCGGTATCGCTCATCGGGTTGGGCAGGCCGGCATTGGGATAAATACAGACGTAGGTGTCGGCGATTTTCGACAACTCTTCCGCATAAGGCCGCATCAAGGCGGCGCCTAGCGCGCAGTTCAGGCCGACCGTCAGCGGCTTCGCATGGCGTATCGAATTCCAGAATGCCGGCACGGTTTGCCCCGACAGGATGCGCCCCGAGGCATCGGTGACGGTGCCGGAAATCATGATCGGCAAACGCTTGCCCGATTCTTCGAAGAAGGTATCGATGGCGAACAGAGCCGCCTTGCAATTCAAGGTATCGAAAATGGTTTCGACCAGCAGCACGTCGGCGCCGCCTTCGACCAGGCCGCGCGTCTGCTCCAGGTAGGCGGCAACCAGTTGGTCAAAGGTAATGTTGCGCGCGGCAGGATCATTGACCTCCGGCGAAATCGATGCGGTCTTCGGCGTTGGCCCGAGCGCGCCGGCGACGAAGCGCGGCTTGTCCGGCGTCGAATACTTGTCGCAGGCGGCGCGCGCCAGCTTGGCGGCAGCGACATTCATCTCATAGGCCAGGTGGGCCATGTGGTAATCGTCCTGGGCCACGCCGGTAGCGCCAAAGGTATTGGTCTCGATCAGATCCGCACCGGCGGCCAGGTATTTCTCATGGATTTCGCTGATGATCTGCGGCTGTGTCAGTGTCAACAATTCGTTATTGCCCTTGACGAACAACTCCTTGCCCGGCACCGAAAAATCGGCAAAACGCACGCCGCGGTAATCCTCTTCCGTCAGCTTGTATTGCTGGATCATGGTGCCCATCGCACCGTCGAGGATCAGGATACGTTGGGACAGCAAATCGCGCAGCAGCGCTTCGGTCGAGGAAATGGGGTCGCGTTTCATGTCGTAATCGATTTTTTGATTGCTTGCGAACAGCCCTGCAATCATTCCAAAATAAAAAAACCCGGACTGTAAAACGGGTCCGGGTTATTCCACGTCCGCTTTAGCAGTATTTGATTTGGGATTGTGGCCCCGGCGCCCGCAAGCTGGGTTTGACTTGTTCAATCAAATCGGCGCTGAAAAATTATACGTTAAAAATGGCCATTGATCTCTTCAGCACCGCCAGGATGCGACGCCAACCCGCCCGGCAATGCGGCCCAGGACCGTTCCAGGTAAAAATTTCAGGTAAAAAAAAGCCCGCTACGGGAGCGGGCTTAAATCCATATCAAAGGAGGAGACATGGAGGAGACAACCGAACTATAGCGAACTTTCAGTTATGCATCCAATTTTTATTAAAGATACCAGACATTCATTTTATGAATAACACTGGCAAATACGGTCAAAGCAAATTCCGCTGCTCGATCAATTGTCCGCCGATCGATTGATAAATCACGACCGTACCATCCTTGATATCGCCTTTGCTGTCGAATTCAACCGTGCCCTGAACCTTGCCGTCGAACGAACCTTTCTTCATCTCGGGCAAATAAGCCGCCGGATCGATCGAATTGGCTTGCTGCATGGCCTGCCCCAGCACATGGATGCCATCATAGGCCAGCGTGGAGTACGCGCCCGGCGCACCGAATTTGGCTTTATACAACTCCAGGAAGCCGATACCGCCCGACAACCAGGAAGGCGGCACGCCGGCGACCGTACAATAGAAATTGCTATCCGCCGTGCCGGCCGCATTCTTGAGAGTGGAAGGATCGCACATGGCATCGGCGGTGACGAACTTGGCGCTGACGCCGATCTTGCGCATCGCCTTGAGGAGAGGGAGGCCGAAGCCTTCATCGCCGCTCATGAATACGACGTCATAGTTCTTGTCCTGGATGGCTTTCGCCAAGGCGTCGAAATTCGCGCCTTTCGGGTCGACGCTCTCGTGCGTGACATTCATTTGCTTCAACTTGAAAACTTTGTCCACTTCGGCTGCCAAGCCGACGCCGAAGGGCGTGCGGTCATCCACCATGTAAATCGATTTCGCGCGCAATTTTTCGCTCATCAACCGGCCCAGCATATTGCCCTGCTGGATGTCGTCGGCGGTAATGCGGAAGGCGGTCTTCAATCCCATACGGGTATATTTGGGATTGGTGGATACGGACAATTGAGGAATGCCGGCATTGGCGTACAAAGGCGCTGCCGCGATCGACACACCGGAATTGAGATGGCCGAACACCGCGACGACGCCGGCGTCGATCAAGCGTTTGGCGGCTGCCTTGCCCTTTTCCACATCAGCAACGTCGTCTTCGACAAGCAGTTCGAAGTGGGCACGCTTGCCGCCTATCATGAACGTATCCTTGTTCATTTCATCCACCGCCACTTGGGAACCTTTGGCCATGTCCTGGCCCATTGCCGCCAGCGGTCCGGTCATCGGCCCTACCACGCCGATTTTTACGGTGACGTTACGACTGCAAGCGCCAAGCAAAACCAGCGCCGATGCGATGCAAGCGATGCGAATCAGTTGTTTCATCTGTCTCCCTCCTGGATTAATAAAACCCGGCGGGGATTAGATGGCTATCGTGTTGCCCGGCGTACCGAAACTGCCAGGAAATGGCTGCCAACTTGGTCGTTTATGCCCCAACGAGTGTGAAATGCCCGTTGATAATAGTAGGGAGGAGCAAGAATTAAATACTGAAGTTCTCTGAATTGCTATCAATTCATTCAGTCTGAAAGCACTGGAAATACGATAAATGGAGAATATTTGCTTGCTTTCATTAACGGTTATCCAATTTTTGTGACTTCCAAGGCCGCTTTCCGCTGACGCAGACAGTCCGGGCAAAAGCACTTGGAGGGCGTGCCATCCTTGGCAAATACCAGCTCACGGGGCTCCAGTCGGGGCAGCTGCATGCACCAGCAGGATCGCGCCTCCCCCTCTGCCGGATCATCTGCCATACCGCAGCAAAAAGTCGTGCCGCACCCCGGACAAAGGCTCATTTCGGATCACCATCCTGAGTGGGTTCGTCTGCCGCGCCCATCTTGCGCATTGCACGCCGGATCAATTGCATTTGGCCGGCAAAATTGGTGCACGCTTCGCAGACGGCAAGATGCAGACGCACCCGCAGACGTTCGACCAGCGTCAATTCGCGATCGAGGCCTTCTGACGTCAAGCGGTGCACTTCTTTGCAGGTGGGTTTGAGTCCCATTGAATCGCCTTCCATTGTCATGCCTGGGCCGCCTGGTTGCCGAACCAGTTCAAATCAAGGCATTCGCGCAGCCTGATGCGTGCGCGATACAGCATCACCCAGGCATTAGACGTGGAAATGCCCAATTCCTTACAAATTTCCTCGGTTTCCAGCTCCAGCCATTCGCGCATCATGAAAATACGGGCAGTTTTGGCGGGCAGTTTTTCCAGGCAGATTTCCATCACGCGGAAAAAGTCCTTTTGCTCCAGCGTCGCATCCGGATCGCCCCACTGGCGCGGCATTTCGTGAGTGTGGCCGTCGGCCTTGAACAAGGCATCGATCACATCCTCTTCGGATTGGTCGTCCTGAACGTCGAACTGGCGCTCGCGCTTGGCGGCGCGCATTGCATCGATGATCTTGAACTTCAAGATGCCGGTGACATAGGTGCGCAAGCTGGACTGGCCGGCAAAACTCTCCGGCTTTTCCAGCACCGCGATCAAAGCGTCCTGCACCACGTCTTCGGCCAGCGTCTCGTTGCGCAACTGCAAAATCGCGAAACGCAGCAGTGCGGGACGCATTGCTTCCAACTGTCGATGTAGATTGGCGGTCATGGTATTCCCATTGCTATTTGGGCAAAAGACTAGCGGATCGGCGCCCCAAATACAAGAAAATGAACCGGGAAGAAACCAAATTCACTGTAAAATCGCGAAAAACATTTTCAGGACCTGCCATGACCGACTCGACCGACCACCACCCCGACCTTAACGTGGTTTCCCCGCAAATCAAGGCGCAGATTCTCGCCGAAGCGCTGCCGTATATCCGCAAGTTCCATGGCAAAACCATCGTCGTCAAATACGGCGGCAATGCGATGACCGAAGAACGTCTCAAGCACGGTTTCGCGCGCGACGTGATCCTGCTCAAACTGGTCGGCATGAACCCGGTCGTGGTGCACGGCGGCGGCCCCCAAATCGATAGCGCCCTGAAAAAAATCGGCAAGCAAGGCACCTTCGTGCAAGGCATGCGCATCACCGACGAAGAAACCATGGAAGTGGTCGAATGGGTGCTGGGCGGTGAAGTGCAGCAGGACATCGTCATGCTGATCAATCACTACGGCGGTCAAGCGGTCGGCTTGACCGGCAAGGACGGCGGCCTGATCCGCGCCCGCAAGATGCAAATGCCGGACAAGGAAAAGCCCGGCGAATTCCTCGACATCGGCTTCGTCGGCGAAATCGACGCGATCAACCCGGCGGTGGTCAAAGCCCTGCAGGACGATGCCTTCATTCCCATCATTTCACCGATCGGCTTCGGCGAAGACGGCCAGGCCTACAACATCAACGCCGACCTGGTCGCAGGCAAGATCGCGGAAATCCTGAAAGCCGAAAAGCTGATCATGATGACCAATATCCCCGGCGTGATGGATAAGCAAGGCAATTTGCTGACGAATTTATCGGCACGTGAAATCGATGAAATGTTCGCCGACGGCACCATCTCCGGCGGCATGCTGCCGAAGATTTCCTCCGCGCTGGATGCAGCCAAATCGGGCGTGAATACCGTGCACATCATCGACGGCCGGATCGAACATTCGCTGCTGCTGGAAGTGCTGACCGAGCAGGCATTCGGCACCATGATCCGTTCGCATTGATCGCGGCCGGATTCGCCCCATCAAGATCGTGGGGCCTGGCACCCGCGCCGGAATCTTCGCGCGGGTGCTTCCTCTTCCGGCCATCCCGGCCCGGATCGTTTTTCTCCCGTCCTGAACAAAGCAAGTCACCGTGCCGAAAATCAAGCCACTCTGGTTCTTTGACCTCGACAATACACTGCACAACGCCTCGCACGCGATCTTCCCGGCAATCAATGCCAACATGAATGCCTTCCTGGCGCGCGTTCTCGGCGACGGCACCACGCCGGCCAATGCCGAGACCGTCAACGCAGCACGCGTCGCATACTGGAAACGCTACGGCGCGACCCTGCTCGGCGTAATCAAACATCATGCGGTACGCGAAGAAGATTTCCTGCGCGAGGCCCATCGCTTTGACGACCTGACCGGCATGATACGAGCCGAGCGCGGCCTGCTGCGCTTGCTCAAACGCCTGCCGGGCCGAAAAATCCTGCTCACCAACGCACCGCACCGCTACTCGCATGAAGTGATGCGCCACCTGGGCCTGCAGCGGCATTTTGCGCAACACATCGCGATCGAATCGATGCGTGTGCATGGCAAACTGCGCCCCAAACCCTCGCGCCAACTGTTGCGCAAATTGATCGCGAAGGAACGCAGCGCACCGCGCCGCTGCATCCTGGTGGAGGATACCGCCGATAACTTGAAGGCAGCCAAGATGCTGGGCATCCATACGGTCTGGGTAACACAGTATCTGGCACCTCATCCTGCGCTGCAGCAAAGCGCCCGGCATGCTGCAGCGCCGCAAGCGACACGGCACCCCGCTTATGTCGATGTCAAAGTAAAATCCATAAGGCAACTGTCTGGAAATCTTCATCGATTGCGCTAGAGCAGTTTCAGCCTGACCGTACAGGAGCCAAGGTTGAGCCGAGAAGCGCAACCGTACGAATGGTACGGTGAGCATCGCAGGCGCAAGATTGGCCGTGTACGGTCAGGATGAAACTGCTCTAGAAGACTACTTATGTGAGATGCGAGGCGTCATGACAACCACCAAACCGGGCGAACGAAAACTGCAAATCCTTCAAGCCTTGGCTACGATGCTGGAGCAACCCAAGGGCGAGAAGATTACTACCGCAGCGCTCGCGGCCCGGCTGGAGGTGTCGGAAGCGGCGCTGTACCGGCACTTCGCCAGCAAGGCGCAAATGTATGAAGGCCTGATCGAGTTTATCGAATCGAGCGTGTTCGGCCTGATCAACCAGATCACCGCACAGCAGGAAGACGGTTTATCGCAGGTGCAGGCGATCGCCGGCATGCTGCTGAATTTTGCAGAAACCAATCCCGGCATGACGCGTGTGATGATCGGCGAGGCATTGGTCAACGAAGACGACCGCTTGCAGACAAGGATGAATCAATTCATCGAGCGCGTCGAACTGGCGCTCAGGCAAGCCTTGCGCACAGCCGCTGAGCAAGGGCAGTCGAACGAAGCCGAAGTGGCGGCGCGCGCCAATATGATCACCAGCCTGGTGCTGGGACGCTGGCACCGCTATGCCAAGAGCGGATTCAAGCATAGCCCGTCGGAAAATGCGCAAGCGCAGATTGCCCTCATGCTGGTTTGAAGCGAGCCGCGCCGTTCGATCAGGCAGAGGCGGATTCCAGCATGTAGCAGAGCAAGGAATGCCAAACTTCAGTAAACTCTCGTCGCTCGACCACCGCGAGCTGCCTTGAAGCCGCTGCAAAATAGCGGCAACCACCATGACTCGATATGCGAACACCCTTCGCATTCTTATGATGCCGACGACCAAAAACTTTCCCCCTTTTTCCTTTCTCGCGCTCTTGTTGGGCGGTATCGCCATCGGTTTTGCCGGTATTTTCATGCGCCTGTCCGACGTCAATCCGGTAGCCTCGGCATTTTGGCGCATGACGCTGGCAGCGCCGTTTCTATGGAGCTGGGCCTTCGCTGCGCGCCGCCAGGATCAAGCAGCGGGCAAGCGCACCGATTTCACGCGAGCGGTGGCGCTGGCCGGCGTCTACTTCGCAGGCGATATGGGAATCTGGCATCTGTCGCTGCATTACACCACGGTATCGAATGCCACCCTGCTATCGAACTTCGCGCCGGTTTTTATCGCGCTGTGGATGTGGTGGGCGCACAAAGTCCGCTTCGCCCGCGTGTTCGTGATCGGTATGGCGATCGCCTTGGCCGGCGCAGTAATGCTGGTCGGACCGAATGCGGCAGGCTCCGGTGGTGGCGGGGCCACCAAGCTGTTCGGCGACGGTCTGGGCCTGACGACGGCGGTGTTCTACGCCGCCTACCAGTTGGTGGTCAAGGACGCCCGCAATCAATACTCGACCGCGCGCCTGATGGCGTGGAGCACTACCGTGACGGCGCTGGCATTGTTGCCTTTTGCACTGGCATCCGGCGGCGCGTTCTGGCCAGCGCAGGCAAGCGGCTGGCTGCCCTTGCTGGCCTTGGCCTTGATCGCGCAGATCGGCGGTCAAACCGTGATCGCTTACGCCTCGGCGCATTTGCCTGCATCCTTGTCGTCCGTGAGCTTGTTGATCCAGCCGCTGACCGCTACCATCGCGGCGTGGATCTTGTTTCATGAAGTCATCGGGCCGATTCAAATGGTAGGCGGAGCATTGCTGTTATGGGGAATTTACTTGTCGAAACGGGGAAGCTAGTGTCCTGTTCCGTAAATTCGTTGAAAAATAAAATTCATGAGTCTCAGCACTAGGCGCAAAACGCAGCAAGGGCAGGCCCGTTGCGAGTATTTGAGCGCGGCCGGCAAGGCGACGTATGAAACGTATTTCATCGGTTTTATTCAACGAATTAATGACTCAGGACGCTAGTACAACTGTCAAAATAACGCCGCCCGCCAATCACTCATCATGTCTTCCGCCTGTTCTATCCCTCTCAACGCAAGCGATTGCTTTGCACTGCTGGACGATTGCGACGCGACCCGCGCCGCCCCGCGCTCGCGCCTCTACACCGGTTATCGCGCCACGCTGTCGTGCCATGATGCATCGGCCTTGCCTGCGCTGCTGGAAGAGATGCAGCAAGCATTGCGCCAAGGCCTGCATGCAGTCGGCCTGTTTGCCTACGAATTGGGCGAGGACTTGCATGGCATCCCGGTACGCGAGTGCGGTCAGGCATTGGCCGAAATACTGCTGTTCGACAATTGCGACCAACTGTCATCGGAACAGGTAAGCGACTGGCTGGCGCAGCGCGTCGCCGCAGACAATGCTCCGGCCGGTATCGCCGGGATCAGCGCCAGCGTCGACGAAACCGGGTTCAACGCAGCCATCGCACGGATCCATGCCTACATCGAAGCCGGCGACACTTACCAGATCAACTATACCTACCGCCTGCACTTCGACGCCTATGGTGCGCCGCATGCACTGTATTGCCGCCTGCGCGCGCGGCAGCCGGTTCCGTACGGCGCGTTGCTGGTACTGCCCGACGGCCGCGCGGTATTGTCGCTTTCGCCCGAATTGTTCGTACGTCATACCCAGGGGACAGTGCTGGCGCGCCCAATGAAAGGCACTGCCGCGGCCGGCGATGCGCAACAGGATAGCGAGCGCGCCGCCACACTCGCCGCCGATCCGAAAAACCGCGCCGAAAACCTGATGATCGTCGATCTGCTGCGCAATGACCTGGGACGCGTCGCACGGCTGGGTTCGGTCCGGGTGTCGGCCCTGTTCGAAGTCAAACGCTACAGCAATGTATTGCAGATGACGTCGACGATCCAAGCCGAGGTGCGCACCGATGTGACGCTCACGCAGATGCTGACCGCGCTGTATCCCTGCGGCTCGATCACCGGCGCCCCCAAGCGCCGCACCATGCAAATCATCCGTGAATTGGAGTCCACTCCCCGCGGCTTGTACACCGGCGCGATCGGCTGGTTCGAAGCGCCGGATGAGGCGCATCCGATCGGCGACTTCTGCCTGGCGGTGCCGATCCGCACGCTGCTGCTGCAGCCCCCCGGCAGCAACGGCGTGCGTGCCGGCGCAATGGGCGTGGGGGCCGGCATCGTGCACGATAGCGTGGCCGCGGAAGAGTATGCCGAGTGCGCGCTCAAGGCTGGTTTCTTGACCGGTTTGACGAACGAATTCGAACTGTTTGAAACCATGCATGCGACGCAGGCGGACGGCTGTCGCCATCTCGATCTGCATTTGCGGCGCCTGCAGTCGTCCGCCGCGTATTTCGGTTTTACTTACGACGAACAGACAATCCGCACCCGCCTGAAACAGGCTTGCAGCGCCTTGGGCGCAGGCGAGCATCGGATGCGCCTGGCGCTGAATCAGAACGGCATTTGCAGCCTGCAAAGCGCCCCTCTCACTCCATGGAAACAACCGGTGCGCCTGCTGCTGTCGCCACAGCCTACGGTCGCCGGCGAACTGTTCCTGCGCCATAAGACCACGCTGCGTGAACGTTACGATGCGGCTTGGCGCGCCGCCGAAGTGCAGGGAGCGTTCGACATGCTGTTCTGTAACACGCAAGGTGAATTGACCGAGGGCGCGCGCAGCAATATCTTCCTCAAGCTCGACGGACGCTGGTACACACCGCCGCTGGAGTGCGGCCTGCTGCCCGGCGTAATGCGCGCGGTGCTGCTGGCCGACCCGGCATGGGCGGTGAGCGAACGGCGCCTGACGATGGAGGATTTGCGGGCGGCGCAAGAAGTGGTGGTGTGCAATGCCTTGCGCGGCGTTCTGGCGGCCGTAGTTTCTTTCTGATGGGCCGCAATCCGGGTGTGATGCCTACTGGGATAGATTCTTAGCCAGACGGTCCCCTACCATTTGCATGAAGGCCCGCACCCGTGCGGTATTGCGCAGATCCGGATGCGTCAGTATCCATAGCGGGGTCTGCAGTTCGTTGATCGGCTCGGACAAGACGACCAGACCGGGGACATCGGATGTCACGAATTCCGGCATGATGGTGACACCCATGCCGGTGCGCAGCAAGGCCAGCGTGTTGGGAAAATGGTCGCTGCGCACCACCACCGACGAGGCCGGCACGTTGGCTTGCAGCCAGCGGTTGAAAAACCGGTCCTGCACATCCGCTTCAACGCTGATCCACGGCAGGGTATTCACCAAGGTTTCGATCGGACGCAGCTTGGGCTTTTTACCGGCTCCCGCTAAAAACGGCGCGGCGTGCCAGCCATACACGCGGAAGCGAGCGTCTCCGAGCTTGCGTCCGACCAGGTAGTCCGGCACCTGGCTCGACATGCGCACCGCAATGTCGGCTTCGCGCCGCGACAGGTCGACTCGTTCAGGGGTGGCCAGCATTTGCACTTCGATCTGGGGATAAGCGGCACAAAATTCCGCCAATGCTTTGGGAAGCAGGTGCTGCGACACGACAAACGCAGTGGTGACCCTCAATGAACCGGTCAGCCGCGTATCGCCGCCGACGATACACCGTTCGGCCTCCGCCACCAGCGGTTCGCATTGCTGGGCGATCCGCTGCAAGGTATCGCCCGCCTCGGTCACAACATATCCGTTGCGCATGCGCTCGAACAAACGTGCCTGCAATTTCGCTTCGATCGCATCGATGCGGCGCAGCATGGTCGAATGGGTGACCGCGAGTTCGCGTGCCGCCCCCGACAGCGAACCATGGCGCGCAACCGACAACACGTAGCGCAAATCGTCCCAATCCAGCCGCGAGGCCGTCGCTGCCGCCGCGGGGGTTATTTTCTTGCTGCGCATTTTTGCATACTCGGTCGGCAAAATAGAAGATTTTCTGTGCACAGAATAACACCTACACTTCTCTCGTACCAAGCCCGCCTGAAAGGAAATGCGATGAAAGCCCTCCCTCTTGCCCCTACAAATACTCCCACCAATGCCGGCGCCGGCAGCCGTATCGCCAGCATGCTGACACGGCGCATACAACGCTGGGCGGATGCAATCGACGAAGCACCGCCGACCTATCGCCACCGCATGGGTGCATGGGAACTCAGCGTCAGCTCCAGCGCGCAGGCGGCGCTGCACGCGATGCGCGCACAAGCCGTCCAAAAGGCATGAACACAAGGAGGCGGAAAATCCGCCATGCAGCTTCGCGCCTGCGTAGTGGCATCCAGCCTCCGCAAATCCATTGCTGCATAGCCCTCAAATCCCTCAAATCATAACGTTCGACAACCCCTTCGCACACAATTCCATAAATTCAAAAACCCACCGCACATTTTGTGCAAACAAAAAGCAAATCCACACACAAAACGGTTACAAATTGCACAGGGCGTGCGATAAGCTTCTTCCAACTCAATGAACCACTGGAGGAAGACGATATGCCATCCGATCAAACCAGCACAATATCCCGCGACGCCAGCTCAGGTACGCCGCGCTATCAAACCGGCTTTGGCAATGAATTTGCAACCGAGACACTGGAGGGCGCGCTGCCGCAAGGCCAGAATTCACCGCAACGCGCGCCTTACGGCCTGTACGCGGAACAACTGAGCGGCACCGCGTTCACTGCGCCCCGTTGCGCAAACCGGCGCACCTGGCTATACCGCATTCGTCCGGCGGCAGTCCATGCGCCGTTTGTCTCTTTCTCGCAAGAGCGCTTCACCAGCGATTTTTCCGCGCTGCCGGCTTCGCCGAACCAGTTGCGCTGGGACCCGCTTCCCTTGCCCAGCGCGCCGGCCGACTTCATTGAGGGCATTGTCACGATGGCCGGCAACGGCGACCCGGCGGCGCAATCCGGCTGCGGTATCCATCTATATGCAGCCAACCGCTCGATGACGGATCGTTTTTTCTACAATGCCGACGGCGAAATGCTGATCGTGCCGCAGGTCGGCCGCCTGCGCTTCAAGACCGAGCTGGGCGTGCTGGAGGCCGAACCGCAGGAAATCGTGGTGATCCCGCGCGGCGTGCGCTTCCAGGTCGAGCTGCTCGACGGCGCGGCGCGCGGCTATATCTGCGAAAACTTCGGGGCGCTGCTGCGCTTGCCCGACCTGGGCCCGATCGGCTCCAACGGACTGGCCAATCCGCGCGACTTCCTGACGCCGGTCGCCGCTTATGAGGACCGCGAAGGCGATTTCGAACTGGTCGCGAAATTTTGCGGCCGACTCTGGTCGGCCCGTATCGGCCACTCGCCGCTGGATGTGGTGGCGTGGCACGGTAACTACGCGCCCTACAAGTACGACCTGCGGCGCTTCAATACCATCGGCTCGATCAGCTACGACCATCCCGATCCCTCGATCTTCCTGGTGCTGCAGTCGCAAAGCGACACGCCGGGCGTCGACGACATCGATTTCGTGATCTTCCCGCCTCGCTGGCTGGCGATGGAACACTCGTTCCGGCCTCCCTGGTTCCACCGCAATATCGCCAGCGAATTCATGGGCCTGGTGCATGGCGAATATGATGCCAAGGCCGGCGGCTTCGTGCCGGGCGGTGCCAGCCTCCACAACTGCATGAGCGGCCATGGACCGGATGCCGGCACATTCGACAAGGCCAGCGCGGCCGATACCACGGTGCCGCAAAAGATCAGCGACACCATGGCCTTCATGTTCGAGACGCGCCGCGTAATCCGCCCGACCCGCTTCGCATTGGAATCGCCGCAATTGCAAGCTGACTATGCCGGCTGCTGGCAGGGTTTGGGCAAGCTGTTCAATCCGGGACAGCGCTGATAAAAAGAGACCCCATAATGAATACCTCCTTGCCTTCCTTGAAAAGCTGGATCAATGCAGCGAATGCGGCGGCTTGCCCCTTTCCGATCCAGAACCTGCCCTTCGGTATTTTTTCGACTGTCGCGCATGCCGCGCCACGTGTCGGCGTTGCCATCGGCGACCAAGTGCTCGACCTCTCGGCCTTAGGCAGCGCCGGCTTGCTGGGCGATCTGGACCATGCCGCCTTTGCAGCGCCGACGCTGAATGCCTTCATTGCCCTCGGCAAGCCGGCCTGGCGCGCAACGCGGCTGCGCCTGCAAGCCTTGCTGTCGGATCAGGACCAGGCCTTGCGCGACAACGCGGCGCTGCGGCAACAGGCACTGGTGCCGCTGTCGCAGGTGCGCCTGCACCTGCCGCTCGACATCCCGGGCTATACCGACTTCTATTCGTCGAAAGAGCATGCGACAAACGTGGGACGGATGTTCCGCGATCCCGATAACGCGCTGCTGCCGAACTGGCTGGAAATCCCGATCGGCTACAACGGCCGCGCCAGTTCGGTGGTGGTCAGCGGTACCGAAGTCAGGCGGCCGGTCGGCCAACTCAAGCTGCCCGACAGCGCGCGCCCCATCCTTGCGCCTAGCAGGAAGCTCGACTTCGAACTCGAAATGGCCTTCGTGGTCGGCAAGAACAGCACGCTCGGCACGGCCATCCCGCTCGACCAGGCGGAAGACTACATGTTCGGCATGGTGGTCTTGAACGATTGGAGCGCGCGCGATATCCAGCAGTGGGAATACGTGCCGCTCGGCCCCTTCAACAGCAAGACCTTCGCCACCTCGATCTCGCCTTGGGTGGTGACGCTGGATGCATTGGAGCCGTTCCGCGTCGCCGGTCCGGCGCAGAACCCGGAGCCCCTGCCCTATCTGCAGCAATCCGGCATGCACAGCTACAACATCGATCTCGACGTCACCCTGCAGCCGAACGGCGGCAAGCAGGCATCGACCATTTGCCGCACCAACTTCCGCCACATGTACTGGACCATGGCGCAGCAGCTCACACATCACACGGTGTCCGGATGCAATGTCCGCATCGGCGACTTGATGGGCTCGGGAACGATCAGCGGCAGCAGCGCGGATTCATTCGGCAGCCTGCTGGAACTGACGCTCAACGGCAAGCAGCCGTTGAAGCTGGACGGTGGCGTCGAACGCTGCTTCATCGAAGACGGCGATACAGTGACGATGAGCGCGCGCTGCGAAGGCAACGGCTATGTGGTGGGTTTCGGCGAAGTGAGCGGGAAACTTCTTCCCGCCGTCTTCAAATAACAAACGATCAAAGCAGAAAGGCAGGAACACGATGGAACAGGCACTGTGGGATAACCCGATGGGAACGGATGGATTTGAATTCATCGAATATGCGGCGCCGGACCCGGCTGCGATGGGCAAGGTATTCGAGAGCTTCGGCTTCACTGCGATCGCAAAGCATCGCACCAAGAACGTCACCCTGTATCGCCAGGGCGAGATCAACTTCATCATCAATGCCGAGCCGGATTCGTTCGCGCAGCGTTTCGCGCGCCTGCACGGACCGTCGATCTGCGCGTTCGCCTTGCGCGTACAGGATGCAAACAAAGCCTACCGCCACGCGCTGGAAAAGGGTGCATGGGGCTTCGACAATCAATGCGGACCGATGGAATTGAATATCCCGGCGATCAAGGGCATCGGCGACTCGCTCCTGTATCTGGTCGACCGCTGGCGCGGCAAGAACGGTGCGCAGGACGGCGCGATCGGCAACATCAGCATCTACGACGTCGACTTCGAACCGATTCCCGGCGCGCAGGCGAACCCGGTGGGCCACGGCTTGACCTACATCGACCACCTGACGCATAACGTGCATCGCGGCCGCATGAAGGAATGGGCCGAGTTCTACGAGAACCTGTTCAACTTCCGTGAAGTGCGTTACTTCGACATCGAAGGCAAACTGACCGGCCTGAAATCGAAGGCGATGACTTCACCCTGCGGCAAGATCCGCATCCCGATCAACGAATCGTCCGACGACAAATCGCAGATCGCCGAATATCTCGACCAGTACCACGGCGAAGGCGTGCAGCACATCGCGCTCGGTTCGACCGATTTGTTCCGCTCGGTCGATGCGCTGCGCGCCAACGGCGTGAAGTTGCTCGACACGATCGACAGCTACTATGACTTGGTCGACAAGCGCATCCCCGGTCATGGCGAACCGCTGGAAGAACTGCGCAAGCGGAAGATCCTGATCGACGGCGCAAAAGACGATCTGCTGCTGCAGATTTTTTCAGAAAACCAGTTGGGGCCGGTATTCTTCGAGTTCATCCAGCGCAAGGGCAACCAGGGCTTCGGCGAAGGCAACTTCAAGGCCTTGTTCGAATCGATCGAACTGGACCAGATGCGCCGCGGCGTGCTGAAGGAAACGGCGCCGGCCTGATTGAACAAGAGGAGCGGACACATGATGCAGCCAACAGTGATGGAAACCGGAAAGCACGGTTTGGCGAGCGGCGACGCTTACCGGCCGGAGCGCGCCGACTGGACCATAGAACAAGGATGGGAAAACTACAGCGCCGAAGAACATGCGGTGTGGAAGACGTTGTATGAGCGCCAGATGAAGCTGTTGCCCGGCCGGGCTTGCGATGAGTTCGTGGCCGGCATGCGCGCGCTGCCGATCGCGGCCGACCGCATTCCCGATTTCCGGCGCCTGAGCGAAGTGCTGATGAAGCATACCGGCTGGCAGGTGGTGGCCGTCCCGGGGCTGGTGCCGGACGACGTGTTCTTCGAGCACTTGGCGAACCGGCGTTTCCCGTCGGGGCAATTCATCCGCCGGCCGGACCAGCTCGATTACTTGCAAGAGCCGGACGTGTTCCACGACGTATTCGGCCATGTGCCGATGCTGATGAATCCGGCCATTGCCGACTACATCCAGGCCTATGGCGAAGGCGGCCTGCGGGCGAAGCAGCTCGGCATGCTGGACAACCTTGCCCGCGTCTACTGGTACACGGTGGAATTCGGTCTGGTGGAACAGGCCGACGGCCTGCGCATCTACGGCGCGGGCATCGCCTCGTCCTACACGGAATCGATCTTTGCGATCGACGATCCATCGCCCAATCGCATCCGCTTCAACCTGGAGCGCGTGATGCGTACCCGCTACCGCATCGACGACTTCCAGGAAACCTACTTCGTCGTACGCAACCTGGAAGAACTGCTCGGCCTGGCACGCATCGACTTCGGCCCGGCCTATGAGCGAGTCAAGTGCCAAACGGAACTGGAACCAGGCGACGTCCTGCCGGACGATACGGCGCTCACGCACGGCAGCGCGCAATACCACGACGCCAAACGCCGCCAGGCCTGAACGTCACGCCGTCTGCGGAGACGGGCCCGAAATGCGGCAAACCGTCAATCCGTTTTACATGTAGCCGCATTTCCATGTCCGGCTAATTCATCGCCTCGAGCGCCGCGCCGGCGGCCTGCGTCAGCCATGCCACGTCGGAGTTGAGCGCGATGAAATGCATTCCCGATTCACGGTAGCGCTTGGCGCCTTCTGTGTCGCCGGCATAGATGCCGATCGCCTTGCCGGTTTGGGCGCACACGGCAGTGATATAGGCGATCGCGGTTTGCACATCCGGATGATTGCTGTTGCCGAGATAACCGATGCTGGCGGCAAAATCGGCCGGGCCGATAAACACGCAATCGACGCCATCAGTTGCGGCAATCGCGGCTGCGTTGGAAAACCCCTTGGCCGACTCGACTTGCACGATCACGCTGGCCTGCGCATTGGCGGTCGCCGTATAACTGCGGTCCATGCCGTAGGTGGCGGCGCGCACGATGCCGGCAACACTGCGGAGCCATTATTGTCGCCCTGCGGGTAGCGCGTCGCCGCAACTGCATGCGCCGCTTCCTCCGCCGTCTCGATGCCTGGAAACATCACCGTCTGCGCACCGCAATCCATCACGCGCTTAACCAGTGCCGCATTATTCCAACTGACGCGCACGATGGCCTGCGCCTTTGCGCCGTGAGCCCGCGCCGCATCGATTGCCTGCAATTGCGCGAAGATATTCTGGATATCATTCGGCCCATGCTCGGCATCGACCAGCAGCCAATCGAAACCGCAGTGGGACAGCGCTTCCGCGACCGCAGAACTGGCGAGCGAAAGCCAGCAACCAATCGTGAATTCGCGCTGCAGCAATTTCTGTTTCATCGGATTGCTCGGTGCCGGCATGTTGCTCTCCTCGCGAAGTGACGATGCAGCAATTCTAGTCTTATCCAGGTAAAAAGTTACTCATAAAATCCCGTCCGAAAACGGCTAGACGCTGCGCCGGGCTGCGCGTATAAACAAGCCATGAAAAATCAACTGCCTCCCGAAGATCGCACCTCTACGAATCTCAGCCGCGAAAGCTGTTACCGTGCGCTGGCAGCAAAGGACGCACGATTTGACGGCGTATTTTTTACGGGCGTCAGGAGCACCGGCATCTACTGCCGGCCGATTTGCACGGCCAAGACGCCGCGCGAGTCTTCCTGCGCGTTTTTCAGCACGGCGGCGGCTGCCGAAGCGGCTGGTTTTCGTCCCTGCCTGCGCTGCCGGCCAGAACTCGCTCCTTACGCTCTGCAGCAAAATCTGGCTTACGCGGTATGGCAGCGAATCGCCGCGGGCGCGTTGAATGGCGGCGACAGCGAGCGCTTGGCGGCCGAAGTCGGCTTGTCGTCGCGCCAGTTGCGGCGCGTCCTATTGCAGCATTTCGGCGTGACGCCGGTTGAACTGGCACAGACACAACGCCTGCTGTTCGCAAAAAAGCTGTTGCAGGAAACAGATCTCCCCATGACGGAATTGGCCTATGCCGCCGGATTCGGCAGCGTGCGGCGCTTCAATGCGCTATTTGCGGCGCGCTATGGCATGCCGCCCGGAACGGTGCGGCGGGCGGCGGCCAGGACTGAAGCAAGCAGCCCGGACGGACTTACTCTACGCCTTGCCTATCGTCCGCCGTTTGCATGGCGCACCATTCTGCAGTATTTGCACAAGCGGACAATTTCTGGGGTGGAGATGATCGACCTGACGCCGCATGCCGAAACATATATGCGCAGCGTGCGGATCGACGCGATTCAAGGCTGGTTGCGCGTAACCCAGGCGGCAGCGAAACAGCAGCTTGAAATCAAGGTTGCGCCTGCGCTGGCAACTGTACTGATGCGCCTGCTGTCGCGTGTACGCGAGCAATTCGACCTCGATGCCAATCCGGCGGTCATTCAAGCACATCTGTTGCAGGATGCTTTCCTGGCTGACCGAATCGCCCTGATGCCGGGCTTGCGCGTACCGGGCACCTTCGATCCATTCGAACTCGCAGTGCGCGCGGTACTGGGACAACAAGTCAGCGTGGCAGGTGCAACCACCTTGTCGGGCCGCCTCGTGGCCCGTTTTGGCATAAAGATCGGCACGCCGTTTCCTGCCATTACACATCATTTTCCCCCGGCCGAGATATTGGCCGCGGCGGATATTGCCGACATCGCGCAAATCGGCTTGCCGGCCTCGCGTGCACAAACCATTCGCCATCTCGCGCAATTTGCGGCGACCGGCGGCTTGATGCTAAAGCCGGGCGCACCGTTGGAAGAAACCGTTGCGCATCTGAAAACCGTGCGCGGTATCGGCGAATGGACTGCACAATACATCGCCTTGCGTGCCCTGCGCTTCCCCGACGCCTTTCCAGCCGGGGACCTGGCGCTGCAAAAGGCCGCCGTAGAGAGCGGCGGGCCAGCAAGCCGGCTGACGGAAAAACAGCTCGCCGTCCGCGCCGCCTCTTGGTCGCCCTGGCGTGGATACGCGGCGTTCATTCTATGGAATTCACCAGACTTGCCCTTGAAGGGATAGCACTTCGTCGAGCATAACGGAATACCGCAATTTTTCGCTTCTGCAAGTGCCCGATACTTGCGTTGTAAAGATGAAGCCGTTATGGTGACAACTTTATTTCCATATCACCAATCCATGTCTTCTCACAATGAAGGTTCCACCAAGGCAATCTATTACGCACTAGGAGCCAATGGCGGCATTGCGCTAGCAAAATTCGCAGCGGCATTGTTTACCGGATCTGGCGCAATGCTGGCCGAAGCGACGCATTCGCTGGCCGATTGCACGAATCAGATCTTTTTGCTGGTGGGATTGCGACAGGCACAAAAGCCAGCGGACGAATCGCATCCCATGGGCTATGGCCGAGTGGTCTATTTCTGGGCGATGATGGTGGCGCTCCTGCTGTTCTTCGTCGGCGGTGCATTCTCCGTGATGGAAGGGATCAAGCATTTCACTCACCCCGAGCCTTTGCATAGCCCGACTGTCGCCTTGCTGGTGTTGGGAATTTCAGTCGTGCTGGAAGGTTTTTCCTTATACGGAGCAATGCAGGAGATCCGCAAGATATCCAAGGGTATACCTTTCTTCCAGTGGTTCCGTGAAACCCGGCAATCGGAATTGATGGTGGTGGCAGGCGAGGACATTGCCGCGCTGTTGGGTCTGGGGATTGCGTTCCTGGCGGTAATCATGGCAGTAGTCACCGGCAACCCGGCCTGGGATGCCGCAGGCTCAATTGCCGTGGGGGTGTTACTGATGGTGGTCGCCGTGTTTGTAACACGCGAAGTAAAAGCAATGATCACCGGCGAATCAGCCGCGCCGGAAACCCATGCCGCCATCAAAGCGCATATCGAGGCACGGCCCGAGGTCGAGCATGTGATTCATCTGATCACGCTGCAATGGGGCGAACAATTAATGATTGCAGTACAAGCCAAAATGCTCCCGCAAGCATCCGATGTCGCACTGGTGGAAGCCATCAACGTGGTCGAGGCGAGCATACAGGAACGCTGGCCGCAGGCGAAATGGTGTTTTTTCGAACCGGATTTCGACGCTGGCAGAGACTGATCATCAGAGGCACATCGGCAAAGCGTTAAAGGTGTTGTAATTTTTTAACTAATAGGCGGCTCTCAAAAGAATCAAGGCGCATGTGGGCTTGCTTTGGACGAAAGCCCCTCTGCCTCATCATTTCGCCTATATGCGACCTCTTAAAAGGCTTTTCAGAAAAAGTGCCAGGACCTCAAGTTCCCGCACCTGTTGTAATACCTGACAAAGCAACGATAAATATTTGATTCATAGAATTTATTGAGGTATTCTTTGCAAAAAAATACGTTTCGCTGCGGCATAATTTGCAGCATCTTCTGGAGTTGAACCCAAGGTTTTTGGCCGGCAATTTAATTGCACAAAAATTCTAATGAGGCGAGGAAATGAGGAAAACACTATTAGCTGGAGCCGGCATGGCTGCAATTTTCCTGGCGGGCTGTGCAACTGAATACAGCGAGGTTCCTCGGCCAACCAGCTTCTCCGTATTGAAGCAAAAAAAACTGCAAGCAGGCGCGCATTGGGATGTAATTGCCAATGATGTTGCTGAGCAGATCAAAAACAGCCTCGGCAAGGATGAAATTTTGTTCATTGCCAAGCCGCAGCAAGATACCGAATTCACCAAAGCCTTTTATAACCAGTTCCTCAGTGCATTGGTCAACAAGGGTGTACGGGTCAGCAAGAACGGCGACACCCGGGCTCTGGTAATCGACATTGAAACACAGCTGGTTAAATTTGCTCCCAATCGCCATCAGGATGCGCGCTTTGTCAGCTCAACCGCAATCGCAGCCGGCTTAATGGCCGTTAACGGCTTGCATATGTCAAGCACCAGCAATGCTGCCGTCGGCGTTCTGGGCGTTACCGGCGCGCTGGATTGGAACAACTGGATTGAGCGAGAGTATTCTCACGGCAATACCCCGCAATATGAACTGATCATCACAACTTCGGCGACCAATAGCCTGCAATACATCGCGCGCCGCACCGATGTCTACTATATCGCCGATCCTGATAATCGCATCTATACGCCGATTCCCCTGGACAAGACAATCAAGCTGACAGGGGGAGCCTAATATGAAGTCTTACTTCTATCTTTTATTTCCGGCGCTGCTGCTGAGTGGATGCTCGGAGTTCCCGCTGCAGCGTACTACCACCTCGAACACCTCGATTCCGACGTGGGAAGAAGCAACCTCCAATGAATTTATTCCGACCAATTACGCTGCTGCCAATGCGCTGCTAAACCAAGCACAAGCTCGTGGCCTCGAAATTGAGCGCCCACTGATCGCGGCTACGATCGTCAACATCAACGCGCTGGAAGAATCATCTGCATTGGGCCGCATGGTAACCGAACAGATTGCCGGCCAATTCTCCCGCCGCGGCTACAAGATGATCGAAATGAAGTTTCGCGAGAATGTCTACGTGAAGCAGAATGTCGGCGAACTAATGCTGACCAGAGAAATCCAGCAGCTGGCCCAGAATCACAAGGCACAAGCCGTGATCGTCGGAACCTATGCCGAAAGTGATCGTTTCGTGTTCGTCAATCTGAAGGTAATCCGGCCAACCGACAATATTGTCCTAGCGTCCCATGATTATGCCGTTCCAATGAACAAGATGGTGCGTTCGTTGTTAGGACGCCGCTGATCTGTCAGCTTGGCTCATAAAAAAACCTGGCACATCATGCCAGGTTTTTTTACATTAATAAACTCCTGCTCCGCGCTTGCTCTTGCCTCTATGGCACCGGACTTGCCTTCACATCACCCCGCCTTTTACGGAAAATGCGTTAATTCAGTAAAACAACGCGACAGTGAAACAACGCGAGCAAGCATTTCGAGATTTACTTCCCCACCTTGTTCACCTTAAAAAGTTACTCAGCTCACCAAGCGAATTGCGACCGGATATTTATAGGGATTTCCCTTCGATGCCGAAACTGCAGCCAGGATACAAAAAATAAAATTCGCTATGAACAATACGGGAATTAAAAAAAATCCAATCAAGATAAAGGCCAATGCCCATGCGACAACAAAGGCAATACCCATCGTGATTTGAAAATTCAATGCCTCCTTCGCCTCTTCGGCAACAAAACGCGATTCATCCTTCTTGATCAGCCAGATAACCAGTGCACCAATAAAGCCGGTGAATATCCCCAGCAGATGCGCCAGCATTGCCAAGTTGCGTTCATCCTGAGTCGGACCGGCTTGAATGATTTCATCCATTAAAAGCTCCTGTAGAAAGGTGTTTTTACAACCGAATCCGGGTTTAAGCAGCCATTTTCTTCGTGGCAGCCTTCCTTACCGCAGCTTTTTTGGGCGGAGTTTTTACAGCCGTAGCTTGCTCTGTATTTTCCACCGCCTCTTCATTTTTGGCGGCTTTGCCCTTTGTCGGCGGCTTGGCCTTGCGCTCCTCGAATTCGAAGCTGACCTTGCCGTCCTTGCCCTTCACCAGGAAAGCCTTGAAAGGACGGCGCGTACGCTGCGAAATAAAGCCCGGCAGCAAATCGGTCTTGCCGTCGTTTAGCAATTTTGCCATTTGCTCCGGCAAAATCTCCTGCTGCAGAATGATCCTGCCACTGCGAAAATCGCAAGCCTTGGGCTTAGTGACACTTTTCTCACAAACGTAGGAAAGGCCCATTTCATATACGCCACTCCCGCATTTCGGACATGCGCCAAGCGCACTCTGCCCAGCGAAATCGACACCCTCGCCGTTTTCCCCTTCCTCGTCATTCTGGCCAAAATCGAATTCGAGCTTGAAGTTATTGATCTCTTCATCGCGCGAAATTTTCAGAATCGCCGCGAATGGCCTGCCCATCTTGGAGCGGAAGCCTTGCAACGGCCCAATAGTGCGATTGGCCAGCAACTCTTCGACCTCCGCAACTTCGAACTGGCGGCTGCCCGGCGTCTTGCTCATCGAGAAATCGCACTTGGTACAGCCGAAACGCCGATAGTTTTCCTTTACCACCCCACCACAGTTCGGGCAGGGTGTTTTCAAGGTCGCATAGTCGCCAGGAATAGTGTCGTTATCGTACTCCTTGGCACGTTTGACGATGATTTGAGTCATTTGCGCGATTTCGCGCATGAATTCTTCACGGCTGATCTTACCCCGTTCCATTTGAGAGAGCTTGTATTCCCATTCACCGGTCAATTCCGGCGCGGTCAGTTCATTTACTCCTAACCCGCGTAACAAGGTCATCAATTGAAACGCCTTGGCGGTCGGCATGATTTCACGGCCTTCGCGCAGAAGGTATTTCTCATTCAGCAAACCTTCGATGATGGCAGCGCGTGTAGCCGGCGTACCGAGACCTTTACCGGCCATGGCATCGCGCAATTCCTCATCATCGATCAATTTACCTGCCCCCTCCATTGCCGAGAGCAGCGTCGCTTCCGAATAGCGTGCGGGAGGTTTGGTGACCAAACCGACCGCAATGACTTTCTCGGTTTGGACTTTTTCGCCTTTCGCAACCGGAACCAGGGAACCGCTGTTTTCCGGGCCCTTGTCGTCCACCACATCCTTGCCATACACGGCAAGCCAGCCTGGATTGGTCATGACCTTGCCCTCGGTCTTGAACTGGTGGCCAGAGACCTCGGTATAACGCGTCGTAACCTGAAACTCAGCAGCCGGGAAAAAGATCGCCATGAAGCGACGCGTCACCAAGTCGTACAGTTTTTGCTCCGGCTCGGACAAGCCCTTGGGGACTTGCGTGGTCGGAATAATGGCGAAGTGATCGCTGATTTTCGCATTATCGAAAATACGCTTGTTCGGTTTGACCCAATTCTTGTTCAGAATTTGCGCCGCGAACTGTTGGTAGTTATTGTTCTCCGATATCGTTTCCAGGGTCTTCTTGACCGTGTTCAGGTAATCTTCCGGCAGATGACGCGAATCGGTACGCGGATAAGTCAGAACCTTATGCTTTTCGTACAGCGCCTGCGCCAAGCCCAAGGTGTTTTTCGCGGAGAAGCCAAAGCGTGCATTGGCTTCGCGCTGTAGGCTGGTCAAGTCGAACAGCGCCGGCGCCATCGAGGTAGTCGGCTTGGATTCTTCGGTGACATTGCCTTGCTTGCCGCGGCAAGCGGCAACGATTGATTCTGCCGCGGCCTTGCTCCACAGGCGTTCAGCCTTCTTCTCGGGATCGGTTTCGTCTTTCTTGTGCTTGGTATCCAGCCAGCGGCCTTCGTAAACTCCAGCAGCGCAAATAAATTCGGCACGCACCTCCCAGTAGTCGCGCGGCACAAAATTCTTGATTTTTTCTTCGCGCTCAACCACGATTGACAGCGTCGGCGTCTGCACCCGGCCGACGGTGGTCAGATAAAACCCGCCTTCTTTCGAATTGAAGGCGGTCATCGCGCGGGTGCCATTGATACCGATCAGCCAGTCGGCCTCGCTGCGGCAGCGTGCGGCATCCGCCAGCGGCAGCATTTCCTTGTCATCGCGCAGGTGCCCGAAGGCTTCCCGAATCGCGCTAGGAGTCATCGATTGCAACCACAGGCGCTTGATCGGCTGCTTGGCCTTCGCATGCTGCGCAATGAGGCGGAAAATCAGCTCGCCCTCACGTCCGGCGTCGCAGGCATTGATCAGGCCGGTCACATCCTTGCGTTTGATCAGCTTATTCAACACCTTGAGGCGCGCTTCGGTCTTGGCGATCGGGTTCAGCGCAAAGTGCGGCGGGATCATCGGCAAGTGGGCAAACGACCATTTGCCTCGCTTGACGTCGTATTCCTCTGGTACGGTGATTTCAAGCAGATGGCCGACGGCGGACGACAACACGTACTCGTCGGATTCGAAGTACTCATCGTGCTTGGTAAAGCCGCCGAGCGTCTTCGCGATATCGTTCGCGACAGAGGGCTTCTCGGCGATGATGAGAGTCTTGGTCATAAATAGTGTCTCGAAAGGTGGGCAGCAAAACATGCAATATAAAGCATAGTACGGCGCATAGTATAGGGCTTACCTTGGAGTCTGCCGCACTTAGAGAAAATCCCCTAGGCGATTTTGTTTAAAGAGTTGAGTGAAAAAGTGAAAGTGCTTCAATCAATATCCGTACGATTTTTGCCAAGATCTTGGCAAAAACTGCTCGAACGAGCGGAATTTTCCTGTATAGCCAGACTTTCCTCCCTGTTAAGCTTAAAAGGCAGTGCTTCATATAAAAAGCAGGGGAAAATTTGACGAAGATTGCCCCTACCTCATCCAATAAAGGTCCAAAGCATAAAGATTGGGCGCAAAATCAACCAAAAATCAGATTGATTAAGATCGGGGATTTGCAGATTCAGGCTTGGAAATTACTGCCAAATTACAACGCTCACGCGCCTCTCGCGAGGCAGCAGGCCGGGAATGTGGTTAGTGAAGCAACCGAGGCTCTGCCTCGTCTTCATCCACGAACAACTCGTCAAACATGAGCCCATCCGGCTCCTGGCCTTGGCTCCACAATACCATCAGCACGATCACCTTCAGCTTGTCGAGCGTAATCGGCACTTCGCTTGCAGCCAAGGCACGCTCGATCACGATCTCGCGCTGAATTGGGTTGATCACCTTGGCCGACTCCAGAAACTGAACGAATCCTATCGCGGCCGTGCCAAGCGTATCGAGTTCGCTCGCCACATAGATTCGCGTGCCGAAGGAAAAAGCGGTTTGCTGGGGATATTGGTCGGACAACTCATGCGTTGCTTCCGCCAGATCAGTCAGCCATCCCAAAGCCTTGGAGATCTCTTCTTCTTCAAAGCCGACCGCCGACAGTTTCTTTGCCAATGCTGCCGAATCAGGGCAGGCATCGGGACGATAGTAGGTTTCGTAAAGATAAACAAGGACGTCAAACATGGCTTTACTGTAGCGTGAAGGTCATGGCGGCACAAGCTTTTGCGCCACGCCGTCTGCACTGAGAGTTGTAGAAAAATCACACTGTTACCGAGGCGCACTTTCTGGCGCGAAACAGTTTTTTGCAGGAATCGAAATGCACTTAGGCAGACTGCCCAAGTACCAAACCTATCGCCACGTCTGAATAGAATACCTGAAAAGCGTGTGGACCAAAAGCGTACTATCTACATGAGACGCCTGCAATTACCACCTGGCAGCATTTCCAGCAAACCCGCCATTTCCAGCATGAGCAAATGTGCATTCAATGCTGCCGCGTCGAGACCGGTACGCCTCGCCAATACCTCAGTATCCATGGGGTCGAAACCAAGTACGTCCAATAATCGTTTTGCCACAGGGTCGGTCGGACTCGGCGCTGCCTCCGCTGGAGAAACCGCCCTCCCGCTTGCGCAATATTTCAATTCTTCCAGAATATCCTGAGCCGACTCGACCAGTTTGGCCCCTTGTTTGATCAATTGATGGCAGCCTTTGGACAACGGGGAATGGATCGAGCCGGGAATCGCAAATACGTCCCGCCCCTGCTCGGAAGCCATGCGCGCGGTGATCAACGATCCTGATGCTGCGGCCGCCTCGATCACCAGTACCCCCCGTGCGAGGCCGCTGATAATACGGTTGCGACGCGGAAAATTGGCTGCGACAGCAGGTGTACCGAGCGAGTATTCACTGACGATACAACCTGCTTCCGCTATCTGATGGGCCAAAGTACGGTTGCGTGCAGGATAAACAATGTCGGCACCGGTGCCAATCACGGCAATGGTGGAGCCGCCAGCCGCCCGCAACGCGCCTTGATGAGCAGCCGCATCGATCCCCAAAGCCATTCCGGAGACAATGGTCAACCCGGCTTGGCTTAAAGCTTCAGAGAATTTTTCGGCATTGACAATTCCTTGCGTGGTGGCGTTGCGGCTACCCACCACCGCCAATGCCGGACTTTGCAAGAGATCAAGCCGGCCTTTGGCATACAACATGATTGGAGGATCGGGGATGTCGAGCAATGCCTGCGGGTATTCGGCGTCGGCCAGTGTTAAAACATGATTGCCTGGCTGTCCAGCCCAAGCGATGGTACGGTCAATCAAGGTTGCTGTGGCATCGGAAAGAGGGGCGACTAACGCCTGCGCAATGCGTTCCGACACCACTTTTTGCAGGGCAGAATAACCAGCGGCAAAGATGTTTTCAGGCAAGCCGAAAGCGGTCAAGAGCTTGCGCGCGGTTTCGCCCCCTACGCCGGCAGTTTGCTCAAGCCGGATCCAAGCCGCCAGCGCTTCGGAACCTGACAAGCTTACTCCGGCGATTTGGCAACATCGCCAATCTGCACTGCATCCCGGACTTGCATTACCAAACCATAGGAAATGGCATTGAACACACGGAAAATGAACAAGGTGCCGTATTGCTCATCCGGCAGCTTGATTGGCTTTTTGCCATTGGTGGTATCAGCCACAACTTGGCCATAACGATAGAGTTCGAGCACCGAGCCGATATCCAGCCCCTCGTTCTTGCCACGGTTGATCGTCACGATCTGATTTTGGCCAGCTTGTGAAACACCCCCATAAATCGATACGATGCGGGCATCAATCGGTTGTTCGGGCGGGTGTGGCATGTAATTCAGAAATGGGGTCGGTTTTACCGGAAGCAGACGATCGCCGACGCCCATTTCCTCCTTGGAATTGACCACGGTAAAAATATGGGCCTCATCATCTTCGGCACCCTCGCGGGCCAACTTAACAGTACCCAGAAATACTGCCTCATAGCCGATCACCGCCTTAGTGGCCGGATCTTTCAGAGGAGTGCCGGGACGGAAAACCTGAAAGGAAGTGCCGCCATCCAAATCGCCCAGAACGTATGCTTTGTCACCTTTACCCAGAGAGACACGCCCCTCCTGGGTTGCCACGATGCGTGGAGCAATCTTGATTTCATCATCTTCGACAATCAGCGGTTGCGAGAGGAAGGGTTCGATTATTCCGGCCGGAATTGAAGGAACCGCTTCGCGGCCCAAACCCTGCATTCGCTGTTGAGGATGGAGACGGACATCACCGCTGACCTTGCCATCCCCTGTAGTTCCCGCTCCGCTTCCCCCAGTGGGATTGGCCAGACGCAAACGTCCCGCCACACGGTCGAAATAGACGATCTGCCCCGGATAGATCCAGTGCGGATCACGGATTTGCTCGCGATTCATGCCCCAAACTTGCGGCCAGCACCAGGGATTTTGCAGGAATTTTCCCGAAATACCCCATAGCGTATTGCCCTTTACGACCACGTGCTGGTCCGGCGCATCGGCCAAAAATTCGCAGCGCGCACTGCCCGCAGCCGGCGCAGCCGAGGCCACCAAGGGCACAAAAAAAGATGCAAATGCGAGAAGACGGGTGGCTGTGCTAAACTTTTTCATGGTTTGTCCGGTGAGTGTGGCAGAACGGAAGGCGGATAATAATGCAGCCACAGCAAAGAGAGACACGTGACAACACTTGTCAAATTGAATCAAATTCTGCACATAAATGTTTGAACTAGCAAGAGAAAACGCGTTTCCCCATTATCGTATTGTTGCGCAAAAGTCGTATGTCCTTATTAACTATCCTGCGTTATCCCGATCCACGCTTGCATAAAATCGCCAAGCCCGTGCGCGTATTCGATTCACGCCTGAAACAATTGGTCGCCGACATGGCTGAAACCATGTATGAGGCGCCCGGGGTCGGTTTGGCAGCATCTCAAGTCGACGTACACGAACAAGTCATCGTGATCGACACCTCAGACACCCGCAGCGATTTGCGCGTATTGATCAATCCGGAAATCATCTGGGCCAGCGAGGAAAAGCAAATCTACGATGAAGGCTGCCTGTCGGTACCGGGCGTCTACGATGGCGTCGAGCGCCATGCACGGATCAAGGCACGGGCTTTAGATGCGGAGGGCAAATCCTTCGAAATCGAAGCCGATGGTTTGCTGGCCGTCTGCATTCAGCATGAAATGGACCATTTGAAAGGCAAGGTGTTTGTCGAGTACCTGTCGCCGTTGAAGCGCAACCGCATCAAGGCCAAAATGCTGAAGGAAGAGCGCGAAATGAACCGCGACAAGAAAAAACCGGCGGTACGCTGAAATGCGGCTGCTCCCATGAAAGTCATTTTCGCCGGCACGCCGGAATTCGCCGCAGTCGCGCTCAAAGCCTTGCATGAAGCCGGCTTTGACATCCCCCTGGTTCTGACTCAACCCGACCGTCCGGCCGGCCGCGGCATGCAATTGCAGGCATCGGCAGTAAAGCAATTGGCCGTGGCCCATGGCATTCCGGTGACGCAGCCCGTATCGCTGCGACTGGAAGGCAAATACCCCGAGGTTGCCCGGCAGGCCCACGAACTGCTACACGCCACACCGCACGACGTAATGGTGGTGGCCGCATATGGGTTGATTCTGCCGCGCTCGGTGCTGAACATTCCGAAATACGGTTGCATCAATATCCACGCCTCGCTCCTGCCTCGTTGGCGTGGCGCCGCGCCAATTCATCGCGCGATCGAAGCCGGCGATGCGGAAACCGGCGTCACTATCATGCAAATGGAAGAAGGTCTGGATACCGGACCGATGTTGTCGATGACCCGCTTGCCGATTGCGGCGGACGACACCACGGCTACCCTGCATGACAAGTTGGCCGAACTGGGCGGCACGATGATCGTCGAAGCTTTGCGCAAATTAAGCCAAGGTGCGTTGCAAGCAACGACCCAACCCGAAGCCGGGGCCACCTACGCCGCCAAGATCACGAAAGAGGAAGCCGTGCTCGACTTTGGCCAGTCGGCGTCAAGCTTGGCGCGCAAGATTCGTGCATTTACGCCGTTTCCCGGTGCCTCCGCCTTGTTCAACCATGTGCCGGTCAAGCTCTGGCGTGCCGAGGCTCTTCCGGACACAACCGGAGCCGCTCCGGGCGACATATTGCAAGCCAACGCACAGGGAGTTCTGGTGGCGTGCGGCGACGGTGTATTACGCTTGCTTGAGCTGCAAAAGCCCGGCGGCAGACGCTTGCCGGCTGCCGAGTTCTTAAAAGGCTTTGCGCTCGAAGGCGGACGATTCGACTAAACGTGAATTTGCCGGCCACCGCCGAACGACCAGTTTTCCCAAGACGTTTCCTTGAAACAGATCATCACGTTTTCCGGGTCCAGGCCCGGTTCGCGGCTTAGACCGCTGATGATCTCTTCGAGAATTTTCCGCTTCACTTTCACACTACGTCCTACCGACAAAAGAATTTCGATCAACACAAAATCATCGTTTCGCTTGCTTTTGAGATCCGGATATTCCGGATCAAAGCGGAAATCATCGGCATCGAGTTCCAGCACGCGCTGAAAACGGTCCGTAGCAGGGACGCCGGAAGAGACCAAGGCGTTGTGCACGGCGCCGAGGACCGCGCTCTTGAATTCGCTGGATTTGTGTTTACGGATGGTAAGTGTGACAAGTGGCATGGCGTTCCTTCCTGCGGGTAAGTTACTTGCAGCTTAAACGAAGGAGAGCGCCAGCGCTAGCGGCCCGGCCGTACAAGACTTGTGCCTCCAGAACACAAATCGATCGGAAAAATAAATGAAGTAAGCCGATAGGCCGGATTCTGTTACGGCGAGACAGGCGAACCCGCTCACTATGACAGCCATTCCTCTAGGCCGTGAATTACTCCACGGCTCAAGCTTCCTACCCGCACGCTCCGCGAGCAACATCAACGCGTGCCTATTTGGAATTGCTCCAGGTGGAGGTTACCGCGTTTCACCCTTTGTGACACAGGAAGCGGTACACCCTTCCCGGTCCCAAAGACTCGTCTCTGTGGCCCTATTCCTCGCCTCGCGGCGGACGGCCGTTAACCGTCACCCTGCTCTATGGAGTCCGGACCTTCCTCCCGCCATCGCCGAACCGGAGTTCAACGATGACCAGCGGCTGCCTTGGCTTACTTCATCCGCCATTGTAGCCTATGGCTTCGCTGCGGGCTTGCTCCCGCTACGTTGCAGCCAGCAATTGTCTCAAGGTGTTCCGGTCAATCACCTCCTTTTCCAACAGCAATTTGGCCAAAGCTTCCAGTATCGCCCGCTGTGCTGCCAGGGTGTCGCGTACCCGTCGGTGCGCGTGCTCCAGCAACTTTTCAATTTCAGCGTCGATAAGCTGCGCTGTGCGTTCGCTGTATTCCTTTTTTTCATGCGGCACAGGCTGCATGTTCACGTAGGGAGCGCTGGACGCCTGTTCAAATGTGGCCAAACCCAATTCCTCGCTCATGCCATATTGCGTCACCATTTGGCGCGCCATGTCGGTGGCGCGCTGCAAATCGTTGTGAGCACCGGTCGACACATCGCCGAACACAATCTCCTCGGCAACGCGTCCGCCCAGAAGTACGTCGAGCCGGTCCAGCAGCTCGCTTTTCTTCAGCAGGTAGCGATCTTCTTCCGGCGTTTGCTGGGTGAAGCCGAGTGCTGCCACCCCGCGCGGAATGATCGATATCTTGGATACGTGGTCGGCAAACGGACGATACTCGGCAACCAGCGCATGGCCGGCTTCGTGATAGGCGATAGTTTCCTTTTCCTTCGGGTTCATGATCCGGTTTTTCTTTTCGAGACCGCAGACAATGCGGTCCAGCGCCTCGTCGAAATCGGCCATGCCGACTTGCGTCTTGTTCTTGCGCGCGGCCAGCAGTGCCGCTTCGTTTACCAGGTTGGCGAGATCGGCGCCGGCGAAGCCAGCCGTCCTGCCGGCGATTGCAGCAAGATCGACATCGGATGCAAGGCGCACATTCTTGACGTGCACATCGAGTATCTGCTTGCGTCCCTTGAGGTCGGGCCGGTCAACCGTGATGTGGCGGTCGAAGCGGCCCGGCCTTAGTAGCGCCGGGTCAAGAATTTCGGGCCGATTGGTAGCGGCCATGATGATCACACCTTTGTTGGAGTCGAAGCCGTCCATTTCCACCAGCAATTGATTGAGCGTCTGCTCGCGTTCGTCATGTCCGCCGAACGCGGTAATTCCGCGCGCCTTGCCCAAGGCATCCAGTTCATCGATGAAAATGATGCACGGCGCCTTCTGCTCGGCTTGGCTGAACAGGTCGCGCACCCTGGCGGCACCAACACCGACGAACATTTCGACGAATTCGGAACCGCTCATCGAGAAAAACGGCACATTCGCCTCGCCGGCCACCGCCTTGGCCAGCAGCGTCTTGCCAGTGCCGGGAGCGCCGACGATCAGCACGCCTTTAGGAATTTTTCCGCCGAGGCGGTGATAGCGTTCCGGATTTTTCAAAAACTCGACGATCTCCACCAACTCTTCCTTGGCCTCATCAATGCCGGCCACATCGTTGAATGTGACACCGGTCTCTTTTTGCATGTAAATCTTGGCGCGGCTCTTGCCTATTTCCAGAATGCCGCCCGCACCGCCCATCCGCCTGAGCGAAAAACTCGAAATCGCGATCAATAGCAACAAGGGAAAAATCCAGGACAAGACACCGGCGAGCCACTTGTTTTCAGCCTGGCCGGCAAAGCGGACGTTGGCCGATTCCAACTCTTGCACCAGTCCCGGATCATTGACCCGCGTCGTGATAAAACGCTGTTGGCCTTTGCCCATCCTTCTCAATTCAGCGAGCTTTTCGGGAGGCAGCAGGCCCTGCAGATCATCGCCTTTGATAGCTCCGCTGATCTCTTGCTCGGTCACCAGGAGATCATTGAGCTTACCGGCCTTGAGCAAGGTCTTGAACTCGCTATACGTCAGGGCTTCACCGCGCGGCAAATTGAATACACTTTGCAACGCCATGATCAAGAGCAATGCCGTGGCGAAGTACCAGAACGATAAATGACTAGGCTGCGAATTTGGCGAATCAGGTTTCATGATTCATGAGGAAGCAAAGGCGGGAAAAGCCCCAAAATCCAACTCATAAAAATTAGACATGAGCGCAAGGCGATAGTTTGTACTTGAGTGCGACACCGTATTTGACCGCTGGTAAAGAACTTGCGCCTCGAGTTTCGAGATTTTCCAGAACAGTTCGCTCAGGTATCGGCACATTATATTCTTTCACTCGGCATCGCGGCGCTTGGACTAGCAGGAAATACTCGGTCGAACAAGCTGAAGCAGCAGCAAAAATGCCTCTCCTTTTCCTACAAGCGATTGCGTGATCCTCCTATACGACGTGAAAATCGCGAATGCTAGCATGTGAATCCCGTAGTTCAATTGCGGATAGCCGGGTCTGGGTCTATAGAACAGAGAGCTTGCCTGAATGTCGTTGCTCAATGCAAAGGCATACGGACTGCCGGCAAACTACTGCCGTCGATTGTTTTCCTTCGCCTCTCTCTTTCTCTTTCCGCCAATTTAGCCAAGGAGCCAAATATGAAATTCATCAAACAATCTCTTACTTTGCTTTTCGCCGTACTTGCGCTTTCTCTTGCCCCGATGATTGCGTCGGCAGAAGGCACTGCGGAATACGTAGACGACGCAGCGATTACGGCCAAAGTGAAAGCGGCCATCCTGGCCGAACCAAGTTTGAAATCTTCGGACATCAAGGTGGAAACCGAAAAGGGCACGGTGCATTTAAGCGGTGCGGTCGGCTCCGAGGCTGAACAGAAGAAAGCAGCCGATGTCGCCGTCGCAGTCAAGGGTGTGAGTTCGGTCAAAAACGATCTGGTGTTGAAGTAGGCCGCCGCCAGGACAGAGTCCGCCGTCAAGCTTGTAAGCGCAATCCTACATAACTAGCAGTAAAATCCCGATACTGGTAGTTTGATATTTGAAGGAAAATAAAGCTAGGGCCTGTTATGCTGTTATGAACTCATCAGCGGTCGTGTTCGAGTCAGAAGGGATGCAGGGCAAGGAACAAGCCGCGCCGCAGTGCGAGCACTTCATGCGGCTGGTTCCGGGGACTGCCCGCCCCCTGATTGAGTAGTTTATGACAGCCTCCTAGAGGCGGGTCCGTTTTGGAATTGCCTGGTTTTGCAAATCGCCGCAAGCTCTGCTTTGTTATCCAGTCTTTGGCAAGCGTACATCGAAAATGATAAAAATCCTGGTGGTCGACGATCATGCTGTAGTGCGCGCCGGCATTCAGCACTTCATTGCTGAAATATCGGACATGCGCATCGGCGGCGAGGCGGCAACAGCGGCCGAGGCGATTCGCCTGATTCGCGCCGAAGACTGGAATATCGTCGTACTCGACATTGGTATGCCTGATAAAAGCGGGCTCGAGGTGCTCAAGCAAATCAAGCGGGAAAAACCGGAATTGCCGGTGCTGATCCTGAGCATGCATCCGGAGAATCGCTACGCGGTGCAAATCCTGCGTAGCGGCGCCAGCGGCTACGTCCAGAAGGAAGCCTTGGCGACCGAACTGGTGGAGGCGATTCGAACCATCATACGCGGCCACAAATACATCAGCCCCGCCGTGGCCGAACTGCTGACGATGGATCCGGAAACCGACCCCAACAAGCCTTTGCATGAGACTCTGTCGGCTCGCGAGTACGAGATTTTCTACCGACTGAGCCGTGGGGACGGCGCCACCAAGATCGCCAGCGACTTGTGTCTGAGCGTGAAAACCGTCAGCACCTACCGGGCGCGCATTTTGCAGAAAATGAACATGACCAACAATGCCGACATCATTTATTACGCGATCAAGGAAAAGATCATCGAATGAGATTCGGCCGGAATACTCAGGAGCAGGCGCAGGGAGTGATTTAATCAACCGATTGCAAGGGGCGCGTGGTTTGCAACAGCATCACCATGGCTAACATGACCACTACATCATCCGCAGAATGCGCGTCGCTTCGCGTATTCATCGTTGAGGATTCTGCGGCCGTCAGAGACTTCATCATCGACATCGTGGCGGAGATTCAGGGCGTTTTTTTGGACGGATTCTCCGATACCGAAAGCGCGGCGCTGGAACATTTACGCACCCATGTATGCGACATACTCATCCTGGACATCGAACTCAAGCAAGGCAATGGCATGAGCCTGTTGCGCGCTCTGACCAAGGAAGGCGTACAGCCCGACATCGTGAAAATCGTCTTCAGCAATAATGTGAGCGGCGCCTACCGCCGCATCGGCCAGCAATATGGCGTCCAGTTTTTTTTCGATAAGAGTTCTCAGGTTCTTGAATTGCGTTCTCTGCTGGAGCGTCTCGGTACCGGCGCCAGCGTTGTTTGATGTCGGAGATAGGCGGAGGCCCGACAATCCAGGCTGCAGTCTCTCTGACTTGTCAGCAAAATCCCACACCAGAATCGGACAAACAAGGATGTTGCAAGCGGTCGATCTTTGTGAAGATGGATTTACTTACACAAATCTCAACGCCGCTCACTCTTGGAGATATCCATGCCGCACAGATTAAACGCATGCGCCAGCACTCTTGAATCGCCTTTGCTTAAAGCGCGGGCTTTAGCCCTCCTGAAGGAGAAAGAGCCGGACAGGGCCGATCCCCCTGCATTTATGCATGCAAGAGCGGCAGTGCGCATCGCCGGTCTGTACGGACACAACCCTCGGCAAAATCGCTTGCTCAATGCATTGCCCGACGCGGATTACGAGCGCCTGCTGCCGCAACTCGAATTGGTGTCGATGCCGCTGGGCATGGTGCTGTGCGAAAGCGGCAGCCAGATGCGGCACGTGTATTTTCCGACCAGCTCCATCGTGTCGCTGCTCCATCACACCAAAACCGGCGCGTCGGCAGAGACTGCGGTAATCGGCAACGAAGGCATGGTGGGTGTCACACTGTTCATGGGCGGCGGCTCAACCGCAACCCGGGTAGTGGTGAATAACGCCGGCTACGGCTTTCGCTTGCCGAAAAATATCTTGACCGAGGAATTCGGACGCGGCGGCGCCTTGCAGCAACTGCTGCTGCGTTATACTCAAGCATTGATTGCCCAGATGTCGCAAACCGCTGTTTGCAATCGCCATCACAGCGTGATCCAACAGTTGTGCCGCTGGCTCTTGCTAAGCCTCGACCGTCAGTTGTCCAACGAACTCAGCATGACTCAGGAGTCGATTGCCGGCATGCTAGGCGTACGCCGTGAAAGCATCGCGGCGGCAGCCGGCAAGCTGCAGGAAGATGGTTTCATCCACTATAGCCGCGGCCACATCACTGTGATCGACCGCGCAGGCCTGGAGACCCGGGTGTGCGAATGCTATGCCGGCGTGAAAGAAGAATATGATCGTCTGCTACCGCGGCACGCTTGCGCTTCCTGCTCGCCCTCCCGCGGAGATTGATGATGCTCAAGCCGCACTCGGCATTTCCGGCCTGTGTTCCGCATTCTTCTGATTCTGTTGCTGTTGCCGCTCCTTGGGCAGGATCACCATGATGCTGGTCCCTTTTCCGGCGCCGCTGACAATCCTGACCTGGCCGCCCAGATAAGCGGCCCGTTCGCGCATGCCGCGCAAGCCGTGGGTAACGATCTTGCGCGAGCGGATCGATGAAATGCCGACGCCGTCGTCGCGCACGGTGAGCACGATTTTGTCTTCCGTATCATCCAGTATCACCTCGACCCGGGATGCCTTGGCATGCTTGGCGGCGTTGTTCAATGCTTCCTGGACGATGCGGAACAAGGCAATTTCCTGTTGCGGCGTATATTCCAATTCTTCATCCGGCAAGTTGGCTTTGCAGGGGACGCCGGTATATTTTTCGAATTCCAAGGCTTGCTCCGCGATTGCGATCTTGATCCCGAAAATATCGAGTTTATCGGGACGCAGGCCGATCTGGATGCGGCGCGTCGCATCGGTGACCGAACTCAGCAGTGCTTTCACCTGCAATACGCGCTCGGTGATTTCCGGATCTGCCGGAATTTTTTCGAACAGGATCGCGAGATGCATGTTCAGCGCCGTGAAAGCCGAGCCCAGGTCGTCATGCAATTCGCGCGCGATCGCACGCTTTTCTTCTTCGCGCGTCGACTCCAGGTGCCCCAGCAATTCGCTTACTTCAGCTGTGCGCGCGGCGACCAATTGTTCGAGTTGCGTCTCATGCTCGCGCAGCGCATCTTCGGTCCGCTTGCGGTCGGTGATGTCGGTGCTGATGCCGACCAAACCCAACACGTCGCCCTGCTCGTTCAGCCAAGGCGCCTTGGTCGAATAGAAGGTACGCACGCCGCAGGGGAAATTGACGGTTTCCTCCACCACTTCGGCCTGCCCCCGCTCCATGATATGACGGTCGTTGGCGTCGACCTTCATTGCGTCTTCGGGGTTGCTGTAAATTTCGGAGCTCTTGTGCCCAATGACCTCGGAGGCATCCTTTCCCAATACAGCGAGCATGGCGGGATTGGCGAAAATCATGCGCCCGCTGCGGTCTCTGACGAAGATGGCGTCCGAGGTATTGTCGCTCACCGCCCTCAACAAGGCATTGCTCTCCGAAAGCGCCGCTTCGCCTTGCAGGCGCACGTCGTATTCGCGGTCGAGCGCGGCGGCGACGCGGCAAAACAGAATGAACAGCACCGAGCTGCTAAGCAGCACCGCCAAGGGCGAAATCTTATCGCGCCCATATAACCCTTGGCGCTCTCCCCATTCGGCCAGCAGATTCAACAGCAGAAGCAACAGCAGGCTGGCAGGCAGCAGGCGCCGCACCAGATGTCCGCCCGGTGCCCCGCTGGTCCACAAACTCACCAGCGGATGCGTCGGACGTGCCGACAGGATGCCGACCGTCATCGTAAAAAAAAGGAAGGGCGTCACCGGCGAGATTTCCGACAAGGAGGTAAATTGAACCAAGCCGACCCCGCTGTACAGATAGCCGATCAACGGAATACCCATGGTCCCAGCCATGCCCAATGCACAATATTCGGCGGGATAATTTCCTTTGGCGTTGGCATGATCGATCAATGTCAAACTGATGCCGGCCAATACAAAGCACAGCGCGGTGAGTGGTGACAAGGGCCCCGGCAATTCGCCTGTGGGCAGCGACAGGCGATGCAGGTCGATACCCAGATCGACGCCGGCTATTTCCTGCACGACAGCCAAAGCGCCAAGCAGCGCCAGCAGTGTCGCCAGCAGGCGTGCGACAGGACGGGCCACGCGCTGCGGATAAGAATATAAGCCACGAGACGGCACCAGATGCAACATCAAAGACAAGCCGGCCAATATCATGCCAAAGCCGGCATTGATGTTAAGCGAGGTAAGCGAGAATAACCATTGCTTCGACAGCGCCGCATCCGCATACCAAGAATACAGCGCTATCGCGCCGGCCAGGCACAAGATGGTTGCGGCAAGTAAGGGAAGCCATCCCGGGATGACGAGCCGGCTGCGATCAGAGTATGAAGACATGAGCGATCTCCGCGACGTGAAGATGCAAAGCCATAACGCAGCTCCATCAATTGTTTCAGGCCCGCCATAACGCGGCTGCGCCTCGATATGGCTCTCTGCCTTGACGAGATTTTCATCGCTTGCACGGCAGGGCCGCTGAAGCCTGACAAACACAGCGCCGCCCGGAAATTGCACAAGGTCGAAATTCCTCTAAGCAAAGAACGCTTCCGGCATCTCCTCAATCGAAGCAGGTTGAATAAAGACCAATACAATAAGGGAAGGTTCCCTCGCATCCGCTTGTAGGCAAGGGAAGAAGAAAGATTCGGCCGGTGGCTCTACCGTCGAATCATTGTGAATCGGCCCGGCGTGCGAACGCACGAAGGACGCGGAAGGATTGAAACGCCGCTTTCCTCTCCTGCAATCCTGCAAGACGAAGACGAAGCGGCGTGAATCTCGTCGCTATTGTCGCTATTATTTCGGCTTGATTTGATTGCCGATGAAACCGCCGACGGCCGCGCCCCCGATGGTGCCCGTCGTACTGCCACCGGTCAGGGCTGAACCGGCAACGCCGCCGACACCGGCGCCGATCACTGTGTTCCTGTCTTGCGTCGACATGCCTGAACAAGCTCCCAGGGCAAGAGCAAGCAACAAGACCGGAACGGACTTTGCTGTGCATAGGGTTTTCATTGGAGTGCCTCTTCATCAGTGGCCGGCGTGCAAAGCGCCCGCCGGCCGGTCCGCATTTACAATTTACATTTTTACGACTTGTTGAATTTCGATTTTGCATTGGCTACACAGGCATCCTTCGCAGGCCCGGCCAGTGAATCGCATCGTTCAACTTCGGCTTTGTAGTTCGCATCACGTTTGTCCTGATTGGCATCGATGCGGGCTTCGGCGGTTTGCTTGTCGGCCTGCGCATCCGACGTAGCGGCCACCTTCGCCGCCTTGGCCTGCTGGATACAGATATCCTTGTCGTTGCCGGACTTGCTGTCGCACTTTGCCTTGGCCACCTCATAGTCGGCATCCGCTATGTCCTTGCGCGCGGCGGCTCTGGCCTTCGGCGTATTCTTGTATTGCGCCTCGGCTTCGGCAACAGCATGCGTGCGGGCCGCCTTGGCTTGCGCAACGCATACGTCCTTGGCGTTGCCGCTGAGCGAATCGCATTTCGCCTTGGCTGTCTTGTATTCGGCAGCGGCAGTATCTTTCGCCTGGGTGTAGGCATTCTTTGCATCTGCCGTCGCTGCGATGGAATGGGCGGCAAAGCCCAGCATGGAACCGCTTATCACGATGTGTGCGAGTACGTGTTTCATAATTTTCCTTTTTGGTTTGCAATTTGCGTTGATGAAATAAATACTGCGAACGAAGGGTAGCCTGCCGCCAATCAATCCACGGGTCAGGCATACATTCGCCGCACCAGAAAAACCGTGCCGCCGTTTGGCATGTTCGCCACGGCGGGCAAGAAGATCGATCGACCGAAAAGCTGCACGATCTAGAGCCTGTTATGAACTTAATCAGGGGTCGCTTTCGAGCCAGACGGGATGCCGCGGTAGGAGCGGTTCGCGCCGCTGTGCGGGCACGGCACGCGGCATGCGACACGGCTATGCGCCCTTCTGGCTCGAACCCTGCGGGCAGCCCCGGGAACTGGCCGCCTGCCGTGTTGCGCCTCCTTGTCGTAGCCCCGCTACGACGCGTCGCCGCGCCTTGCAGGCGGCCAGTTCCCGGGGCTGCGCGACCCCTGATTAAGTTCATAACAGGCTCTAGACAATCGGTTTCGTTCATGAACGTGTTTAGTGGGCCAGGAAATAAACAAGCGCCAAAACGGCTATCGGTACTCCCAGCATCCACGCAAGTACGTACTTACCCATTTTGCATTTCCCTTTCTCGAAAAGAATCCGGAGGCGGATTCGTCAGCTGTGATGCGCATGCAGCTTGTCGCGCAGAGCCTTGACCATGTCATGATCCTGCATCACAGCGAGATACTGGCGATTGACGATGCTGTGGATTTCCAGCGGCAAATCTTTCGCCAGCGCGCTGCGATAGCTTTCCTTGGCATGATCCTCGCCGCGTTCGCATTCATTCAAGATCGCTTCGTCATCCTGGCCGAGAATCGCCGCTTTGATATCGATCCAGCGCCGATGCAAAGTGGCGCCAACGCTGCTACTGGTGGCCGGTTTGCCGCCGAGCGTGCGCACCATTTCCTGCAACTCACTGGCCGCTTGCGCCGAGCGCCGTGCCCGCATCTCGAATTCGCTTTTCAAATGCGCGTCGCTGAAATCTTCGCTGCAGGTAAGAAAACCTTTCTCACAATCCTTGCAGGTTTCAATGAGATTGTTCAGGGTGGAGATCACTTCATCGTTCGTCATAATCGCTCCTGTTTGTAAGATCATCGATTTGCCAGTCCGTGGGCTCAACTTAGACTCAACGCTGCTGCCTCAAAGCGCGGCTCAGGATAAAGCCGGCGGCAAGTGCAATGCCGATCGCCATCATCGGCTTGTTGCGTATTTGCGTGCGTACGCCTTCCACGGCTCGTGCCTGCAAGTCCTGGATCTGTTCGCCGGTAGCACTGACTTTGTCGCCGGCTTGTGCGGCGACTGCGGCTACCTTATCGATTGCTTGCTGGGCAGCGGAAGCCAGGCGGTCGGCTGCCGGCCGCGCCGCGTCGGCGAGTTTCTCGATCGAACTATGCATGCTCGCAGCTTGTTCGTTGTGTTCTTTCATGCTGCCGTTCGGGGTGCTTGAATTCCCGGCGGAGTAATCGGCTATTCCCATGATTTTTTCCTTTCGTTCATCCTAAAATTGGAACCAGGCACCGTGAGGGTATCGCTGAAACCTACGAAACCTGCATATAGCGCGACCTGGAGTGGCCTGGCCTTACTCCAGCGCAGTCAGGAACATGACCAGCAGCGAGGATTCCGCCGCTTCGCCGAGTTCGCGTATGCCTCCGCTCAAAATCGGCGTCAAGGCCCCAAGCAACGTGCCGGCTGTCATCAATTCAACATCCAGGCACATCACGTATTTCCGATAGGCGTTCGCAAAAAAGCTTGCGAGCCATCCCACAATTCCGCCTAACAACACCCAAATAAGAAGGTTCATATCCCCTCCTTTCGCCATCAAGGCAAGAACTTGTGTATCGGCTGCGAACGGCGGAGAGAGCGGTGCCGGAATCAGCATGCAACCAGCACACTCACGGCTCGTCCCCACGCTGGCAATTAAATCCTAGCATCGGGAAAATCCATTCCCTATAGGCGACAGACTGAATGTTTTGTAGGAAAGGATGAAGCCGTGCGCTATGAGGTGAAGCGGAGGTCCACGCAAGGGGCTTAAAATTTTTAAGTGTCTGCGCAGAATAAGCTGTGAATGTCCGGCTCACAGTTTATTCTGCGCAGACACTTAAGTTATCCAGCACACGGAAAGAATGGCTCAGTTGGCGTAAAACTCAATGACGCCGAACGATTGATATTTACAAAATTCATGACAGCTCCGCTACAGGCTGCAAGCAATCCGTGGCGGCATGGCGGCTGACTGGTCTTCGCAGTCGCCCTTGTCCTGCAGTCACAGGGGCTGTCGCGTGTTTTACGTAATTCTCAATCAGTGCCTTACGGCTGCATGTCACCTATAGATATGATCAACCAACGAACAGGAGTCATCATGAAACTGAACAAACAATTCGCTGCCTATTGGTTCGCCGTTCTGCTGCTGGCTTTGGCTGCTTGCGCGCCTACACCCAAGCAAGAGGGCACGGGCGAATATATCGACGACGCGCTCATCACCGCCAAGGTGAAGACGGCAATCTTTAATGAGCCGGACTTGAAGACTTCCGAAATCAATGTGGAAACTTTCAAGGGCGTGGTGCAACTGAGCGGCTTTGTCAGCTCGCCTCAAAGCGTTCAGAAAGCGGTCGAGGTAACGCGCCAGGTCAATGGTGTGAAAGGCGTCAGGAATGACATGCGACTCAAATAGCGAATAGTAAGGGGATTGAGTGCAGGCCTGCGGGTCTGCACTTCTCTGAATTTGAATGTGAGCGTCTATGAGATTTTTGTCTATGAGTGAGGCTTTTGAATGCCGATCCAACAGACGGCGCAGGTATGGAATGCGCAGAGCCTGTTTGAGTTCGTAACAGGCTCTCCGTGCCATGCTGGAAACATGAGTGCCTGCCGTGGAATCAGACCGGATAGTACCTGGCCGAATTACCCCGCATAGATATAACGTCTGGACCAGGGCAATGCCCCGGCCTTGCGGCCTGCCTTGCTGCAAAGAACCTGGTAAATCGAAATCCAGTCCTGCTCGAACGCATACGCGCAACCGGCCAGATAGACCCGCCAGATCCGATAGCGTTTGTCACCGGCGATCGCTGCGATTTTCGAAGATGCCTGCTCGAAACGTTCAGCCCACAATCTGCACGTTTTTGCATAGTGTTGCCGCAGGTTCTCGATGTCGAGCGCTTCCAGTCCACCTTGCTGCATGGTTTTCAATACCTGGCTCAGATGCGGCACTTCGCCGAGCGGGAACACATATTTCGCAATGAATGCGCCTCCGCCCAGCGGCGCTTCGCCGCTGTCTGCATCGGTCGAGGTAATGCCGTGGTTCAAGGCATAGCCATCATCATTGAGAAGCGAGCGTATTTTGCTGAAATACGCCGGCAAGTTTTCAAGGCCCACATGCTCGAACATGCCGACGCTGCTAACGCGATCGAAGCTGCCTTCCACATCGCGATAATCTTGCAATCGGATCTCGACCCGGTCTGACAAGCCGGCACGCGCGACTTTTTCATTCGCCAGCGCGCATTGGTTTTCAGAAAGCGTGACGCCGACGCAGCGGGCGCCGTATTTCTGCGCCGCCCGCATGGCCAATGCGCCCCAACCGCAGCCGATGTCGAGCAGGGTGGAGCCGGGCTTGAGTTGAAGCTTGGTCAGGATGTGGTCGATTTTTTTCAGCTGCGCCGTGCTGAGATGTTCGTCGCCGTTCTCGAAATAGGCGCAGGAATACACCATGTTTTCGTCCAGCCACAAGCGGTAAAAATCATTCGAGACGTCATAGTGATAACTGATCGCCCGCGCGTCGTTTTTTTTGCTGTGTCTGGTGCGGTGCGCGAGGCGCCGCAAGCCCCGCCATCGGTCGTTTGCCGGTTGCGGCGTCTGGGCGGCGAGCGCATGGCCAATCGCAATGATGTCCGACGGCTGTCCCTCGATATCGATTTTTCCTTCGACATATGCCTCGCCCAGATTGGCGAACGAGGGCATCAGGAAACAGGAAAGCGCGTCTGCTTGCGGTATGCGGACGGTGACCTGGGGTGCGCCCGCGCTGAAATCAAACACCTTCCCGTTCCATAGTGCCAAGCGCAAAGGAATAGCGCTGCGGCCACGCATTTGAGCAATCCATTGTTCCAGTTTTCTTTCCCAAATCACGATGCCTCCTTGCATGAACACCGCAGCGGCCATGTGCCGATCACGCGAAAATCTGCGTCAGGCCGCTTTCACTTGCACATCGTTCTTGACTGCTTTCACGCCATCCACCTGCTTGGCGACCTCGGCGGCGTGATTGACATCGGCTTGCGAGCTTGCGGTTCCGCTCAATTGCACGGCGCCGTTGGTGGTATCGACCTTGATGTCCGAGGCTTTCAAGCTCGGCTCTTTGACCAATGCCGCTTTGACTTTTGCGGTAATGACAGCGTCGCCGACGCTACCCATCGGGGCATCGGTATTGCCCTTCGAACACCCCATTATGATCGACAACAGAATTGCTGAAATTACGAGGATCAGTTGTTTAGCTTGTTTCATCGTTGAATTCTCCATAGCAATGAAAGGAAGTAAAAGAACCTATCAAATCAAATGGCTCCCTGCATGATCAAAATCAGCACTACCGCGATCAGCACGCCTATCACGCCGCTTGGTCCGTAACCCCAGGCGCGGCTATGACGCCAAGTGGGAAATGCGACGACCAAGCTCAGCACCAAAAGAATCAGAACAATTGCTGCGGTATTCGTTCTCGGCTCCCTTGGTCCCGATAAAAGATGAATGGCGCTCCGGCAAATGCCTGCGATCGATGCGGTACGGCAATGCAATGCCCATCATTCATTTGGAATGATGGGCATTGCATTGTTGTTGGCCGGCGTGTCTCTTGTTTGGGCGAGTGCCCTGTTCCGTAAATTTGTTGCAAAAGTAAAAGCTGCGAATCGGGCCGATATTAATAAGAGCTATCCCGGTAGGGACCGAGTCTTAATCCCGATAGGCGCGGCCATTCTCTATGCGTACGCGGTCTCCAACACGCAGATCGCCCAACGCGTCCTGCCTGAGGGTCTGATAGCCGCCATTATTGAGGCGGATACCCAGCTGATAGGTTTCGCCTTGCGGCTGTCTGCCCTTTTCGATCTGGTTGCCGGCTATCGCACCGCCTACTGCACCGGCCACGGTGGCGGCCGTCCTGCCGCTTCCGCCGCCGACCTGGTTCCCCAGCAATCCGCCGACGACGCCGCCCAGTGCAGCGCCTGCTCCGGTGGTGCCGCTGCCAGCCGGCACAAGCTGAATGGTGTCGACCACGCCGTAATCAACCGAGTACGGCTGTGAACTCGCCGTAGTATATGGGGCGGGGCTTGAATACGATGTTCCGGACGAGCAACCGCCCATCAGCGTTGCGACCAAAGCACTCGTAATCACTGCGCCCGTTGCAATTCGTACTTTTGCTGTTTTTACTGTTCGATTCGGGTTCATCATTGCTCCTGTGCGAACGAGATATGGCATCGTAAGCATTGCAAGATTGTCTTTGTATAGGACAGCGCCGCTATCGCGTGTAGGACATCGTGAATGAAGTTCTTTGCCGGCACTTGCCGCCTCTACCGGTAGGCTTTTTCTGACAACAACTCGCCTTTCCGTCCGATGGCGACTAAGTCAGCATTGACTACACTAGAGAACAATGATGCGGTCTTCGATCACGAAGATTTCCATAAATGTTGATGCCCGGCTATTGCCGATTGCGCGCCGTTCTCCATCTTTCGAGAAAGTGGAAACACAGCCATGCCGCCATCCATCATTTATCCGGTACAGGATCGATGAAATACCTGCAACGCAACTTTCGCGAGGTGATCATGCATCCATCTCAACGACTGACTAAACAACAGGCGCGACGGGCGATGCTGGAGTTGCAGCAACAGCGTGAGCGCCGTACCCCGCAGCACCGAGATCCGTGCTGGGTACACCATTTCTGGAGGCAGCTTTCAACATGAAAAACTGTGGCGAGATCAAACGCGTGCTGGGCGTCGGCACGGCCACGATGGCCGATCATCTGCGCCAGTACAAGGACCCGTTCGAACCTAGCGACCGGGAGTTGACACTGGAACGGCGCGGGCCGGTCTGGTGCCTGGAGATAGATACGAAAATCGAGAGCAGCGAGCTTGCGCCGTACGTCGAACGGCGAAGGCCGCCAAGGGAAGGCGGCTGAGAACCGCGCGGCTATCGACCACGGCACGAGCAGACGACCGTGCCGTATCGAATATGTCGATGTCGTATCGATAAGGGAATAATGTCGAGCAATGCCCTTATGAACCCAAGCAGGGTTCCCGGGTCTGCGCGCCCTCTGCTTGGATTCATCACATAACAGGCTTTAAAGCCCGCGCTGCAAGAGCGTCAGACGCTGTTTGAGTTCGGGCTTTAGGCGATACAGTTGCGCCGGGCGGTGCGCGCCGGCCGCTTCGAATTCGCCTTCGACCTCTTCCAGCATGCCCATCTCGGCTATCTTGCGCCGAAAACTGACCTTGTTGAGTGTTTCACCCATCAAGGCTTCGTAGATGCGCTGCAACTGCGGCAAGGTGAACATGTCGCCAGCAAGATAGCAAGGCAAAGAGGAATACTGGCTCTTGCTGCGTAGCCGTTCGACCGCTGTCTTAACAATTGCCTGATGGTCGAACGGAAGCTTGGGTAGCCGATCGACACTGAACAGCTTCACCTCCGCGTGTCCTGCCTGCTCGATGACTTCATAAGCCACCAGCGCGTAATACGTCACGGAGAGCGACCAGCCGCGCGGATCGCGTTCCGTTCCGGAAAAGGTTGCCAGTTGCTCCAGATAGGGTGCCACGATCCCCGCTTTCTGCTTGAGTACGCGAAGCGCCGCATCGCGTGCATGGGTGTCTTCACCGACGTGGATGAAGCCCCCGGGCAGCGCAAGCACATCCCTGAACGGCTCGCGGTCCCGTTTCAGCAAGGCCACCTTCAAGGCCGCGTCCTGCAGACTCAACAAGACCACATCCACCGTACAAATAAGCTGATCCATATTCGTTTCCATCTCGATTTTTCCGGCTAGCAGGCGGCTTGATGCCGCAAGCCCGGTTTCCCAGCAGGAAGTCACCGGCCCTGCCCGCTTTACCCGTGAGAATACAATATTTGAAAAATTCCCGGCCACTTAGTTGCATTATTAAACAAAGTAACCTACACTGAATTCACCCTCACGAAAGGCGAAAGGAGTAACGCAAATGAAGCGCAACATCCATCTGCTCATCATCGATCCGCAAAACGATTTCTGCGATCTGCCCGCGGATTATCTGCCGACCGATCCGCTCGGTTCCGCAAGCATTACCCCCGCCCTGCCGGTGACCGGCGCCCACGCGGACATGCTGCGCCTGGCGGACGCCATGAATCGTGGCGGAGAAGGATTGAACGGCATCAGTATCACGCTGGATTCGCATCACCGCTTCGACATCGCGCACCCGACTTTCTGGCGCAACGAAGCAGGCGTGGCCGTGACGCCGTTCACCCAGATTTCCGCGGCCGAGGTGCGCGTCGGAAAATACCTGCCGCGCGACCAGAGTGCCTTGCCGCGTGTGCTGGCGTATCTTGATGCGCTGGAAACCGCCGCACGCTACCGCCTGATGGTATGGCCGGTGCACTGCGAAATCGGCACCTGGGGCCAGAACGTGCACGCCGATGTGCGCGCTGCCTACGCGCGCTGGGAAGACCACACCCCTGGCATCGTCAACAAGATACTCAAAGGCACCAATCCCTGGACCGAACATTACTCCGCCGTGATGGCGGAGGTGCCGGATCCGGAAGATGAGGGCACACAGCTGAACCGCGGCTTCATCGACATGCTCAGGCAAGCCGACCAGATCTACATTGCCGGCGAAGCCGGCAGCCACTGCGTCAAGGCGACGACCGAGCACATTGCCGATCACTATGGCCGGGAAAACCTGTCGAAGCTGGTGCTGCTGACCGACTGCATGAGCGCAGTGGCCGGATTCGAGGCGCAGCATGAGGGCTTTTTACGCGACATGGCGGCCAAAGGCCTGCAGCTTGCCAAGGTGGCCGATGTGCTGCCAGACTGGATGACGAATGCGCGGCGTTGAAGCATCCGGCTCCCTTGCGCCTTCCCCTGAAAACCACGCCACATACATACCATGAACAATATCGTACGCAGCCTGCTGGAAAACGACCTGTACAAATTCACCATGTGGCAGGCGCTGCTGCATAGCCATCCGGATGCGCATACGGAATATGCCTTCGTCTGCCGCAATACGCCTGCCTATCCGTTGTCTGAACTCAAGGCCGACGTGGAGCGCGAGCTTGACCATCTTTGCGCACTGTCCTTTGCCGACGATGAACTCGACTACCTGCGCAGCCTGCGCTACATCAAAAGCGACTTCGTCGATTTCCTGACGGTGTTCCATTTTCAGCGCAAATTCATCACGGTCGTGACCGAAGGCGCGACGCTTTCCATCCGCGCCGTCGGACCGCAGGTGCATGTGATGGGCTTCGAAATTTTCGTGCTGTATATCGTCAACGAATTGTATTTCCGCCGCTTCGACCGGCAGGCGGCTTTGACGGAAGGACGCAAACGGCTGGCGGCAAAGATCGCGATGCTGCATGCCTTCGGCAAGGAACCGGCGAAAAAACATCCCTTCGAATTTTTCGATTTCGGCGTGCGCCGCCGCTTCTCCGGCGCCTGGCAGGAAGAAGTGGTCGCCACGCTGGCGCGCGAGGTGCCGCAATATTTCAAAGGCACCTCCAATGTCTACCTGGCGAAAAAATTCGGACTGGTGCCGATCGGCACCATGGCGCACGAGTACCTGCAATCCTATCAATCCTTCGGCGTGCGCCTGCGCGACTTCCAAAAGGCCGCGCTGGAGGGCTGGGTACAGGAATACCGCGGCGACCTGGGCACGGCTCTGACGGACGTGGTCGGAATGGATGCCTTCCTGGAGGACTTCGACCTGTACTTCGCCAAGCTGTTCGACGGTCTGCGGCACGACTCGGGCGATCCGGTGGTGTGGGGCGAAAAGGCGCTGGCGCATTATGCCAAGTTGCGGCTCGATGCCAATACCAAGCGGCTGGTGTTTTCCGACGGACTGGATCTGGAAGCGGCGTTTTCGCTCTACCGCCATTTTGCCGACCGGACGATGACAGGTTTCGGCCTCGGCACCAACCTGAGCAACGACACCGGCATCACGCCGCTCAATATCGTGATGAAACTGGTCTCTTGCAACGGCCAACCGGTCGCCAAGCTGTCGGATGCCTCCGGCAAGACGCTATGCAAGGACGAAACTTTCCTGGCTTATCTGCGTCAGGTGTTCAAGCACGCTATTTGAGAAGAACGGAGAAAAATCATGTTGAGGCTTGCCATTGCCCAGTTGAACTACACGGTGGGCGATTTCGCCGGCAATACGGACGCGGTCGTGCGCCACATGACGCGCGCCGCCCTTGAAGGCGCGGACATCGCGGTGTTCTCGGAATTGTCCTTGTGCGGTTACTATCCCGGCGACTTGTTGGAGGAGCCGACATTCCTGCGCAAATTCGATGCCGCGCTCGCGGAGTTGCTGCAGGCTTCGCGCAGCTTGCCTGGACTGGTCACGGTGTTCGGTACCGTACGCCGCAACAGCGGGCCGGGCAAGCCGCTGCACAATGCGTTGCTGGCGATCCGCGACGGCGCGGTGATCGCCGAGTATTACAAGCAATTGCTGCCGACCTACGGAATATTCGACGAGCGCCGCCATTTCGAACCGGGGCCGGAAGGCGCCTGCACGCTCGATGTCGCGGGCCGCAAGGTCGGCTTCCTGATTTGCGAAGATGGCTGGAACGAGGCCGGCCGCGACTACCGGGTGGACCCGTTCAAGGCACTGCGCGCCGCCGGCCCCGACCTCGTGGTCAGCATCAACGCCAGCCCTTCCGATATCGGCAAGCGCGCGCAACGCCATGCCTTGTTTTCTGCAGCCGCGGCGCATACGCAATTGCCGCTGCTGTACGTCAACCAGATCGGCGGGCAAGACCAGCTGGTGTTCGACGGCGCCTCGTTCGCGGTCTCGCCCTTGCAAGGCATTGCATTTGAAGCAGCTCACTTTGAAGAGGACTTCCAGGTGATCGGCTTTGACGGCGGCCGCTTCATCGCCAAGGATGGCGGCAGTTTGCCGCAGCCGGACAGCGCCGGCTTGCCGGTCGCGGAATTTACCCGGCGCCAGATTATTCTTGGCCTGCAGGATTATGCGCGCCGCTGCGGCTTTTCGAAGGTGGTTGTCGGCTCGTCCGGCGGCATCGATTCCGCATTGACGCTGGCGCTCGCGGCCCAGGCGCTCGGAGCGGAAAACGTCGCCGCGATCACGATGCCCTCGGTCTTTTCCAGCGCCGGTTCGGTATCGGATTCGGTCACCTTATGCGACACGCTCGGGATCAAACTGTTTACCCATCCGATTGCCCCACTGGTGGAACAGTACAGCCGGGGATTCGAGGCCGCCTTCGATGCGCCGCTACGGGGACTGCCCCTGGAAAATCTGCAGGCGCGCATACGCGGCACCGTCCTGATGGAATATTCGAATGCGTCCGGCGCGCTTCTACTCACCACCGGCAACAAGAGTGAAATCTCGGTCGGCTACTGCACGTTGTACGGCGACACCAATGGCGGCCTCGGCCTGATCGGCGACTTGTACAAGACCGAGGTCTATGCACTGTCGCGCCACATCAACCAAGGTGCAGGCCGCGACATCATCCCTGCCTCGGTTCTCACCAAGCCACCGTCGGCCGAACTGGCGCCGGGACAACAGGATACCGACAGCCTGCCGCCGTATGAGGTGTTGGATGAAATCCTGAAGTGGCATATCGAAGGCACCCGCCTGCCGGCCGGCGAGTGGCAGCAAACAGCGCAATTCGTCGAACGCATGATGAGCACCGATACAGGCAAGCAGACCGTGACCCGCATCCTCGGCATGGTCGCCAGAAACGAGTACAAGCGGCGCCAGGCGCCCCCCATCATCCGCGTCCGTTCTCGGGCATTCGGCAGCGGACGCCAGATGCCGATCGCGGCGAAATATTAAATAAGGCAACCATGACTCCTTCAACCAGCACAGATGCCGCCGTCCTGATCGGACGCTTCCAACCCTTCCACAATGGCCATGCGTCACTGCTTCGGCTTGCTTTCGAGACCGCGCCGCGGGTCGTCATCGTACTCGGCTCCTCCTTCCACGCCAGGAGCCCGAAGAATCCCTTCACGTGGCAAGAACGCGCCGCCATGATCGGCGCCACCTTGAGTCCGGAACAGCGCGACCGGATAACTTACGTCGCGGTGCGCGATTATTACGAAGACGTACGCTGGGCCAATGCGGTGCGCCGCGAAGTGGGCAAGCACACGGGCGACGCCAAGCGCATCGCGCTGGTCGGCTATGACAAGGATGCGTCCAGCTACTACCTGCACCACTTTCCGCAGTGGCAGTTGATCGCCGCCGAATGCGAAGCGGACATCGATGCGACGCGGCTGCGCCGGATTCTTTTTGAAGCCGAGGACACGGCCATCTCGCTGGAAGTGATGTCCGGCCTGGTGCCGATCGCAGTGCGGCGCTACCTGAAAGCCTGGAGCATCCTGCCCTGCTACGAGCCGCTGGTGCAGGAGCACAAAGAGATCCAGGCATCCAAGGCGGAATGGCGTGCGGCGCCCTACCCGCCGATTTTTTCGACGGTTGATTCGGTGGTGAAAACGGCCGGTCATGTGCTGCTGGTCCAGCGCGGCGGCTTCCCCGGCAAGGGCTTGTGGGCGCTGCCCGGCGGCTTCGTCGAACAGCGCGAACGCTTGCTGCAGAGCGCGATCCGCGAACTGTCAGAAGAAACCAGGCTCGCCGTGCTGACCTCCACGCTCATCGACGCACTGGTGGACGTCAAGGTATTCGATCATCCGGAACGCAGCCTGCGCGGCCGGACAATCACGCATGCGCATTTTTTCGACTTGAAAATGGAACAGCTTCCGGAGGTGGAAGGGGCGGATGATGCGGCGCGGGCGGAGTGGGTACCGATTGCGGATTTGCGGGCGATGGAGGAGAAGTTCTTCGATGATCACTTTCATATTCTGGATCACTTTTTGCGGTTGACAGAGGATTGAACAGAATGACTACGGCATCCGAAAAAATTCCAGTTCCTGCAGCCCAGGTGCAAGCCATCGGCTCTCTTCTCGGCACCACAGTCGGCGATGCGATGGGCTTGCCCTATGAAGGCCTATCCCGGCGGCGCGCGGCTAGGCTCCTCGGTTGTCCCGACCACTATCGTCTTTTCTTCGGTCGCGGAATGATGTCGGACGATACCGAACATGCATGCATAGTGGCGCAGGCAATGATCGCATCCGGATGTGAGCGCAAGGTGTTCGAGCAAAAATTGGCGTGGCGCTTGCGCGTCTGGCTTTTAGCCTTGCCTGCGGGAGTGGGTTTCGCAACACTTCGTGCGATTCTTCGTCTCTGGATCGGCATCGGCCCTCAGGGCAGCGGGGTCTTTTCGGCCGGCAACGGGCCGGCTATGCGTGCGCCGGTCATCGGCGCAGTCGTGGATGACCCGAGATTGCTGCGAGATTTGGTTCATGCGTCGTCGCGCGTTACGCACTCCGATCCGAAAGCGGAATTCGGCGCCTTTGCCGTCGCTCTCGCCGCCCAAATGGCAAGAAAAAGCGAGTTTGTTTCCGGCGAATCTTTTCTTTCTCAACTCAAGATCGCTCTTGCCGGTGAGGGCAATGATTTGGTCGCATTAATCCGTGATGCCGTCAACGCTGCAAACATGGGTATGACCACAGAATCGTTCGCCGAATCAATGGGATTGGCGAAAGGTGTCTCCGGCTACGTTTATCACACTGTTCCTGTCGCGATACACGCTTGGTTAAGCAATCAACGCGATTTCCGTTCGGCGATAGCAGCGGTCATCAAATGCGGCGGAGATACCGATTCGACTGCGGCGATCGTAGGCGGCATTGTGGGAGCGTCTGTGGGCAAGGAGGGCATTCCTGAAGAATGGCTGAACATGCTGTTCGAATGGCCGCGCTCGGTTTCTTGGATCGAAAAGCTAGGCAGACAGCTCGGCTCCGGCCCATTGTTCGAGTCGAAACGCAAGCCTGTCGACGTATCATTTTTGCTGGTGTTTCTACGCAATCTATTTTTTCTGATCGTTGTTTTATTCCATGGATTCCGGCGGCTGCTTCCTCCCTATTCAGGATAAGAATCTGTTCAGGTAGACGCTGCGTTCTATGGGGGCATGTCCGGTACAAGAAGTTGTAATTCTGGATGAGACCATGCTAGACTTCGTCCCCTCCTTCCTTAGGTTTGCTGCTGCGAGGAAGACAAAAAATCCGGTTCTGACCCGGATGACGCATTTTGTCTTTAAGAAAGCAGCAAATGTCTCCTCTCTCTCGTTTAAAAAAGGCGCTGATGCGCCAAGGCGTCGCGGTCGATTTTGATCGAGGCGTGTACACATTATCTCGTCAACAGACGCAAGCCCGCATCCTTCTGCCATCCGGTTTTCCGCTGGAAGAAAAGGCTGTGATGCAGCTCATGGATTTCGCAGCGGTCCGATATCCCGGCGATGACGCCCACGTCTGCCAAGCCTGCGCAACGCCGGATTTCCATCCGGGCAGCCTGGCCCCCGTCGGCTCCATCGTGGCGACAACACAGGACATGGTCATTCCGCAAGCGGTTGGCACCGACATCAATTGCGGCATGCGCTTGCTGACCACAGGCATTCCGGAAGCTCGGGCCAATCTGCAATTGCCCAAACTGGAAAGCCTGTTGATCCGCCTTTTTCTCGAAGGCGGACGCGACGTACCGGCCTCCGGGCAGGCTTTTCGCGCGCTGTTCGAGGACGGCCCGCAAGCCTTCCTGCAAATGATTCCTAGACAAGGGTTGTGGGCCGAAGCCTCCATCGACCGCATGCAGGAGGAAGTGTTTGCTTGCATCGGTTTGGACGAGTTCGCATCAGATGTGAGATACGCGCCTGATGCATTGATTTCGAATCGGGAAGTCTTGCGCGATCCATGTTTGGGCTCGATCGGCTCGGGCAACCACTTCGTGGAATTCCAGGTAATCGATCAAGTGTACGACCGGCAGGCGGCATATCGGCTCGGCCTGAAGGAAGGTCATCTCTGCGTCATGATTCATAGCGGCTCAAGGGACGTCGGTTTTTTCGTCGGCCAACGCTGGATGGACCGCGCAAAGGCCGAGTGGCCGAAAGGCCTGACACATCCATCTTCCGGCCTTTATGCACTGACAGGCGCCCTTGCTGAAGAGTATCTTCAAGCGATGGGTGTTGCGGCACGCTATGCATGGCTCAATCGCGCCGTGTTGGGAGAGATGGTGCGTAAGGCCCTGCGCGATGTACTGGGAAGCGACGAAAGCTCGATGATCGTCGACGTGCCGCACAACGTCGTGTTGCAGGAAGACGGCCTGAATCTGCATCGCAAGGGCGCGACGCCGGCACGCGCGCATGATCTTGCGTTGATTCCTGGCTCCATGGGCGATTTTTCCTATTTGGCGGAAGGACTTGGCAATCCGGGGTGGCTATGGAGTTGCAGTCATGGCGCAGGCCGCTCGATGCGAAGGCAGGCAATGCGCGCCTTGAAACCCGGCTTTACGGATGCGCCGCATTGGCGCTGCCTTACCTTGCGCGAAGAGCGCAAGATCGAAGAGGCACCACAAGCTTACAAGCCGGTCGGCCCGGTGATCGAATCACAGGAGGAGCATGGACTGATACGTTCGATAGCGCGGTTCCGCCCTTGGCTGACGGTTAAGGCTTGAAAAACTAGCGAAGTGCACGTTCTACGGTACTTCGCTAGTCTTGCCCCATCACCGTATCCCGCAACAATCGATCCAGCACCGTGAAATTCTGCTCATCATCCTTGGCAGGCGCAGCGCCATGGTTCAAACGCGCGAGGTGAAGTTCCAGAAACCGGTTAATCGCCGGCATCGCCGATCCCTGTTCGGATTCCTTCGCGCGGCGCTTGATGACCAGCAGTTCGGCAATCGCGGCTTTCAAGCCTTGATCGACGACGATTGCATCGACCAGATCCTGAAAACGCATCGGCACCGGACCGCGCTGCTGCTCAATCCATAGGCAAGCCAGCAAGGGCCGCAGCACGTACAGGTATTTTTTCAGACGCACCAAGTCGCCGCGCAGATACTCGCGATAATTCTTGGTCGCCATGTGCAGGTAGTGATGGAAGGCGCGCTCGGGCCGATGCACCTGCTGCGCCGCTGCCCGCACCGCCCACAGGAAGTCTTGATCCGCCTTGTACACGACCGGCGAGGACAGCCATTCCACCAGGGTCGCATTGCCGTTGCGCAGCAACCCGAGCGCCTTGCGCAAATCCCAGCCGCTGACGTCGTAGACCTCGTTGACCGGCAGTTCGATCACGTCCCGCCCGGGGAACACGGTCAAATACCAGTCCGGATGGTGGACGTAAATAAAGCGCACGTCGTAATCGCTGTCGGGCGAGGCAAAGCCCCAGCCGCGGCTGCCCGACTCGCAGGCAAACAGCACCTTGACCGCATGCTCACGCTCCACGCGCAATAGCGTCGCCTCGATTTCGGCGCGCACCTCGGGATCGATCGGATGCTCGGCATCCTGGAATTCATGTTTTTGTTCGTTCATGGGCAGGCATCGTTGCAGTTCGGGTATATCGAAATCCAATGGCATTTTACAGCTGGGATTCATCCCGATGCCAAAACGGCATGGGACATACGCGGATGGCTTGCCTATACTGGTTTCACACAGGAAAGACTGTTCTTCTCAAAAAAGCGAGATTGTCCGGGGTGGAGCGAGATGGAAATAAAGTGGATAGAAGATTTTTTATCGATTGCCGAAACCTTGAATTTCACTCTCTCGGCCAGGCTGCGCAACGTCACGCAACCTGCGTTTTCACGCCGCATCCGCGCGCTGGAAAACTGGCTCGGTGCGGAACTGTTCGACCGCAGCGCCTATCCGACGCAACTGACGCCGGCCGGCAAGATGTTCCTGGTGCAGGCCAAGGAGATGCTGGAGCACACGCTCTACTCGCGCGCCATGTTGAGAGGCCAGGTCGCCGATACGCAGGCGGCGATGCGTTTCGCGATGCCGCATACCTTGTCGCTGACGTATTTCCCGAAATGGTTGAGTGAAATCGAAAAAGTCACCGGCACGATGGCGGTGCGCCTGGAAGCCAGCAATGTGCACGATGCCGTCATGGCGCTGGTGGACGGCAATTGCGACCTGATGCTGTGCTACCACCATGCCTACCAGTCGATCGAACTCGATACCCAGCGCTATGAAATGCTGGTGGCCGGAACCGAATCGATCCGTCCCTACGCCAAAGCCGATGCCAAGGGCCGGCCGGTTTTCACGCTGCCCGGTACGACCGGCAAGCCGCTTCCCTTTCTATGCTATTCCTCGAGCACGTCGCTCGGCCGCATCGTCGAGAAAGTGTTGAACGAGTGTCCGGCGCCGGTCCATCTGTTTCGCCGCTTCGAGGCGGACTTGGCCGAAGGTTTGAAGATGATGGCGCTGCAGGGGCATGGCATCGCGTGGCTGCCGGGCAGCGCGGTGGAGCAGGAGTTGGCCGATGGACGGCTGGCGCTGGCGATCGATCCGGGACAGGCCGCCAATGCCAACCTGAGCAGGCTGTGGTGCGGCGACATGAAGGTGCGCATCTACCGCGACCGCGAACGCAGGAGACCGTTGCTCGACCGCTTGTGGAATCACCTGGCGCGCAGCCATGCAGAAATGGCATGACCGATCTGCACCATCGAACGATTTCCCTATAGCGCTTTGCGAAGCAATGCAGGGTGTGCTCTGCGCACCGATACCGCCGCACGCCGGCCGGCAATATCCACAGGAGAAAGCATGAATCCCAAGACAGCAAAAATCATCGCGGAAAACGGACTGCTGGCGCTTGCGTTGGCCGGGACGCTGTCGGCTGCATGGGCGGGCGAAGTACTGGAACGCATACAACAATCCGGCAAGATCACAATCGCGCATCGAGACGCTTCCGTGCCGTTCTCATTCCTGGACAACGACAGGCAAGCAACCGGGTATGCAATCGACATATGCATGCGCATCGCCGGGGCGATCAGGATTCAGTTGAAGCGTCCCGACCTGAAAGTGCAGTTCGTCCAAGTCACTTCATCGACCAGGATACCGGCGATCGTGAATGGCAAGGCGGATCTGGAATGCGGCTCGACCACCAACACCGCCGAACGGCGCAAGCAGGTCAGCTACACGATTCCTTATTTCATCGCCGGCGCCAGAATGCTGGTCAAGAGCAATTCCGGCATCAAAAACTGGGCGGACCTGCGCGGCAAAACTGTCGTCACCACCAAGGGGACGACCAACGCGCGCTCGCTGACGCAACGCAACGACGTGCGCAGTCTGAACATCACGCTGATCGAAGCGCTGGATCATGGCGAATCCTTCAAGATGGTGGAACAGGGGCGGGCCGATGCCTTTGCGATGGACGACGTATTGCTATACGGCTTGCGCGCCAACGCGAAAACACCGGGCGACTTCGCCGTGGTGGGTGATTTGCTGACGGTGGAACCGTATGCGGTGATGCTGTCGAAAAACGATATCGAATTGAAAAAAATAGTCGATGCCGAAATGGCCCGCATCATCGATAGCGGCGACATCTACAAGCTGTACGACAAGTGGTTCCAGCGCCCAATACCGCCCAGGAATGTGAATCTCGGCATGCCGATGGGCGCACTGTTGCGCGAATCGCTGCGCTTTCCTTCAGATAAGGTTGCTGACTGAATGAAAGGAGAGTCCTCATCTGCGTGCAGGCTGAGCGCCTGCATCGCTGCGCTATGACGCCCTCTTTCTTTTCTATTTCCTGATCAAAAGTATTGTATTTAGATTGCTCCGTATCAATTGGCATAAGTGCCGGATGATAAATTGTGACCATGGTGCTAGAAAGCATCAATACAATAAAGCGGAGACATCTCATGACAACTCTCACCAGGTGCGCGCTATCCCTTTGCGCGCTGGGCGCGTTCCAACCCGCACTCGCCGCCACCGATCTCGTGATCGCCACCGTCAACAACGGCCACATGGTCGAAATGCAAAAGCTCGGAAAATTCTTCGAGAAAGACAATCCCGACATCAAGCTCAAGTGGGTGACGCTGGAAGAAAGCGTCTTGCGCCAGCGCGTCACCGCCGACATCGAAGCAAAAACCGGGCAGTTCGATGTGGTCACCATCGGCATGTATGAGACGCCGATCTGGGGCAAGCGCGATTGGCTGGTCGAATTCAAACCGGATGCAAGCTACGATATCGACGATCTGCTGCCGCGTATTCGCGCTGGCCTCTCGGTCGACGACAAATTGTATGCCGCGCCGTTTTACGGCGAAGGCTCGATGATCATGTACCGGGAAGACCTGGTCGCGAAAGCCGGCATGAAAATTTACGACCGGCCGACTTGGCAATACCTGCGTGAAGTCGCATCGAAAATCCACGATCCGGCCAACGGCGTCTACGGCATCTGCCTGCGCGGAAAGCCCGGCTGGGGCGACAACATGGCGCTGATTTCGACCATGGTCAATACCTTCGGCGGACAGTGGTTCGACATGAAATGGCAACCGCAACTGAACACGCAGCCGTGGAAAGATGCCGTCAATTTCTATGTCCGCCTGCTCAAGGATTATGGACCGCCCAACTCGTCGGCCAACAGTTTCAACGAAATCCTCACCCTGTTCAACGCCGGCAAATGCGGCATCTGGATCGATGCGACCGTAGCGGCTTCCTTCATCACTGACGCAAGGCAAAGCAAGGTCGCCGACAAGGTCGGATTCGCCCAGTCGCCGGTGGCGGAAACCGAGCGCGGCGCGAGTTGGCTATGGGCCTGGGCCCTAGCGATTCCGAAAAGTTCGCGCAAAGTCGATGCTGCACAAAAATTCATCAACTGGGGCACCTCTCGGGCTTACATCGAATTGGTCGGGAAAGAATCCGGCTGGAACAACGTACCGACCGGCACGCGCAAATCGACCTATGGCAACAAGAGTTTCAGGCGGGTGACCCGCTACGGATCGGCGGAATTAAAAGCCATCTACTCGGCCGATCCGAAACGCAGCACCTTGCCGAAATCGCCTTACCTCGGCGTCCAGTTCGCCGCCATTCCGGAGTTCCAAAGCATCGGCAATGCGGTCGGCCAGGAACTGAGTTCGGCGCTGGCTGGAACCATTACGGTGGAAAAGGCGCTCGAGGCGTCCCAACAGGCGGCGGAACGGGAAATGCGCAAAGGAGCGCATGGCAAATAGTTTTTTGCAGTGAAATTCCGGGAAACATCTGTGCCGGTACTGCCCGGCACACGCCGTCATGCAGCAAGACGGCGCCGGTGGCAGCAACGCAGTTGCCTGGTTGACGCTTAGTGGTGAGTGGATATCAGGTAGTCGTAGTGCAGTGCTTGCCGGCCGCTTCGCTGGTCGGCATTTTTTCAGAGTAGCGATTGTAGTCTCCTCCTTGGCGCGGATCTGAACCGGACTCCACTTTGGCCTCCAACGATACATGAGGTGCGTGTGGTACGCCGTCATTTATCAATTCGATCCGCGCGTTTTTTTCTCAATGCCGGCGCTGAAGCGCACGATGCGGAAGTCGATCCAACATTACCCCAGAAGATGTATAGAAATGTAGTTGCGCCTGTTTCCCCTCTCCCGCACGCGGGAAAGGGGAAACAGGCGCGACTCCTGACGCTTCACCAGCTGGAATCCATGCGCAAAAAAAAGCGCCGCTGATAAAGCGACGCCAAACCACTGCCTCTGAATTTTTTCAAGCCGAGCGCGGCCGTATTGCGATGTAGCGTTGATTACGAATATCCGCAGCCGTTGCGGCGACGACGGCTGCGGAAATCGAATCGATAGACGGCATTAAAAACTGTGATTGATACCGACGTCAAACGAAGTCGTGGTACCGGTGATGGAATTTTTTGTCGAGTTGACGTCGGTGAACAGGAAGGTACGCTTGCTCAGGTTGTGCCAGTAGCCCAGGCCGAATTGGCGATCAAAACCATCGGGAGCATTCTTGCCCTTGGTAAAGGCAGCCTTCAGCGAACCTGCGCCGACCGGAACAGCCACGCCAATGCGGAAGTTGCTTTCATCGCTGCCGTTGGATGCTTTTGCGTAATCACTCAAGAGTTTGACCGAACCGAAATCGTAGCTGCCGCCGATCAGGGTCGTATTGTGCATGGTGCCGACTTTTTTCTCTGCATGTTCATGGGCAAGCGCAACCACCAGCGGGCCATTTACATATTTCACGTTCACCGAGCTGACGTTACTATTCGTGTCCTTGCCTTCCTTCAATGAAGTCGTTAGGGTAAATGTCAGACCGTTGAAATTAGGCGAATAATAGCCAATGGTGTTGTCGTCCCGTCCTGAATAACCGACGCCATGTTGCGCAGCGACGGAATCGCCGATCGCCTTGAAGCTGATGTCATCGTAGGCGTTAAGGAAGCGGCCGAATTGGACTTTGCCGAAGCCGCCTTGCAAACCGACAAACGACTTTTCCCCCCAGAGAACGTCGCCATTTTGTGCGCCGGTATCAGCCAGGAAATTATTGCGCATGTCGAAGTACGCTGACAAGCCGCCGCCCAGATCTTCTACGCCCTTGAACCCGATGTAGCTGCCGAAGCTGGGCGTATCCAGCGCGACTGTCTTTCCCGAAGACTTGGTCAGCGCCTGCGATACCGCACCGTAAATGGTGACATTGGATTGTGCCGAAGCCTGGGGAGTCATACCGAAGGTCAGGCCCAGCACTGCGACGGTCGACAGCAAACAGGTGCCGGGTATCAAGCGTTTTGTATTTGCGTTCATTTTTATCTCTCCTTTTTGTATTAATGAAATCGGTCTGTTCCTTCATGCCGGAGGCAGCGCCGATGGTGGTGTCTCATTTTCGATGAGTGTGGTAATGCCAATGCTTTGCGAGCAGGGCTTTACCAGGGAAACCGTTTTCGCAACACATCGTTTTTTCAAAATGCATTTTTTGAGCAGATTCCCCCGGCTCTAAAATTGACTGCGATTCAGGCACGATTCGATATCCGCAAAGTGAGCAGGCAAGGCCTTCCCCTGGCGCCGAACAAGCGCAAATTCGAATCGTGTGAGAATGCTCGATCAGCCAGGTCGGGCCGCAAACGATGCATCAGTCCGCAGCTCATCCGGGCATATCCCGGCCAGTCTTCCCTGTCTGTCTTACTTGTAGTAACCACCCTTGCGCATCTCGCGGTCGGCAGCCTGCTGCGAGATGTCCAGCGCCTGGTCGACCGTGACCTTGCCCAGCAAGGCTGCGCTCATCTGCTGCCCCACCGCCACGCCGATGGACTGGAATTCCGGGATCGATGCAAATTGCACGCCCACATACGGCGACGGCGGCAGGGTGCTCTTGGTCGGCCGCGCCGACGTCAAGGCCTTGCCTTCTGCCGCGGCAAACTTGGCCGCCTTCTGGAACTCCGCATTGGCATAGGTCGATTTGCGCGTGCCCGTCGGTACGTTGGCCCAGCTGCTTTCCTTGGCCACCAGCTTGATGTAGTCCCTGGACGTAGCCCAGTTGATGAACTTCTGCGCCGCCTCGGCGTTCCTGGTGCTCTTCGGGATGGCCAGGGCCCAGGCCCACAGCCAGTTGGCCCCGCGCTCGGTCACCCCGATCGGCGATTGGGCAAACGCGACCTTGTCGGCGACCTTGCTTTGCTTGGGGTCGGTGATGAAGGAGGCGGCGATCGTGGCGTCGATCCAGATGCCGCATTTGCCTTCGTTGTACAGCGCCAGGATTTCATTGAAGCTGTTGGAGGCCGAGCCGGGGGGGCCATAGTTCTTGAGCAGGTCGACGTACATGGCGACGGCGTCTTTCCAGGGCTTGCTGGTGAGCTGGGGTTGCCATTTCATGTCGAACCATTGGCCGCCGTAGGAGTTGGCGATGGTGGTGATCAAGGCCATGTTGTCGCCCCAGCCGGGTTTGCCGCGCAGGCAGATGCCGTAGACGCCGTTGGCGGGGTCGTGGATCTTGGCGGCGACGTCGCGCAGGTGGGCCCAGGTGGGGCGGTCGTCGAGGGTCATGCCGGCTTTTTTGACCAGGTCGCTGCGGTACATGATCATGGAGCTTTCGCCGTAGAAGGGGGCGGCGTAGAGCTTGCCGTCGACCGAGAGGCCGTCGCGGATGGAGGGCAGCAGGTCGTCGACGTCGTAGTTGGCGTCGGGCTTAAGCTGGACGAGCCAGTCTTTCTTGCCCCAGATGGGGGCTTCGTACATGCCGATGGTCATGACGTCGAACTGGCCGCCCTTGGTGGCGATGTCGGTGGTGAGGCGCTGGCGCAGCACGCCTTCTTCGAGGGTGACCCATTTGAGCTTGATGTCGGGGTTGGCTTGTTCGAAGAACTTGCCGAGTTTTTGCATTTCGATCATGTGGCCGTTGTTGACGGTGGCGATGACCAGGTCGGTGGCCAGCGTGGCTTGGCTGGCGCCGAGGAGGCTGAGGAAGAGAGCGCTGTATGCGAGGCGTTTCATATTGAATGTCTCCGTGGATTTTTAATATGCTGTTTATCAGCACGGATACAATTTATCATCGGCCCTCGATACTTCTTGATACTGGGAAATCTAGTCTCGGTACTATTTTGCAGAGCTTCATGCAAACCACATTTGAGAGGCATGCCGACAGTGCAATCGGCGCGCTTAAACCGTGAAGCGCTATACATAAGCACAACAAATTCCAGACTATTAATACCTCGATGAACTCTCTCTATCCGCCTCGCCTCTATCAAAGATCTCGGCGCAATCGCTCTATGAATCCATGGGATGGGTACGCGACGAAGTGTTCTACGCGTATAGCAAATCGGTTTCTTAGAAATGCCCAGCTGCTCTTATCGGCCTGCTCCATTCTGTGTGTAAGAGAGGCGGTAACGATATCCTCTGTAACTGAAAATCGCCTCTTTCGGCAGCAGCTTTTCCAGCATGATTTCCGGCGCGGCTTCGTCGCCTTCGCGTAGAAATTTATTGTTGACGACCACCGAGCGCGCTGCCGGGTCGGGGGCATAGAGATAGCCGCCGATTACCATGGCGGGAATGGCGCGCTGGATGTTTTCCGGCAGTTCATGCAGCATCGGCACTTCGGCGGCGGCAGGTTGTGAGGCAAGGGACGGGACTGCCGTGCGCGCCTTATCGCCGCTCTCTCTGTCGGCGCGTCTCTGTTCCCCGTTTTCCGGTCGCGGCTCAGAGGACGCAAGCTTGGGCAGTTCCGTCTTGCTCGCTGCGGCTGCCGGCAGTGCGGCCCCCGTCCGGGCTGGCGCCGCCTCTTGCAGATTTTCCGACTGCGGCATGACGGGCGCCCGCGATTGCGCCGCGACGACGGGCATAGTTTGTGCGGACAGTTGTGCTTTCACGGCTGGCGGAGGCGGCAGCGCGGACTGGCGAAAGTACAACCAAACCAACACGCCGCCCATGAACGGCAACACAAGCAGCGCGCTCCATATCCACCGCCGATTTGGCTGGGCGCGCCGTTCCGCCAGCGAGGCGGGGCCATGCGCATGGATGGTCGGCACCGAACCCAGCTTGCGTTCCGATTCCGCTTTTTTTAATGCGTCGAGAATATAGGACATGATTATTTTTCTATCGCCGGCTTGGCGGCCGGTGCACTGTCGAGCAGATGCGGCTCCTTGATGCCGGCTGCGCTATTGAGATACATGAGGGTTTTAGGGCCGGCCACGCCGTCCGCCTCCAGGCCTTGCGCCAACTGGAATTCACGCACCTGCGCTGTCAACGCCTGATCGTATGGCTGGCCCGCGGCCCACGCTCCTGCTCCGGCGCCATTCAATTTCGCCAATTGCGCAGCCAGCCAATCGACGTCCGGACCGCGATCGCCGCTGCCGATTTTTTCCCGGAGGCTTTGCGGCGCGCGCCAAAAGGTGGTGAATTCGCCGCGGAATTTACGGGCAAGCGCCGGCAGGCCGACGGTTTGATTCGCGCCGGCGATATGCAAGGTGGCGCTGGTCTTGCTCAAAGCGGTTAGAAGCGCGGGGTAAGCAGCGCCGCTTTCTTCATACAGCGTGAGAATCGCCGGACGATCCAACTCGCGCAGCAGCGCAAGACCACGATTGCTGCGATAGCAATGCAAGTCTTTTTCCAATGCCGCCTGACACGATGCGCCGTCCGCGAGCGATACGTCCCACAAGGCGGCCAAGTCCTTGTAAATGGTTTTTTCATCGCTGGCATCGCCGGCAATGGCAGCGTTCGATTGCGCTAACGGCAGAGCGGGGGCCGGTGCAACTGGCGCGGGCTGGGATGGCTTTGCCGCGGCAACGGCGCGCTCCGCTACCGCCTGGGCCGATGCCATCTTGGAGGGCTCGGGGCGAAAGCCATGACTTGCCGCCCAGACCGCAGCGGCGATGCCGGCGCCGGCCAAGAGCCCCAGCAAGCCGATGCGCCAACGCCGCATCGTGAAGGCCGCGGCAGCGCTCTCCTGGCCGAAAATCTCGGCCGCCGCCTTCTTCAAAATCCGCCGGTCCACCTGATGCCGGTCTTCCACGTAGGCGCCGAGCAGCGCGCGGTCGCACAGCAGATTGACGCGGCGCGGCACGCCGCCGGTCAACCGGTGAATCTGCCGCACACGCCGCGCCTGAAATGGCGATCGATCGAGCAGACCGGCGACCGCAAGGCGATGCTGGATGTAACGAACGGTTTCCTGCGCCGACAGCGCGTCGAGGTGGTAGCGCGCGATGACGCGCTGCGCCAGTTGTTCCAGCTCGGGCCGGGCCAGCATGGCGCGCAATTCCGGCTGTCCTATCAGGATGATTTGCAGCAGCTTGGATTGACTGGTTTCCAGGTTGGTCAGCAGGCGCAATTGCTCCAGCACGCCGGCCGACAGGTTTTGCGCTTCATCGATGATGAGCACGTTGTTCCAACCTTCCGCATGTGACGCCAGCAGGTAGCGGTTCAATGCATCGACATAGTCTTTAACCGTTGCGGCGCCGCGTTGAACTTGCGGCAATTCGATGCGGAATTCATCGCATATCGATTCGAGCAGCTCCGCTACCGTCAACTCCGGATTGAAGATATAGGCGACCCTGCAATTGGCCGGAATCTGCTCCAGGAAGCAGCGGCAGATCGTGGTCTTGCCGGCGCCGATTTCACCGGTCAACAGCACAAACCCGCCACCGCGGCCGACGCCGTACAGCAGATGCGCCAAGGCCTCGCGATGGCGCTCGCTCATGAACAGGAAGCGAGGGTCGGGCGCGATGGAAAACGGATTTTGATTCAGCCTGAAAAAATGGGTGTACATGGCACCGGCAGCAAAAGAGATTGCCCCGTATTATGCGGCAAAGGCTGCCGATTTTGCGCTAGGCCAGGCGCAGCGCCCGGACGCCGCGCCTTACTTTACATACCCCGAATTTCTCATCTGCTCCATCGTAAAAGTCTGCGAGCGCCCCAGCGCCTCTTTCACCGATTGCTCGCCGCGCAGCATCCTGGCCATTTCGGCGCCGACCTGGTTGCCGATCGCCGGAAATTCAGGAATCCCGGCATATTGAATCCCGACATACGGCTTCGGCTTCATGGTGGAGTTCTTCACATCGGCGCTCTCGATCGCGTTCAGCACGAATTGCGCGAACGGCGCCGCCTTCACGTAGTTGCCATTGGCATAGGTGGATTTGCGCGTGCCCGGCGGGACCGCAACCCAGCCGAAATTCTTGGCGACGGTCTGGATATAGCCTTTCGAGGTCGCCCATGCGATGAACTCTTTTGCCTCTTTTTTATGGGTCGACGAATTCGGGATGGCCAAGGCCCAGCTCCACAGCCAGGCGCTGCCTTTCGCGGTCAGCGCGCCTGGGGCCGCCACATATCCCAGTTGTCCGGCAAACTTCGAACGCTTCGGGTCGAACAACATGCCGGCGGCGACGGTGGCGTCGATCCAGATGCCGCAATGCCCTTCTGAAAACAGCGCCAGGTTCTCGTTGAACCCATTGCGCTCGACATGCGGCGGACCGTATTTTCCGAGCAAGTCCTTGTAGAAGGCGATCGCTTTTTCCCAGTGTGCAGAATCCAGTTCGGGGCGCCAGGATTCGTCGAACCAGCGCCCGCCGTAGGCATTGACCAAGGTGGTGAGAAATGCCATGTTTTCTCCCCAGCCCGGTTTGCCGCGCAGGCAGATGCCGTACACGCCCGCATTGGCATCGTGGATCTTCGCGGCGAATCTTCGGATGTCCTCATAACTGGGCTTGGCCGGCATCGCGATCCCGGCCTTGGCGAACAAATCCTTGCGGTAGAAAGTCATCGAACTTTCGGCGTAAAACGGCACGGCGAAAAGTTGTCCGTTATAGGAGAGACCTGCACGCACGCTCGACAGCAAATCGTCGACGTCGTATTTTTCCGGGAGCTCCTGCAGCGGCGCGAGCCATCCCTGCTTGGCCCAGATTGGAGCTTCGTAGGTGCCGATCGTCATGACGTCGAATTGGCCGTCGGAGATCGCGAGGTCGCTCAGCAAACGCAGGCGCAAGGTGTTTTCATCGAGCACGCGCCACTCCAGTTCGATGCCCGGATACTGCTTTTCAAAGTCCTTGGACAGGCGCTGCATCACCAGCATGTCGCTGTTGTTGACGGTCCCGATGGTGAGCTGCACTTTGCCCGGTTTGGCTTTTTTCGGCGGGAACAGGCCATGCTTCTCCAGGATTTTCGCCAGGCCGCCGTCGCGAGTCATCTCATCCAGGCCTTGGTTGAATGCGGCCGCCAATTGGACATGCCGGCCGCCTTTGGGCGAGAACGCGACGTAGAAGTCCCGCTGCGCCAGCGGCGGCGTCATGAATTCGAGTTTGCCGATCAGGTGCGGACGCTGCCCCACCATCTGGTCGGCCGCGCTGTACTTGTCGATCAGCGCGAAATCGATTCGCTCGGCCTCCAATTTGTCGAGATTCTGCAGATCGCCATTGCTCATTTCCTTGCCGAGAAATTGCGCTTCATCGAAGGCCGGCAGCGAGACCCCGCTGCGCACCGCGCCGAAGCGATAGGGTTTCAGGGATTTGAAAAGCGCTGCCTGGTCTTTGCTCTCTTCTTTCGAGTAGCCCGCTTGCAGCGATTTGCGCTTGAGCAGGCCGGTGATCCCGCCGGGAAAAGGATTGGAGTAGACGAAACTTGCACTCTGCTCAGGCTTATTGTCGTCGTGCGCCGGGATCAGGCCGTCGACTTCACCCTGACTTGCCATCATGGTGGCCCGAGCCCATGGATAGAACTGGATGCGGGTGTGATAGCCGCGGCGCTTGAAGGCCTCCTGCACCAGTTCGAATACATAGCCCTTGTCCGGTAGACCTGCGCCGATATACGGCGGATACTCGCCGGCGACCAGGGACACCAGTTCTTCGGCGCACGCCGAGCCGGCCGGACACAGCATGGACAAGGCAATTGTGGCGGCCGGCAAATAGTGCCGCAGCTTCGTCATTCGCATTCTTTCCACCTATTGATGTTTACAGAATTGATGACAGCCTCCAGGCAAGGGGGGACAACCCCATAGGCGCCAACCTTTGGACGTTCCCTTCCGGCCCCCTCCCCTTCAGGGGGAGGGAACCAAGACTTATTACCAGTCAACGTTAGCGCCTATGGGGTTGCACCCGCCTTGTTACACCATGCTGGCGGTCATGTATTACGTGTATTACGTAATTCTCAATAGCTTGGTTATACAAGCCTTATTGCATCAGTGATGTCTTGAACTGCACCACCTGCTCCCATGTCGCAGGATCGCAGCCGGCGCGCATGATGTTCAGGCTGGCGGAGCAAATCGCGTGCTGCAGCGCCGCTTCCAGCATGGGCCGGTCGAGCTGTTCCAGGTCACTCACGGTGCTGGCTTTCGCCATGCGCTGCAGATAGGCGATCAGGCCGGCATGAAAGCAATCGCCGGCGCCGACCGTGTCGACCACTTTCAGGTTGCGCGGCACCGGCAGTTCGACCCGGCAGGTGCGCGTCAGCAATGCCGCGCCTCCCGCGCCGCGTGTGAAAGCGATCAATTGCACAGTCGAATCGTCGAACAGGATTTCGGCCAGTTCGTCCAGGTTCGCATTGTCCATGCCGAGTATCGCCAAGTCTTCGTCGCTCACCTTGACGATATGCGCCTGCCGGATTGCGAGCCGCACGCCCTTGATATATTCATCGGTCTGCTTGACCACCATCGGCCGCAGGTTGGCATCGATCGACACGATCGCGCCGCGCACTTTTGCCGTGCGTATCGCCGCCAGAATTTTTACCATGTCGTCCGGCACCAAGGCCAAGCCGCCGGTATGCAGTAATGCCAGGCCGTCGGGCAGGCGATCGAGCAAATCCTCTTCGCTGGCATCGCGATCGGCCACCGCCTCGCGGTAAAAAGCATAGCTGGGCGAACCGTGCGCATCGAGGCTGACGACAGCCAACGCGGTCGGCAAGGGACTGGCGGCAGGGCTGCCGAACTTGACGCCGTTGTCCGACAGCAGGGACAAGAATTTCTTGCCGAATTTGTCGGCAGACAATGGATTGAGATAAGTCGCCGCGAGACCCTGGCGCGCCAGGCCCAGCGTGAAATTACATACCGACCCGCCGAGGCAGGCCTGAAAACGCCCATCTGCCTGTTCGATCAAATCAACCAATGCTTCGCCGATTGTTGCAATCATGTTGTCCTCATGGTGTAGCTATTTGATGTTTCAAAAAATGCCATACGTGTCATCCCAGCGGACGCTGGTGCCCAGGGACTTTCGCAACAAGCCCATAGCGCTTATCAGCCAACTGTCGGCAACAAAAGACCCTGGGTCCCAGCGTCCGCTGGGATGACCTGGAGCAGCGCAATCCCTGTGATAAAAAACTATGGCTGGTCGCCGAACCGGCCGTCCGCCTTGCGCCGGTACTCCTTTGGCGTGACGCCTTTCAATTGCAAAAAGCGCCGGTTGAAGTTGGCGACATTGTTGAAGCCGACGTCGTAGCAGACGTTGGTCACGTACTGGTCGGTATTCATCAGCAACTGGCACGCCTTGTTGATGCGGATCCGGCTCACGAAATCGGTAAAGCTGTTGCCGGTGGCCTTGCGAAAAAAGCGCGAGAATTTACTGAGCGACATGCCGAGCTTCTCCGCCAGCATTTCGGCCGACATCGGGTTGCAATAATTTTCAGTAATGTAGTTGAGCACGGTATTGATCTTCGCCAGTTCCGCGTCGTTCTCGAAGGACTGCAGCTTCACGCTCGACAGCAGCCGATAATTGGTCGTGCGCGCCAGCTTGCAAATGAATTTCAGGAATTCGGCAAAACGTTCCGTGCCGCTGGTCTCGCGTATGCGCAGGAAATGCTGTTCCGCTTGCGCGCCAAAATCGAGGAATTCGACGCCGTAGGTCGAGAGTTCCAGCAAGGGCAGGATCTCACGCAGTTCCGGAATGTTTTTTGCCGCCTGTTCCAGCGGATCATGCGCAAACTGCAACACCATGTCGCGCAATGCAACCCCTTCCGGCGGAACGCCGCCGCTGGAAATCCAGTTGTGCGGCAGGCGCGGTCCGGTCAGCACCAAATGTCCCGGTGCGAATTCGCCGATGTAGTCTCCGACGAACAGCTTGCCGCTGGTCGAGACGATCAAGTGCAGTTCGTATTCCTCATGGCAGTGCCAGCGCACCAAGGGGCTGGGATAGCCATGCTCAAGATAGCGCATCAGACCGTCATAACTTCTGCGTTCGAGTTCAGGGGTTTTGCCGTGCAGCCTGCGCTCTGGATCAATGCCTCTGTTCTGTGGTATTGCAGCCATGATGTCTGTGCCTCCGTTTGTAAGCCCGGTGTTCATGCACCGAATCTGCCATGGGCGTGAAGCCTGAATTCCTTGGGCGTCATGCCCTTCAATTCCAAAAACCTCCGGTTGAAATTCGCGACATTGTTGAAGCCGACGTCGTAGCAGACATTTGTAATGTAGTGATCGGTCTCCATCAAGAGTTGGCAGGCCTTGTTGATGCGCAGGCGATTGACGAAATCGGTGAAACTGTTGCCGGTCGCGCTGCGGAAAAAGCGGGAGAATTTACTCTCCGACATGCCAAGCTCTTGCGATAATTCTCCCATCGAAAACTGGCTGCTGTAGTGCTGCAAAATGAAGTTGATCGCCGAACTGATGCGCGCCAGCGTTGTATCGTCGTCAAAGGATTGCAACTGCACGGTCGACAGCAATTGGTAATCGCTACTTTGCGCCAACTCGCCGAGAAAAGCGAGAAATTCAATGAAGCGCGGCAACCCATTTGTATTGCGGATGCGACTGAAATGCTGCAATGCACGATCGCTCATTCCGAAAAATTCGATGCCGTGCAACGAACGGTTCAACAGCGGAAAGATAACTCTCAGTTCAGGGATTGCAGTTCCCAGCAATTCCAGCGGCGCATGGGAAAAGTGGAGCGCCATGTCGCGTAATTTCACCCCCTCCGGCGGCGGGTCCATCGAGACCCAGTTGTGCGGCACCCTGGGGCCGGTCAACACCAGGTGGCCGGGGGAAAATTGCCCGATATAGTCGCCGACAAAGACCTTGCCGCTGGTCTCAAGGATCAGGTGCAGTTCGTATTCTTCATGGTAGTGCCAGCGCACCAGCGAATTCGGGATTCCATGCTCCAGGTAACGGATGAAACCGTAAGATCCTTTGGGTTCGAAACCTTCGGTGGCATCGCGCAACCGATCGTGTTCCCACTGCAAGGCGTGATGAACGATCTTTCGCGGCATGATTCAGTCTCCATGAAATTTCGCAGTGCAGCGAAAAACAGCCGTTTCAAAACAAGTTTTTCAGGTTCGCGTAGAGCTTGCGATAACGTTCATAGCGCGGCATCAAAGCTGCAGGACAATCGGCCCTCGGCTCGGCGATGCCCACGACTGCGGGTGCGCGGCAAACCGTAGCCGCGCGCACGTCGTTCCAGAGAATGGCCGGACGCAGCGCTTGACCGGCCGCATCGAGCAGCACCGCACCATGCATCCGGCCCGACAGGCCGATGCCGCGCAGCGCGGCCAGTTCATGCGGATGGCTAGCCTGAATCGCGGCGATCGCCGTTTGCGTCGCTTGCCACCAGTCGGCCGGATGCTGTTCCGACCGCAGCGGCTGCGGACGCGCGATCGCCAGCGGCGCGTGGGCGCTTGCCACGATGCGCTGTTCTCCGTCGCTCAGGAGAACTTTTACTTCCGAAGTGCCGAGGTCGATGCCGAGATACATGGTGGTGTGGCTTCCAGCAAATGGTGTTCGGGCTGCGCTAGCGTCTTCGTTACGTGGATTACATGGATGAAGCGCAGCGCAATTCAGCCTACTTTTCAATCTCGGCGAGGGCGCTTTCCAAGGCTGGTTTTGCGCCCTGCTCGTACAAGCTGTACAAGGCCTCGCCCACCTGCTCGATGAAACGCGGGGCATCCGACAGATCGCCGAACAGTTCATGCATCGACAGCAATGCGCGCGGATCGGCGCCGCCCTTGACTGCGTTTTCGCGCAATTTTTCGGCAAACGGATCGTTGATCGGCAGCGCCCTCCCCAGATCGTCGAAGCCGGTCAGATAGCGGAACCAGCAAGCCACGGTAAAACTGAGCAGCTTGATCGGCCCGCCGCGCTCCAGCTGTTCGCGAATCGAGGGCAGGACGAATTTGGGAATGCGCGCCGACCCTTCGGTGCCGATGCGCGACAATTGATCCCGGATCGCCGGATTGGAGAAGCGCTCGATCAGCGTCGTCTTGTACTCGCTCAAGTCAATGCCCGCCACTTCGGGCAGCAGCGGCGTGACTTCGATTTCCATCATGCCGCGCACCAGCTTCCTGATGTAGGGGTCGGCCATCGCTTCATGCGCGTACTCGTAACCGAGCAGCATGCCGATATAGCACAAGGCCTGGTGGCTGGCGTTGAGCAGGCGCAGCTTCATTTTTTCATAAGGCAGCACGTCGGCGGTCATCTGCGCGCCGACCAGTTCCCAGGCCGGCCGCCCGCCCGGAAAATGATCCTCGATCACCCATTGCTTGAACGGTTCGGTCATCACCGGCCAGGCATCGTCGATCTCGAAGCGGTCTCTCACCAGATCGCGGTGTTCGTCGGTGGTGGCGGGTGTGATGCGGTCCACCATGCTGTTCGGAAAAGCGCAGTGCTCGGCCAGCCACCTGTTCAAAGCCGGGTCGCGCAGCTCGGTGAAGGCAAGCAGCATCTTGCGCGTGACGTCGCCGTTGTTTTGCAGGTTGTCGCACGACATCACCGTGAACGGCGCCAGTCCGCGCCGGCGTCGGCGGTCCAATGCTTCGGCCAGGTAGCCGAAGGAGCAGCGCGGCGCATGTGGATGTTCGAGATCGTGCACGATGTCCGGATGATGGCGGTCGAATTCGCCATTGCCCTGGTTGATGTAATAGCCGCCCTCGGTAATGGTGAGCGAGACGATGCGGCACTCCGGGCTGGCCATTTTTTCGAGCACTGCTTCCGGATCGTCCGGGGCGTAGAGGAAATTCAGCACCGAGCCGATCACGCGCGGAAAGTCGCCTGCCGCGCTGCGTTCGATCACGCTGTACAGGCAATCCTGCGACAGCATGGCGTCGCGGATGCGGGCATCATGCTTGAGCAAGCCGACGCCGCAATATCCCCATTCCGCGTGGCCGGGCAGGTGCAGCAAATCGTCCAGGTATACCGCCTGGTGAGCGCGGTAGAAGCCGCCGACGCCGATATGCACGATGCTTTGCGCCGCGGCTTTCCGGTCATAGGCCGGCACGGGCATGCGGGGCGATAGTTGCGGGAGCGCGGCCTGCTTCAATTGAAGGGCTTCGGCGACGGCTACATGGTTAAAGTTCTTTTTCACAGCATTCCTTTTCCGGCGACCGCGCAGGTTTTGCCGAGGCGGTCGAAATGATGAACAAAATTCTGGTCGAATGTCAGGCGGGTGCGGTCGCCCGGATGCAGCATGGAGCGCTCGCTGCCGCGCGAGACGATCTGCACGTTGTTTTCCAGGCGTGCATAGACCAAGGTTTCGACGCCCAGGGATTCGACCATGTCGACCGTGGCCGGCAAGCCGTTTTGCTGTGGCGCATCCAGGTAGACGTGCTCGGGACGGATGCCGACGAAACCGTCGCCATGTCCGGCGCTGCCGGCCAGGGCCGCCAATTGCGGCAAGCCCGAAGCCGGCACCACGTTCATGCTCGGCGTGCCGATGAACTGGGCGACGAAGCGATTGGCGGGACGGTCGTACAGTTCCAGCGGCGAACCATGCTGTTCGATGCGGCCGTCGCGCAGCACCACCACGCGGTCTGCCAGGGTCATCGCCTCGACCTGGTCGTGGGTCACGTAGATCGAGGTGGCGCCGAGTTCGCGATGCAGCTTGGCGATCTCGATGCGGGTTTGCACGCGCAGCGCAGCATCCAGGTTGGACAGCGGCTCATCGAATAAAAAGACCTTGGGATCGCGCACGATGGAGCGGCCGATCGCGACGCGCTGACGCTGGCCGCCGGACAATTCCTTGGGAGTGCGGTCCAGGTATTTGCCGAGGTCCAGGATGGCTGCCGCCTTGTCGACTTTCTCGCGGATCACGGCGCGGTCGACGCCGGCCAGCTTCAGCGCGAACGACATGTTCTCGAATACCGTCATATGCGGATACAGCGCATAGGACTGGAACACCATCGCGAGATCGCGCTTGGACGACGGCAGGCTGGTGATGTCGCGGCGCTCCAGGAACAGGTTGCCCTTGTCGATCGGCTCAAGGCCGGCGATCAGGCGCAGCAGCGTCGATTTGCCGCAGCCGGAAGGGCCGACGAAGACGACGAACTCGCCCTTCTCGATCTCCAGGTCGACTCCCTTGATCGCCTGATGGTCGCCGAAATATTTTTCTATATTGCTTAATTGAAGATAAGCCATGATGCGTGTCCTTTGCTTTTACTGGAAAGGCGGGTCAGAGTTTTTTCGTGGCTTTTTACAAAAATTACTCTGACCTCCTCCGATTAGAGGCGGGTCAGAGTTTTTTCGCGGTCTTTTACGAAAATTGCTCTGGCCTCCTCAGGTTGGGTCTTATTTCACGGCGCCGAAGGTCATCCCTTGCACCAATTGCTTCTGGCAGAACCAGCCGAGCGCCATGATCGGCGCGATCGCCATCAATGACGCGGCCGACAGCTTGGCCCAAAACAAACCTTCCGGACTGGAATACGAGGTGATCAGCCATGCCAGCGTGCCGGCCTTCGACGCGCCCAGATTGAGGGACCAGAACGACTCGTTCCACGACCACACCATGCACACCAGAGCAGTGGACGCGATGCCGCCGACCGACAAGGGCAGCACGACATAGCGGAACTCGTCCCACAGATCGGCGCCGTCCATGCGCGCCGCTTCGAGAATTTCGCGCGGCAGTTCTTTCATGTTGGTATAGAGCAGCCAGATCATGATCGGCAGGTTCATCAGCATGAACATGATCGTCAGGCCGATGCGGGTGTCGAGCAGGCCGAAATACTGATAGCAGATGTAAATCGGCATCAGGGCGCCGACTCCCGGCATATACCTTGAGCTCAGCATGAATTTCAGCAAGCCGATGGTGCCGCTGGTCGGGAAGAAGGCCATCGAATAGGCGGCCGGAATGGCGATCAGCAAACCGAGCGCAGTGGACGCCACGCTGGTGATCAGGGAATTCATCGCGTACCAGAAATAGTTATCGCGCGCCATCACGTCGGCAAAGCTTTGCAGCGTCGGCGTGAAGAACAGCAGCGGCGGCGTCGCGATCGCTTGTCCCTCGGTCTTGAACGCCATGAGTCCGATCCAGAAAATCGGGAAGAACAGCAGCAGCGCAAAAAACCAAGCTGCCGCAGTGCGCGCGATTAACGCAAGTTTGTTCATGGATATCCCCTTTACCTGGAAAGATAGTGAATTCGCTGCAGACCAGGCGCTTGCAGCGTGCGTATTCGAAGCTGATTTGTTCAATGTATATCTCCCTTTTATTTCGCGAGATTCCTGCCGATGATGCGCATCAGGAAAAAGGCAGCAATGTTGGCGATCAGCACGGCAAACAACGCACCGGCGGAAGCGGCTCCCATGTCGTAAGCCAGCAAGGCCTGCTGATAAATCATGAAGGTGATGGTGGTGGTGTCGAAGCCCGGTCCGCCACTGGTGGTCGTGAAAATTTCAGCGAAGATCGAGAGCAGGAAAATCATTTCGATCATGATCACCACCGAGATGGCACGCCCGAGATGCGGGATGTACAGATAACGCAACTGCTGCAGGTAGTTGGCGCCATCCATGCGGGCCGCTTCCAGTTGTTCGCGGTCCATCGATTGCAGCGAGGTCATGAAAATCAGGCAGGCGAACGGCAGCCATTGCCATGACACCATCATGATGATCGACAGCAGCGGATATTGGGACAACCAGTCGATCGGGGCAAAGCCGAAAAAGCGGTTCACCTGCGCAAACAATCCATAGATCGGATTGAGCAGCATGTTTTTCCACATCAGCGAATTCACCGCCGGCATGACCAGGAAAGGCGAAATCAACAACACGCGAACAATCGCGCGGCCGGGAAACGCCTCATTGATCAGCAAACCCAGGGCGGCGCCGAACACAACCGTAATGCCCATGATGGAAAACAGCAGAACGAAAGTGTTCTTGAGCGCCGGCACAAATGCATTGTCGGTGAAGAAGAACTGGAAATTCAGTAGACCGTTGAAGTCATAATCGCCGTGCGTCAGCAAGCTGTAACGGACGAATGAATAAAACACCGTAATGAGCAGCGGCACGATCGAAATGACGGCCACGGCAAGTACAGCCGGGGTCAATAGAGACCGGGGTATGAGTCGTTTCATGGATATCTCGGAGTACAGGTGGAGGCCGGCCTGCGGGCAGGGCGGCGGCTCGCGGTTACGATTGGCGATGGCGGCATGGCACGCCGCCATCGCGGGGAACTACTTGTAGTAGGCGCCCTTGCGCATCTCGCGGTCGGCAGCCTGCTGCGAGATGTCCAGCGCCTGGTCGACCGTGACCTTGCCCAGCAAGGCTGCGCTCATCTGCTGCCCCACCGCCACGCCGATGGACTGGAATTCCGGGATCGATGCAAATTGCACGCCCACATACGGCGACGGCGGCAGGGTGCTCTTGGTCGGCCGCGCCGACGTCAAGGCCTTGCCTTCTGCCGCGGCAAACTTGGCCGCCTTCTGGAACTCCGCATTGGCATAGGTCGATTTGCGCGTGCCCGTCGGTACGTTGGCCCAGCTGCTTTCCTTGGCCACCAGCTTGATGTAGTCCCTGGACGTAGCCCAGTTGATGAACTTCTGCGCCGCCTCGGCGTTCCTGGTGCTCTTCGGGATGGCCAGGGCCCAGGCCCACAGCCAGTTGGCCCCGCGCTCGGTCACCCCGATCGGCGATTGGGCAAACGCGACCTTGTCGGCGACCTTGCTTTGCTTGGGGTCGGTGATGAAGGAGGCGGCGATCGTGGCGTCGATCCAGATGCCGCATTTGCCTTCGTTGTACAGCGCCAGGATTTCATTGAAGCTGTTGGAGGCCGAGCCGGGGGGGCCATAGTTCTTGAGCAGGTCGACGTACATGGCGACGGCGTCTTTCCAGGGCTTGCTGGTGAGCTGGGGTTGCCATTTCATGTCGAACCATTGGCCGCCGTAGGAGTTGGCGATGGTGGTGATCAAGGCCATGTTGTCGCCCCAGCCGGGTTTGCCGCGCAGGCAGATGCCGTAGACGCCGTTGGCGGGGTCGTGGATCTTGGCGGCGACGTCGCGCAGGTGGGCCCAGGTGGGGCGGTCGTCGAGGGTCATGCCGGCTTTTTTGACCAGGTCGCTGCGGTACATGATCATGGAGCTTTCGCCGTAGAAGGGGGCGGCGTAGAGCTTGCCGTCGACCGAGAGGCCGTCGCGGATGGAGGGCAGCAGGTCGTCGACGTCGTAGTTGGCGTCGGGCTTAAGCTGGACGAGCCAGTCTTTCTTGCCCCAGATGGGGGCTTCGTACATGCCGATGGTCATGACGTCGAACTGGCCGCCCTTGGTGGCGATGTCGGTGGTGAGGCGCTGGCGCAGCACGCCTTCTTCGAGGGTGACCCATTTGAGCTTGATGTCGGGGTTGGCTTGTTCGAAGAACTTGCCGAGTTTTTGCATTTCGATCATGTGGCCGTTGTTGACGGTGGCGATGACCAGGTCGGTGGCCAGCGTGGCTTGGCTGGCTCCGAGGACGGCAAGGCAAAAAGCACTACGGGCAATCAGTTTCATGGCGGGCGTCTCCGTTTATTGTCTGGGATGCTGGTAGCATCTGACCGTAATTTATCACCTGCCTCTGATACTCTTTAATACTGGAAAAGCTGTTATCGATACTATTTTGCAGGGAATAGTTTAAGCGCCTATTCCTCCGGTAGAAAGCGCGCCTGGATTGCTGTCCCTCGGTGGCGCGAGCAAGGGGAAGGAGGACGCATGGCGAGCCATGCTGCAACGACCAACGCTGGCCCCGTCGCGGAGGGACAGCACGCCGGGTGTGATATCTACTGGAGCAGGCGCTAAACCTCGTCTTGCCTCCCTATTAAGACCAATCTCGCGCAAAGAACAAAGCTTTCGGACTGCCCTTTCCTTCAATCGAAAATTCACGTTCTTGAATCATCGGTGTCACGAACACGCGCGGTATCTTGCCGCGGTACCCGTGCAGCGTCAGGCCAGGAAAAGTGCAGCCAAACCAGCAGCAGCAGGAACGGTTTGCACGAACAGGATGCGCATCCCCACAGTCGCCGCACCGACGATGCCGGCCACCGCGACACAGGCCAAACCGAACACGGTAAAAGCTTTACCGAGAACCGGATCGGTGGCCAGGAAACCCACCGCCAGCGCGGCCGCCAGGAAGCCGTTGTAGAAGCCCTGGTTCAACATGGCTGGCGCCATCACCTCGGCCTGCGTATCGCTCAAACCAAATACCTTGCGGCCGCGGCTCTTGAACAAGAGCGTTTCGAGCAGAAAGATGTAGACGTGGATCAGCAATACGAGGCCGGCGAGGACTTTGGCGATGAGTAGCATGCGTGTTCTCCTTGGGGTGAAATTTCAATCTGGGAGCCGATTTTTTACAATACATAATTACGTTATAATTGTCAAATCAGGATTCCAGATGAGGTCTTTAGCAATGAAGGAAGGCACAAAGCCGGTCAAGGCCCCCAACAAACCAGCCACAGCAAAACGCGACGGCCGCAAGGAAAATGCCGCAGCAACCCAGGCTGCGTTGCTTGCCGCAGGGCTGCGCCTGTTTGGCAGCCAAGGCTATGAAGCCACTTCGCTGGGCGCCTTATGCGCCGAGGCAGGTGTCACGACCGGCGCCTTGTATCATCACTTTGGCGACAAGAAAGGCTTGTTCGCGGCAGTCGCCGAAGAACTCGACAGCAGCTTGGTCAAGCTGGTCGCGCAAGCCGGTTCCCGAGCCCAGGGGCGAGGAAAAAATCCATGGGAGGCATTTCTTGCCGGGATCGATGCCCTGCTCGAAGCCGGCCTCGATCCCGGCGGACGCAGGATCGGCTTGATCGACGCCTCGGCTGTGCTGGGAGCAGAAGTCTGGCTGGAAATTCGCGAGCGCCACGGCTTAGGCGCGATGATCCAGGCCGTCGCCGGCTTGCAAGCACTGGGACTGGTCAGGCAAGGCGATCCGCTGCGGTTGGCGCGCATCATACTGGGCATGCTGTATGGTGCGCTCGAAGCATTGCCGCAAGACCCGGCAAAAGTCGAGGCGGCACTGGCGGAAACCAGGCAGCTCACCCATGCGATGCTGCACAGCATATTGGTGAAATGAAAGCCGGTCGATACGCAAGAGTCCGGCCTTCTTTGCTGTCATTCCCTGTGCGCCTCCTCGCACTTCCTCCGGTTATTGAGTACAGTGATCTGGTGCGGCATGCCGCAGCTATCCCCCTCCTGCCTGTAAGGAGAGCAAGCAATGACTCAACGCATCTCGCTCTATGACTTGTTGCGCATTTGGCGCCGCCGTTTCACGCCTCTGAAGTGGAATCGCTTGACCGGCGTCAGCCGGATTCTCTCAGAGAAAATATTGAGAGCCTATCCGGCGCCTTCGTCCGGACGCAATATCCGGGCTGCGCAAGCAGGCGTCGTTGTGCCCTGAACCGGAGACCTCAATGCCACGATCTCTTTCACTTCTTGTCTTGCTGCTATGCCCATGCCTTGCGGCATCGACGGAACAATTGCCGTTGGAGCGCATTCAGCTTCCTCCCGGCTTTCAAATCGAACTCCTGGCGCGCGTGCCGAACGCCAGGCAATTGACGCTGGGCGACAGGAACGTGCTGTTCGTCGGTTCGATGACCGCCGGCAAAGTGCACGCGCTGGAACTGGACCAGGCTTACCGCCCCGGCAAGCTGCATGTCATTGCGAACGGCCTGCTGCTGCCGATCGGCGTTGCTTACCGCGAAGGCAGCTTGTTCGTTTCCGCGGTAGACCGCATTCTGAAATTCGACAACATAGAAAGTCGTCTTGCCGACCCGCCGAAACCCGTCGTCGTCAGCCAAAACCTCCCTAAAGAAACCCACCATGGCGGCAGGTATATTGCATTCGGACCAGACGGCCGGCTTTATGTCGGCATGGGAGCACCCTGCAATATCTGCGAACCCGATGACCGTCACGCACAGATCGCGCGCATGAAACCGGATGGCACGCAATGGGAGACCTTTGCACGCGGAATCCGCAACACAGTCGGATTCGATTGGCACCCGGCCAGCAAGGAACTCTGGTTCACCGACAACGGCCGCGATCTGCTGGGCGACGATTCTCCACCCGATGAACTCAATCGCGCGCCGCAGCCGAACCTGCATTTCGGTTATCCATATTGCCATGGCGGCACGATTGCCGATCCTGAGTACGGCAAAAAAAGATCTTGCCAGGAATTCACCCCGCCGACGCAAAACCTCGGTCCCCATGCCGCAGCCCTGGGCATGCGCTTCTACACCGGCAAGCAATTTCCCGCACCTTACCGCAACCAGATTTTTATCGCAGAACACGGCTCCTGGAATCGTTCGAAAAAGATCGGCTACCGCATCAGCATGGTCACGCTAGACGGCAACAAGGCCATCTCCTACAAGCCGTTCGCCACCGGCTGGCTGCAGGGTGAGACGGCATGGGGACGGCCGGTCGACCTGCTGATGCTGCCGGATGGCTCGTTGCTGGTATCGGACGATCATGCGGGGGCAATCTATCGCATTCGCTATACAGGTTCTTGATAATTGTCCGTAACCAAAAGTTGAAATGAACCAAACTTGAAATTGGCGCAACTAATGTCCTGAAGACCTCGTTGCCGGCCTTGGCATGGCCTCTGCGATGAGTTCAATTTTCATGGCGGGGCGTCTCATGGCACACAAAAATCAACTGCGATTCATCCACCGTATGCAACTGAGCGCGGCGCGGCAGATCGCTTTCGATCTATGCCGGCTCGGCGTGCCGAAAACGGCTCCCCGCCAACCCGGACCGCTTGCGAAGATGCTGCTGCGCGGTCGCTTGTGGTTATGTCATTTCATCCTGAGATAACACAACCGGTCCGGCTATCCGCTCCTACGCAACACGCTTCCGACTGCCACATCGTTACGGCATGGCCAGGGAACTCATACCAACCCTCGTAAAAAACGTAAAAAACATAACAGTTAAATCGCCTCTTTTCCGCCTGACCGTGTGGTTCGTCGTCGCACGGTTCGCCATGCGATGCGCCCCGCCCTGCCACACCCTTGAGAGACAAAAAAACCTCGATTTTCCTGTCCCGTTTTTTACGAGGATGCGCGCACCGCCCTGCGCCACAACACCAACGCAATCGTCAGGTTCAGCAAATTCCATGCAATGCCGTTGATGAAAGCCGCGTGATATGAACCCGTGAGATCGAACACTTTGCCCGACATCCATCCGCCGAGCGCCATGCCGAGCATGGTGCACATAATCACAGCACCAACCCGCGTGCTCGCCTCGGCCGAGGGAAAATGCTCGCGCACGATGATCGCATAGGATGGCACGATGCCGCCTTGGAACAGGCCGAATAAGGCAGCAATCAAATACAGAGATACCAGCCCATCGAAGGGCAGGAACAACAGCAAGGCGATTCCTTGCAGCGCCGAGCCGAGCACCAATGTCCGCAAGCCGCCGATGCGATCGCAAATGGCGCCCGAAATCAAACGGCTGAGGATGCCGCAAGCCAGCATCAACGACAGCATTTGTGCGCCCCGTGCCGCACCGTAACCAAGATCACCGCAATAGGCGACGATGTGCACTTGCGGCATCGACATGGCGACGCAGCAAGCCAGACCGGCAACGCACAGCAACACCTGGGCTTTAACAGATGACAAGCCGAACGGCGAATCCGGGACATTCTTCATGGCGGACGTCGGCGTACCTGCAGAAACGCATGGCGGCCGTCTACGCATCAATAGCGCGAGCGCCCCCATGCTGAGCACACTGAACAGGCCCAGACCCAAATAAGTCTGGCGCCATCCTGCCGTCTCGACAAAGTGCTGCACAATCGGCGGCCACATGGCGCCGCCCACATAATTGCCGCTGGCACAGACCGCAACCGCGATGCCGCGGCGGCGCACGAACCAGAGCGAGGTATCCGCAATCAAGGGAGCAAAGGTGGATGAACTGCCGAACAGGCCGACGAACAAACAGTGCGCCAACGTAAACATCAAGATATTGCCTGCCATGCCGGCAATCGCGAAACCGAGTCCCAAGCTGACCGCCCCAATCAAGAGCGGCACAACCACGCCGAAGCGGTCGGCCAGCCGCCCCATCAGCACTCCGCCCACGCCATAGCCGATCATCATCATGGTGTAGGGCATCGACGCATCGGCACGTGCCACGCCGAATTCGGCTTGCACCGCCGGCAGCACCACCGCCACGACATACATGCCGCTGGCGCCGATGGTCATGAGGGCCAGCGTGACCAGCAGGCGCATGACTGCGTAAGCCGAATCCGTCTGCTCAGGAATGATTGCGGAGGAAGTATATGAGGTAGTCATCGCCGCTTCTCCTTTATGGTTCGCTTTATCCCATTCGCATAAACCGCGGACAGGATTCCGATACACATCATAAGGTGGAAGGCATGCGTAGTACCGGGACACTTTTTAAATGTATTAAAAGACTGTCCGGAAAAACAACCGGTACGCCTGATATGTGTATCGATACTTGAGAAGTCATTGCGATTTTTCGTGCCGCCGTTTCTCTTCGAGAATTGTATCCCCCTCATGTAGAGACTACGCTTAAACTGCGCCGTGAAAATCCGCTTCTTTTTAAGAATTTCTCTCCCAAGAGTTTCCAGAGAAAGCCAGTTCAGAAAGGAAACTTTTCTCTCGACTTGATGAGTTTTCCAAGCCACCCTATTTCAGTGGCGCATCCTTCCATTCAGTAAATTTAATAGGAGAATGAAATGCAACAAGCCTCTACTTTATCAACGGAACAAATTCTTCGCGATTGCAAGCTGGAGCCGGCGATGGCAAGCGAGCTGAATCAGCAATATCAAAAATTCGCTCAGCAAAAAGCACTCGGCGACGCCGGTTGGCATGGCGCCGACGACATCAAATCACTCACCGGCCTGGAGGGGACTTTTCTCTGGCTGGAAAACATGCTGGCTCCAAGCCAGATCAATTTCAAATTCGATCCCGGCCATATCGGAGAAAAAGGCACCTATAAAATCACCAGCCTGCAAGTCACGCTCGAGGAAGGCACCTTCATCAGCATCCCGAACAATCCGGCAATCGGATGGGCTTTTATCAGCCTGGCGCCGAATGTCAATCCGACCTCGCGAACCTTTACAGTGGCGGGAATGATGACCGATCAGAATCTGAAAATCTTCATCATTCTATTGAACAAGCTGGGACCGAACGGACCGATCCTTCCGCCATTCTCCGCTGTGCGCATCAGTTGATCCGCTTATGAGAATTTCGTGAAATCCGGTTTGCGCTTCTGAAAGAAAGCGGCAAACGCTTCCTTCGCTTCCGGCGTAGCCAGCATCGCGCCGAAGTGTTTGTTTTCTTCCTGCATCCGGGCATCGATCGCGGTGTTCTGCGCGGCTTTCATGAGGCTCTTGGTCACGCGCAGCGACGACGCCGGCAACGCCGCCAGCTTTGCCGCCTGCGAATTGACAAAGGCCGTCAAGTCATTCAAAGGCAATACCCTGCTGACCAATCCCATGTCATAGGCCTCTTGCGCCGAGAAAGCTTCGCCCAGCAATAATTTTTCTGCCGCGCGCGGATAGCCGGCAAGTTGCGGCAGCAACATGCTGGAAGAGAATTCCGGACACAGGCCGAGCTGCGCAAAGGGCAGCGCAAATTTCGCATTCTCGGCCGCATAAACCAAATCGCAATGCAACAGCATCGTCGTGCCGATGCCAATCGCATTGCCTGCCACGGCAGCAACCACCGGCTTGGCGGCATGACTGAGGTTGTGCATGAATTGCGCAACCGGACGATCGCTGATCGCACCTTGCGTCGACGACTTCATGAAATCTTCGAGGTCGTTGCCGGCGGTGAATACCTCCGGCTTGCCGGTAAATAAAATCGCCCGCACCGACGCATCGCCCTCCGCGTCCCTCAAGGCGTCTGCCATCATTTGATACATCGCCGCCGTAATGGCGTTTTTTTTCTCGGGCCGATTGAATTCGATGTTGAGGATACCGTTTGCCTTGCTGGTGGAAATGTCCATGGAGTCTCCTGAAACGATTGCTGAATAAAAAAGCCGCGCGGCATCACACCGCACGGCTTTCCCTCATGTATTTCTATGCTTACATCCGCTCGAATATGCCGGCCGCACCCATGCCTGTTCCAACACACATCGTCACCATGCCGTACTTCATGTTGTTGCGGCGCAATGCGTGGATCACGGTCGCTGAACGGATTGCACCGGTCGCGCCGAGCGGATGGCCCAAGGCAATCGCGCCGCCCATCGGGTTAACCTTGGCCGGATCGAGACCGAGATCCTGGATCACCGCCAGCGATTGGGCAGCGAAGGCCTCGTTCAACTCGAACCAGTCGATCTGCTCTTGCGTGATACCGGCCGCACGGCAAGCCGCAGGAATCGCTTCCTTCGGACCGATGCCCATGATCTCCGGCGGCACGCCCCGTACGGCGAACGAGACAAAACGCGCCAGCGGAGTGAGATTGAATTGCTTCAGGATTTTTTCGCTGACCAGGATCAGCGCACCGGCGCCATCCGAAGTCTGCGAACTATTGCCGGCAGTGACTGTTCCTTTGGCGGCAAACACCGGCTTCAACTTGCCCAGAACGGCCAGGCTGGAATCGGCACGCGCGCCCTCATCCTGATTGACGGTGCGGGTCTTGACGTCGATCTTGCCGGTCTCGAGATTCGGGAATTTTTCGACGATCTCGACCGAAGTCATCTCGGCATCGAAGTAGCCGGCTTTCTGTGCAGCCAAGGCCTTCATGTGCGAGTCGAGCGCGAACTGGTCTTGCGCTTCGCGCGAAACCTTCCATTGCTGCGCGACCTTCTCGGCGGTCAGGCCCATACCGTATGCCATGCCGATATTTTCATCCTTGAACATGCCCATGTTCATCGAGGGATGATGACCCATCATCGGCACCATCGACATCGATTCGGCGCCAGCCGCGATCATCACGTCGGCCTGGCCGACGCGGATGCGGTCGGCCGCCATCGCCACCGCCGTGATGCCGGAGGCGCAGAAACGGTTGACGGTGACGCCGCCGACCGTATTGGGCAAACCGGCCAGCAGCACGGCCATGCGCGCCATGTTGCTGCCTTGCTCGGCTTCCGGGAAGGAACAGCCGACGATCGCATCCTCGATCTGCTTCGGATCGAGATTCGGCACCTGCGACAGTGCAGATTGCAACACGCGCACCAACAGGTCGTCGGGCCGGGTATTCTTGAACATGCCGCGCGGCGCCTTGCCGATCGGGGTGCGGGTTGCGGCGACGATGTATGCGTCTTGAAGTTGTTTGCTCATTTATTGCTCCTGATCAGAGGGAGTCAGAGTAATTTTCGCAAAAGCCCGCGAAAAAAACTCTGACCCGCCTATTCCGAAATATTTAGTTACGAACCGGTTTGCCGGTCTGCATCATGCCCATGATGCGTTCCTGCGTCTTCGGGTTGTTCAGCAATTCCATGAAGGCCTTGCGTTCCAGATCCAGCAGCCATTGTTCGCTCACCAGGCTGCCCGCTTCGATATCGCCGCCGCTGACGATCTCGGCGATCATCGCGCCCAGCTTGTAGTCGTGCGCCGAGATGAAGCCGCCGTCGCGCATGTTGACCAGTTGCGCGGTGATGGTCGCCATGCCGTAGCGGCCGGTGACCGGAACCGGCGCTTTCAGATGCGGACGATAGCCTGCGTCGAACATCGCGCGCGCTTCCACCTTGGCCACGTGCAGCAGCTCGTAAGCGTTGAACACGATCACGTCGTCGTTCGACAGGTAACCCATTTTCTGCGCTTCGAGGGCCGACTTGGAGACGTTGGCCATGGCTGCATTGGTGAAATAGTTTTTCAGGAATTGCAAAATGTCGTTGCCCTTGGCATCGTTGGCTGCACGCACCGCGGCTTCCTTCAAACCGCCGCCGGCCGGGATCAAACCGACGCCGACCTCGACCAGGCCGATGTAGGATTCGATCGAGGCGACACGCTTGGCCGCATGCATCATCAATTCGCAACCGCCGCCCAGCGCCATGCCCGCGACCGCCGCGACCACCGGCACGTTGGCGTACTTCAAGGCCTGGTGCGCCTGCTGCAGTTTCGCGACTTCGGGTTCGATCGCCTTCACGCCGCCGGACATGAACAAAGGCAGCATCGATTGCAGATCCGCACCGGCCGAGAATGCGCCGCCTTCGGCCGCATCCGCGTTCCAGATCACCAGCCCCTTGAAATTCTTTTCAGCTTCATCGATCGCCTTGGCCAGGCCGGTGATGACGCCCGGGCCGATGACATGCATCTTGGTTTTCAGCGACAGAATCAGCACATCGTCGTTTTGATGCCAGATGCGGACCGAGTCGTCTTCGAACACGGTCGTACCCGCGGTCTTGCCGTCGGCAGCGCCCTCGCCCACCAGCGGCGCGCGGAAGATCTGGCGTTGATATACCGGCAGCGTCGAGCGCGGCACATTGGTTTTCTTCGCCGGCGAGTACGAACCATTGGCGGCATGCACGCCCGAATTTTCGTGCACCTGGCCATCGAACACCCAGGCGGGCAACGCCGCGCTGGAAAGCGCCTTGCCGGCATCGATATCTTCCTTGACCCAGTTTGCGATCTGCTGCCAGCCGGCAGCTTGCCAGGTCTCAAAGGGACCGAGATTCCAGCCGAAGCCCCAACGCAGCGCGAAGTCGATGTCGCGCGCATTATCGGCGATCGATTCCAAGTGCACCGCGATGTAATGAAAGACATCGCGGAAAATCGCCCACAGGAATTGCGCCTGCGGATTGGTCGAATCGTGCAGCGTCTTCATGCGCTTGACCGGGTCCTTTTCTTTCAGGATGCGCGCCACCAGTTCGTCGGCCTTGCCGCCGCCGGGTACATAGTCATTCTTGGCCGAATCGAAACGCAGGATATCCTTGCCGACTTTCTTGTAGAAACCGGCGCCGGTCTTCTGCCCCAGCGCACCGGCGCCGACCAGCTTGGCCAGCACGTCCGGCGTCTTGTAGACCGGGAAGAAAGGATCATCCTTCAGGTTGTCCTGCATGGTCTTGATCACATGGCCCATGGTATCCAGGCCGACCACGTCGGCCGTGCGGAAAGTGCCCGACTTGGCACGGCCCAATTTGGCGCCGGTCAGGTCGTCGACCACGTCGCACGAGAGACCATATTTTTCCGCTTCATGGATGGTCGCCAGCATGCCGAAGATGCCGACACGGTTGGCGATGAAGTTCGGCGTGTCGAATGCGCGCACCACGCCTTTGCCCAGCGTGGAAGCAAGAAAGCCTTCGAGCTGGTCGAGGATTTCCGGCTTGGTGGCGACGGTCGGAATCAGCTCGACCAGATGCATGTAGCGCGGCGGGTTGAAGAAATGCACGCCGCAAAACCGCGCTTTCAAGTCGGCGTCAAAACCTTCGGACAGCGCGGTGATCGACAGGCCGGAAGTGTTGGAGGCGAAGATCGCACTCGGCGCGATATGCGGTGCGACTTTTTTATACAAGTCGTGCTTCCAGTCCATGCGCTCGGCAATTGCTTCGATGATCAGGTCGCAGCCTCTGAGCAGATCGATATTGTCTTCGTAGTTGGCGACTTCGATCAGCGCGGCATGGTCCTTGTTGCCGAGCGGCGCGGGGCTGAGTTTTTTCAGGTTCTCGATGGCGCGCAGGACGATGCCGTTTTTCGGACCTTCCTTGGCGGGCAGGTCGAACAGCACGACGGGGACTTTGGCATTCACGCAATGGGCGGCGATCTGCGCACCCATTACGCCTGCGCCGAGGACGGCGACTTTTTTGACGATGAAATTAGACATGAAATTATCCTCTATATGTTCGGCCACGTAGGGCGCGGAATGCTTTCCGTAGGATGGGTGGAGCGTTTTTTTGCGTAACCCATCATTCCCGGCACACAGGATGGGTTACGCAAAAGACCGCTCCACCCATCCTACGAATTCAAAACCAAGGGTTTAAAACAAATCGGCGTCGAGTGCCATCAAGTTGGCCGAACCAGAGCGCGCCTGGCGAATCAGCATCGCGGTCTCAGGCAACAAGCGCGCAAAGTAAAAACGCGCCGTCGCCAGTTTCGCCTTGTAGAAGTTATCGCCGGAGTCCTGTTTAGCCAAGGCGATCTTTGCCATCTGTGCAAAGAAGTAGGCATACACCAGGTGGCCGACCACACGCAGATACGGCACGGCGGCAGCGCCGACTTCTTCCTGATTCTGGAACGCCTTCATGCCGATCTCCATGGTCAACTTGGTGACCTTGTCGCCGAGATCGGCCAGCGGCGTGATGAATTCGCTCATTGCTTCATCGGTGCCGTTTTCTTCAACGAATGCCTGGATCTGCGCGCCGAATTTGCGCAGCTTGGCGCCGTTGTCCATCAACACCTTGCGTCCCAGCAGGTCGAGCGACTGGACCGTGTTGGTGCCTTCGTAAATCAGATTGATCCGTGCATCGCGCACATGCTGTTCCATGCCATGCTCGGCAATATAGCCATGGCCGCCGAATACCTGCATCGCTTCCGAGGTAGCGATCCAACCGTTGTCGGTGATGAAGGCCTTGACGATCGGCGTCAGCAATGCGACTTGGTCAGCCGCGTCCTTGCGCACTTCTTCATCCGGATGATTCAGCTCCCGGTCGATCTGCAGTGCGACGTATGAAGTGAAGGCGCGGCCGCCTTCAGCATAGGCTTTGGCTGTGAACAGCATGCGCCGCACGTCGGGATGGACGATGATCGGATCGGCCGGCTTGTCCGGCGCTTTCGGGCCTGACAAGCTGCGCATCTGGATGCGGTCTTTTGCGTACACCAGCGCGTTCTGGTACGCAACCTCGGTCAAACCGAGCGATTGCATACCGACCCCCAGGCGTGCTGCATTCATGAACACGAACATTGCGTTCAAGCCCTTGTTCGGTTCGCCGATCAACCACCCTGTAGCGCCGTCCAGGTTCATCTGGCAAGTCGCATTGCCGTGGATACCCATCTTCTCTTCGATCGCGCCGCAGGTGATCGGATTGCGCGCGCCGAGCGTACCGTCGGCATTCGGCAGATATTTCGGCACCAGGAACAGCGAAATGCCCTTCGATCCCTCCGGGGCGCCGGGCAGACGTGCCAGCACCAGGTGGATGATGTTGTCCGACATGTCCTGCTCGCCGGCGGAGATGAAAATCTTGCCGCCGGTGATCTTGTAGGAGCCGTCGACCTGCGGTTCTGCTTTGGTACGCAGCATGCCGAGGTCGGTACCGCAATGGGCTTCGGTCAGGCACATGGTGCCGGTCCATTCGCCCGAGGCCAACTTGGGCAGGTAGAGTTTCTTTTGTTCCGGCGAGCCGTGTTCGTGCAGGCATTCATAAGCGCCGTGCGACAGGCCGGGGTACATGGTCCAGGCCTGGTTGGACGAGTTCAGCATCTCGTAGAAGGAATTGTTGACCACGATCGGCAAGCCCTGGCCGCCGTATTCCGGATCGCAGGACAAGGCCGGCCAGCCGGCTTCGACGTATTGCTTGTAGGCTTCCTTGAAACCCTTCGGCGTATGGACGACGTGGGTTTCCTTGTCCAGGCGGCAGCCTTCGCGATCGCCGGAATGGTTCAGCGGATACAGTACTTCGGAGGTGAATTTGCCGCCTTCCTCCAGCACCTGATTGATGGTGTCGGCATCGAGATCCGCATGCGCGGGCAGTTGTTTCAATTCCTCTTCGACATGCAACAACTCGTGTAAGACAAACTGCATGTCACGCAAGGGAGCGATGTATTGACCCATGATTTTCTCCTGACTTCTAGAACGGATTAGGCTGCTTTCTTCACAGCGGATTTGGAATTCTGATTTGCCGCCTTGCCGCCGGCGGGCGGCTGCGGAGCCTGATGGCAGCTCAGCAGGCGTTCGAAACCGGCTTGCGCACGCTCCACGCTGCCGGGCCGCTTGATGAATCGTGCATCGTGGTGCAGGGCCAGGATCAGCCCGTACATTTCGTAGACCATTTGATAAGGATCGGTATCGGCGCGTAGGTGGCCCATTTCGGTCGCCTGCTGTACGCAACGCAACAAAGCCTCTTGCCACGTGCGCACCATGCCGACCAATTCTTCGCGGATGGCGCCGGGCCGGTCGTCGTATTCCACCGCCCCGCTGATGTAAATGCAGCCGGAAGCGATTTCGACCGAGACCCGCTTGACCCAGCGCGCAAACATCGATTGGAGACGCGGCAGTCCGCGCGGTTCCTTCATGCTGGGATAAAACACTTCTTGCTCGAAGTGATGATGGTAAAGCTTCAGCACTTCAAGCTGCAGGTCTTCCCTGGAACCGAAGTGTGCGAACACGCCGGATTTGCTCATGTTCATTTTGTCGGCCAGCAGACCGATGGTCAGTCCTTCCAGTCCGTCACGGCTGGCCAGGTCAAGCGCGACGTCAAGGATGGCGGCGCGTGTAAGTTCACCTTTGCGCATAAATTTTTGTGCCGAATCAACGATGTTGTAAGCCACGGGAAATCCTGTAAAAAAAGCGCCGGATAAGCAAGCTATGCAAAGCTTAATCGAACGTTCGTACTATTATGCACCGGAACATAAAAGTCAAACAGGAACTTAGAGGAGCAAATCTATTGATGCCATGCAACAACAGAAGCGCTGCCGCCTCTCATATAGGCAGCAGTAAATGGCGATATCCCATGGAAAATTCCGGCTGCATTAGAGCAGTTTCAGCCTGACTGTACAGGAGCCAAGGTTGAGCCGAGAAGCGCAACCGTACGAATGGTACGGTGAGCATCGCAGGCGCAAGATTGGCCGTGTACGGTCAGGCTGAAACTGCTCTAGCGACTCACGCGTCCCGATGACGCTTCATGCCGCAGGCGACGCAATATTCTTGCGGTGCAATTTGCCTTCGTGGTCGACCGCCAGATAAGCCATGCCGGTTTGTTCCAGAAACGGCAGGGCGGCGGCCTGCTTCAGCATGGCGATCGTCGAACAACTGCCTGCGGCAATCGCCAAGGGCGCCAGCACGCTGACCGAACGCCATGCGGTAACCGGTTGCCCGGTGCGGGGATCGAGAATATGGCAGTAGCGGCGGCCTTCCAACTCGAAGAAGCGCTCATAGTCACCGCTGGTCGTCAGCGCCCCGCTGCTGACCGGAATCGTCGCAATCAGGCCATCCGCCTTGCGCGGATCTTGTATGCCGATCGGCCAAGCTTCGCCGTTGGGCTGCGGGCCGAGAATGCGCAGGTCACCGCCCAGATTGACGTAACCGGATTGCACGCCTTGCGCGGCCAGTACGGCGGCGGCGCGATCGGCCGCGTACTCCTTGCCGAAACCACCGAAATCGATTTCCATGCCGCTGGTCGGCAAGCGAATCCTGCCGGCATCACGCTCCACCTTGTGCCAACCGATCAAGGCCAGCAAGGGCGCCAGCTCCTGCTCGTTCGGCACTCGCACTTGGCGAAAATCCCAAGCCTTGCGCAACACCCCCGAGGTAATGTCAAACAGCCCGCCGCTGGCTTGAAACAAGGCATCGGCATAGCCGAACAGCGCGGCGGTCTCCTCATCGCATTCGGTCCATTCGCTCCCGGCGGCGGCATTGATGCGCGATACGATGCTGTCGTCGCGATAACGCGAATATTTGGTTTCGAGGCGCCTGACCTCATCGATCGCGAACTGGGCTCGGCTCCTGGCTTGGGCTTCATCGGCCGCAGCCAGCCGTATCTCGCAGCGGCTGGCCATGGCGGCAAAGCTGATGCCGAAGACCAGCATACCGCTTAAAACTGGCGCGACAAGCCGATTTGGAAACTGCGCGCGCGAAGCGGTTCGAGGCCGGGGCTGCCCTTTCCGCTCAACACCCAACTGCCGCGCTGCTCATAAGCCTCGAGTTTCAAGTCGACCAGCCAGTCGCGCCCGATCTGCTTGGCCAGCTTGATGCCGAGCGTGCGCGCGCCGAAGGCCGACATGCGCTGGTCTTCCGAGATGTATTGGTTCGAACCGATCACATAGCCTTTCGGAAAAAACAGGAAGGCGTAATCCGGATCGAAGTAGAAGCTCGCCGCGCTCTGCGAATACAGCCGCAGCGAGGGCGTGACGCTCCACCCCTGCGACAGCGGCTGCACATATTCCGCCGCGATGGTATGCGCCTTGATCTGGTAGCTGTCGGTGTAGTAACGGTAGCTCAGGCGGCTGGTGCCCTCGGTGCCGGAAAAATGATGGTTCCAGCGCGCCAGCAAGGTGCTCTGATTGCGTTCGCGGGGGCGGTTATCCAGCGTCTTGTAGGGATCGGAAAAATAGCCGCGCCCGCGGGTATGTGTCAGCGTCAGTTGGGCAATGTCCTGCATCGTGACGACCTGGGTGACGCCCAGCATCAGGTCGACCGTGTTCTTGGTGTCCCGCAATTCCTGGCCGGTAGGATGAATCTTGTCGGCCGCGCCGCCGATGCCGAAATTCCAGGTGGTGTTCTTGTCCTCGCTCGATACGCTGCCCTGCAGCGACAAGGCACGCGACTGGTAATCGTGCTCGGTCGAATAGGCGGCGCCGATCTTGAAGGTGCCGTTCGGAAAATAACGCGTCACGCTCAGGTCGCCGGCATGGCGGTCGTCGGACATGCGCGACGCGCTGGACACGGCCGTGTGATAGCGCGGCGTCGCACCGGAGACGTGGTCGGAAGTCAGCGAGCCTTCCACCGACCAGACTCCGGCGACCGGCGCCATCACCATGATCGAAGGCGAGTGCACGGTAACGCGGGTCAGGTCCGGCTGGCTGTCGACATAATCGAGATATTTGAGCGCGATCACGCCGCGCTCGGGCGCAGTTTCGGCATGCGCCGCCTGAATGCCCGGCAGGCTCATCGCGGCGGCGAGAATCGCCAGGCCTACGGCGTGGGAGCCCGACAAGGTCTGTGGTACGGCTGGAGCTGAAGGTGCTGCTTGAAAATCCGGTTGTGGCGTCATCTGAAGTCGTCCTTGTGTATCTCAATTGCAGCCGCAACCGCCGCCGCCCACGCCGGTCCCGCCGGCGGCGCCTTCCTTGCTGGCATAAATATGCTCGCCGAACTTGCTCTCCAGCCGGTCGCCTTCGAAAGTCATGTCGGGCCGCGCCAGCGTGCCTTTTTCCCATGCCGCCACCGGCTGGATCAGGGTGCAGCCGCCAGCGGCAGACAAGATCGCCAGCATCAGCGCGCCGCTCAGGACACGGCGAATGCGTGATTTCATTTCTTCGCTCCCAAAGCTGCCTTGATCTTGCTTTCGAGCTCAGCACGATCTGCTTCGTTGAACCCGCGGTGCTCGAAAATGATTTTGCCGTCAGGGCCGATCAAGAAGCTGCTCGGCATCCCCTTGACGCCATAGCCGCGCGGCGTGGCGCCGCTCGGATCGTAGGCCATCACGAAGCGCGCCGGCGTGGCTTTGAGGAAGGCATCGGCATCCTGCTTTTTTGCATCAAGATTGACGCCGATGATCTGGAAACCCTGAGCACCGTATTTTGCCTGCATCTCGTTCATCCAGGGAAAGGACTGACGGCAGGGACCGCACCACGATGCCCAGAAATCAAGATAGACCACCTTGCCCTGATAAGCGGCAAGCTTGACCGGCGACTCAATGCCGGCCAAGTCAAAAACCGGGGCTTGAGCCCCCTTATCCAGCGCCATGACCGGGGCAACAAGGGCTGGACCGAACACCAGCACCAAGAGAAGGCGGCGCCAAGCGCTGGCCTTGTGGGCAAAACTATGCATGAATTACTCCTGAAAAATGGCCGCCGCAATTGTTTCATGCCGGCGCAGCGAGCGGGAATCATACCAAAGGCAGGAGAAGCGAGGGCAACATCGAATGGGCGGCAAATTCTCGACATTTTTACGTCCCCGTCTCGCATTTGTAATCAAGTCTCGCGAAGAGTTGATTGCTATTCACAAAATATTCTTCAAACTGGGGCATAGTGTGCGACAGGAAATGCCGGCCGGCACGCCTTTGCCCGAGAAAGGAAAATAGATCAACAGAAATTTTTTGGAAGGGATGCAAAATTGATGTATAGCAACATCACATCGGTGTTTTTTCCAACAAATGCCAACAATATTGGATTATAGTATTAATGACAAAAAGTAATTTTTCTCGGGATCGGGCTTTTTGCCCGCAACCCAAAGATCACGTTAAAGTCACAATCGGCAATATTTCGCCACCATTGTGTGATCAATCCAGATAGAAAAGACAACCCATGACCTCATTCCAACGATATTTTCTTGCTCTACTGGTGGCAATTATTTCTCTCTGCGCCCCTGCGGCGCAGGCAGTGACGCCGAGAATTGCGACAGGGAGCGCCCATACGCTGGCCCTGAAGGATGATGGTACGGTATGGAGCTGGGGATACAATTTTAACGGCCAGCTCGGCAACGGCAGTACCGCTCAGTCCTTGTCGCCTGTACAAGTAACGGCTCTCGCGGGAATGACTGCTATCGCGGCAGGACAACTCCATTCCCTGGCGCTGAAAAACGATGGCACGGTGTGGGCATGGGGTACCAATCTCAACGGGCAGCTCGGTAACGGCACCAATATCGATTCGAACACGCCGACGCAGGTGATCGGCCTTACCGGCGCCATCGCCATTGCGGCCGGGGCGTCCCATACCGTCGCACTCAAGAGCGATGGCACGGTTTGGGCCTGGGGCAGCAACGCCTACGGACAACTGGGCAACGGCAGCATCACCAGCTACAGATCTCCGGTGCAAGTCACCGGCTTGGCCGGCGTGACCGCGATTGCCGTCGGCGCCAACCACACGATTGCCTTGAAAAGCGACGGCACCGTCTGGACCTGGGGCTATAACAGCAATGGCCAGCTCGGCGTCAACAACAACAATGCCTTGTCCACTTCGCCGGTGCAAGCCATCGGGCTCGGCAGCGTGACCGCCATTGCCGGCGGCACCACCCATACCGTTGCGCTGAAGAGCGACGGCACCGTCTGGGCCTGGGGCTTCATCGGCTTCAACAGCGTCGGCACCCAGTCGCCGGTGCCGGTACAAGTTCCCGGCACCAGCGGGGTCGTGTCCATTACCGCAGGGACCTATCATGTCGGCGCGATAAAGACCGACGGCACGGGTTTGACCTGGGGATACAATTCCAGCGGCCAACTCGGCAATGGCACCACTGTCCAGGCGATCACGCCGGTGCAAGTCTCCAGCCTCAGCCAAGCCAACGCAATATCGGCCACCGGCGCCACGCATACGGTCACGATCAAGAACGATGGCACGGTCTGGGCCTGGGGCAGCAACGCCTACGGACAGTTGGGCGATGGCAGCACCACGCAGGCAAACGCGCCGGTGCAAGTGCGCGGCGCGAGTGGGTCGGGCTTTCTCAATCTCGGCACCGCCGTCTTGACTCCGCCGCAATGCAGCCTGAGTGCATCGCCGACGACGATTGCAGCCGGCGCGACATCAACCTTGACGGCAAGCTGCAACCCGGCAGCCACCTCCTATATCTGGACCAATACCGGTTTTGCCGCAACAGCTGCCAGCGGCAGCGTAGCGCCTGCGGTTACCACCACATATTCAGTCATGGGCAGCAACGCTGCCGGCAACGGCAATAGCGCCAGCGTGACCGTAAGCATTGCCGTCGCCGTGGCGCCTCGCATTGCAAGCGGCAGCGCCCATACCGTTGCGCTAAAAGACAATGGCACGGTCTGGGCCTGGGGCAATAATTCCAGCGGCCAGCTCGGCAATGGCACAACCACGGCCTCGACGACGCCGGGACAAGTCAGCAGCCTCACCAACATGACGGCGATTGCCGCAGGCCAGCTACATACGGCCGCGTTGAAAAGCGACGGCACGGTATGGACCTGGGGCAGCAACGCTTATGGCCAGCTCGGCAATGCCAGCAATACCCAGGCTACCTTGCCGGTGCAAGTGGTCAGTGCCGCGAATATGACGGCGATTACTGCCGGTGCCAGCCATACCGTCGCACTCAAGAACGACGGCACGGTTTGGGCTTGGGGAAGCAACGCCTACGGACAGCTCGGCAACAGCACGGTTATCAATTCCACCGTACCGGTGCAGGTCACCGGCTTGGCCGGCGTGACCGCGATCGCCGCCGGCGCCAACCACACGATTGCCTTGAAAAGCGACGGCACCGTCTGGACCTGGGGCTATAACAGCAATGGCCAGCTCGGCGTCAACAACAACAATGCCTTGTCCACTTCGCCGGTGCAAGCCATCGGGCTCGGCAGCGTGACCGCCATTGCCGGCGGCACCACCCATACCGTTGCCCTGAAGAGCGACGGCACCGTCTGGGCCTGGGGCTTTATCGGCTTCAATAGCGTCGGTACCCAATCGCCGGTGCCGGTTCAGGTGGCCGGATTGTCCAGCGTCAAGGCCATCACAGCCGGCATTTATCATGTCGCCGTGCTCAAGACTGACGGTACAGTCTGGACTTGGGGCTACAACGCCGATGGTCAGCTTGGCCTCGGCACAACCGTACAAGCGATCTTTCCGGTGCAGGTTCCCGGCTTGACCGGCGTTTCGGCCATTGCAGCCAGCGGGGCCGCGCATACCGTCATCCTGAAATCCGACGGCACCGTCTGGGCGTGGGGGAACAATGCCTCCGGCCAGCTCGGCGACGGCAGCACCACGCAAGCAAGCTCCCCGGTGCAGACCAAGGGCGCTGGCGGAAGCGGCGTGCTCAATATCGGGGTGCCGCCTCCGCCGCCGCAGTGCACGCTGACCGCAACGCCCAGCACGATCGTTTCCGGCACACCGGTGACCCTGACTGCAAGCTGCACGCCGGCGGCCACTTCCTACGCCTGGACCAACAGCGGTTTCGGATCGACCGTGGCCAGCGGCACCGTGACGCCCTTGTCCACCACGACCTACTCCGTCGTAGGAAGCAATTCCGTGGGCGCCGGCAACACCGCAATCGCCATTGTCACTGCCAATCCACTTGCTGCAACGGCACAAGCCTTGTTCGTCAATGCCTCCACCAGCACCAATAAAACATCGGTGGTGCGCATTATCAACACCAGCGGCAGTACCGGCGGCTTGATCGCATTGGCCTATAACGAGAGCGGCCAGGTAGTCGGCACCGTCAATGCCAGCCTCGGCACCATCGGCGCCAACCAGACGCGGACCTTCAGCTCGGCCGAGCTTGAGAGCGCAATCGGATTCACGCCCTCCTCGCCGACAGCAAAATACCTGATCTATTTCGGCACCAGCGCCGCGTCCTTCCAAATCATCAACTACACCAAGGATATCGCCACCGGTGCCTTGACGCTCTCGCAATCCTTGTACACCGACCGCAGCAATTCTGTGGCAACCAGCGTAACCCGCTCCGCGTGGTTCATGAGCGCATCGACCAGCACCAACAAGAGCAACGTATTGCGCATACTGAATACCAGCAGCCAAAACGGCAGCTTGAGCGCTTCGCTCTACGATGAAAACGGCAACCTTATCGGCGCAGGCAATACCTCCTTGGGCACCATCGCCGCGCATCAAATGCTGTCCTATACTTCGGCGCAACTCGAAGCGGCCATGGGATACAGCCCGCCAAGCCCCACCGGAAAATACCGAGTCGTTTTCACCGCCAATTTGCCGAGCATGGAATTGATCAACTTCACCAAGGATCTTGCGACCGGCAACCTTGCGCTGGTCCAGGCTCAAGTGGATGACCGTCCGGCTTCTTCCGCGATGAGTTCGGTGCGCAATGTGCTGCTGGTCTATCCATCGACAAATACGCAAAACAACACCACGCTGCGCATCATCAACCCCAACAGCACCAGTGCGACCGTGACTGCCGTCGCCTATGACGAAGCCGGCAGCGTGGTCGGCAGCGGGACGCTCGGCGTCCTGGCGGCCAACCAGATTCTGGCGTTGACATCGGCACAGATCGAAACTGCCTTGGGCTATAGCGCGGGCGCCAGCACTGCACGCTATCGGCTGGTAGTCAATGCAGACGTGCCTACCTTCGAGGTGATCAACGACAGCAAGGTATTATCGAATGGCAATCTGTACCTGGCGCAAGCGCAAACTGATAACAGAGCAGCCAGTTCCGCCACATCCACGACGCGCAACGCCTATGTCATCTACGCATCCGGCAACAGCCTCAATACCACGGAATTACGGGTCATCAATACGACCGGCAATAGCGGGACATTGACTGCCACCGCTTACGACGACAGCGGCGCGCTGCTCGGCACGAATGTCACGCTGGCAAGCCTGGGACCGTATCAAATGCTGAGCTTTACCTCGGCTCAGTTGCAAACCCTGTTCGGCTATACGCCGCCCGGCACCGCAACCACGTGGCGCATCGTATTGAATGCCGATCTGGGCAACTTCGAAGTTCTCAACTACGCAAAAGATGTGGGTACCGGTACGCTGACGCTGGCGCAACCGCAAACCGAATAGCGCCAAGTTCGGAACACAACACAAAAAAGCCGGAAATTTTTTCCGGCTTTTTTTATGGAGGCCGCTGAAAATTACCAAACGTGTCCAAGGTCGGGCCGAGGAGCGGACATGGACGCCGGCACATTGAGCCCCGCAGGCCCGAGATTGGGTACTTTTGGAAATTTTCGGCGATCCCCTTGTTGGGACGCCTGTTTTTTCCGGCGAGTCTTTCAGCCTCTGGATTTATCGATCTGGCGCCGGTCTCTCTTGGTCGGCCGTCCCTTGATCGTCTCGCCCGGTTCCTTGAAATACTTGCGCTGCTCAGCCTCGCGCTGCCGCCTGGCGATGCTGGCCTCGGTCTCCGCATACAAAGTTTGCGCAATACTCGCTGCGGCTCGCACATCGGACAAACCCTGCACTTCCACTTCCCACACCGTTGCGCCGTTGTCGATGTCCAACAGGTCGCCGATGCGGACGCTGCGCGCAGGCTTGACGCGCTCACCGTTCAAGCGGACCTTGCCGCCCTCGACCGCATCGGCGGCTTGCGTGCGGGTTTTAAAAAAGCGTCCGGCCCATAGCCATTTATCGATGCGTACGGTATCAGTCGTCATGGTTTGATCGTCTGCGCTGCAGGCGAAGAAGGTTGAAACTGCCATTGTAATCAGCGGCCCGCCGACTCATGATGGGCTCCCCGAAAAACCGCTCCCCCTCTTACGATTCATCTGCCCCCTGTTCGGTCCCTCTGCACAAAATTCATTTGTCGCTTGGCGCCGCTTGCGCATTGCGGCGCAAACGTGCCATGCGCTCCGCGGTCGCCGGATGCGTCGAAAGATAGTCCGTAATTTGACGCAACCAACCCGGCATTTCGACCCCGGCTTTGCGCTTGTAATCGCTTGCCAGCAGATCGAACAATTCCGCCAGCCGGGCCGGTTCGATATTGCGCTGCCTGAGCAAGCCGGCGGCATAGTCATCGGCCTCGGTTTCCATCGCGCGCGAATATTCAAGCTGCACCAGCAAGGCCGGCGCGCCCGCCGCCACCGCACTGAAATCGCCGAACAAGGCCCACGAAAGCACGCCGGCCATCGAGCTTCCAATGATATTTTTCAGGCCGTGCCGCCCTTGCACATGGCCAATCTCATGCGCCAGCACGCCAGCCAAGCGTTCGCCCGATTCGCCCTTCAATTCATCCTCGCCGGCAATCAAGAACATCATTGCATCGGTCACGACAATGGTGCCGTTGGGCAGCGCAAAGGCATTCGGGCCGGCCAAAAGCGAACGGCGAAACACCAGCCGCAGCGGCATGCGCGTGGCGTCGGGCAGAATTTTCTGGAACACTGCTTGCGCTTGCAACTGGTCTTGTTGATTCAGCTTCGTGGGCTCGAACATTTCCTTGTCCAGGCCTTTGAGTGCCTCGTCGCCCAGTCGTTGCTCCCACTCCAGCGGGATATGCGCCGCAACCCGTTCAGCCGCCCAAGGGATGCCCCAATGCCAGGCGGACAGCAAAGCGGCCAACATCACGATGATTGCCGCCAAGGCGCCGAGCCAGCGGTCCTGCCATCGCAGCACCAGCGATTTCTTGAATTGCAGCGCCCCCAGCAGCGCGGATTTCGCCGTCGCATCGTGCACTTCGCAGCGCGATCCATCGGTGAAATCCAGCACGCAAGGCGCATTGTCGAAGGGTTCACCCAAACGGGCCGAGCGGGTGTCGTAGCTTTTGGCGATGTTCGATCCCGATACGGTGATCGCGGCAGACGTCACTCCCAGCTCGACCGGATGCAGCGTGCCCTGCAGGCTATCGAAATAGATTGCGGAGATCATGGCACCCCCTTACCAGGAAAGATCGAAGCCGAGAAAATCCGCCGCACCGTCACCGCTGGCGCCGCCCGCTCGCCGATGCTCGCCGCTCAGCAAGTGATCGAACGTGCCGACGGTATGCACCGACATGTGCGCCAGCCGGTAACGATAGAGGCGCACCACCGCGAACGGCCGATACAGACCCAAACTCAACAGAGTGAAGATGGCATTGGACGTCTGCAATTTGATATAAGCCTTGGGGCTCAAGTCGGATTGAATATCAACATTGGGAAACTTGGTGCCGGACCACACCAGGTTGTAAATCCGGGCTTGCAAATACGGTCCCGACACCAGGTAAGCAAAGTACGTCAGAATAAGCGTCACTCCGAATGGCACCCAGAACAGCCATTGGCCGCGCAACTCATCCCCCATTGCAACAGTGGCTAACGCAATCAGCACACCGGCAATGGCAACGGCAAAGAACCCGATCAAAGCGGCAAAAAAATAGGTCGCAAAAAAATCGCCGGTGGACGCTGCATACGTGGTGCGGCTCGACCCGTATTCCAGATGACTGTACTGATAGCGCTTGATCGATGCATGCAGGAAGGGCCAGCCAAGGTACAGCAGGAATGACAGCCAAAACCATTTGATCAGCGCAGGGTCGGTTGCAATGATCGCGGTCGGCACAAAAATGAGCAGCATGACCGGAAAATAGGCGCGGTATGCACCCAGCACCGATCCGCCGAAATCAAACCGCAAGCCGCGATAACTCGTATTGCGCAAGCGGAAGCGCAAGGCGCTGCGCATCATCCACGGCAAGGACAGCAGCAACACGCAAACCACGGCAATGCCGAAGGTTGTCGAAAAGCCGAATGCATAGTGATAGGCCGCCAGCAACACCACGCCGACCGCGCGCCCTTTCAAGATCGTTTTCGGGTCGCCGTGAAAATCGAACACCGCGCCGCCCAAGTGGGTATTGCGGTTGAAGTATTGCTGACGCCGCACCTTGGCCCATGCCGAATAAATACCGAGTGTCGCAATGCTCAGGCACAGATTGACGATCCAGATCCGGAAATACTCCTTGCCGCTGCCGGTGAAGGTGAAGCGATGGGATTCTTGGGAGTGTGCGGCAACAACTTCATTGCGCGGGATATCGAGGACGATACCCGCTTCGGTTTCTGCCGAAGCGGGCGGGGCTGAAACGATTTCCAGGTTGGCGTTTTGCATGAATGCTCGCTTGCTGTTTCGGATGGCGGATGGGGAACCTCCGGGTTCGGCGAGTATATCAATCTATTGCCATATTGCTCATAGTTTCATTAAGGTGAAATTTTGATGTTCTTCTATTTGGCAGTTGGCCTGACCGCGGGCCGAGCCAGCCACATGCCGCCGACGGTCAGTAACAATCCTCCTACGTAAAACAGAAGTTGCATGCCCGATGGTTGCGCGTCGTACCCGATCAATGCGTGCAACAAAGTGCCAATTGCCGATTGCGTTGGCAATATGTCCGAAATATTCCAGACCGGGGTCGTCATCTTGGTCAGCACGCCAGCCTGTATCAAAGCCCGCGCCAACTGCGCTGCCATTGCGGCGGCCAGCATCAGGATCATCAGGTTGGTGACCGTAAACAAGCGGCGGACGGGAATGCGCGACAAACCGAGATATAACACGGCGCCGATTGCGGTGCCGGAGAGTAAGCCGACCACACATCCGGCAAGCGCGCCGGATGCGCCCAGTTGTTGCGCCGAATCGCCCACGACATAGCCGCCGACAAACAACACGGTTTCCGCACCTTCCCGCAGCACCGATAATGCGACGGCAATGGTCAAGGCCCACGGCACCCCATTGCTTTCAGCCAGCGATTTGCCGAGCTGGCGCGCCTCGCCGGCCGCCTGCATGCCGTGCCGTCCGGCCCAGATGATGTGCCAGGCCAGCATCAGGAAAGCCACTGTCAACACGCCTGCATTGAACAAGTCCTGGCCGACGCCTTCGGCCAGTCCGCTGAGTTTTTCGGCCGCTGCAGCCAGGGCAAGCGACCCGGCAAAGCCCGCGGCTACGCCGACGCACAGCCAACGGCCGCGTCCAGCCACGCCACGGGTTGCTGCAGCGGCGATGCCGATGAACAGCGCGGCTTCCAGTGTTTCCCGAAAAACGATCAATGCGATGGCGAGCATGTTTTACTCCGCGATGACCACGCCTTGCGCGGTGCTCTGATGAAACTCGCCCATGAATGGATAACGTCCCGGCGCCAACGGCCCGATGAAGATGGTGGCGCGGCTGCCGCCCGGAATCACTTTCTCACGGCCGAGCTGGGCGCTTTCAAACTCTTCCGGCGTATCGTCCTTGTTCAGCACCAGTAATTTGATGCGCTGGCCGGCCGGAACGCGTACTTCAGCCGGCGTGAACTTGTGCGCCTGGATGGTCAGCGCGACTTCAAGGTCGGCGGCTTGTGCGCGCATGGCGAAACCTGCTGTCGCCAGCAACAATGCGAAAATGGCTAGGATGCGATTTGTTTGAGACATATGTTTCCTCTTAACGGATTTGGCACGTCATTCATATCAACGCGCCGGGTTCGGCTCGGTAATGAAGCCGATCTTGTTAATGCCGCCGGTTTGCGCCGCCGCCATCACCTGGGCCACGTTTTCATACGGCGTTTTGCGGTCGGCACGCAGGTGCAGTTCCGGCTGCGGCGATTGCGAAGCAGCCGCCGCGATCTGCGCTTTCAATGCTTTCTCATCGATTGCGGCGCCGTTCCAGCTTATGGTGCCGGTAGCGTCGATGGCCAGGTCGACATGCGGCGGTTTCACATCATTTTGCTGGCTGGCCGCGCGTGGGAGGTCCAGCTTGACCGCGTGGTTGATGACGGGAATGGTGATGATGAAAATAATCAGCAACACCAGCATGACGTCGACCAGCGGCGTCATGTTGATTTCGGACATCACCTCATCGTCCTTGTCGGAAGAGCCAAAGCTCATGCTCATTCTCCTTTGCTGCGCAGGGGCACGACGGTACCCGGCTGGCCGACGCGGCCGCCGGTGATCAGGTAGGCATGCAGGTCGTGGGCGAAGTTGGACAGTTGCGACAGGATCGCCTTATTGCTGCGGGTCAGCGCGTTATAGCCGAGCACGGCTGGAATGGCCACGACCAATCCCAATGCCGTCATGATCAGCGCTTCGCCGACTGGCCCCGCGACCTTGTCGATGCTGGCCTGCCCCGAGGTGCCGATGCCGACCAGGGCATGATAGATGCCCCACACCGTGCCGAACAAGCCGACGAAGGGCGCCGTGCTGCCGACCGATGCCAGGATCTGCAAGCCGCTTTGCAGTCGGCCGGTGATATTCTCGATCGAGCGGCGCAAGCAACTCGTGACCCACTCGCTCACATTCAGCGCGCCATGCAAGTCCTCCTTGCTGGCCGCATGGTGCAGCGCTGCGTTTGCACCGTCTTCGGCGAGGGCGCGAAACGGATTCGTGTCACGGCTGGTTGCCAGCATGTTCATGCCTTCTTCCAGGCTTTTGCTGTGCCAGAAATTATCATTGGCAATTGCCGCCTGCCGACGCAGGCGGATCAGGGCCAAGGCCTTCAATACCATCACGTACCACGACAGGATGGACATGACCAACAAAACGATGGCGACCGCACGCGTAACGGAATCGCCTTGTTGCCACAGATTGGCAATGCCATAAGGACTGTTCATAGCTGTTCTTCCAAAAATAAGATCAATTCAATTTAAATACGATCGGAACCTGCGCCCATTCCGCGACTGCCGTCTCGCCGCGCCGCGCGGGCACGAAACGCCATTGGCGCACCGCCGCTACGGCAGCCTCATCGAACAGCGGCGAACTGCTTGGGCCGATCACGCGTACTTCGCCGGCGGTGCCTTCGGCCGTGACAAATACGCGCAATAGCACGCGGCCCTCTTCCCCAGCCCGGCGCATCAGCGGCGGATAGATGGGCGGCGGGTTGTTCAGGTAAGCGGCGTTGAAGCGCGGCGGCGTAAGAGGAGCCGGCGGTGCAGGCGGAGCCGGTGGGGCCGTCTGAGCCGGCGGGGCCGGTGGCGCGGGCGGCGCCGGCTCCGGATTGGCCGCTGGGGCAACCGGCGATTCAGTCTGCTTCGGCGCCGTCAATGCCTTCTCGCTGGTCGTGGTTTTGGGCACTTCCCTGGGCGGTTTCGGCGTTGCTGTCTGTTTCGGCGGCGGCTTGAGCGCCGGTTGAGGGCGCGGGATTTCCGCTTTCGGCTGCGGCATCGGCATCATCTCCGCCATCACCATCGGCAAGGGTACGGGCAAGGTAAGCGGATCAGGATTCCGGGCAGCCTGCACGAACCACAGCACAGCCAAATGCACCAGGATAATGAGTATGAGCGTACCAGCGCGGGATTGGAGCGACGGATTCATGTTCAAGTATCGGCCCACATGCGTAACAGGTTGTGATACATGCCGGTAAGGCGCACCACTTCTTCGGCTTCGCCATGCCGTTCTCGCAACGCCACGATCGTTTTATCCATGTCGAACAGCAAGCGGCGCCGGTCATCGCCGCGCACCATGCTCTCGACCCAGAAAAAGCAAGCAATGCGGCTGCCGCGCGTGACCGGTTCGACACGATGCACGCTGCTCGACGGATACAGTATCAAGTCGCCAGCCGCCAATTTCACGCGTTGCGTGCCGAAGGTGTCTTCGATCACCAGCTCGCCGCCCTCATACTCATGCGGTTCGCAAAGAAACAGCGTGCACGACAAGTCGGTGCGGACCCAGGCGCCTGTCAGCGTCGAGGTGCGCACCGCATTGTCGATATGGTTGCCGAAATTGTTGGCATCGCCGTCATAGCGGTTGAACAGGGGCGGAAAAGTCTTTTTCGGCAGCGCCGCCGAAAAGAACAGCGCGTTTCTGGCCAGGGCATCCACCACGAGCGCACGCGCCGCCACCGAAGCATCCGAACCTTCCGGCAATTGGCGGTTGTTCTTCACTTGCCCGGATTGTGTTCCGGCAGTGATTTTGCCGTCTTGCCAGTCGGCGTTTCCAACCAGATGCCGGCAGCGCGCCAGCGCTTCCGGCGACAAGACTTTCGGCACGTGCAACAGCATGGCGACAGCCCTTAGAATTTGGCGGTGAAAGTCAGTTGCGCTGCACGCGGTGTTCCCGGCAGCGTGTGGCCGGTGTAGACCCCCTCATAATATTTTTCATTGAAGAGATTGAACACGTTGAGCTTGAGCGAATAGGCCTTGTTGATCGTATATTCGACCAGAGCATCGACCCGCCTATAGCCCGGCACGATGATCGTGTTGTTCGCATTGGCATAGCGCGATCCCACGCCTTCCAGGCCGCCGCCGATCTTCCAGCCGCCACCCAGTTTGTAAGTGGTCCATAGGCTGTAGGTGTAATCCGGCGTGTTGACCGGCACCTTGCCTTTGGCTCCCGCCTGATCGGCAGAAGCTTCATCGACATTGGCGCGCATCGCCGCGACATTGGCGAATACTTCCCACTGCGCGTTGATACGGCCCACCGATTCCAATTCGAGGCCGTCGGTATGGCGGCGCCCGGACAATACGGCAACATTTGGCGAGGCAACGTCGGTGTTACGCTCATTGGTCTTTTCGGAGCGGAACAATGCGGTACGCACCGACATGTCGCCGTTCAGCAGTTCCCATTTTGCGCCGATTTCGATGTTGCGGCTCTTTTCCGGAGGAGTGTTCGCAGTACGATTGTCGAGCTGGTAGGCCTCTGCCGAGGGATTGAAGGAGGTGCCATAAGAAACATAATATGTCGCCAGCTTGGTCGGCTGGTACATCAACCCGGAGCGCCAGCTCCACACGTCATCGCTGCGCGACAACGCGCCTGCAGGCGCCGGCCGGTCGTAATCTGCCTTCATGCTGTCGAACCGGGTGCCAAGCAAGAACTTCCATTTCGGGATGAATTCAATCGTGTCCTGCCCATATACGCTGGCAGTGTGCCCCTTGTACTTGTTGTAGGCGGTGCGGCTGAACGAAGCCTCGAAATTGGCCGGCAATACCGGCACCGTGTTGCCGCCGCCGACCGTCGTGGACGGATTGGCCAGGGAGCTGGTATTGGTGAAGCGGGACGCTTCTTCCTGCAGGTATTCGAAGCCAGCCAGCACTTCGTGCTGCATGCCGGCCGCCGCCAGTTTGGTCGCAAAATCGACTTGTGCGGTGAGTGTGTGCTCGGCGCCGCCGCGCGCTTGGCGTTGGCGGCAAACGGCCGTTGCGTCGGTGACGCTGGCAAGATTGTTGTTGATGGTGCACGTCGTACCGGACACCGTACCCAGGCGCGGCGCCACGGCGCGCAGATCGCGATCGTAATCGGCCTTGCGCACGATCGCGCGGACCGAGGTGTCGTTGTCGAACAGGTGGGTATAGCTCGCAGTGGCGATGCCAGTCTGGTTTTTTTCGTAGTCGGCGTTCGACATGCCGTAGAAACGCTCGATCGGCACGTTCAGCGGACGGCCCTGGAAATACGGCACGCCGTAATCAGGAATATTGTCGTCCTTCAGGTAATAGTAAGCCAGCGTCACTTCATCGGCAGTACCTGCGCCCCAGGTCAAGGTCGGCGCAACGCCCCAGCGCTTTTGCTTCACATCATTGCGGAAACTGTCGGTCTGCGTATCCATCAGATTCAGGCGGAACGACAAGTCATTGTTGATCACCTTGTTCAGGTCGGCGGTCAGGCGCTTGTAATTGAAACTGCCGACAGTGAGTGCTGCTTCGTTGCTGTCGACCGGTTTGGCCTTCTTGCTGGTCTGGTTGATCACCCCGCCGGTCGAGCCGCGGCCGAACAGCATCGAGCCGGAACCGCGCAGGATATCGATCTGCTCCAGGTTGAAGGTTTCGCGGTTGTATTGGGCGATATCGCGTATGCCGTCGAGGAACAGGTCCCCGACTGCAGAATAGCCGCGCAGCGTGATGTTGTCGCCGATGCGGCCGCCTTCACCCGCATTGAAAGTCAAGCCGGCCACATTGCGCAGCGCTTCCTTGAAGGTATCGGCGTTGCGCTCGCGCATCAGTTGTTCCGATACGATGGTCACCGATTGGGGAATGTCCTTGGTCAGTTGCGGCGTCTTGCCGATGCGGGTTTTTTCGCCTTGGTAGCCCTTCTCTTCGCGGCTGCGCTTGTCCTTGACCGTCACCGCCGGCAATGTCGCATCCTTGGCCTGCGCGTCGGCCGCGGTCTGGGCCTGCACCGGTTGCGCGCCGAACACCATTGCCGCTGCTAAAGCGCCGATCGGCAATAGGCTTGAACCGAACTCCTGATCCCCAAGGATGTTTTTTGTTTTTGGGGACTGGTCTTCAGCCTGTTCTTTACTGGTCGCTCTGCTCGTCTTCATTTTTCGCTTGCCTGGGAGAGAAAGATTATTTGGAATCGTGTTTTTAAACAATGCCGCAAATAATAACAATTCTCATTTAAAAATGAAAGTAAACAATAGTTCTTGCTCTCCGGCTACCATGAAATAAGCAAAAGGTTCGCGCCAACGCGGCCCACGCCATGGCCATTCCCGCATGTTTTCTGGATTGTTGGCCGATTTCGCCTTGTCGAGGACAAGCGGCCCCTCTGCCAAAGAAGGCAGAATCCGGCAAGCTGGCCGGATAGCAGAGGCCGCCCGCCCTCCGGATCAGGCGATAAATGCGTTGGGCACCGGATCCTCCCCCAATGAACTCAACAACACCGCCCAATGCATGCTCTCATCCCCCATGATGCTGCCGGCAGCTCTGACCAGATCCTTGTTATGAAAACTGGGCAGCACGCTTAGATAGGCACTGGCGGCGCCCTGCTCCAGACCCGCTGCGAATCTCAGCACGTCGGCTTGCGTTTTCAACTTTTCGACGGGAAAGCCGTATTCAGCCGGCTTCTTTGCCGTCACCGGTTTGCCGCCGAGTTTTTCTATTGTGGCAACCAGCACTTGCGCATGCGCTTTGTGATGGCCTTGGAAGCCGACTGCGACATCCAGCACCGGCTTCTTCAACAGGCCGGATTCAGCGCCGACCTGATAGGCGGCGATCGCCTGATATTCCAGGCCGAGGGCGACGTTGAGGATCGCGATATCGTCCATCGTCGACTTCGATGCGGTTTGCGCCCAGGCCGGCGAGGATTGGCCCAAGCTCACGGCCGCCAGCGCCCCGAGCGAAAACAGGCCGCCTTGCGTGAAGAATTTGCGACGCGCGCTGGCCATGCTCGAATCATTGCCGAAGTTTGAATCTGTTTCATTGGTTGCAACGTACAATTTATCCATGTTGTAATCTCCTAAGGTTGAGTTGAAGGCCCAAAGGTTTTCATTGCGCCGACATCAACTCATACGCCGACAATCTTTAAACGGATTCATTTATCCATGACCGATCCACAACAGCTCAAGACTTGGCTCTCCGCCGTCGCGCGCAAGGATGCGGAGGCGTTTCGTTCCTTGTACGATGCTGCTTCCCCGAAACTGTTTGGCTTCGCGCTGCGTATATTGGGTAAGCGCGAATTGGCGGAGGAAGTCTTGCAAGAGAGTTTCGTCAATATCTGGAACAACGCCCCGACCTACCAGGCTGCACTGGCGGCGCCGATGACGTGGATGACGACCATCGTGCGCAACAAGGCATTCGATCTGCTGCGCCGGGCCGACGACGTGGTCGAGATCGATGCAGACAATTTCAAGGATGGCGGTATGCTGGATCTGATGAATGCGAGGGAAAGCAGCGATCCGACGCCCCTGGAGGCACTGCAATTGACGCAGGATGCCAAGGCCCTCGCGCGCTGCCTGGCCAAGCTGGAAGGCTTGCACCGGCAAGCGATTGCGCTGGCGTTTCATCATGACTTGTCCCATAGCGAAGTGGCGGAACAAATGAAGCTGCCGATCGGCACCATCAAGACCTGGATACGCCGCGGGCTTGAGCGCTTGCGCCTTTGCATGAGCAAACTGGAGGGAGCATGAATATCCGGCACAACCAGCCCCTGCAGGAAAAACTCGCGGCCGAATACGTGTTGGGCACGCTCAAAGGCGGTGCGCGGCGGCGCTTTGAACAATGGCTGCGCGACGATGCCGGCTTAAGGTGCGCGGTCGCGGAATGGCAGGACCGCCTGCATCCGATGGCGGAGTTCGCGCCAGCCGTGCAACCTTCGCCGCAAGTATGGCAGGCGATCGAAAAGCGGCTCGATTTGCGCGCCGGTCAAGGCAGCCCTTCGTTCTGGAGCCGGCTGCGCGAGAATTTGAATTTCTGGCGCGGATTGGGCTTGGTCTCGACTACGCTGGCGACCATCCTGTTCGCTCTGCTGCTGGTTCGCCACCCGGAACCTGCCACGCCGCTCATGTCCTATGTTGCCACTCTGGCAGACGACAAGGCGCAACCGGTATTCATCGTCACCGGCAATGCCCGGCAGCGGCAATTGGTGGTGAAGGTCCTGGCTTCGCAAGCCGTGGCAAAAGACAAGAGCCTGCAATTGTGGGCCGTGCCAAAGGAAGGCGCGCCGCGCTCGCTGGGCTTGATCGCGGAAAATGGCAGCATCACCTTGCCGCTGCCGGAAAACGCGACGCCGCAGTCGATTCCACTGCTGGCGATCAGCCTGGAGCCGAAAGGCGGTTCGCCCAATCCGAACGGGCCGACCGGGCCGATCCTGTTCAAAGGCGCCTGGCTGCAGATCTGACGATTTGCATGGCTATCTTGGCGGCGCCGGCATGCCCCTCACGCCATGCCGGCAGCTAGTGTCCTGTTCCGCAAATTCGTTGCAAAAGTAAAAGTGGCGAAATCGGGCCGAGACAAGGAAAAAAGCATAGCAAGGCCGAGGCCTTGCGCGCATTTTTGACGCGGTATCGGCCCGATTCTCGTCATCTTTTATGCAACGAATTTACGGAACAGGACACTAGCGCCCGGGCCGTTTCCTCCGGTCCTCCGCTTGCCGGCGTTGCTTGCGGAGCAGGAGGAAACATCGCACCAAGATTCAGGCGCAGCCGCTCCAGGGTGAATTGACGCAGGTATCTGAATATGCTTTGGTTGATCGCCATCGTCATCTGCATGATGAGCGGGTCGAGTTCCCGGCTTGGCAGTTCGGCCTGGCCCGGCTTCGCACCGGACTGCCTGCACCGTTCATCCTGTTGCTCTGCGAGGACGCAGCACAATACCCCTTCCAAGGTGGTTTTGCAGGGATCGCAAGCCAGTCTCCAAGCGTTGGGCATGTCGTAATCCGGACGTATCAGGCCGGCACGCCAAAACCGCTCGCATAACTTTGCCATTTCCTTCGTTGAAGCGCCGGTGAGCGCTTCTATCTGGATCATCCCTACCGGCTCAGGTGTGCTGGCAACAAGCTTGCCGATCATTGTCACGCATCTTCGGAATTGCGCGTGCAACTCTTCGTTTCCCAAAATGTAATCGTCAATGCTACGCATCATGGTGTTTTTTCGTGGCCGCCAAGAAGGGGGGCCAATACCTGATTCCTCTTCTTGCGACAACCCATAAAAAATATTTTATCGACATATTATCAACAATAAATATTTACTTTATCGTTGTATTTTCGCAATATTATTGACATTACGATTTAAAAAAATGTATAAAGACATGGTTTCTCGTTGAAAAAATTCAATAAGGCAAACACGGCAGCATTGCTGTAAGAGCCGCCTTCTTTGCTCGCCGGTGGTTGCGGCATACGCGGCAATTCGAGCAAAGAGTTTGAAAGCAAGAGGAAGGGGAAGCCGCCACCAGCCTCCTCCGCCGTTCTCACCTATACATTTGCAACACCTTTCCTGGAGATGAGTTAATGAAAAAATCAGTTCTCGCACTCGCCGTACTGAGCGCTTTCGCAGGTGCCGCATCGGCAGAATCGTCCGTAACCGTGTATGGCATCGTCGACGCCGGTATCGTTGCCGAAAGCGGCGGCGCAGCCGGTTCGGTCACCAAGCTGACGAGCGGCGTGGCGTCCGGTTCGCGCCTGGGCTTCAAAGGCACGGAAGATCTCGGCGGCGGCCTGTCCGCTCTGTTCCTGTTGGAAAACGGCTTTTCCGTTGACACCGGCGCCTTGGGCCAAGGCGGCCTGCTGTTCGGCCGTCAAGCCTATGTCGGCTTGAAAGGCGACTTCGGCACCGTGACTTTCGGCCGTCACTACACGCCCGAATACTTGACGCTGGCATTTGCCGATCCGTTCGCCACCGGCATGGCCGGCGACGCTGCCAATATCCTGCCGAACTCCGGCAATGCAGCCAGCCGCATGGACAATACGATCAAATACGTTTCGCCCACGGTAAGCGGCTTTACCGGCGAACTGGCTTATGGCTTTGGTGAAGTTGCAGGCGACACCGGCGCCGGACGCCAGATCGGTTTGGCAGTCGGCTATGCGAACGGTCCCTTGAATGTCCGTCTCGGCTATCACAACCGCAACAACGACACAGCCACCGTGAAGAACACCGACAATGCGAAAAACACATTGCTGGCGGCGACCTATGACTTCGGCATGCTGAAAGCGCATTTTGCCTACGGCGTCGACAAGGGCCTCAACAGCTCGCCGTTGCGCAACACGGCCAACCCGTATGGCAGCGTTGCCGCACCGACGGCCTCCACCGACAGCAGCGATGTGCTGGTCGGCCTGACGATTCCGTTCGGCGCCAACACGGTACTGGTTTCCTACTTGCGTAAAGACGACAAGACCGCGTTCAACCAGGATGCCGATCAATGGGCCATCGGCTATCGTTACGCATTGTCGAAGCGCACCGATCTGTATGCAGCTTATGCCCGCATCAACAACAAGAATGGCGCCGGCTATACCGTCGGCAGCGCGATTGAAGCCGGTTCCGGCGACAAGGCGTTCAATCTCGGCATTCGCCATTCGTTCTGATCGGGTTTGATGCCGAGCTTGCGTTGAGCGTTGCCGCAACGTGAGGCGCAAGAAGATTTTTAGGCGAGTGAAGTAGCCGCAGCAAATGCCTGCGCCTGTTGCACAGAAGCTGCCCTGCGCAACATCGGAACACGAACCAGGGTGCGGGCGGAATCACCGGCAGTTGCCAGACCGACGCTTAGTGGTGAGCCAGGTATGGCAGTAGTTTGTGCCGATCACCCTCCGGATCGGCATGTTTTACGAGCAGCATTTTTTCATTGAAAATGTCTCTTGGCGCGGGTTGTACGCGGCACTTTTAGAGCATGCCTCGATGTGTGGTTTCGATACACATCAGCCCCGTTCACCCGCGCGCTTTTTCCAGCATTCTTTGCTGGCAACGCAATGGCGCCGGCCAGGCGCCTGGCCTCCATCATCGCAGCATCTATTCGTCGGAACGCCCGGCGTCCCGGCACCAAGACACCGATTCAACCGCCACTTGCACCGGACCAGGCTTTCTTGTTTTGCGCGGCGTCGATTGCTGCGGCGCGACTGCGCTGCATCGTTGCCTGCATCGGAAACTGGCCGGGATATTCCTCGCCGCCGATCACGAGGCTGCCGTCCACCCACGCCTGTTGCAGCTCGGCGATGACTTCGGCGCGGGTCCTTCCCGAAACGAAGTTCCTGTCAGATGAGACGTAATCCTGCGTTTGAGCGAAAGCGGAAGCGCTTGCGAAAAAAAGCGCGTGGCATGCGAGCAATCGTTTGACATTCATATCATTTTCTCCAGAAAGTTAAATGGCGCTTCCAATTCGCGGCTTCACCTCACGCGAACCAGTAACGCCATTTCAACTCGGAGATGTATCCTGCATGTGTCGCCCGCCTCGCCCTTTTGCAACTGCGTGTGTCCGGACGCAGCGCAGATACATGAAGACACAAAGAAATGTGCAAGGAAGCATCAATATCCAAGCGCCCGGTCAACGATGCCGGCCACCACTTGGCCCGACTCCAACGCGCGAATCTTCGCAACGATCTGGGCAACACTGTCTTTCATCATGATCGATGCCGAAATGTGCGGCGTGATGCCGATGCGCGGCTCGCGCCAGAACGGATGTTCCGTGGGCAACGGCTCGGTACGGCAAACATCGAGCCGTGCCCCGGCCAAATGCCCCGAGCTTATCGCGTCGAGCAAATCCTCTTCCGCCAGATGCGCCCCGCGTGCGACATTGACCAGGTAGGCGCCACGCGGCAGCTTGGCAAACAGCGTGCGATCGAGAATATTTTCGGTGTCCGGCGTCAGCGGCAGCATGTTCACCAGCACGGAAAGCCCATCAAGAAATTGATCGAGTCCAGGCGGTCCGGCATACGACGTCACGCCATCGATTTTCTTGCGCGTCCGGCTCCAGCCGCGCACTGGAAATCCCGCGGCAGCGAGTGTCTGTGCAGCATGCGTGCCGAGGACACCCAGTCCCATGATGCCGACTGAAAAGTCCTGCCTGTGCCGCGGAGGCAGCGGCGCCCACTGCGCTTGCGTTTGCTGCCGTGCATACGCATCGCAGTCGCGGAAAAAATGCAAGACAGCGTGGTGCACATACTCTGTCATCTGTATCGCCATGCCGGCATCGTCGAGGCGGATCACAGGCAACTCCGGAGACAAGGACACCGCCTCGCTGTGCAAGAGCGCCACCAGGGCATCCACTCCCGCGCCCAGATTGAAAATCGCTTTCAGCCCGGGCCGCGCCTGCAGCATCGCCGCCGGCGGATTACGCACGATCGCATAATCCGCGGCGGCATCGTCGCCCTCCTGCCATCGGCGCACGCGAGCCTGCGGCAAGTGCCGCGCCAGTTCATCGATCCAGACTTGTGCGCCATCCTGGTAGCCGAAAAAAAGAATATCCATGATTTTTTTGATGTCCGGAGCAGATTGATTGCATGTGCAGGGAAGCTCAGGCACGAAATGGCCCTCACCTTTTCACACGCAGGCAAACCACTCTAATTTTTAAGTGCGTTATAAATCGAGGTCCGCGAAATTCCCAGCACTTCGGCTGCCATCGAAGCTGCGCCGCGCAACTGCAAAAGCCCCGACTCTTCCAGCTTGCCGATCAATTCACGCCGCTGCGGCAGCGACAAGCCGCGCGGCTGCGCATTATTTTGCGCGGCAAAATTTTCGATTGCGCGGCGCACGTCATCCAGCGAACGGGCGCGCATGGTTTCGCGCACCGGCGCCATGCCGTCGCCGGCCGCGATGAATTGTTCCAGCACTTTCTGCATCGAGGAAAACAGCGATACGTCCAGGTTCAGGCATAGGGCCGCGACGTATTTCCCTGAGCTGTTGCGCAAGCCGATCGAGGTGCTCTTGGCCGGCCGTCCATCGGGAAAGGCATTCGGATAGTTTTGCACCACGTCCGGGAACGCCGGATTCTTGATGCGCGCCAGCCCCATCTCGGTGGCCGCTTCGCCAACCTTACGGCCGGACAAGGCGCATTCGATCGCAACGATCGAATGCTCGGGCCGGGTCAGGTCGTGCAGCACGACTTCGCAGCAAGGCGCGAACATCTTGCCCAAGGCCTCGGCGATTTTCGCGCCTTCGCGCAGCAGCAGCGCGTTTTCAGACAGTGCCGCCGAAACCGGCGCGCGCTTCTGCTTTGCCGATTTGGAGTTGGGTTTGCTTGCAGGCATGATTTCTTTGTTTGACATATTGTTTAGTATTATACATACTGTCAAAACAACGGCAATCAAATAATTTCCCTCCCGACCTTCCCATGACTCTGAGCCAACTGGAAACACCTTCCCTGATACTGCAAAGCGCGCAAATGGAGCGCAACATCGCCCGTATGCGCACGCGCCTTGCAGCACACGGCGTCGCTCTGCGGCCGCATCTGAAGACCTGCAAGAGCATCGACGTCGCGCGCCGTGTGCTGGCGGACGATACGGATGCCAGCATGATCACGGTCTCGACGCTCAAGGAAGCAGAATATTTCGCCGCGCACGGCTTGCGCGACATCTTGTACGCGGTCGCCATCGTGCCCTCCAAGATCGCGCAAATCGCGCATTTGCATCAGCGCGGCGTGCGCCTGTCGGTCGTGCTGGACTCGGTGCAGGCGGCCCAGGCGCTGGCAGCGGAAGTCAGCCGGCATGACCTGCAATTGCCGGTGCTGATCGAAATCGATTGCGACGGCCATCGCGCCGGCATCGCGCCCGGCGATCCGGCACTGCTGCAGATCGCCGCCATCCTGCGTGGCGCGCCGAAGCTGGAGTTCGCCGGCGTGATGGCGCATGCGGGCAGTTCGTACAACGCGGCGGATCATGCGGCGATTCGCGCCGTCGCGGCGCGCGAGCGCAGCGCCACGCTCGACGCCGCCGGACGCCTCGCCAAGGCAGGCTTCGACTGCCGGACAGTCAGCATCGGCTCCACGCCGACGGCCTTGTTCGGCGCAGATTTTTCCGGCATCACCGAAGTGCGCGCCGGCGTGTTCGTGTTTTTCGACCTCGTGATGGCCGGACTCGGCGTCTGCTCGATGGATGAAATCGCGCTGAGCGTTTTGAGTTCGGTGATCGGCCACCAACCCGACAAGAATCAAGTATTGATCGACGCCGGCTGGATGGCCTTGTCGCGCGACCGCGGCACCGCCGCGCAGGCCCTGGATCAAGGCTATGGCGCGGTGTGCGATATCGACGGCCGGCCCATCGGCGACTTGATCGTCAGCGCGACCAATCAAGAGCACGGCGTGATTTCTTCGCGCAGCGGAATGCCGATTGACCCGGCCTCTTTCCCGATCGGTACGCGCCTGCGCGTATTGCCCAATCATGCCTGCGCCACCGCCGCGCAGCATGCGCACTATCACGTGGTCAGCGACGGATCGGACGAGGTGATCGATACTTGGCAGCGTTTCAACGGTTGGTAATTTTTAAAGGAAGAACATGAACGATTCAACTCTCGCGGTAAGCTACGCCGACATCCTCGGCGCGGCGCAAAGACTGGAAGGCGTGGCGCATCGCACGCCGGTGCTGACATCGAGCCAGGCAGACGAAATAGCCGGCGCCAAATTATTTTTCAAGTGCGAAAATTTCCAGCGCATCGGCGCCTTCAAGTTTCGCGGCGCCTACAACGCCATCCTTTGCTTGAGCGATGCGCAGAGGCAGCAGGGTGTGGTGGCTTTTTCCTCGGGCAATCACGCGCAGGCGGTGGCGCTGTCGGCGCGCATGCTCGGCGTGAAAGCCACCATCGTGATGCCGCATGACGCGCCGGCGATGAAGCTGGCGGCGACGCGCGGCTATGGCGCGGAAGTGGTCATTTATCATCGCCAGAACGAAGACCGCGAAGTGGTCGCCCGCAAGCTGGTCAACGAGCGCGGGCTGGCGCTTATCCCCCCGTTCGACTATGCGCCGGTGATTGCCGGACAAGGCACGGCGGCCAAGGAATTGTTCGAGGACGTCGGCACGCTCGACTATTTATTCGTCTGTGTCGGCGGCGGCGGCCTGCTCGCGGGCAGCGCGATTTCGGCAGCGCATTTGTCGCCGGATTGCCGCGTGATCGGTGTTGAGCCGGAAGCCGGAAATGACGCCCAGCAAGCCCTGCGCAGCGGCAGCAGAGTGCACATTCCCGTGCCCGACACCATCGCCGACGGCGCACAGACGCAGCAGGTCGGCGCGCTGACGCTGCCGATCATGCAGGCGCACGTCAAGGATATCGTGACAGTCAACGACGACCAGTTGCGCAAGCAAATGCGCTTCTTCGTGGAACGCATGAAAATCGTGGTCGAGCCGACCGGCTGCCTCGGCGCGGCCGCCGTGATGAACCGGATCGTCGACGTGAAGGATGCGCGTGTCGGCGTGATCGTCAGCGGCGGCAACGTCGATCCGGACACGTTGTGCCGCTGCCTCGGCGCGGCTGCGGCGGTCTGATGGAATTCATCGAAACCAGCGCGGCGCCGCTGCCGGCGGGCCATTATTCGCAAGCGGTGGCAGCCAACGGCATGGTGTTTGTTTCAGGGCAATTGCCTATCGTGCCAGGTATTGAGCGGCACATTCCAGAGGGCGTGGAGGCGCAGCTTCGGCAAGTCTTCGCCAACCTGCGCGGCATTCTTCTTGCCGCGGATTCCGATCTCGACCGGCTGCTCAGCGTGCAGCTTTTTATTTCGGATATTGCCTTGTGGGAGCCGATCAACACGGTGTATCGGGAAATTCTGGGGATGCACAAGCCTGCGCGCACCGTCATTCCGTGCGGGCCTTTGCACTACGGCGCATTGCTTGAATTGAATGCGATAGCGCTCGCCGGGGCGCGGCAGCCGCATTGCGCGGCTGCCTCCTGATATGGCAAGCCGGGCAGGAAACCCGGCGCCACATCAGAAGCGATACAGCACGTTGATCGAATACAGATCAACGTGGCCGAAGCGTCCGTTTTCAGTTTCGGTCAAACGGAAATCGGAACCGATGTCGCGGAAGCGATCCCAGTTTGCGCGCACCGAGATCTTGTCGGTGGCGCGATATTCCGCACCGATGCCGAAGCTGACCTTGGTCTGACGGTCGCTCGGCGCGGAGAACGATGCGCTGCCGCCGGTTGCATTTACGCCCGACTCCGAATAACGCAGGCGCGATTGGAAGGCGCCAACCTTGCCCAGGATCGAGAAAGCATTCGAGACCGGGAAGCTGCCCACGGCGGACAGGTTGAAACCATCGATCTTGTAATTCGCGCTGCGCGTCGACGCCACTGCGGAGCCGCCTTGCACCACCGCATAGTTGGCATCCTGGCGGCCCAGATCGACGTAGGTCAATTCAACGCCAAGCCATGGCAGGAACTGATAGCCGCCGCCGATCTGATAACCGGTATCGGTGCTGCCGTTGAGCGAGGCCGATTGAACGGCAAACCCGCTGCCGGCATAGGCGGAGCGGACCTGATCAGAATAATTCATGTCGAAGTTGGAACGGCCGACACCGCCGAGGATATAGGCGCCAGGCGTAAAATCAGCGGCGACGGCATTTACTGCGGGAAGAGCGCAGCACATCAGGATGGAAGCAACAAGGGATTTGATTTTCATGAGAACCTTGAAAGGAAGTGAGTAAAAAAAACGACAGCTTTAGCAAAAAGCTAACTGTCTCATTTTAATACCATTCCTTATCATTTAACTACGATATTCTGCGCAGAGCAGGCAATCGCGCAACACCTTCAAAGCCTCCTCCCAGCTGTTTCCCGCTCATTCTCTCCTTCAAATAAATGATCAGAGGGTTGACAGCAAGTGATCAGGTCGACGCCGGCGCCAGCCGCAAAGCCGGCCTCTGCGCCAGCAGGATCACCGCCGCCAATACCAGCACTCCTCCCAGCAATTGACTGCCGCTGACGCTCTCGCCGAGCAGCGCCACCCCCAGCCCAAGCGTGATCACCGGTTCCAGCGTCGAAATGATCGACGCTTGCGCCGCGCCGATGTGCTTGATCCCACTCAGGAACGCGGCAATCGCGATCGCAGTGGAAAACAGGGCGATTGCGGCGATTGCCAGCCAAGCGCTTGCGGCGTGCGGCAGCGTATCGCCGGCAACCACCGCAAATATGCCGTTGCCCGCCGCCGCAGCAGCCAGCACCACCAAGGTCGCGGCCAGCGGATGCGTGCCTTGCGTCAAACGATTGCCGAGCAAGATATAGACCGCATACACCGCCGCCGCCAGCAAACCGAGACTGATGCCGAGCGGCCGGCCTTCCAGCTTGCCGCCCAGCGTGATGGCAATGCCAGTCAATGCCAGCGCCATCAGCAGCACAGTGCGCCGATTCAGCGTTTCCCATCCGAGCAGCACCGCAAGCAAAGTCACCAGCACCGGATAGACATACAGCAACAGGGACACCAGCCCGCTGCTGGCGTACATCAGCGCCGTGAAATAACTCTGGGCCTGCGCCGTGTACAGCGCCCCCATCAACATGAAGCCCGCCAGAACCCGGTCGCGCGGCAAGGCAAGACGCTTGATCCAAACCACCGGCACCAGCACCGCGACCGCCAGCAAGAACCGCAGCGTGAGCAGCATCGAAGGGCTGACGCCGGCGGAGTAAGCAATTTTGGCAAACATTGCGATGCTGCCGAATCCGAGCGCGGACAGCAAAACCAGCATGACGGCAGAGCGGTGAGACATGAGTATCTTTCTAATAATGAGGATGAATATTCTTGCGCCTCGATCTGAGGATAGCGCGACCGGCAGCCAAGTGTATTGACTTGCCCCGCTGCGAACAAATCAATATTCTTGCGTCATAGACCCAATTAAATTAAGTCTCATCGTCATGTCGCGTCGCCTCCCGCCCCTGCCCGCCATCCGCGCCTTCGAAGCCGCCGCCCGTCACGGCAGCTTCCAGCGCGCCGGTGAAGAATTGCACGTCTCGGCCGGGGCGATCGCGCATCAGGTCAAGCAACTGGAGGCATGGCTGGGCGTTGCCTTGTTCCGCCGGCTGGCACGCGGCGTAGTATTGAGTACGGCCGGACAGCGCTATGCAGAGGCGCTCGATCCGCTGCTCGATGGGTTGGCAGACGCTTCGGAAGCAGTGCGCCGTCACGGCGACGAACGCGTGGTGACAGTGACGTCGATGCCGACCCTGGTGACGAGCTGGCTGATGCCGCGCCTCGGACGCCTGCGCGAATTGCATCCGGAAATCGACATGCGCGTATTGTCGTCGACCCACACCGCCGATTTCCAGCGCGACGGCGTGGACGTGGCGATCCGGCTGGGGACCGGGCCTTATCCGGGACTCAAGGCCGAAGTGCTGATGGAAGAATGGTTTTCCGCGGTATGCAGCCCGGCCTTTCGTGCGGCGGCGAATATTTCCGGCCCGGCCGACCTGCTGCGTCAACCGCTGTTGCACGACGAAGTGGAGGCACGCATTCCGGATGAAATCAACTGGACGCGCTGGCTGCAGGCTTTCGGCGTGAGCTACCCGGCGCTGGCCGGACCGAGCTTTTCGCACACCTATCTGACCCTGGAAACCGCCGCCGCCGGCCAGGGCGTGGCGATTGCGGCCGAACCTTTTATCGCGGCTTACCTGCGTTCCGGCCGCCTGGTGCGACTGTTCCCGCAACGCGTGCGCGGGCCGTATCGCTTCTACCTGTTGCGCCCGCCGTCGGCAGAGGCGCGGCCGCTGGTGCAGGCATTTTGCAACTGGATCAAGGCGGAGGTGCGGGAGGACGAGGACGGGGTGCTGCCGGTGCAATGACGAATTTGCACACGCTGGTGCGGCGCGATCCGGACACTCTGCGCTCGGGATCATCGAACACATCGATTTCGACGAACCCGGCCTTGCGCATCATACCGGCAGAGGCCAGGTTTTCCTCGTGCCGTTCGATGAAAATCTCCTTGAAACCCTGTGCCGCCAGCTGCGCAACCGCCTCCTGCAAAAGCCGCATGCCGATTCCTTTGCCGGCATGCGCGCGATGCACCACGGCTTCGCAAATGTAGCCATGGCCGGATTCCTTTCCCGCCCCGGTCTGGTAGCGGGAAAGCGCGCTGCTTGCCATGAAGGTCACAAAGCCGGCGAGTTCGCCGTCCAAGATCCCGAGCACGGCTTGCGTGGCGCCGTTTTCGATATCGGCAAGATGCGCGGCGACACCGTCTTCGGGCAGAAAATTCCATTGATTGGCGCCATGTTCGAAAATGAATGTGCGCATCACCGGCACATCGGTGCTCAACGCATTCCTCAGGGCAAGCTTATTTTCCATGACACGGACTTTCAGAATGTACCGGCCCGACCGATGCCAGCATGATGCCGGCCAGCACGCAAACGCCCGCCACCACATGCAAGGGGCGGATCGGCTCGCCCAGAACCAGTGCGGACAACAGCACCGCGCTAAGCGGCAGGAAAGCCATGAAGGCCCCCGCAACCGACGCCGGCACCTGCGACAGACCGGCGTAGAACAGCCAGAACGCACCGACCGACACCACCAACCCGAAGTATGCCACCAGCGACCAGTCGACGAACGTGCTGCGCGAAAAATCGAAATGCCACGCATCCCACAATGCGAACGGCAAGAACAGCAGGAAACCCAGCACGCTCATCGCAGTGGCAATGGTCAACGCCGACACGCGCCCATCGGTGCGCTTGCCCAGCACCACGAACAAGGCTTCGCACACCACCGCGGCAAACACCAGGCCGATGCCGAGCACGCTTGACGTGGTGCCGCCCGCCTGCTCCGGCCCCAGGATATTGAGCAAGACCGCTCCCAACACCGCACAGCCGATACCGGCGCACTGCCAGGCGTTGAGCCGCTCGCGCAACAGCAGCACGGCCAGCGCCGATGTCACCGCAGGCAAGGTGCCGGTGATCAAACCCGCTTCGATGGCGCCGGTGTATTGCACGCCGTACAGCAAAAACACCGAGAACAGGAATACCCCGCACAAGGCTTGCAACAACAAGGTGAATATATCGGCTCGGGATGGCAGCTTCGGCCTGCCTTCGCGTGCCAACAACACGAAAATGAGCACCGGCGCAGCGATCGCGAAGCGGATACAAGACGACAGCATGACCGGCAGGCTTGCCGTAATCATCTTGCCGGCAACAACCGAACTGCCGACGATCGCCATCGCCAGCGCCAACTGCAAATACGGAACAAATCTTGATCCCATAATGGTGACCTCCTGGCGGTCAGTTTGAGGCCGGGACCGAGGCGCAGTATTGAATGTTCTTGCTCAATGCTGAAACTGTGCGGCGAGTAAATTGATCCTTATGAGCCGGCGGCCCGCCAAGAACCTATCCCAGTAGGGAACGCCGGTAAGGAGCGGCCCTGGATTGCGGTTCCCCGGCAGCGCGGACAAGGGTGAAGCAGGGAATTCGGATCGCAAGCGATCCGCCTGCGAAACAACAGTAGCTTGCAAGGACGGGGAGGACGGCTGGCAGGGCCACGACGAACAACACAGTCCCCGCTGCCGAGGGACTGCAAGGCCAGGCTTGGCCCCTATTGGGATAGGCTCTTGGCCTCCCCATCTCCACCGCCATAAAAATAATTGCAGGTTTGCATGTTGCACAGTGGCACAACTTTTAGGCAAATTGTACAATGGCCAAGTTGTACGATAACTATCAGTTGAAAAGATGGCACGCAAAGCTAAGAAGCCCGCGTCATTACCATTACCGACAGGGCAGCCAAATATCCTAGACCGCCCATGCGGACTTTCGTGAATAAGGCCAATATATGCGCAAAGCATCCTTGCTTACCCGACGCACCGCAGCAGTATCGGCGCCTCGATCATTTCAACGTCAACAAGCCCTTGAGGCGGCAAGCTTGTCATTAACCGCATCCCGATATATCCACGTAGCACAGTTACAAGAGGTCATCGAGCGCCGCAGATTGTAAGCATCTCTCCGAGCCGCGACGCAGGCCTGCAATAGCGGCCCATTGCTGCTGGCAGGCGCATTGCCTACTGCAGAGCAAAACTCGCGTCCGTCTTGCTGGCAATTTGTACCGAGCCATTGGTTGCCCAACCGTTAGTTCATCGAGTATTGGAAGTATTGGGACCACAAGCGCCGGCCGTTCATTACATTTTTCTTCAGGAAGGTATCTCCATGCCAGATCAGCGTTTCAAACACGATGCCTACGATGCCAACCGAGGTCTGCTGGTCGGTTGCGCCTGTGGCGGCGATCACGCCCCGCTTGACCACGACGCTGCACACGGTTCACAGCGGCCAAGCACGGTGGAAGCCGTGGCGCATGATTTCGTCGAAGCGTCGATGGTCAAGGCCTTGTTCCCCCATGAACCGACGCGCCGGGCATTCTTGAATGCGGTTGGCCGCAATGCCGCGATGGCAGCAATTGCAAGCGTCGTGCCGATCGCCAGCGTGCAAGCCATGGTGCAAGAAGGCGGTGGGAATCTGGAGCGAAAAAACCTGAAAATCGGCTTCATCGCGATTACTTGCGCGGCGCCGCTGATCATGGCGGAACCTCTTGGCCATTATCGCGAACAGGGCTTGAACGTCCAACTCGTCAAGACGGCAGGCTGGGGCATGATTCGCGAAAAAATCGTCAAGAAGGAACACGATGCCTCGCACTTCCTGTCCCCGATGCCGCTGGCCATGTCGCTCGGCCTTGGCGGCGAGCCTTTTCCAACCTCGGTGGCGACGATCCAGAACAATAACGGGCAAGCCATCACGCTGCATCTCAAACACAAAACCCGACGCGAACCGAAACAATGGAAAGGCTTCACGCTCGGAGTGCCGTTCGTCTACAGCATGCACAATTTCCTGCTGCGGTACTACCTCGCGGAATACGGGGTCGACCCGGATACCGACCTGAAAATCATCCCCGTGCCGCCGCCGGAAATGGTGGAAAAATTAAGAGATGGAACAATCGACGGTTTCCTCGGACCGGATCCGTTCAACCAGCGCGCCGTCTTTGATGGCGTCGGCTTCATCCACGTTCTGTCCAAGGATATCTGGGACGGCCATCCTTGCTGTGCGTTCGGCGCCGGCGATGAGTTCGTTCAGAAAAATCCCAATACCTTCGCCGCCTTGTTCCGGGCCATCATCGGTGCGTCGCTGATCGCCACCATTTCCACCGACCGGGTTGCAATGGCAAAAACGATCGCGCCGGCCGCCTATTTGAACCAGCCGGTGGAAGTGATCACCCAAGTCCTGACCGGCAAATTCCCCGATGGCCTGGGCAATACCAACTCCGTACCGGATCGTGCGATCTTCAATCCCGTGCCGTGGCAAAGCATGGCCGTCTGGATGCTGACGCAGATGAAACGCTGGGGCTATATCAAGGGCGATGTGAATTACACCCAGCTTGCGGAAAAGATCTTCCGCCTGACCGATGCCAAGAAACACATGCTGGAAGCCGGCTGGACTCCTCCCAAGGGCGCATACCGCAAACATAGCATCATGGGGAAAGTGTTCGACGCAGAAAAGCCGGCCGAATATGTGAAGAGTTTTGCGATTTCGCGCAGCACATAAGACCCCGGCATTTCCGCGCCCCGGCTGGCAAGCATCTTGCGGCAACCGGTGCAGAGGAAAAGTAGACGGCGTCGGCGCAACCACACGGACGCGGCCCGCGCACGAAATTCGTGCAGGCCGCACCACGTTGTTGCGACGCGCCGGATCGCGGTGCGTGTGCCCGCCAACTTGAGGCATTGTTTGCTTGGGGTGACAATGGGGTCATGACAGGCTCCAGGCTTTAGCTAATGCATCAGATCAGTTTCATTCATACATATAAATAAAAAAGGAGCACACCCGATGTCGAAGTCCATTTTCAAACCCTACGATCCCGAGCATTCGAGCCGGATGTCCTGTTCGTGCGGCCGGCACGGCACACAGGCCGAACACAATGCGGAAGAACAGCGCCAGATGGATCTGCGCGCGCGCAATCCGGAAACGCTCAGCGACGACGTGGTGGAAGAATCGCTGATGCGCGCCTTGTTTCCGCAAGACAGCCTGCGCCGCGATTTCTTGCGCGCAGTCGGCGCCAACACTGCGCGCGCCGCGATTGCCAGCCTCTTGCCTTTGAGTTCGCTGCAAGCGATGGCGCAGGAACAAAACGGCGCGATTGAAAAAAAGGATCTGAAGATCGGCTTCATCACCATCACCTGCGCAGCGCCGCTGATCATGGCCGACCCGATGGGCTTTTACAAAAAGCAGGGATTGAACGTCTCGCTCAACAAGACCGCCGGCTGGGCGCTGATCCGCGACAAGATGGTCAACAAGGAATTCGACGCCTCGCACTTCCTGTCGCCAATGCCTCTGGCGATGTCGATGGGGCTGGGTTCCAATCCGGTCCAGATGCGGGTAGCGACGATCCAGAACATCAACGGCCAGGCCATCACCTTGCACGTCAAGCACAAGGACAAGCGCGATCCGAGACAATGGAAGGGCTTCAAGTTCGCAATCCCGTTCGAATACTCGATGCACAATTTCCTGCTGCGCTATTATCTCGCGGAACACGGCATCGATCCGGACAAGGATGTGCAGCTGCGCGTCACGCCGCCGCCTGAAATGGTGGCCAATCTGCGCGCCGGCAATATCGACGGCTTCCTCGGCCCGGACCCGTTCAATCAACGCGCGGTATACGACGAAGTCGGCTTCATCCACATCCTGTCCAAGGATATCTGGGACGGTCATCCGTGCTGCGCCTTCGGCACCTCCGACGAATTCGTCAAGCAGAATCCAAACACCTTCGCGGCGCTGTTCCGTGCGGTATTGAATGCTGCGGCAATGGCGAATGATCCGAAGCATCGCTCGTTGGTCGCGAAAGTGATTTCCCCGGCAGCCTATCTCAACCAACCGGAGACGGTGGTGGCGCAGGTGCTGACAGGCAAATTCGCCGATGGCCTCGGCAATATCAAGAACGTGCCAACCCGCGCCGGCTTCGATCCGATGCCTTGGCATTCGATGGGCGTGTGGATCCTGAGCCAGATGAAGCGCTGGGGTTACATCAAGGGCGATGTCGACTACAAGGCAATTGCAGAAAAGGTCTTCCTGCTGACCGACGCCAAAAAGCATATGAAGGAATTGGGACAGGCCGCGCCGGACGGCGGCTACACGAAATTCAAGGTGATGGGCAAGGAATTCGATGCCGCCGGCGCCAATGCTTACGTCAACAGCTTTGCGATCAAGAGGTAATCAACATGATATTTAAAAGTGTCGGATTCCGCGCCGCGCTCATTTCGCTGCTGATTCTGCTGGCCGTGCTGACGGGCTGGCATCTCGCTACGCTGCCCAGGAACGACGTGCCGGCACCCAGCGCGAATACCCAACAGGAAGACGAATACGCCAAGCTGATGGGCAAGAGCAAGGGCGGCGAAGCCAAGCAAACCGGCTTCCCGAGCCTGGCGCAAATGGGCCAGACGGTGGTCAAGCAATTGTCCGATCCTTTCTTCGACAACGGACCGAACGACAAGGGCATCGGCATTCAGCTCGGCTATTCGTTGGGGCGTGTCGGGCTGGGCTTTTTGATTGCGGCGCTGGTGGCGATTCCGCTGGGCTTCGTGCTCGGCATGTCGCCCTTGATGCAGCGCGCGCTCAATCCCTTCATTCAAATTCTGAAGCCGATCTCGCCTTTGGCCTGGATGCCGCTCGCGCTGTACACCATCAAGGATTCGTCGATCTCGGGCGTGTTCGTGATTTTCATCTGCTCGATCTGGCCGATGCTGCTCAATACCGCATTCGGCGTTGCCTCGGTGCGGCGCGAATGGCTGAACGTCGCCCGTACACTGGAGGTCACGCCCTTGCGCAAGGCTTTCCAGGTAATCCTGCCTGCAGCGGCGCCGACCATCCTGACCGGCATGCGCATCTCCATGGGCATCGCATGGCTGGTGATCGTCGCGGCCGAAATGCTGGTGGGCGGCACCGGCATTGGCTATTTCGTTTGGAACGAGTGGAACAACCTGTCGCTGACAAGCGTGATGTTCGCTATCCTCGTCATCGGCATCGTGGGCATGCTGCTCGATCTTGCCTTTGCACGCTTGCAGCGCTTTGTCAGCTATACCGATTGAACGGAGGCATTCATGAGCAAACCATTCCTGAGTGTGGAAGGCCTGGCAAAGCGTTATGCGCCGAATATGCCGCCGGTGTTCGAGGGAGTTTCCTTCGGCATCGAGAAAGGTGAATTCATTTGCATCATCGGCCATTCCGGCTGCGGCAAGACCACCATCCTGAACCTGCTGGCCGGATTGGAAATGCCATCTGCCGGTATCGCGCAGATGGATGGCAAGAAGATCAGCGGCCCCAGCCTCGATCGCGGCGTGGTATTCCAGGGCCATGCATTGATGCCGTGGCTGTCGGTGCTGTCGAATGTCGCGTTCGCCGTCAAATCGCGCTGGCCGGAGCGCCCCAAGGAGGCAGTCATTGCGCAAGCCATGCGCTTCATCAACATGGTCGGCCTGCAAGGCGCAGAACACAAGAAGCCGTCCGAATTGTCCGGCGGCATGAAGCAGCGGGTCGGCATCGCCCGGGCTTTTTCGATCGAGCCGAAAATGCTGTTGCTTGACGAACCTTTCGGTGCGCTGGATGCACTCACACGCGGCGTGATCCAGGATGAATTGCTGAAGATTTGCGCGGCCACCCATCAGACCGTTTTCATGGTGACGCACGATGTCGACGAAGCGATTCTACTGGCCGACAAGATCATGCTGATGTCCAACGGACCGCACGCACGCGTAGCGGAAATCGTGATCAACACCATGCCGAAACAAAGAACCCGCGCCACCATGCATCACGACCCGCAGTTTTACCGTATTCGCAATCACCTGGTAGATTTCCTGGTCAATCGTTCGCGCCAAATCCAGGCGCAAGGTCCGGGCCATGGCCATACCAGGATTGTGAGACCCGGCCTGGAGCCTGACCAGACGGCACAGGAAGTCGCTTGACCGCCGTACGTTTTTTCACCCCAACCAAAGAGGAGAACATCTGATGGATCGTAACGAAGTCACAAAAAAAATTCTGTCGGCCAAGGTCGCCAATAAAATGACCTGGAGCAGCATTGCCGAAAAAATCGGCCAAAGCAAGGAATGGACGACTGCTGCCATGCTGGGCCAGATGACGTTGAATTTGCAGCAGGCAACCATCGCCAAGGAATTGTTTTCCCTCACGGATGAAGAAACCGCTTGGCTGCAAATTGTCCCGTACAAAGGTTCCCTGCCGACCGCCGTCCCGACCGATCCGCTGATTTACCGCTGGTACGAGATCGTCAATGTCTATGGCACTACGATCAAGGAATTGATCCATGAAGAGTTCGGCGACGGCATCATGAGCGCGATCGATTTTTCGATGGACATCACCCGCGAACCGGACCCGAAAGGCGATCGCGTGAATGTCGTGTTGAGCGGTAAATTCCTGCCGTACAAGTCGTACTGAAATCGGCATGGAGGGAGCGCGGCGTTACTACGTACGTCAGCGCACCCTGAATTGCCCCGGCGTCACACCCATGTGGCGCCGGAAATGCCGCGTCATATGCGCCTGATCGGCAAAACCGGTGGCGGCGGCTGCCTCCGCCAGATCCAGACCTTGCTGGATCAGCGTCTTCGCATATTCAATACGTTTCTGCAGATGATAAGCATGCGGCGGCAAGCCGACATGTTCGGTGAAGCTGCGCGCCAGATGGTAGGGCGAGACGTCGCACAGTCCGGCCAACGCATTCAGACTGAGATTGTCGGCAAGGCTGGCGTCCAATGCTTCACGTGCGATCGCAATCCGGCGCGGCAGCACGATGCGCTCGCGCGGCGCACTCCGGGTTTCGCTATGGCGCGCCAACAAGAGCGCGCACACCGCGAGCCAATACTGCTCCACTTCCAGTATCGGCGCGGCGCGGGACACTGCGAAAGCGAAACGGCGCAAGGCATCCGCGGCTTGCGCATCGCGCATCACCGAAGCGGGGAAATAGGCTGAACCGGGCTTCAATTCCAGCGCCTCGCGCGCATCGGCCAGCAAGGCCTCCGAAGGAAAAATATTCAGATAATTCCAACCGTCCTCGGTCACCGTTTCGCCGGTATGCATTTCGTCCGGATTGACGATGCAAATTTCGTTGGCGGCGGCATATTGACGCGTACCGCGATGCAGGAAGCAATTGACCCCGGACTGGATCACGCCGATCGAAAACGTCTGATGACAATGCTTGGGAAAATGATGCTGCACGAACGAGGCATCCAGCACCGCCAAGCCGGGCAGTGCCGCATGTGAAAATACCTGCGCGCGATTTTTTGTCATACCTGTTGGCGATTTCCGATAACGGCCGGCGGCGCCGGTTGTGCCGCAGGCTCACCTTGTGCCTTGGCATAACGCTCATCGTACGACGGATCGATCGTCCCGCACAAGCGGTCCCAGAACAGGAAATATAGCCCGTAATTATGGCGTGCCGTCGCATGATGGGTATTGTGCGCCACCGAAGTATTGATCCAGCGGCCAAACCAGTGGCGCGACCAGTTCGCCGGATACAGCTCGTATCCCAGGTGGCCATAGACGTTGATCGCGATCGAGATGGTTTCGAAGATCAGCAAAGCCAATCCGTGGACCGGCAGGATGAAAATGATCAGGATCACCGCACCGGCCTCAACCACCGCTTCCAGCGGATGAAAGGCATAGGACGCCCATGGCGTCGGGTTGGTCGATAAATGATGCACGCGATGGAAATAGCGGAACAGCGCACGGTGATGCATCAACCGGTGCATCCAGTAAAAATACGTATCGTGCACGATCGCCATCAGCACCATGCTCACGCAGAAATAAGCCCAGCCGAAATCGGCAACATGGCGATACACCTGCGCATGTTCGAACAAGCCATAACCGAACAGCACGCCATTGATCAGGCCGAAAATCAGGGTCGATGCAATCGAGTACAGGATCTCGCGCTTGATCTGCTTGCGGCCCGGAATCAGATCCTGCAATTTCTTCTGGCGGTGCGGCGTCCCGCTGCTGCGATACCAGACGGCGAACGCGATGCCGGCGACGATCAGATAGCGCAGCAGATTGATGCCGGCGCTAAACAGCAGCGGCATCAGGAAAGGTCCGTGCGGACGCAACAGTTCGAACAATTCGGACATGATCAGTAGTAATACCCGAAGATGATTCCCATCTCGTCCTCACTGGTGAGGCCAAAAGTAATCACTCTGTCGGTCGTGTTGTTATAGGTGATCTCGGAGGTCAATCCTTCGCCCGCCTGCAGCACGATAGGCTGGTCATAGGTGACGATCTTCGGGTCGTCCCATACCGTGTTTTCGTACACCTGCTCGCCGTCTCGCGCACCGCCCTTGATGCGGATCACGAAGCGTTCGCCGAGCTTGTGCATATGCGAGGTAAGCATGATGATCCGCGTCGTGGCGCCAAAGGTGAACGTCTTGGTGACCGTAGTCCGCTTTTTGGGCGGCAGGAAAATGCTGAAATTGCCGAGGTCGAGCGTGCCTGCCACGTGCTGGACCTGCGATTCATCGATAGTGTGCAGATTGGCATAGGCCTCGCCGGTGATTTCATCCGTGCCGCCGTTGACGTAATGCACGTTCATGTCGAGCGCGGCATTGGCAGGCATGCGCAGCGCCACGCCGGGCGGGAAGGTATAGCCGCCGGTCGGGGTCATCGAGCCACCGAAAAATATCTGGTAGGCCATCGCCTGCATGTTGACGTAGTTGAGCGTGCCGTCTGGATTGCGGATGTCGCGAATCTGGTCGTAAGGCGGGTAGGCATCAGACGGCGTGCGCGAGCCGTAACTGTAAAGCAGGAAATGATGGCTGTTGGCGCGCATCTTGGTCTCGATGCGGGAGACGAAGATCGGCGCAGGATTGTTAAGCTGGCGATACACGAAAAGCTCGCGCTCGAATTTCGGCTGAACCTGGAACGGCCCGGCCTGGAGTTGGACGCCCTGGGCCGGCACCGGCGGCGGCGTGAATGCTTGATAACTTGGGGCGGTCTGGTCATCCAGCAGAGCCGGATCGGCCACTTCGCCGGTTTCAGGCGCACCGGCATTTATCCAGCGCTTGACGAATTCGAGCTGGCCGACGCTCAGCGAAGTCCCGCCGAGCGGCATCGCGCTGCCGTAATGCTTGGCCAGGCGCGGATCCCACTGCACCAGCTTCTGGTACAGCAGGCTCTTGTCCGCATTGCCCGGCACCACCTGCTTCAAGCCGTCAGCCGCGGCGTCGCCATTCTTGACCGGCGCATTGATCAGGTTCTTGTAGGCGACCGCAGGGTCGAGAATCAATCCCGATTGCGCGGCGAAAGGACCTGCCGCAGCGTGGCAGGCGAGGCAATTGGTCGAAAATATTTTGCTCTGCAAGAGCGCAAAGCTGGCCGTACCGGCCGATCCGGAAAACATTTGCCGCGTGATCGATTTGCTGTTGCTGACGCCATCGATCGTGTAATTCATCGTTCCATTGTCGCGGTCGGCGAAGGCGAAGTTGATGCTGCCCACTTTGCTGGTGACTTTATTGCTGCCGTTCCATGCCGCCGTCGGCGCCGAGCCACCGGTCACTTTATATAAATCGCCGCTGCATCCGCTGCCCGATACCGGGCAGCTCGATGCCGCATACCATGCCGGGTTGCCGTTCGCATCGTAGGTGTACATGATGGCGAAAATCATGTCGTGCTGCTGTGTCACCGTAACGCCCCAGCCGGATTCATTCGGATTCCACCATAGCGCGGTGTAGTCGACCGGCGGATGCACGGAGCTGCTTGAGAACATCTGGCGCGTGATGGTCTTGCTGCCGCTGACGCCATTGAGGGTGTAGCTGAAGACCCCATTGTTGGTATCGGAAAACGCGAAGCGGCCGGCGCCCACCTTGGTCACGACTTTGGCAGCGCCGTTCCAGGGCACGCCCGGCGGGGTGCCGCCGCGCACACTGTAGATGTCGCCGCTGCAGGTGGTGCCGCTCACCGCGCAGTTGGACATCACCAGCCAGGTCGGCGTACCGCTCTGCTCATAGGTGAACCAGGTCGCGAACACTGTCGAGCCTTGCTGGGTCAGACCGATGCCCCAACCCGATTCGTCCGGATTCCACCACAGGCCGGTCATCGGCGTGGCGCTCGCCGTCTCGTGCGCGCCGGCTTCGGCCTGCAGCATGATGAATGCGAATGCCGCCAGCAAGGCATATGCGCTCCTGGCAAATACGAAAATTATTTTATTCATGTGCTTTGTTCCTGTTTTTTGATTCCTGTAAGGGGTTACGGCCAAGGCAAACCGGCGCAACGCTTAAAACATCCACGAAGCCAGTTCATACAAATCGAATCCGCTGCTGCGGCCGCCCAAGCATTTCGCCAGGAAGTCTTCGGCGCGGCGGTATATCTTGAGATTGTTCGGCCAATTTCTTGCGCCGTGGCCTTCATCGGCCAGCAGCATATAGTCCACCTGCTTGCCGGCTTGGCGCAGGGCTTCCACCATCTGGTCGGACTGGCCACGCTTGACGCGCGGGTCATTGGCGCCCTGCACGATCAACAGCGGGCTGCGCACTGCGGCTGCATGGCTGATCGGTGATTGCTCCAGCATGGTTTTGCGCTGCTGCGGATCACCGGCGTCGCCCATATACTTGCGCATCCTGTGCAGAAACGGCTTCCAGTATTCCGGCGCGTCATCCTGCAAGGTGGCCAGGTTCGAAGGCCCCACCACGTCGACGCCGCAGGCGTAGGCTTGGGGCGTGAAGGTCAGGCCGACCAGGGTCGCGTAGCCGCCAAAGCTGGTGCCCATGACGGCGATTTTTTCAGGATCGGCGATGCCTTGCCTGATGAGCCACTGCACGCCGTCCGTCAAGTCTTCATGCATCTTGCCGGTACCGCCGAATTGCATGATCCCGGCTTCGGTGAAGGCGCGTCCGTAACCGATCGAGCCGCGGTAATTAATCTGCAGCACCGCATAGCCGCGATTCGCCAGCAATTGCGGCATGCCGAGACCGTTGTCCCAGTGGTCGCGCCACCACGGGCCGCCGTGCACCAGCAAAACGGTCGGCAGGCGCCCGGCCTTGACACCCTTGGGTAGGGTCAGGTAGCCATGCAGCGGCAAACCGTCGCGGCTTTGCACGGTGATCGGCTGCGGGCTGGCGAGCTGCGCGGCGTGCACGCCGTTGGGCGCTTCCCCGACCAGCGTTTTGCTCCCGCTGCTGCGGTCGAACACATAGAATTTCGTGTCACCGTCATGATCGATGCGCAACGTCATACGCTGTTCGCTGTCGTCCATGCTGAGGATCTGCAACGAGCGCAGCGTCGGGTCCATCAGTGGGGCCAGGTCGGCGCGCAACCGCTCGTCGAGGAAGTGTGATTTGGGATAGCCAGGCATCGAATGGGCCAGCAGCGGGCGGTGGCTGATTTTACTGATCAGCACTTGTTCGATATCCACACCGACCTCTTCATGCACCAGGGTTTCCTGACCGGTTTGCAGATCGAGCCGAGTCAGGCCTACCAAGTTGCGATTGCGGTTCGATAGAAGATAAACGCTGCGCCGGTCAGGGGCCAGGTCGAGCACATCGACCGTTTCTTCGGAATTCCACGCGATGATTTCTTCCAGCGTATCGATTGCTGCCAGCACGGTCCTGTTGCCCGTGTCGCGCACCAAGGCGACAGGTTTGCCCTCGTGGTCGGTGACCACGTTGACTGCATCGCCGGGATTTTGCGCAACCAGCATCTGCTCCCGGGTGTCGATATTGACCCGGTAGAGATCAAACAGTCTTTTATCGCGCTGGTTATGCACGACGAGGATATGTGCCGGATCGGATTGAATCACGCGCAGCACCGAGGCCTGAATGCCGGGATAAGGCGTCAGATCGATCGGCGCCGCCTGGGGCTGCTCGGAATCGACCATCATCACGTGAAAGTCTTCATTGCCGCCCTGGTCTTTGAGATAAAACAGCCGGCGGCTGTCTTGCGCCCAGCGCAGGCCGATCGGTATGCCCTTGAAAGCCGTGACCTGATCCTGGCCGAGGGTCTTCACCAGCAAGGCTGGTCCGAAACCGTGCACGCCGAACCATGCGACTTTTTTACCGTCCGGAGAAATGGTATAGCCGCCGTTGGATTTGGTGTTGGCGACGAATTCGTGGATCGGCAGCAGCGGCGGCAAGGTCTCGGCTTGCTGCAAAGCCGGATGCCGGGGCGCTGTTGCGCAGCCGCCGAGAGCAAAGGCCAATAACAATAGCAAGAAAAATTTCTTCATAGGTAAGTCGTCATCACGGAAATAAAATCAAATCGTTACAGAGCGCCATTCATCGCATTCTGCCGACAAAGGCGGCGCCGCACATGTGCCTAAAGGTAGGGTGCCGGAGCATGACTTTCGGCACTGTTTCACATAAGTCAAGGCGTGCTTAAGGTTTGCCACACCAATAACTCTGTATTACAGAGTATCTTACTCTGCAATACAGAGTGTCAAGCGATTTTTTGGAAAATCGAGGCGGATGCTCAAACTTGCAGGAGGAAAACAGAAACGCGCCGCCCGGCGAAAGATCCGGACGGCACGTGCAAACGAAGAGATCAGGAGATCGAACGCTGCAGATCAGGCAGCAACGGGAGCCGCTGCTTGCGAAGTAAAGGAATGCGCCAGCCGCTGCACGGCAGCTTGGCTCAAGTAGAAACGCAGCTTGTCTTTCGACTGGCCGCCGATGCGGCGGTAAAACGCGGCGGCGCGCACGTTCGAAACCGGGGTTTGCCACTGCATGTCGCGGCATCCCAAACGCGCCGCATCCGCAGCCAGGGCGCCGACCAATGCTTCGCCCAAACCGTTGCCGCGCGCTTGCGGCCGCAGGTAGAGGCAATCCATATGCAGGTAATAGCGCGCTTCCCACGTAGAGAATTCACGCGTGGCGGTGGCATAGGCCACCACCGCGCTGTCCAGCTCAGCCACCCAGCACACCAGCGGCGCATCCTCGCCGAACATGGCAGCCTGCAAGGCTGCCGGATCAGGATGCCGGTCATAGTGCACGCCTTCGTAGGCCGCATGTTCGACGCATAGCGCTGCAATGGCAGGCAGGTCTGGCGGAGCTGCGCGCCGGATGACGGGCCGATGCATGGCTCAGCAACCGCAGACGATTTCGCTGTTGCCTTGCGTGCCCTGGGTGCCGGCGGTCGCATAGCCGTCGCGCTTCCACCAGTCCAGGCCGCCCATCAACTCCTTCACCTTGAAGCCGAGCTTGGTCATGTTCAGCGCGCCCTTGGTCGAGGCATTGCAGCCGATGCCGTCGCAGTAGGTGACGACCAGCGCATTGCGCACCACGTGCATCGTGGTTTCCTCGCTCATGGTCCGGTGCGGGATATTCAGCGCGCCGGGGATGTGCTCGATCGCATAGGCTTCGGGCGAACGAGCATCGATCACGATCACGTTGTCGTTGGCTTTCAAGGCGACGCTCAAGTCCCAGGAATCGATTTCGTAGGCGAGCTTGTCGGTGTAGTGCTGGATCTGGTCTTTCATGTTATTTCCTCCGTTTGGGGTTTAGGTTCAATCAATCGATGGAAAGAATGATATCCTGAAATGGTTTGTCCAAAAATACCATTTACGATACCAATAGCAGACCATTTATGAACGCCTCTTCCCGCCCCCTGGCTGGCGCCCTGCTCACTCTGCTGGAAGCGAGCGACGGCACGCCGGTCGCGCTCTCGACGCGGGTCTACCGCGCGATCCGCATGGCGATCCTCGACACCACCTTGCGTGTGGGCGACCGTCTGCCGTCGACGCGCGCCTTGGCCGGCGACCTGGCAATCTCGCGCAGCACCGCCGAAGCGGCATATGCGCAACTGGAAGCCGAAGGCTATTTGACCCGCAATATCGGCGACGGCAGCTACGTCAGTGCCGACCTGGCGACACCGGCCCCGCGCCGCAAAGGGCAAATCACGATTGAAACAGCCCATTCCGTCCTGCCGTCCCTGTCGGCGCGCGGCGAACAAATTTCGGCACTCGGCGGCTGCATCGATCCGCGCGAAGTGCGCGCTTTTTCCGCCGGCATGCCGGACCTCGACTCGTTTCCTCTGGCAGTCTGGCAGCGCTTGCTGACGCGTCATGCACGCACCGATCCCAAGCAGTGGATGATCTACGGCGACCAGCAAGGACTGCCGCAATTGCGCGAAGCGATCGCGCAATATCTGTCGCTGTCGCGCGGCGTCAATTGCGATGCCGGGCAAGTCATCGTGCTGACCAGTTCGCAGCAGGCACTGGTCCTGATCGCAATGATGCTTCTCGATCAGGGCGAGAGCGTCTGGATGGAGGAACCGGGCTACCGCGGCGCCCAAACTGCGTTCTCGGCGGCCGGTGCGAAACTGGCGCCTATTCCGATCGACGCCGACGGCCTCAACGTCGAGCAGGCCAGGAACGGTGCGGCACGCGCCAAGCTGGTGTATGTCACGCCGTCGCACCAATATCCGCTCGGCGTCACCCTCAGTTTGGCGCGGCGCCTGCAATTGCTCGAGTGGGCACGGCGCGAAAACGGCTGGATCGTGGAAGACGATTACGACAGCGAATTTCACTACGATGCGCGGCCGATCGCGGCGATCCACGGCTTGGCGCAGCAAGACCGCGTACTCTACATCGGCACCTTTTCCAAGGTCATGTTTCCCGGCTTGCGCATCGCCTACCTGGTGGTGCCGAAGCCGCTGGTCGCACCCTTCGTGACCGCACGCAGCCATATCGACGGCCACACTGCGCCGCTGCTGCAAGCGGTGCTGGCCGACTTCATGCAGGATGGGCATTTCATGGTCCACGTGCGGCGCATGCGCGACCTGTATCGGGCGCGGCGCGATATCTTCATGGAAGAAATACAGCGCCATTTGCATCCGCATCTGTTGCCGCAAGAGAGCAAGGGCGGCCTGCAAACCGCCTGCCTGCTGACCGACCAGGGCCTGTCGGATAGACTTATTGCGCAACGCGCCGGCGCGGCAGGAATCGACCTGCCGCTGCTGTCGCGGCTCTACCTTGGCGAGGCGAAGCAGCAGGGGTTTGTGATGGGATACAGCGCGCTGGCGCCGGGGGCGATCCAGGCGGGCGTGAAAGAGTTGGCGGCGTTGTGGGCGGCGGCAAGATGATTGGGGCATTCCATCTCCGAACCTGTTCAGGCTATCAAAGGCCTCAAGAATAATCTTCCCAGGTCACCACGCGAATCATGGCTTGGTACATCCAAAACGCGACGCCATACCACATGCGCTTGTACCACCGGATATGGGCGAAGTCTTCCAATCGGATCGCGACGCCGTCGAGCACGCCGTTTTCGATATGGGTGCGCAACGCGCTGGTGAAGGCCGCGTCTTTCACGACGATATTCGCTTCCTGGTTCACGAACAGGCTGAAGCCGTCGTAATTGCTCGACCCGACCGTCGCCCAGTCGTCATCCACCACCGCCACCTTGCCGTGCAATTGCGTCTTGCGGTACTCGACGATATGGACGCCGCTCTTGAGCAACTTCGGATAGAAGGAGCGCGCCACCGCATCCTGCAGCCGGAACTGGCCGACCCCGAGCAAGAGCGTCACCGCAACCCCGCGTGCCGCGGCGGCTTCCAACGCCCGCCGCATTTTGCGTCCCGGCGCAAAATACGGATTGGCCAGCAGCGCACTCTTGCGCGCATGCCCCAGCGCATGCAGATACGCACGCTGGATGGTGCGGCGATTGCGCAGATTGTCGCGCACCACGAAAGCAGCCAGCGCAGCGCCTTCTTCGCTGACGCGCCGGCTGGCGCGCCGTTCACGAAACAATTCCCAGCGCGAACGCAGCTTCAGCGGCCCCTGCCGCAGCCATTGCGCCTCGGCTTCCCGGTGAATCTCGGCCACCAGCGGGCCGGTGATACTGACCGCAAAATCCCAGCGCGGCGCCGGCAGTATCACGCTGAAATCATCGTCCGACCTGAAGTCGTTATTGATGTTGAGCCCGCCTAGAAAAACCAGCTTGCGGTCGACCACGCACAGCTTGCGATGGGTACGTGCGACGCCGCGGCGAAACCAGGGATTGAAAATTCGGTGGTTTACCCGTGCGGCGCCAAATTCCTGGCTCAGCAGCGTGGATTGCGCCTCGCCGGTGCCGAGCCAGTCGGTCATCACGTTCACCACCACGCCGCGCCGCGCAGCGTGGATCAATGCCGCCTTCACCTCATCGCCGGTTTCATCGGCGGCGAAGATATAGGTTTCCAGATAGATTTCCACTGCCGCGGCATCGATGGCCTGGATCAGCGCGGGAAAGAATTCCGCCCCGCAATGAAGCAACGTAACCGTATTGTGGGCGGTAAAAACTACCGGTCGCATGTGAGGAAAGCACCTCAAGGAAAAATTGATTGCCACTTTTGGAGCCTATCCCATCGGGAAACGGCGCCGGATTGGGCGCGAGCAAGGCGGGCGGGCAAAACGAGGAGGCTGCATGGCTGGTCATGCAACCACGACAAGGCGGTCCGCCCCCTTTATCACGCGCAAGGCAGTATCGAGTCCTGCCGGGATAGCCTCTTATCTTATTCTACATGGCGCGGCGAGACTACTTTAAACGCAGTGTCGCGATGATAGGCGCATGGTCCGACAGCTTGGCCCATTCCGCACCTTGCAATACCTGCGCCGATTCGACCTTGAAACCGCGGACATAGATCCGGTCCAGGCGCAGCCAGGGCAATGCCGCCGGAAACGTCCGTGCCGGCTTGATCTTGGGAGCACGGCCGGTCAACCCGCACAGCAGTGCGCCGAAACCCTTGACGGAATTATTTTCGTCAAACACTTCGGTCACGCCCAGCCGGTTGCGCAGCACGCCGCTTAAATTATCGCCCCAATCATTGAAATCCCCGGCGATGATTACCGGCGCGCCGGACGGCGCAGACTTGGTGACGGCATCGATCAAGGCCTGGTTCTGGCGTCCTCGCCCGGCGGCGAACAAGCCGAGATGGACCACGTAGCAGTGCACCTCGCCGCATGGTGTCTGCAGCACGCAATGCAAGATGCCACGCTGCTCGAAGGCATGATCGGAAATATCCTGGTTGCGCGAAGAAGCGATCGGAAAACAGCTCAGCAGCGCATTGCCGTGGTGGCCATGGTCGTACACCGCATTCATGCCATAGGCCGCGTGATGCGAGTCGCCCGCCAGGAAAGCATGCTGCGGCTGCTCCGGCCAATGCCCCGCATGCCGCAACGCCAGCAAATCGTGCCGGCCCTGCACCTCTTGCAGGAACATCACGTCGGCCCCCATCGAAGTCAAGGCTTCTTTCAACGCATGAATGCGCGGAATGCTGCCGAACGAGGACACGCCCTTGTGGATGTTATAGGTCGCGATGCGGAGTTTCATGGGTTTGATCTTACCTTGGATACAGCATAATTTCGAGGAAAGATCGTGCCGGAATTATTTGAGACGAGGTTAAGCAATATGCCTTGGCAATTGCAAAACCGCTTCCGCATTCGAGGGTGAAAAGCATTTGTCCGCCGCCTCGCGATACGGCAGCCACAGGTAATCGGTATGCTCGCGCGGCGCCAGGGTCACCGGGATATCGCGCGGCACCAGCAAGCCGAATACATGTTCGGTGTTTTGCGTGACGCCGGGCGCGTAGCGATGGCGCCAGACCGGGTAGATTTCATAGATGTTGGAGAGACGCCAGTCGCGCAGGTTGGCAAGAGGCACCTGCACGCTACCCACGACAATGCCCGTTTCCTCGGCCACCTCGCGGATTGCGGTTTCGATCAGCGCTTCATCCGGCGCGTCTTTCGACCCGGTTACCGACTGCCAGTAACCGGGCTTGTCGGCGCGCTCGATCAGCAGCACCTCAAGCTCGGCCGTGTGGATCACGACCAATACCGATTCGGGAATTTTAAATTCAGGCATGGCGCTGGATGACAGTGCTCAGGAAGTCATTTCGCAGCGGCTTTTTTGGTTGCTACCGGCGGCGGCAAATCCTTGCTCTGCAATTGTCGCGCCTGGATGACCAGATTGTTATGCGCGTCGAGGAAAGCCGCCGCAATCACCTTGCCTTCGTTGGTAGTGCTCCAGCCGGCTCCTGCCGCACCGCCCGCCTTGCTGAAGGTCAAGCCGCCCAACCCCAGGTCGGTGGTTTTGGCGGAACCGGTGGCGGCAGCAAGTTGTTCGGTCGTCTCGTTGTCGGTCAACAGCAAGGCAACCTGTGCTTCCTTGAATTTGATTTTGTCCGCGTAGCCGACAAAGTTGCGCAACACCGGGATCATGCCGAGCAAGCCGGAGAAAGCGCCGCCGGCATTTTGTTCGGAAAAAGTCAGGCTCGGCGTCAACGTATATTGCGCCTCGTAACCTTTGCCTTTGGCAACGGTCGAGGTGCTGCGAATAATGCCCTGATCCTTCAGGCTTTGCTCCTGGATCGTTGCCTTGAGGCCGGCGGCGCGATCCACCACCCGGAAACATCCGCTTTGCTGTGCCAACAGGCGGATCAGCGGCACCGGCGACGTGGGCAGATTGTAGCTTCCTTGCACCGCATAGCCGCCGGGATTTTCAACCAGGGCCAGCGTGGCGATCGGGGCGTCGCATTTCTCCAGTTCCTTGGCTTGCTTGGCCGCACCGGCCGGACCTGCCGAACCGGTGACGACAGACCCACCCTGGCCGAGTTCGGTTTTATTTTCGCGGTCACCGCAGGCACTGAGCGCAAGAACGGCACAGAGTATCGCGCTTAATGCCGGGCCATGACGATGCAATTGATGTTGCATGGGACTTCTCCAAAACAGGCGGTTTGCCGATGGCAATTCCTCGGCATCGGCCTGCTGAATCATTCTTGAATGCGTAGGGGTGGGTGGAGCCACCTCGGCCGCCCCACCCATCCTATTTTTAATCCGATAGCTTTACCGGAGCATCATCGCGTCAAGAAACCGCCGGCTCGGCCTTGCGCAAACGAATATGCAGTTCGCGCAACTGCTTCTCGTCGACTTCGGACGGCGCCTGCGTCAACAGGCATTGCGCGCGCTGGGTCTTCGGGAAAGCGATCACGTCGCGGATCGATTCGGCGCCCGTCATCATGGTGACGATGCGATCCAGGCCAAAGGCCAGGCCGCCGTGCGGCGGCGCGCCGTATTGCAGCGCGTCGAGCAGGAAGCCGAACTTGAGCTGCGCATCTTCGGCGCTGATCTTGAGGGCGCGGAACACCTTGCTTTGCACATCGGCGCGATGGATCCGCACCGAGCCGCCACCCAGTTCCCAGCCGTTCAACACCATGTCGTAGGCCTTGGCGAGGCACTTGCCCGGATCGGATTCCATCAAGTCTTCATGGCCGTCCTTCGGCGCGGTGAACGGATGGTGCGTCGCCGCCCAGCGCTGACCGTCTTCGTCGAATTCGAACATCGGGAAGTCGATCACCCACAATGGTTTCCAGACATCCTCGAACAGGCCGGCCTTCTTGCCGAAATCGCTGTGACCGATCTTTACGCGCAGCGCGCCGATCGCGTCGTTGACGATCTTGGCACGGTCGGCGCCGAAGAAAATCAGGTCGCCGTCCTGCGCGCCGGTTTGCTCGATGATTTGCGCCAGTGCGGCGTCGTGGATATTCTTGACGATCGGCGATTGCAAGCCGTCGCGGCCCTTGGCTTTTTCATTGACCTTGATATAGGCCAGCCCCTTGGCGCCATAGATTGCGACGAACTGGGTGTAGGCGTCGATCTCCGAGCGCGGCATCGCGCCGCCGCCCGGCACGCGCAAGCCGACCACGCGGCCGCCCGCCATGTTGGCCGCGCCGGAAAACACCTTGAATTCGACATCTTTCATCACTGCGGTCAGGTCGGTGAATGCGAGCTTGACGCGCATGTCCGGCTTGTCGGAACCGTACAGGCCCATCGCAGTGGCGTAGTCCATCACGGGGAAAGGGTTCGGCAGATCGATGTTGAGCGTATTTTTGAACACCAGGCGGATCATGCCTTCGAACATGTCGCGGATTTCCTGCTCGGACATGAAGGAAGTTTCGCAATCGATCTGGGTGAATTCAGGCTGGCGGTCGGCGCGCAGGTCTTCGTCGCGGAAGCACTTGGTGATCTGGTA
>CBIHON010000001.1:0-320021 GCA_966211965.1 uncultured Burkholderiales bacterium | reverse complement strand
GAGAAATATTATCCGGGTAAAAGCATTGCGCTCATATTACCCGGATAAAAATAAGGCGTCAATAATGTCCGGGTAAAATTATCGCTTGATTGTACCTTTGTCCCTTTGGCGATGGAGCTGATTACGAAGCGGACGCTCGATATATCAAGTTTGGATTCATTGTTCCGTTATTTGGAGTTCCTTGGCGTTGTACACGTTTACCCGCTCCGTACGTCGCTCGCCGCAAGCCCACGCAATTTTTAAAGCGATTTTGTTCGAGCAGCCAGTGCAGGCCTGCTCATCTCCGCCTTGATCGTGCCAGCAGCGCTGCCGCATCGATCGCAGCGCGCGATTCGGACTCGTCATTTGTCTCATTGAAGAAAAAGCCGCCCTTGCCTGCATGCTTGGCCTTGTACATCGCGATATCGGCCTGCGATATCAGGTTCGAGGGCGTGGTCGCGGCACCGGCGTGCAGGGCAATGCCGATCGACATGCCGAGCATGAGTTTTTTTCCTTCAATCTCGAACGGTTCGGACATGGCTGCCAGGCATTGCTGGGCAACGCTGCTTGCAGCAAGGTGCGCGTCGTCCAGGTCGGCCAGCAGGATGACGAATTCATCGCCACCCAGACGCGCCACCGTGTCCATGCGGCGGCGTCCGTCGCTCAGGCGCTCGGCGACTTGGCGCAGCACTGCGTCGCCGGCATCATGCCCGTATTGATCGTTGATCGGCTTGAAGCCGTCCAGGTCGCAAAACAGCAAGGCGATTTGCGCGCCGCTGCGTTCCGAGCGCGCCAGCGCCTGCGCCAGGCGATCTTCCAGCATGGCGCGGTTGTCCAGGCCGGTCAAGGAGTCGTGATGCGCGAGGTATTCCAACCGCGCATCGCTGGCCTCGCGCGCCGCCTCTTCCTTGCGCAGCCTGGCCACCAGGTAATTGAAACCGGCTACCAGCTTGCCGACCTCGTCGTCGCAGACCACCGGCAGCGGCGCCAGTTCGCGCCTGCCGTCGGCCATGTCGCGTATCGCGCGTGCGCTATCGGTAAGCGGGCGCAATATGCGCGGCAGGGCCAGCAGCAAGACCGTCAGTATCCCGATCAGCATGATCGCGCTGGCGCGGTACATGAAGCGGCGCAATTCTTCCACCGGATGGAATGCCTCCGCGGTCGGCATGCGTGCAACCACGAACCAGCCGGTGCTGGGGACAGTGACGATCGCGGACAGCTCCTCCACGCCCTTGGCATTGACGGTGACGCCGGTGCCTCGATAACCGGCCATTGCCCGATCATGCAATAGATTCACGCCGGGCGGCGGCGTCGGCTTGAGGATCATCGTCGGGTCGCTCGACGCAACAAAGATACGGTCTGCCGGAGAGATGAGCAGGAAGCCGCCGGTCGCGCCCAGCCGTGTTTCTTGCATCCGATCGAGAAAGCCGGGGGCATTGAGCACGGCGGCGCCGGCCACGACCGTCACGATGCGGCCGGCGGCATCGCGCACCGGCGCGGCAAAAACGATCAGCGGGTCGCCGCTGGCGCGGCCGCGCGAGGGTTTGCCCATGACCGGCTTGCTGGCGCGCAGAGCAGCGTGGAACCAGTCCGATTCCGCATAGTCGAGTTGATCCCGGCCGGATATTGCAGGATATTCGGCGAATATGCCGCGCCCGTTCGGACGTATCGCCACCAGTCCGCTGTTGAACAACGGATTGGCAAGGTGACGGTTCTTGAGCCAGGCATGCAATTGTTCGGGGTGTTCGCTCAACACCGGCGGCAGGTCGGCGGCGAACTGGCCGATCAGCGCGAGGCGCGAGGTAAGGCTGTGGTCGATGTCGCGTGCGACATACGAAGCGATGGACAACTGCTGGGCTGCAACCAGTTCGCCCATCTGTTCGTGCACCATCGGCAGCGCAACGAACTGCCGCAGCAACACCCCGGCTATGACCAGCGTGAAGGCGAGCGCGACAATCCGGAACTTTATGCTTTGGAAATTAAACATGGCCCACAATCATAGCCACTATTTGCATGAAATTGTCATGCTGTGCATGAGCGGGCGGGTGAGAGCAGGGGCGGCATCGCCCGGCATCTCTTTTGTCAAAAAATCAGCGTTTTCAAATGCGCTTCGATCGCAAACACGTGAGGATCGCTTTTACCCATCTCCCTCAATGCCTGCGCCAGGTCAAGCAGGTAATCCCGGTTGCGCCCGCTCGGTCCGGCCGACGCCGCTATCTGGCGCGCGATCTCAAGTTCGGACGCCGGCCCAAGGAAGGCTGCATTTTCTTCGGTGGCGATGTAGACCAACCCTTCTTCGCTGCTGCCGTCTTCAAAAGCGATGTCGGTGATGACCCGCAGGTATCCGTTCTTTTCGCGATAATCGAGATGGTCGAAAACCTGTGGCGTAATCAGATAAGCCATGCCTTCGCAGATGGCGCCGGCTTGCGGCACCAGGGTTGCCACCCTGCCCGGCGCCTGGGCGGTTCCGCGGTGATCGTGCGAGCCTTGCCAGAAGCGCCGTGTCCAATTTCTGATGCTGGCGGGACGCCGCTCGATATAGGAAAAATCCGCCTTGAAGATCAGGGAGCCGTAGCCGAACAGCCAGACGCTATGGTGGCCGTCGAATTTATCCATCAATTTGTTGATGGCGATGGTGTCGGCAGACATCGGTGCAAGCTCCTGCAATCAATCCATGAGCCGCCATTATCGCAGTTTCATTTCATCTGCTTGAACAGGCGCCAGCCCATCACCCCCAGCACGCCCACGCCCAACAGCAACACGCCCCACAGTATCCACATCCGGGTCTGCGCCGAGCTTGCCGCTGCGAGCGCACCGCTTTCATCCGCCGGCTTGGCGCCCTGTCTGGTCTGCAAGGCGCCGGCAGCGGCTTGTTCGAGTTTTGCCAATTCCTGTACGGAAAATCCAGGCGCGACTTGTGATAATTCCAATGCCGCCGGTTCGGCCTTGTCGCGGCCGAAAGCCAGCGTATAAGGGCCGGTGCCGCCGGCCAAAAACACCAGGGTCGCAGGTTGCCAGGAGAGCCGCAGCGCCGGCTTGCTGTTGCCGATGGTTTGTGCACGCAACACCCATTCGGCCATATGCGTCGAGGGCACGGCAATGTCGCCGGAACGCCGTTGCTGCCCTTCTTGCGTGATCTGGTAAAAGGTCGCGCGCATCAAAGGGTCGAATTTCCAGGTGACGGGCTGGCCGATCTGGCGGCCTGGCAGTTCGCGATAGCTCCCCAGTGCGGCCGACAGCACCACGTTCGCTTCGCTGAACTGCAAGCCGACTTTCTCCACCGGGATGGCAATGCCTGCCCGGTAAACCAGGTCTTGCGCCTCCTTGCCCGGCGTCGGCTGCAGCAGCAATTTTTCCAGCGCCGGTGCGCCGTCGCTGTGTGTCACCGATTCCGCGTTGATCGCCGCGAATTGCAAGGGCTCGCTGCTGCGCCAGGTCAGCCGTGCGTAGCGAAAACTGCGCGGCTCGAATTCGAGCCGGTCGTTGGTCAAGGTTTGGGTATCGCTGTTTACCAGCCAACTGAGTTCGGCGGCACCAATCGTGTCCCAACGCTTGAGGTCGTCGCTGACTTCGAGCCACACTTGCGCGGAATAGGATGCTATTTTTGGCGGCAGGCTGAAACGCAGTGCTTCGATCAAAGGTTTCTCGGCCGGCTCGGGCTGACCGGCTGGGCGCAGGTCCAGCACCAGCCCTGCCAAGGCGGGGGTTTCCGTTGTGCTTTTTGTGGCGGATTTGGCTTTCACGGATACCAGGCTGCCGTCGGCGGTGGTCTTGATATCCAGGTCGATTGCATCGCCGGCGGCTGAGCGCCGGTTCGATACGATCGGAAAAATCCTGGCCGGCATGGAGACGTGTTGCGTCTGCTGCTGCCTCGGCGGCACATGCAAGGCAAACGGGAGCTTTGCGCCATTCGCATCGAACACGCGCAGGTCGTTCAGCCCGGCGGTGCGCGCATTCAGGTAAACCGCCTGCGGCAGGCGGAAGCCGACCACGCCCTGCCTGCCGCTGACGGTCAGCGGCAGGATGTGCGTATAGTCTTGCGGCGTGTCCGATGCGGTGGGGCCGTCCTTGGCCGCCAAGCCGCTTTGCGGCAGCAGCAAAGCGGCTGCCAATCCTGCTGCGCAGCGTGCTGCTCTGGATGAAATATTCATGAGATCGGTGCTCCGCTGATTCTATTGATGATTACAGAATTCATGGCAGCCCTGCCCGGTCACGCGTGCTGCCATGTATTACGTCATTCTCAATCATCTGCGTCATTGTGCCACCGCCCCATCCTGCTTGGCCTCGCCATCGTTTTTCGCTTGGGCGGGATACGGCGCGACATACCCGATCGCCACCATCAGCAAACCGACCCCGACAAACGAAATGATGCGCTCGACGCCGCCCACATTCGACAGGTCGACGAAGAACAGCTTGGCCACCACCAGCGCCAGCAGCGCCGCACCCAGCAGCCACTGGTTGCGCGAACCTTGCGCAACCGCGCGCCGCATCAGGATCAGCGCGGTCGCGCTCCAGGTCAGCGACAGCATCGCCTGCACGAATTGCGAGTCGAACAGCAAGTCGAAACGATAGGGGATATCCAGGTAATGCGACACGGTGCGCAGCAATACCAGGTTGAACCAGCCGTAAGCGGCGACGAAGCCGGCCAGCAACAGCCGGCCGTTCCATGCCGTCGGCATCGGCTGCTCAGCCTCCGCCGCCGCCAGGCGATAGCTCGCGGCCCCGAGCAGAACGGCGAAGCAGGTGCTGAGGTCGAGCGGATTCAAGAGCGGCAAATACGGCAGCGGCGCCATCGAACCGTTCTGGGTCAGGTTCCATACCGCCACCAGCAGAATCGCCCATGCCGCACCGAGCGGAATCAAGCGGTGCCGGTACCACGGCGCAATCGGCTTGACCGGCCAGCCGCCGGCCCGGCTGCGCTGCATCAGGCAGGCGAGTACCGCCATCATCGCCCACACGGGCAAGTAGCGCGCCCAACTGCCGGAAGTGAACCAGCCGGCTTCGGCCAGCAATTGTTCTTCCTGCTGCGTGCCGCCGTGCAGCCAGACCGATATCCAGTGATAACCCACCGGCGAGATCATCAGCCAGGGGCCGGCCGTACGCACCGCGTGCAGCAGCTTGAGCCAGCCGGCTTGCAGCGGCCACGCCTGGTTTTGCCAGAAGCGCATCAGCCATTCGGCCGTCAGCCACAAGGCCAGATACGCGACCCATATCTCGCGCGCCGGCAGACGGTGATCGAAGTACAACCCGGCGAGCATCATGCAGGTGCCAAGGGCTAGCGCCGGCCATTCGAGCATCACCCACCAGCGCAAGTCATGCCATTGCAAACGCCGCGCCAGTAGTGCGAACAGCGGATTGCTCAGCGCCAAGCCAAATCCATAAGCACACAGCAATAAGCCGAAGTCGCGGCTGCCCGGCTCTTGCATGAAAATCCGGTAATGCGTCGTCAGCCAGCAAGCCAGCGTAAGCAGGACTAGGCCATGCCACCATAGCCCCGACCACAGCAGCAAGGCTTGCGACAGCCTGCGCATCCCGGACGCTCCTTCGTTGCGCGCCTGCCGATAGAACACCCAGCTGCTGAAGAATGCGCCCGCACCGATCATCAGCGCACCCAGGAAAGGACCGTCGAACAGGTTGTCCGACCCCTCATTGAAGGGCCAATGCAGGCGGGTGACCGTTAGCAGGAAAAGCGCCCCACCCGCGATGATCTGCACCGCCAGCGCGAAGTAGCGCGCCACCTGCCATTGCATGCGGCCGGCGATGAATCCCAGTCCGGTCGCCGCCAGCAGCGCACTTGCCACCAGCAGGCTGGCTTGCAGCGCGCCGCTGGTGCGCAGCCAGATCTCGGTCCATGCCCCGGCCACGAACCAGATCGTGGCCAGCGCCAGGAACGCTGTGGCAAACGGTCCGAACGCATACCCTGGCGCGGCACCGGTTTGACTTGCCTGGGCCCGGAAATTGGCCGCCATCAGGAATGCGGTCGCCGCCAGCAGCAGGAAGCCCAGCCACAAATTGGATTGCGCCGCCGCGACCGGGTCCAGCCCGCTGACCGAACCAAGAAAAGAAACCCAGGCGCCGGCCTGCACCAGCAAGCCGAACATCCAGGCCAGCGCCTGTTTTTGCCGCAAGCCGATCCAGACGATGCCCGCCCCTTCCAGCGCCCACGCGGCCGAGGTCCAGCGGCCGTCGAGCGCGAACGGAATCGCCAGCGTGCCGAACGCGATGCCCAATGCAAAGAAGGATTCGGCCAGCAGCTTCAGCGTGGTTCCGCGCCGCCGCCACAGCAGCAGCGTCGCCGCCATGTAAAACAGCCCGAGCGCCAGCGCGGAAAACGCCAGGCCGAAACGCACGTCCTTGACCAATCCGTACTGCAAGCCGAAAGCCACCAGCGGCGTGCCGAACACCAGCGTGGCGTCGACATAATGCTTCAGTTGCGGCGCCTGGCGCATCGCATAAACAAGCGCGATCGCCACGTAAAAAAGGAAGAACAGGACTAGGAACAACTGTGCCGACAGGTAGTTCTCCGGCACATATTTCAACACGCCCCAGGCGGTCCCGATCAGAAAGGTGAACGCGAAGCCGATCAGGTTCAGCGAACGCCAGGAACGTTTCAACGCAATCGCCAGGATGCCGGCATTGAGCAGCGCGTAATACGAGAACAGCGCGATGTGGCTGCCTTGCCCGGTGGACGTCATGATCGGCGCCGCGAAACCGCCCGCGATGCCGAATATCGCCAGCCACAAGGCGTTCTGCAGCACCGCCAGCAGGCAGGTGAAGGCGGTCAATGCAAACAGCAGCGCAAATGCCAGGCCGCCCGGAATCAGGTTATACATCTTGAACGACCCGAAGGTCACCAGCATCAGGATCGCCAGCGCCGCGCCCTGCACCGGCAGGCTGACGCCGGGCCGCCGGTCGCGGATGCGCCAGCCCCAGACCAGCAACGCGATATCGGCCAGGGCCACGCCGGCCAGACGGAATTCGATCGGAAGAGTGACGCGCGCTGCCGCATATTTGAGCAGGAAGCTGACGCCGATGAACAGGATCAGCAAGCCGATCTTGGCGACCAGGTTGCCGCCGAACAGCCATTCCTTTGCCTTGAGCGCGAGGCTGGAAAGGAAGGTCGAGATGGCGCTTGGTGCAGGCGCCGATTCTTGCTGAGGCCGGGGGCTGGGCTGCGCGGCGGTTTGTTTTGCATACTCTGGCGAACTTGCCGCAACAATCTCGTCATTCGGCATAGCCGCCGGAGAATTTGCAAGCTCGGCGTTATTGACTGCCGGCTGGGCTGGAGTGGCAATGGGGGCGGCAATGTTGGACGCCGTCTCTGTTTCGGCGAGGTGCGCGCTTGGCGCCGGCTGTACCGGCGGTGCCGCTGCTGAAGCGGACGGCCTTGGCTCGGCGGCAGGCTTGGCTGGCGGCGCAGCCGCCTGTGCTCCGGCGCGCAAGCGTGCCAGCTCCTGCTTCAGGCCGGCGATGATTTTTTCCAGTTCGCCTGCTTTTCGGCTCGCGCCGATTGCGATGAACAGAGCGATGATCGGGCTTAATGCATATCCCAGTCCGATCACTGCGCCGATAAATATCAGAATCGCTTCCATGGTATTCCTTTGGATTGACTGATCGGCAATGATTGTACAGCGGCGGTATTCGATTGCCGCGGTCGCGGCAGCGAGGATGTGACGCGTCTAGAAAGATGATGCCAGCGGTATCGGGGCGGCTTGTGATACGGGTCGCCAAGCTATCCGCCACGAGGTGGCTGTTGCGGCAGAAACCAAATGAAAAGAGAAAAGGGCGGTCAATTTGACCGCCCTGCCTGGAGGAGGTTGGCGACCGCTGGAGTTGGAAACTCTTAGCGATCACCGAGAGGCATCAGCTCAGTACCCGAGCGTGTCCTGCATGACCTTGAAGAAATCCGCCGGATAGACGATTTCGTAGCCATAGAACCCATAGGACTGCGTACTGCTGCCGATGGCGGTATTTTGCAATTGGTCATAACGCCGCCGCGCGATGGTGCCCCATGTCGGCTGGGTGTCGTACCATTGCGGATTGGCGATACGTCCCGCAGCCAGCTCTTGCTTGTACAGGCGATCCAGGTAACCGAGACCATAGATGAGATGGTTGTCGCCGCCGCTATAGTAACGAACCGCTTCCGAATAGGTGAAGTACTGCTTCGCACTATCGTAGCCATATTTGACAACGTAGTTCATGCCTTGCAACAACATGTCCTTCAGCATCGGATGGCTAACGCCGGAAGCCTTGCCAGCCGCAGCAAATTGCTTATCCTGCTCATAGAACTTGATGATGTTGCTGATCAGCGCGCCAGCCATCCAGGGATTGGTGCCGGTGGCGTTGTAGCCGCCGCCATTGTCCATCTTCGTCATGGTCCAGTAGCCGGTGCCTTTGCTGGCATCGTTGACGCCGATAACCGTGTTCGACACCAGACCGGTGGTGGGGTTGAAGCCGATGTGGTTCATCGGTGTCTGCCACCATTGCACCAGATAGTTGGCAAGGTTAGCCGAGACGTTCTTATGGTAGTCGGCATCGCCGGTGACCCGCACGTATTCGTTCATCGCATACAGCGGCCAGGCGTAATCGCGCTCGGCTTCGCGGTGCTTGTCGCCTGCCGCGAAAGGCATTTTGAAGAAATACGGCGATACGAATTTCCACCAGTTGCCGATCTCGTTCAGGACGTCAAGCGCCCGCTTGTCGCCGGTGAGCAGGTAGGTGTCGCTCAAGCCGCTGACGTGCGTATGGCCCCAATGCAAATTCCTACCCTCGTGATCGATATTTTCGTGCGAGACGGCATGCACCTCGCCTGCCGGCTGCGGCAAACCGCCGGTGGACCAGTAACCGGCCCGCGGCCCATGATGCACGCCCAGATCCATGAAGTGGCGGGTGGCGATGTCGGCCAGTCCGTACCAGCGCTGGTCGCCGGTGCGCAGGAATTCCTTGAAGAAGTTGTTTGCGCCCACATGCGTATCGTTGTAGAAGCTGGGAACCCGCACGCCATTTTGGACGACTGCCCACCCACCGCGCAGCCGGTTGCCATAGTCGCGCCAGCCGAACATATTGGCTTCCTTGCCGAGTTCGGGCGCTTTCTCGAAGCTTGGTTCATAGATGTTGCGCATCAGGCCGGCCGAGTAACCGCTCGCGGCGGCGGTCGAGCCCCCTACGTTGAGGTCGCCGAACACGCCGGACGCCGTGTACCAGCTTGGCGCCGCCATCAAATCCAGCCTATGGCGCTGATAGCTGTCATTCATGCTATGGAGCGCCGGCGTGGCAGCCGTGGTATCGCCGAATGCCAGCCGCAATTGATAGGTCTTGGCACCGCCCTGACGGTTGAAGTACAGCGTATTGGGCCGCCGGTATTCGTTGCCGGACTGGGCAGGCGCCACCGTATCGGCCACCGCTCCTACCGCACGTGCCGGGAACAAGTTGGCAGTCAGCGTATTGCCATTGATGTTCAACTCATTGGGGAATTGCTGCCAGAAATCCTTGACCATCAAGGCCATGTGGCGCGTGCCGGAATCCACCGCTACCCAGCCCGGTGCTTTCGAGCCGGAGCCGACCCCCGAATAGCCGAACTGGAAGGATCTGAGAAGCTCGCCTTTGGTGGTGTCGGTCACGGCAGAGAATTTGCCGCCTTGCGACAGGAAATGCTCGCCGGAAACCGTACCGCTATAGGCTGCACCATTTTCACCGCCAAAGCGGTAATTGGGGGCGCCGTCGGAAAGATAGTGCCAGCGCATGCCCAGAGCTTTGGCCGAGATGGCCAGATTGGGGCCGACTTTTTCGACGTTGGCCTCAAGCCGGTCATCGATGATGGTGGTTTCGATATCGACCTTGTCGGAACCCTGGCTGGCGTAGTAGCGCACCAGGTATTTGGTCAAGACGCCGGTGCCGTTGGTCAGCGAGCCTTGCGCTTTGATCACTGTACGCATCGGGCCGTTTTCTTCAATCGTCACGACCGCATCCTGGGCAGCCGACGCCGTGTATTCCTTGTTGTCGAAGGCATTGACCATGAACATCTCGCCGGAATCGATGATTTGTTCGTTGCTTTCAAACGCGCCGTTGGCATTGACATCGCGCCAGAGCTTGGCCAGCAAGCCTTGCTTGTTCACCGCGAATTTGATCGCGCCGGTATCGACCACGATTTCCGTGGCGGGGGTGCCCGTCACGGATACTGGGCGCGGCAGCGGTGTGCGGGTTACGCCGGGACCGTAGGCTACGCGATAATTCCTGGCGGCGCCCAGGTCGGTCACCACATGCAGCAGCGCCACTTTGACTGAGCCGTCGGGCCACTTCGAAATGGCATCGAATTGCGCCGGGATTTCCTGGCTGCCGTCGGCGCTTTCCAGGCGAAGATTTGCCACCGACGTCAAGGCACCGCTTGGGAAAGGAATGCCGCTGCGTACTGGCACCGCCGAGGCGGCCGGGCCGGCGGCCAGGGTGAGGGGCACGTACTTTGCCGTGGCGTTGACCACGGGCTTGAAGGTGGCCGTCACGGCCGCCGCCGCATTCATGGTCACGTTGCAGACGCTGATGCCGGTGCAGGCCCCGCTCCACCCATCGAAGGTATAGCCGCTGGCCGGGGTCGCCGTCAGCGCAACCTGTGTGCCGGACGCGAAGCTGGCGCTGCAGGTCGTGCCGCAATTGATGCCGGCCGGCACGGAGCTGACCGTGCCGGAGCCGGACTTGGTGACGCCGAGCGCAAACGTTGCAGCGCCGACCGGATTGACCACAACCTGATCGATGAAGGTATCGCCCACCGGCCACGGATTATTGGTCGACATCAGCTCGACTTTGTAATACCCACTGGTACTCAAGGGGAAATCATTGGATGTGTATTTGGCAAACGTGGTGCCGGCCGGGGTGATGGCGCCGCTGACCGGAATGTCGTTGATCTTGACCTGGATCGGATTGGCCACCTCTTGCCCATAGGGACGCCGGGCCGCATAGAAGGAGACGTTGTAGACGCCGGCGGTGAGGTAGACCATTTGCGAAATGTGGGCATCGCCGCTGTGCAGGAAGGCGGTTTGCTGGCCTTCGGGAGCGGCGGCGCCGCCCCAGGCGCTACCGTTGTGCTGAATGCCGCTGCCATTAGTGCCGGAGAAGGTCCAGGCACTGCCGGCGGGCTTGTAAGCGTAGCCATCTGGCGCAAGCGATGGGGTTTCGAACCCTTCCAAGGGGATGGGGCCTGCCGCCTGTACAACTGGGGCGCTGCACAGCAGCGCCATTAAGCTCGTAGCCAAGCCGATGGCATTGACAGGGCGAGGCTTTAAACGTGATCTGTTTTTCATTAATACTCTCCCGAAATTACAGAAATTAAATAGTTGTCCATATTTTTGATGTTTTTTACAAGAATTAACAATATGATTTGTTTTTTCTGCAATATACCAAGCATATGGAGGGACAATAACGCTTTCCTTGGATCATGTGTAATCCATGTGAACAAACTGCCATTTGGCATAATTTGTTGCAAAGACTATAACTTAGTAACTGTTGTAAAAATATTACCCGTCGAGACTAGATGCCTGAAGCAAGTAGTTCAAATGGACTACGGGCTTTGAGGCCTCCTCCGTTTTTTCTTCAGCAAGAAATTTATGAAATATTTAATTGTGGATGACCACCCGCTCGTCTTGAAGGCGCTTGAAGCAGAGATGGGAAAAGAAAGTCATTGCCTGCTGGCAAATTCCTTGCGGCAAAGCTTGGAACATATCGAAGGGCATCCCGATATCGATTTAATCTTGCTTGACTTGAAATTACCGGACAGTAGCGGGACACAGGGACTGTGCCGACTACGCGCCGCCGCCCCGGCGACACCAATACTAATTCTGTCGGGCAATACCGATCCGGCGGAAATCAAACAGGTAATAGAATTCGGCGCGGCCGGGTTTGTCATCAAAAGTGCGGAACTCACGGTCCTGCGGCAAGCCATGGCGCTCGTGCTGGCAGGGGGAACATATATTCCGCCAGAGATCTTTGGATTGCGCGCCGAGGTAAGTAATCGTTCGCAAAAAAACGATGCCATCGAACCCGACCTGACGCCGCGCGAAAAAGAGATTTTGCCTTTTCTTGCCTTAGGCCATTCCAATAAACGCATCGCCGAGCAGCTTGATGTTTCTGAAAACACCATCAGGGTGCATGTGGCGCACATCATGAAGAAACTGGATGTCACCAACCGCACCCAGGCCGCTTCCAGATTTTTACGCGATGCCATGCAATCGGATATCTTGATATGAACCACTCATACAATCCCGCTCCCTTGGCGGAAGAGTTGTTGCAGCCCAATACGCAGCAAATACTGAAAACCAAGGCTCGCGCCGAAACCGTCCGCCAGTTTCTGGCACTGGTCCAGACCCAGTTCATCGTGCAAGTCGCTGCCGAATGCCTGATTGTCGTGATGGCATGGAACTATGCCAATCGCCTGCATTTGATCGTGTGGCTCGCCCTGTTCATCGGAGTACACAATGCACTCGAACTATGGGGCTCGCTGTATACCAAGCGTCACGGCGTGCCCATTCACCAGGTCAATCGCTGGGTATATTTTACGCATTGCATTGCTGGCTTCAATACGCTGTTTTGGTGCTATGCCTACTACGCGTTCGCTTTTGGTTTTCCGCGAGAGCATCTCTTTCTAATCATGATGATCGGCTTCATGTTCTTGATGGGACACTATTCACGGGATGACATCAAGTTTGCCTGTTCATTGGTACTCCCGATGTACCTGACGATAGCGGGCTTGCATTTCCACCGCGGCAGCGAGTCCGATTACGTCATCGTGGCAATGGTGACCTTGTTTTTTTGCGGATCCTTCTTTTTAATGGTGCAGCAAAGCAAGCGAAGTTTCGATGCACTCTATGCGCGCTATGTGAGCGAAGAACTGGCTTGCGCATTGCAGGACAAAAACAAAGAACTCATGCTGGCCAAGCATCAGGTCGAGACCGCAAGCCAGGCAAAGTCGCGCTTCTTTACGGCGGCCAGTCATGACCTGCGCCAGCCGTTGCAGGTGTTGTCCTTGCTGCAGGGCTCATTGCAACTCAATGTAAAACAAGAGAACGTGCAATCCACATTGCGCCAGATGGAAAAGGCGCTTGAATCCCTGGGATCTTTTTTTGAAGATGTCTTGAATGTCTCAAAACTGGAAAGCGGTCAAATCCCCGTTACGATCGAAGCGGTGCCGCTCCTCTCCTTGTTTGAAAAGCTGGAGGCGGAATTCAAACCCTTAAGCGATGCGAAAGGTTTGCAGCTGCGCTTCCGCGGTCCGCATTGCGCGCTGCTCACAGACAAGGTCTTGTTCGAGCGGATCTTGCGCAATCTCATTTCGAACGCCATAAAGTACACGGAGCATGGGGGCATTCTGGTTGCATGTCGAGCGCCGGCGCAGCAGGGAATCGCCAGAATCCAGGTGTTCGATACCGGCTCCGGCATTTCTGCTGACGAACTTCCTTACATTTTCGAAGATTTTTATCAATGCCGGTCCCCGGCATCGCATCCGCTCAAGCAGAGCGAAGGGATCGGACTTGGACTTGGCATAGTAAAACGCATGAGCTTGCTGCTCAATCATGCTACCGACGTCCGGTCCCAGGTCAATCGCGGCACTGTGTTTAGCTTGCGCCTTCCATATTCGGAAATGGCGGAATTTGATGCGGCGCCCGCTATAAAGAAAGATCTGGGCCTGTCACTTGCAGGGCAATTGATTTTGGTTGTGGACGACGATGCGTCCGTTGTCAGCGCCGTCAAAACGCTGCTGCAGGATTGGAACGCGGAAGTAGTCACTGCGACCACAAGGGAAGCGCTCACCCAAGTCGTGGAAACCCTTGCGACTGCACCGAAATTCCTCCTGGTGGATTTTCAATTTGCGCCTTTATTCAACGGACTCGACAGCATCCAATGTATTCGCGCGCGCTTCGGGATGGATATTCCGGCAGCGATCATGACCGGCAATGTTTCTCTGGTTCCCACATCGGTCAGGTCTGAAAAGGATATTCATGTGTTTCCGAAGCCGATAAATCCCGCCAAGCTCCGCGCCCTGCTTCACTTCCACTTGTGCCTGCCTGCAAGTGCATGAGTCGCTGCTCGGTAAAGCCTTGTCGCCGAGGCCACAATGGTTCTTGGTTTCAAGATGGTACGCGCTCCCGTGCTGCGGGAGGATGAACGAGATCGATCATGCATCCGATGATTCAAACGCCCAGCAAATACTCCCGTGTCAATTGCCGCGCCCGATGCAGCCGGCTCTTCACCGCAGCCGGGGTCAACATGAGAGCCGCTGCCATTTCGGAGATGGTCATCTCGTTGAAATCGCGCATCAGGATGATCTCGCGATAATGCGCCGGCAGCGCTTCCAGCGCGCCGGCCAATTCCAGGCGCAGGGTCTCGTTGGTATGCGTTGCCAGCCAGTTCTCCAGCTTTTCTTCGTCGTAGGAATCGTAGCGCAAGGCGTATCGCCCCAGCCGCCGGCACTCGCGCTGCACCACCTGGAACAGCCATCCGGAAAAGGCCGCCAGGGATCGCAGCGATGCCAGCCGCCGCGCCAGCACCAGCATGGCTTCCTGCACGGCATCATCGACATCGCTGACCATGCAATGCCGCTGCGCATAGCGCCGGATGTCGGGCTGGCACACGCGCAGCAGATCGTCCAGCGCGGCCGGGTCGCCCAGGTGCGCCGCTTGCAGCAGCGGCGTATAGCGCTCGTCGAGTGCCATTAGCGCTTGTCCAGGCGCCGGCCGACCATGGCGCATGCGGGGCAAAAGCCGAAGACGCCGGTCAGGACAAGGCTGGCTGCGCTGGCAAGCAGGAGCCAGCTCATGGCGCCGCCAAAATTGAGTACGGCATATGCCGCCAAGGCCATAGCAACGATGGCGCGCAACAGGCGTTCCCATACCGGGACATTTTTCACGTATAGCATTTCATGCTCCTTACTGGTTGTTGATGGTTGTCGAGGACATCCTCCCCAGCTAAGAGGATCGGAGAAGCACGATGGATTCGCAGGTTTGAAAAATATTTATTCCAATTCATCCGGGTTCTTCATCGGAACGGCATGTGGCGAGCTTCGGGCAGGATGACAAATACTAAAGCCTGTCCGCTAATTCCTTGATCCGGCGCATCATCGAAAAGGAAGGCTGCAAGCGCCACGTCAGCAATCCGGCTGCAATCGCCCCCAGCAGGTAGACGATTTGCCGGCCCAAAAAAGCCGGCAGCAATATCATCAGCAGCGCCGCGAAACCCAAGGCTGGCGGACTCAGCCAGCCGGCATTTTCAGCGCGATGTTCGGCCAGCTCGTCGTTCAGCGCCAGCATTTGCGTTGCCACGCGCTCGGGGCGGATCGCGGCTCTGCGGATTTCCTGCCATTCCAGGTCGGAACGTCCGGAAGCCTTGATCCGCGCCAGCAGGATGAAGTAAAGATCCAGGCTGGCCCTGAGTTCGGCGCAATCCAGCGGTATCGGCATGCTACTCTCGGCCGCACCGCGGATGGCCGCAAGCGCGGCCTGGAGTTCGCCCTTCACTGCCGCGCTTTCCCGGTTTTCGTTCTCGCGTTGCCCGTCCTCGGCCTTGCTCTGCCGCTCGGCCGCTTTTTTCGCTTCCGGCATCAGCGATTCGAGCACCAATAGCGCGGCTGCATCCAGCGATTGGGTGTCGCCCAGATCGACCAGCCACGGGCAGTGCGCCACCAGGCCCGCCATTTCCGCGCTCAAGCGCTGGCGCAGGCGTTCCGCCCATTGCGGATCGTAGGCAATCGCCAGCAGCCGCGCGTGCATGTCCGCCATCTTCGGCCGATCCCAATCATGCTTGCCATAGACCAGTTGATCGAAATTCACGTACTCGCCGGGGCCGCGCGCCGGCGCTTTTGCCTTGATCAGCGCAAGCCCCTCATCCCAAGCCGCGTCGAACTGGTCGCAGGCCCGGTTCCATTTCTGCACGATGCTGGCGCATGCTTGGTTGCCGGCTTCGGCATACGCTTCCAGCACCCGGTACCGATACAGGCGATCGAGCCAGGCAGCGGCTTCGGCATCGCCTTTCAAGGCTTGGTTGGCGCGCGCCAGGATGGCCGGCAATTCAACCGTTTCGCCACGCCACACAGGCGGGATGCCGGGCGCAAGATGCAGGATCAATTTGAGCAATTGCAGGTCGACCGACATCCGGCTGTCCTGCCGCATTTCGAGCAGCAGGCGCACCGCGTTCTGGTCTTTTTGCACGTCACGGAACCAGGACAGCAGCAGGCCGTTGGCGATGTCGGCCACGCCTTCGCGCCAGTTGCGCGCGAGCGCCACAGCCAGTTGTTCGGTCGTGTGGCAGATTTCCTTGCCGGCGTGGTAGGGTTCGCGAAAGCCGCTGCCCACGCCCTGTTCCGCCGGCTCCGCCAGGCTGGGATCGTCAGCCAGCCAGCGCGTGATTTCATCGATGCCCCAGCGCGTTTTCGGATCGCGCAGCAACAGGCCGCGCAACAGCTTGCGCATCTTGCGGTCGGTCACGCCGCTGAGATCGATGTTGCGCGTGGTGAGGTGGTGCAGGATCACCGCTTCCGACAGCCCGCTGAACGGATGCTTGCCCAGCGTGCATTCCAGGATGATCATGCCCAGCGCCCAGTAATCGGCCTTGGTGTCGATCACGCCGGACAGGCTTTCCGGGGAGGCGTAAGGCAGGGTGCGCGCGGTGCCGGTGAAGCGCTGCGTTGCATCGAGTACGGAAGCGATGCCGAAGTCGGTCAGCACCAGGTCGAGCGGCTGGCCGCTGCGCACCAGGATGTTTTCCGGCTTGAGGTCGCGATGCAGCAGGCCGGCCGCATGCACCCCGGCCAGCGCGGAGGCGATCTCGCGCACCAGCACCAGCAGCAGGCCCGTCGCGAGCGGGCCGTTCATGTATTGGCGCAGCGAACCGTGCGCGCAGAATTCCATCAGCTCATAGGCATGTCCGTCCGACACGCCGAAGGCCAGCACCTCAACCCGATGCGCGGGGTCGATGCGGGCGATGCGTTCCTGTACGTCGGGCCGTGGCTGGAGGCCGTGGCGGTAAATCTTTGCCACGCGCTCCGGCCCGCCGGAAAAATCCTCGACCAGCAGCAGTTCCGCTTCGCCGCCCTGGACCGGCAATGGTTTGACGATGCGGTATTGATTCTTGAGCGCGGCCGGCAGGCTGACCAGGCTTTGCAATTGGGCCGGGCGCGACAGCGCTGTATCGGCCAGCGGGCGGTTGCAGTACAGGCAGGCGTCGCCGCCGGGCGGATTGGCTTGGCCGCAGTCTTCGTAAGGACAGATCGCGCCGGCGGCGATGGGTTCGGAGGGGGCCGCCGGACTCGCGGCAACCGGTTCCGCTTGCTTGCTGACCAGATCGACCCCGGCCAGCAAGGCGCCGCAGGCGCAGCGCATGACCTGCGGCGCGTTCTCGGCGCCGCAGGCCGGACAGCGGCGAATGTAATCCGCGCTCACCTACTGCCTCCAGGAGACCTGGCCAAATTCCACGCCGCGTTCCTTGCATGAGGCTTCCAGCGCCGCCATGTCGCCGCGTCCGGGAATGCCGACGTACCAGACCCGTTCGCCATCGACCATGGCCTGGATGCGCTTGGCTGTGCCGTCTATGGGCGCATCAACGAATTCGGCATAGCGCGCGCGGCCGCGATCCGAAAGCAGCACCAGCGATTGATTGGACGAGCCGCGCCAGAGATGGGTGATCGGCTTGGCATCGATGAAGGGTTCCGGAATCAGTGCATCGAGTTTGGCGAGCAGGCGCGCATGCTTTTTCTGCAGCGTCGCCAGCGGATAGCCGCTGTAGCACAGGATGTCGAAATCCGGCCCGCCGCTGGCGCGCCAATGGTGCAAGCCATCGAGCAATGCATCCAGCGCCTTGGGCTGCTCAAACGGTTCGCCGCCGGAAATCGTCACGCCGTCGAAAGCGCCGGCGCTGGTTTGCTTGCACCAGGCGATCAGCTTGGCCACCGTCATTTCACGGCCAGGATCGCGCGGCCAGGTGTCTTGCGAAACGCAGCCTTTGCAGCCGATGCTGCAGCCTTGCACCCAGATGCCGATGCGCCGGCCGGGGCCGAGCACTGTGACCGGGAAGTGGGCTTTGTTGATTGCGATTTTCATATGCACGACATATTAATCCCTGGCGGGCAGTCGATGGAAATACATGAACCAGCCTTTTGGGCGGAGGTCCGCCCCGCACACAGATCGTTCAATTTCTTTACATCAAAATATTTATGTTGCATTGTTATGTCTGCGGCATATTCAGGACGGTGTTGTACAAAAGACAGTGATTCCCAAAATATCACCACAGGGAGCAACATGAAAAACGCATTAACGCTCAAAAAGCTTTTCGTTTCCATCTTTATTGCTTGCGTCATATTATCCGTACTATTTATTGCCTCTTTATTCAACATCGCCCGCATGCAATCGCAATTGATCGATGCCGCCGATGCCCGCTACAACTCCTATCTTCTCGCCGACGAGTTGCGCCAAAGTTCGGACGACCTCACCCGCCTGGCGCGTACCTACGTGGTCACCGGAGATGCAAAATACGAGCAGCAATACATGGATATCCTCGATATCCGCAACGGCAAGAAGCCGCGTCCGCTTCATTACGAGCGGATTTACTGGGACTTCGTCGCGGCCGGTACCGCCAAGCCGCGCGCTGACGGCGAGACGATCTCGCTTCAGGATTTAATGAAGAAGGCAAATTTTTCGGAGCAGGAATTTGCAAAACTGAAGGAGGCCCAAGCCAACTCGGATGCGCTGGTGAATACGGAAGTGATCGCCATGAATGCGGTCAAAGGCTTGTTCGACGATGGCAGCGGGAAATTCACCAAGAAGGCCGATCCCGATATGGAGATGGCGCGCAAACTCATGCATGGCGACGACTATCACAAGTTCAAGGCCAAGATCATGAAGCCGGTCGACGAGTTTTTCGAATTGCTCGATGCCAGGACCGGCATTGCGGTGACCCAGGCGGCGAGCGCATCACGCAACGCATTCATGATAGCCGCTACTTTGCTGGCGCTTTCGCTCGTTGCCGCGCTCGCGCTGTTGCTCTTCGTGTACCGCCGCATTGATAGCCAGTTGGGAGGCGAGCCATCCTATGTGAATGCCATCGTCGGGAAAATCGCGGCCGGCGACCTTGGCGTTGACATTGACGTCAAGGACCGCGACAAATCAAGTTTGATCTTCGCCGTGAAGGCGATGCGTGACGATTTCGCCCGGATAGTCGGGCAGGTGCGACACGGCACCCAAACCATCGCCGCCGCTTCCGAGCAGATCTCATCGGGCAATATGGACTTGTCTTCGCGCACCGAACAACAGGCCGATTCGCTGGAAAAGACCGCCTCCTCGATGGAGGAACTGACCGGCACCGTCAAGCAGAATGCCGATAATGCGCGTCAGGCAAATCAATTGGCCCAGTCGGCATCCGAAATCGCGCTCAAAGGCGGCGCGGTCGTGTCGCAAGTCGTCGAGACGATGGGATCGATCAATGACTCGGCGAAAAAGATCGTCGACATCATCGGTGTGATCGACGGCATTGCCTTCCAGACCAATATCCTGGCCTTGAATGCGGCGGTGGAAGCCGCGCGTGCCGGCGAACAGGGGCGCGGCTTTGCCGTGGTGGCAGCCGAGGTGCGCAACCTGGCGCAGCGCTCGGCAGGCGCCGCGAAGGAAATCAAGACCCTGATCGGCGACTCGGTCGAAAAAGTCGATGCCGGCGCCAAGCTGGTCGACCAGGCCGGTACGACCATGGATGAAATTGTCGCCAGCGTCAAACGGGTGACCGACATCATGGGCGAGATTACCGCTGCGAGCCAGGAACAAACAGCGGGCATCGAACAAATCAACCAGGCCATCAATCAGATGGATGAAGTCACGCAGCAGAACGTGGCATTGGTCGAGGCAGCGGCAACTGCGTCCGAATCCCTGCAAACCCAGACCGACAACCTCACGCAAGTCGTCAGCATATTCAAGCTTGACGGCGCCGCGGCGCAGCCGATGGTGCCGGTTCCCAATGCGGCCGCAGTGCAACGTGTCAGCAAGGCGGCGCCCCGCAAAATCGCAGCCAACAATAATAATGCCCAGGTCGGCAAAGTCGCCAACGCGAAGCCGGTTTCAGGGAGCGAATGGGAAGAGTTTTAGTTCTAGAGCAATTTCATCCTGACCGTACACGGCCAATCTTGCGCCTGCGATGCTCACCGTACCATTCGTACGGTTGCGCTTCTCGGCTCAACCTTGGCTCCTGTACAGTCAGGCTGAAACTGCTCTAAAATTTACGGGTTGGTGCAGGGCAGGTGAAATCCGCTCGGTTCTTTTGGAGTCGTACCGCGCGGGTTTCACCCCCCCTGCAAAAAGTTAGTCATGAATTTGAAAAAATCCAATAATTCGAGAGCGATGGATATATATTTCAGATCTATCTATGGAATAACATTCAAGCGCTTTGCACCTCCAACGTGACCACCTTATCCACCTCGCTAATCCCCATAATCGCCAGCCGCTGCTTCCCCTCCAAATCCGTCTCAAACAACGCCCGCGACAAGGGATTGATGAACACCGACTCCAACTGATTTCCAATCCCGCGCCCGCCATTGTCAAGGTCGCGCGTGCAACGCTCCAGCAAGGCCTTGCGCACTTCCGCGGGCATCGCAAGCTGCACCTTGAGCTCTTCATGCAAGCGGCGTGCGACATTTCTCAGCATGCCGTCGAAAATCCGTTCCGCCACATCCGGCGTGATGAAATTGAACACCACGATGTTGTCGCCGATGCGATTCAATAGCTCGGGCCGCGACAGTTTGAATTTGAAGTAATTGCCGATCGCTTCGCGCACCTTGAATTCAACCGTCTCATAAGGATCGCCGGGACGCACGCTCTGCACCCGCTGCCCTTGCGCATCCTCGACATAGATGCCCAGGTTGGAAGTGAATACCAGGATCGTCTCGGAAAAATACGCGGTGTCGCTGCGCCCGTCGGTCAAGCGCCCGTCTTCCAGGATCTGCAAAAACTTGTCGAGGATGCGCGGATGCGCTTTTTCGATTTCGTCGAACAGCACTACCGAGAACGGCTTCTCGCGCACCGCATTGGTCAGCTCTCCGCCGGCATCAAAGCCGATATAGCCGGGAGGGGCGCCGAGCAGGCGAGCGCTGGTATGTTCTTCCGCGAACTCGCTCATGTCGAAGCGCAGGTAGGCGCGCTCGTCGCCGAACACCAGTTGCGTCAATGTCTTCGCCAGTTCGGTCTTGCCGACCCCGGTAGGCCCGGCGAAGAACAGCACCCCGCGCGGTCGGCTGCCGCCCGATCTGGCTTGCGCGCCGGTCAAACCCATCACCGAGCGCTTGAGGATGTCGAGCGTCTTCACCACCGCTTGGCGCTGACCCTTGACGCGGTCTTCGATGAAGCCTTGCGCACCGCGGATTTTTTCGCGCAGATAATCCTTGCGCCAGGGATTGTCGAGCGCGCCCACCTTGTAGCAGCGCACCGCATCGTCGATGTCCTGGATGCCCAGTTGCCGGCGGTCGGCCAGTTCGGTGATGTCGGAGAGCGCGGTGAGGCTCATGCCTTCCGTGCCTTCGGCAAAATTTTTCACGAATTGCTCGCGTGCCGGCGCGGCGGCTTCAGTGAAGCCGAGAAATAGCGGTGCCAGCTGTGCGGCTGCTGCTTGCCGGGTTTCATATTCAGGCTTGCTGATCACCAAGCTGGCGACACGTTCGCTATCAAGCGTGAACCACGACGGCAAATCCTGCGCGCGGTTGACCAGCCACAGCACCGGGTTGTACTGCGGCTTGCCGCCTTCGCGCGGCACTACCGGCGCGGCTTGCAGGGACAGTTTTTCCGCCGCGACAAAAAAGCGGTGCTCGCCTTCGGTCAGATGCTCGACATGGCGCGTCAGGCGCGAGGCGAAATCGAGGATCAGCACGCAACGCGCCTCCCTCTGCGTGCTCAGCTTTTTCATCACGCAGGCCAGGGTTTCCAGGCTCACCATCTGGGAGCCGTTGGCGAGTTTCAGGTCGAATAAACGTTCGGCCTGCTCGCGCTGCACCGGTTCGTCGGGATACACGCGCAAACCGTCGGCCGGGTCATACACCAGGAAGAATCGATAGTCGCGCGCCTTCAGCGATTCCCACAGGGCGCGCACCAGCGGCACCAGCGCGGCGCCGGAGGGCAAGGCCGTCAGGAAGCTGTCGCGGATGCTGCCCGATACGACAAATTGCGAACGGATCGGCAGCAGGCGTTCCAGGTCTGCCAGCCAGCGTGGCGGTGTCGGTGTCATTTGATCTCGCGGGCCAAGGGTTGGGCGGTGCGGGTTGCGTTGTCTTCGTCGGCGAATTTCGGCAGCTTGCCTGCTTCGACCAATTGCACCGGCAATTCCCCTGCTTGCAGCCGGCGCGTCACGTTCAATTGCACGCCGCGTGCTTCCAGCGCCTTCAGCAATGCCGGAAACTCGGCGCACCAGCGGTCCTCGGCGATATGGTCGAGCACGCTGCGCTCGTTGTTGCCGGCTTCGACCGCGCGAATGACGTTGAAATTGGCGGAGCCGGCTTTGGCGTCGATGCGCATGCGCACCATGTATTCGCCCCAGCCCTGGCGCCGGAAATGCACCACGCCGCCTTCGACGAACAGCGTGTCGGCGACTTCCTCGACCTGATAGCCGAGATCCTTGAGCGACTGTTCGATGATGACGGCGGTCGCTTCCTGCACCTGGCGCTTTTGCAGTGCTTCGACGTGCCGCTGGATTCGGGCGCGCAGTTCGGCGGCGAGCAGATCGGCGCGTTCGCCCGGCAAGCTGCCGTCAAGTTCGAGGGCGATGTCCTGGATGTCCTGCGGCGGCGCACCAAGATGAGCGATGCGGGCAAGCAGGCGTTGCGTGAGTTTTTGCGGTGCGGAGGCAGCCGGCATCGCAATCTCGTTTGGCAGATCCGGCAGCGTGTCCATCTGTCGCGCTGCTTCGGTGAGCAGGATCGCGCGCAGTTCTTCGGACAGCATCTGCAGCGCATGGATATAGGAAGCCAAGGCAGCGAAGTCGGCCGCCTCCGGCTTGCATGGACGTGTGGCGCGCACCTGCTGCGCGATGCCGAGGCGTTCGGCGAACGTGGCGAGCTGGTCGAATGCGGTTTCGGCTGCTTGTGCCTGCTCCGTCAATGCATGCAGTCCTTGCCCGGTTGCGGTGTTTTGCGCGATGCGGGTCGCATCGCGGTTTGCCTCGTTTGACTGATGTAAGGCTGCGGCATCCGCATAAGCTTGAGCAACGGCAAGCGCCGCATGAATGCCGGCGGCCGAGAGCAGGGCCGCTACGGGATGGGCAACGACGATGGCTGTGATCGGACCGCTCATAGCGCAGGCATTCTCATGTTGGTCGGATGGTTCACCATCCGGTTTGCAGGATTTCTGCAAGGCATGTCGGCGATAATATGACATAAGTTTGCAGGCCGGTCATCAACCTCCGAGACTCCATCGCATCCTCCTGTCCTATCACGATGGAGCAACGCGTGTTGTATGCACGGCCTAGAGCCTGTTATGAACTCAAGCAGGGGTCGCGCAGCGCACGCTACAAGCTCTAACAGGCTGTTGAAAAACTGCTGCGCAGACCGATCTCGAGGTCTGCGGTGCTCGGCGTACCACGCGTACGCGTGCGCTCCTCGATCTCGGCCTGCTCGCTACGTTTTTCAACAGCCTGCTAACGCTTCACGACATCCCGGCCAAGGCTGCGTCCCGGAAACAGCACCAGCCAGGTCGCCAACACCACCAATGCGCATCCGATCAGCGTATTCAGGTTGACGCTTTCCTGCAGAAAGAGCGCTCCCCACACCAAGGCAAACAGGGGAATCAAGAAAGTCACGGTCAAGGCCTTGGTCGGTCCCAGGTCGGCGATCAGGCGGAAATAGAGAAAGTAGGCGACCGCACTGCACAGCAAGGCCAGCGCCGTGGCGACCAGAAGAATGAAGGGCGTGACTTCACCGCGCAGCGGCGACAGCGGCAAAAAGGGCAGGAGCACCAGCGCCGCCGCCAGTTGCGAGCCGGTCGCCATCAAGGGCGGCGCGATGCTCAGCGAGGCTTTCTTCGAATACGCGCCCGCGATGCCGTAGCACATCGCCGCCCCGGTGCACGCCAGCGCGGCGACCAGCACTTGCGGCGTAAACTGCGCGGGGCCGAGCCGCACGAGGAATGCCACACCCGCGATGCCGATGAGCAGGCCGGCGGTCTTGCGCGCAGTCAGCCGCTCGCCCAATACCGCCGCGCCGATCAGGGCGCCCCATAGCGGGCTGGTGGCGTTGACGATCGCGGAATAGCCGGCCGGCAGGGTCAGGGCCGCGTAAGAAAATAGTGCGAACGGCAACGCCGAATTGATCGTGCCGAGGATCAGGTACTGCTTCCAGTTCCTGCCGAAGCACATTGCGCGCCGGGTCGCCGCCATGAACAGCAGCATCGCGATGCCCGCCAGCGCGACGCGGACTTCGGCGGTCCACAGCGCCCCGAGTACAGGCGCCACGATGCGCATGAAGAGAAAGGACGCGCCCCAGATGGCGGCGAGGGAAAGAAGGCGAATGAGGTCGGCGCTGCGCATGGGCGTTCCTTGGTGATGGGAATGTATGAAGGATAGCGGGGATCGAAAAGCTTTGCTGGCCGGAATCGGACACGGGATGGAAATGGCTTGCTGTGCATCGGCTGGTCGAGGAACGAAACCCGACGATTTGCGCGCCGAAAAAATAGTTAAGATGCTGGTTTTGTTCCTGAACCTGCTTACGGTACAACCCGCCTCCATGGAATTTCGAGCTCCCCATATCGGACACGCCGCCGCGATCAGCGCATTGATCCGGCGATTCTCGCATGACTTCACGATTCATCCCGGCGCAACGGGGGCGGAACAATTCTTTGAATCCGTCTCCCCGGCCGCCGAGGCAGGCTACATCGCCGACCCGCGCTACCGGTACATCGCGGCATTTGAAGGACACGAACTCGCGGGTTTTATTGCCATGCGTGATCGCAGTCACGTCTTCCACCTGTTTGTGGCGCCAGAGTTTCAGCGGCGTGGTGTGGCCGCACGGCTTTGGCAAGCGGTGGCCGAGGTTGGAGACGTCGACTGTTTTACAGTCAACTCCTCGCGCCTTGCCGTTCCCGTCTATGAGCGCTTCGGCTTCACCAGGACAGGCCCATTGGTTGAAAAGCACGGCATATGCTTCGTCCCGATGCGGCTGTCGCTTTCGAATGTTGCTAGTTCGAGTTCATAACAGGCTCCAGGCGCACGCCGCCGTGCTGACAGACTCAAGACCCCAACTGCAAGGGCGCCGCCATCTTTCTCAGCACTGCCAGCACGGATTGCGCTGCCATGCGCGAGGTTTTCGGATTGGCCGATGGCATGGCCTCGATCGTCATGGCCATCTTGCCTGCATCGGACTCGATGTGAATCGTATGGCTATTGCAGGTGGCGTTCGGGTCTGCCCATAGTTCGACCATTGTCAGGTCGGCGCCGATGCCTGCCAGCGCGAGCGCAGCGGCGACATTCAGATTGGCGGGAAAACCGCGAACCGCTTCGCGCGCCGTTCCGGAAAACACGCACAAGGGAGCGCCGATCCCTTCGAGCTCAATGCCATGTTCGAGCAAATAGCCGGCGCCGCGCAGGCTTGCTGCAGGTTTGTGCGTCACCAGTTTTGCCGAATATATTTCCCCCTCGGCCATCGCTGCCACTGCATCGAGTCCTCCCAGCGCGCCGCTCGCCACCAGGATCTTTCCGCCATGTTCTCGTGCCAGATCCAACAGATGCGGCTGCGCAAGCAAGGCGCCGGAACTGAGGACGACCAATTTCTTCCCTGCCCTTAAAACCGGCTCTGCGATCTGCGGCAACAACCCGGCCGGCGCGCATTCGATCACGATGTCGGCCAGCGATGCCAGTTCAGGCAATTCTGCCAACGCGACCGGCCGGCGCAGCCCTTTCAACCATGCCGCAGCTGCGGCATCGCGTTGCGCCACGGCCGCCAGGCGCATGCCCCCGATGCCTTCATCCAGCGCGCCGGCGATGGCTTTGCCGATTGCGCCCAGACCTGCGATTGCGATACGGATTTCCGGATTCTGTTCAGCGCCCTTCATGGGTATTCCCTTTCTATCCAATGTCAATGTTCGATGCATGGTAGTTTTGCGCGCTTTGCACCACAAACGATTTGTTTGCGTCCGATGCATGCGTTAAAGTTATGCATGATTTTTTCTCTCCATCCCCGATGAAGCGGACGCTCCCACCGCTGCCCGCCCTGCGCGCATTCGAAGCCGCCGCGCGCTGCCTGTCTTTCACCAGAGCAGCGCAGGAATTGCATGTCACGCAGAGCGCAATCAGCCGCCAGGTGCGCATCCTGGAAGATCACCTGCAGCGCAAGCTGTTCGTCCGCCTCACCAGGAAAATCGAGTTGACCGAGGAAGGCCAGGCGTACTATCAGGCCATCCGCAACGCCTTCGAAAAGATCGAGGAAGCAAGCGTCATTGCCGGCGGCCGGCGCGTTCGCAGCGTGTTGTCGATAGGCGTGCTGCCGAGTCTTGCCTCGCTCTGGCTGATGCCGCGGCTGACTTCATTCTGGCAAGCCAACAAGGACATCGACGTGCGCATCATTTCGTCGGTCGAGCCGGTCGACTTCAAGACGCAGCGGATCGACATGGCGATCAAGGCCGGCGCCTTGCCGGGCAAGCGCTATGGAGATGGGCAACCGCGCATCGGCGGCGAGATGGTGAAAGAGTGGCGCGGCGTGCATGCTGATCTGCTGTTTCCGGATGTGCTGGTGCCGGTTTGCAGCAAGCGCCTTTTGGATGCCGGGCCGCCTCTGAAAAAACTGGCCGACCTGCGGCGCCACCGCTTGATCCACACCGCGATCCGGCGCCATGCATGGCAGGATTGGTTGCATGCGCACGGCTCCAAAATCGATCCGCTGAAAAACGCGATCGACTTCGGCCAATACTTCATGTCATTGCAAGCGGCGCGCGAAGGCCAGGGCGTCGCTCTGGTACCATCGATACTGGCTGACAGTTTTGACTTGAACGGGGAGTTGGCGCGGCCGTTTCCCGCCACGCTTGCCAGCGCGGGCGAATACTATCTGCTGACGCCGCAGGAGTGCTATGAGGAACGTGCGATACGGCATTTCCGGCAATGGATTTTGGCGCAAGCGGCAGCATGATTTCCAGGCAATATTTGCGATGCAGATAACAGCAAAAATATTGGCAAATATCTGGGGCGCAAGCAAGCCAGTGCATCCGCTCGACCCTCATCCGCACAGATCAGGGACAACGATGATAAAAATCGCCTCGCGCATCAGCCTGCCTTTCGGCTGCGCAATTTCAACGACCCATGCCAGCCTGCGCGAGGCGAATCTGCCGGAGTCGATCTACTCATGAATACTGCGCACTTGAGACGCCATACCTGCGCGTTGCTCTGGGCCGCAGCCGTCCATGTACCCTGTTGCATGGCGCAAGCGAGCGATTGTCCCGACCCATTGTTCATGTGCGAATCCAATCGCAACGGCAAGTTCATCGCCATCTGCGCTACCGAGATCGAACCGGGCCGTAAATGGAAAGACCTTCAATACCGATACGGCGTCCAGGGCGGCAGCCCCGACCTGTTGTTTCCTCCTGATCCATCGAGCGGGCAGACTGCTCTTCGTTTCTCGCACGTGAAGAGAGGTGCTGACTATCGCGTCTCCATCAGGTTTTCAAACAAAGGCTACGTGTACCAGGTTTTCTCCACAACCGGTCCGGACGGCGCCGGTGTTTCTGTCTCAGATCCGAAGGGAAAACTCGTTTCGGTTGCGCGGTGCATCGAGCGTCCTCAAATCTTTCCGTCCTATCTTCAGCGTGCCCTCGCGTGTGACATGGCGAACCCGCATGGGACGGCTGCATGCGCCGACAAACCATATGAAGAGCGTCCCTGACCGGGTGCCGAAGAAGTGGAATTTCTTTGCCCCTTTGCACGCGTTGCTGCCGATGAGGCGGCACTTGTGCCGTGCTTCCGTGCTTTCTCCCGCATCCTGCCGCACTGATTCGGCGGTACAGGGAGATGGATACTTGGTAGGCAGGAACTTGCTGACCAGACACTGGTTTTGGCATGCTGCGTTGATGCGTGTTTTGTTAAAAGGTTTTGCGGATGTACTTGGCAAGCGGCATTTATTGGAAAGTTCTTAAAAATTTTGTATAGGAATGTTAAATGTTAATAACTTCCATTCATGATTTTCGGGGCGCACCTATAATGCAGCGAGCCTTCTCCGATACATCATAAAAACCGGCAGAGACATGAATGTAACCCACTATCCCCATTGGCCGCCCGGTCTGCCCCACACACTTACCACACCCGACACCAGCCTCTACGTCAACCTCGAAATCAACGCGCGCCGTTTTCCCGGCAAGACCGCGATCATTTTTTACGATTCGATTCTGACCTATGCGCAATTCAATGCCGAAGTCGAAGCGTTGGCCGGCCATTTGCAACAGGTATGCGGGGTGCAGCGCGGTGACCGCGTGTTGCTCAATATGCAGAACAGTCCGCAATTCATGATCGCTTTCTATGCAATCATGCGCGCCGATGCGATGGTGGTTCCGGTCAATCCGATGCTGATGACCGACGAGTTGCAATACTATGTGCAAGACAGCGGCGCGGGCACCATCATCATCGCGCAGGAATTGCTTTTGCGGGTGGCGCCTTTGATCGGGACGGCTGCACTCAAGCATGCGGTGGTTGCCACCTATGCCGATTATCTGACCGTGCCGACCGATTTGAAGGTGCCGGAACTCGCGGCCGCGCCGTGCCGGGTGCCTGACGCGCCGGGGGTGTGCACCTGGAAGGATGCGCTGGCGCCGCGTCATGCGCCGCGTCCGCACTTGGCGGGACCCGAAGATCTGGCCTGCATGCCCTATACCTCCGGCACCACCGGCAAGCCCAAGGGTTGCATCCATACCCACCGTTCGATGATGCTCAATGCGGTCGGCAGCATCACCTGGTCAAGCTTCGTGGTGGCGGACCAGATCACGCTGGCCGTGCTGCCGTTCTTCCATGTGACCGGCATGCAGTCGGTGATGAACTCGATCATCTATTGCGGCGGTACGGTGGTGGTGCTGCCGCGCTGGGATCGCGATGCGGCGGGACAGCTCATCACGCGCTACAAGATCACCAACTGGACTTCGATACCGACCATGATGATCGATTTCCTTTCCAATCCACGCCTTGCCGAATACGACATTTCCAGCCTCAGGCGGGTTGCCGGCGGCGGCGCCGCGATGCCCGCCGCGATCGCGCAAAAGCTGCTCGAGCTCACCGGCCAGGAGTACCTGGAAGGCTATGGCTTGTCCGAAACCATGGCGGCCACGCACCTCAATCCGCCGCAACGCATGAAACAGCAATGTCTCGGCATCCCGCAATTCGGCACCGATTCGCGCATTGTCGACCCGGTGACGCTGAAGGAACTCCCGGCCGGCGAAATTGGGGAAATCTGGATCGACGGTCCGCAAGTGTTCCGCGGTTACTGGAATGATCCCGCGAAAACCGCGGAAGCCTTCGCCGAACTGGATGGCAAACGCTTCTTCCGGACCGGCGATCTGGGCTATATGGATGAGGAAGGATTCTTTTTCTTCACCGATCGCCTGAAGCGCATGATCAATGCCAGCGGCTTCAAGGTCTGGCCGGCGGAAGTGGAAGCCTTGATGTACCAGCACGCCGCGATCCAGGAGTGCTGCATCATCGCCGCGCGCGATGCCTACCGCGGCGAAACGGTGAAGGCTTTGATCGTCAAAAAAGCGGGTAACGAAGCGACCGCGGAAGATATCCTCCATTGGGCGCAGGAAAAAATGGCGGCCTATAAGGTGCCGCGCATGGTCGAGTTCGTCGATGCCTTGCCGAAGTCGGCTACCGGCAAGGTGATGTGGCGCAGCCTGCAGGACAAGGAACTCGCAAAGTAGCCGCCGATTTTTCCGGGCAGCGTAAAATGTGGGCTTTCCCCGTCCGCCGTCCGCCATGTCGATCCTGCTCTCCACGCTCAACGCCCGCTATGCGCATGCTTCGCTCGGCTTGCGCTACCTGCTGGCGAACATGGGGGAGTTGCAGCCTGAGACCCGGCTGCAGGAATTCGTGATCGGCACCAAGACTACCGAGATCGTCGAAAAACTGCTGTCCCACCAGCCGGCAAACGGCCGGTTCATCATCGGTTTCGGCGTCTACATCTGGAACGTCGAGGAAACCACCAAGGTGGTCGCAATGTTGAAGCGCGTCGCGCCGCATGTCGTGATCGTGCTGGGCGGTCCGGAGGTGTCTTACGAACCGGGCGAGCAGGCGATCGTGCAACTGGCCGATTACCTGGTGACCGGCTGGGGCGACATCACCTTTCCGCAGCTCTGCCGCCAGATCTTGAACGGCCCGCAGCCGCTGATGAAGATCCATGCCGGCGTGCAGCCGCCGCTGGCTGACATCGCGCTGCCGTATGCGCTCTATACCGACGAAGACATCGCGCATCGCACGCTGTATGTGGAAGCCTCGCGCGGCTGTCCGTTCAAATGCGAATTCTGCCTGTCGGCGTTGGACAAGACGGCTTGGCCTTTCGACCTCGATGTGTTCCTGGGCGAATTGGAAAAACTGCATGCACGCGGCGCGCGCCTGTTCAAGTTCGTCGACCGCACCTTCAACCTCAACATCAAGTCGAGCCTGAAGATCATGCAATTCTTCCTCGACAAACTGGCGGCCGACCCGGGCGATCCGGTGTATGCGCATTTCGAAGTGGTGCCCGACCATCTGCCCGATGCCTTGAAGGAAGGGATCATGAAGTTCCCGCCGGGTACGCTGCAATTCGAGATCGGCATCCAGAGTTTCAATCCCGAAGTGCAGACCCTGGTCAGCCGCAAGCAGAATAATGAAAAAGCCGCCGAAAATATTCGCTGGCTGTGCGAGCATTCGCACGCCCACCTGCATGTCGACCTGATTGCCGGCCTGCCGGGCGAAGACGTGGAAAGTTTCGCGCGCGGCTTCGATCACCTGTACCGGCTCAAGCCGCATGAGATCCAGTTCGGCATCCTGAAGCGCCTGCGGGGCACGCCGATCATCCGCCATACCGAGCCCTATGGCCTGGTGTTCGATCCGCATCCGCCATACACCATCCTCGCCACCGACCGCATCGATTTTTCGACGATGCAGCGGCTGGTGCGGTTTGCGCGCTACTGGGATCTAATCGCCAATTCAGGGCGCTTCGCGCATACCTTGCCGCTGATCCTGAGCGAGTCTCCGTTTGCGCAATTCATGGCCTTGTCGGACTGGATCTATGCCCGTACCGACGCGACACACCGGATTGCGCTGGAGCGTCTGGCGGCGCTGGTGGGCGAGTGGCTGTGCAGCCGCGGCCATGATGCAGAGGCGGTCGGCGCGGTATTGCGCAGCGATTATGCCGGGCAGGCGAATCAGCCGCATGGCAGGGGCAAGGCGTCTGCCGTGGCGAAAGGAGAGACATCGCTGCCGCAGCGGCAGGCGCGGCACCTGGCGGCTTGAATCCGATTCAATAATCTCCTCATGCAGAAAGATAAGCACATGCTGAAAGTCTATGGCGACATCAAATCCGGTAACTGCTACAAGATCAAATTATTGATGTCCCTGCTGGACATCGACCATGAGTGGGTGCCGGTCAACGTCCTGCAGGGCGAGGCCAAGGCAGCGCCCTTTCTGGCAATGAACCCGAATGCAAAAATCCCCGTACTGGAGATCGCGCCCGCAGTCCATCTCTGTGAATCGAACGCGATCCTGAATTACCTGGCCGAGGGCAGCGATTTCCTGCCGAGCGGCCGGCTCGACCGGGCACGCGTTCTGCAGTGGCAATTCTTCGAGCAATACAGCCACGAACCCTACATCGCGGTGGCGCGCTTCATCGCGAAATACCTGGGCCTGCCCGAGTCGCGGCGCCAGGATTATCTCTCCAAGCAAGAGGGCGGACACAAGGCGTTGCGGGTGATGGAGACGCAATTGCAAGCGACGCGCTTCCTGGCCGGCGATCACTATACGATTGCCGATATTTCGCTCTATGCCTACACGCATGTGGCGCATGAAGGCGGCTTCGATCTTGCTGCCTATCCGGCAATTTCCGCATGGCTGAAGCGGGTGGCGGAACATCCGAAGCACGTGACGATGGAGCAGTTCCTGGCCTGACGCAATACCTGCCCAATCAGAAAGCAAAGACCGGACGCAGGCAGCGCCGCATTATTTGACGTGTTGCGTGCGCCAGGCTTCCAGCAATTGGCGGGGCGCCTGATCGAGCGTTTCGATCGGCAGCGATTTGCGCCGATTGAAAATCATCAGCGCATACACGGTGGCGAGCGTGTTCACCTCGGGCGACAAGGCGCGCTCTTCTCCTCGCGAAGGCCGCAGCGCGCGCCAATAATTGATGGCGTCTTCGAGTTCGGGTAAGGTGACTTCCATGAGCTTAAGATTGTGCGAAATAGGGCTGGAACATGCGCCTGCCTTCTGCAGGCGGCGCGCAACGTTGCGGCATGGTCGGCGTCTTCAAGTCAGGATTGCCCAGGCTCCTTGAAGAGTAGCATTTTCGGGGAGAACACGTGACGGATTTTCGGCCGGCCCCAGTATAATCAGATAATTGACATAAGGTATATTTGCGTTATGAAAATCACTCTTGTTTTCCTGTTGCTGGCATCCTTTCTGGTTGCAGGTTGCGGCGAAAAAACCGCTGACGAGCTAAGGGCGGAGCAAGCGGCAAAGGATAGGGCGGTGAAAAACCGCAACGCGTACGAGAAATAACGGTCGCTCCTTTATTGGGCGAGCCTCGTTGAGGATAGCCTGGCCGGGCACGCTCAATCAAGCGCGAATGCCGCTGCCGTTTCCGCATGAATCAGCGTCGCGTCGAACACCGGCAGCGCCGCATCCTCCGGCTTGATCAGCAGGGTGATTTCGGTGCACCCGAGAATCACGGCTTGCGCGCCGCGCGCTTTCAAATCTTCGATGATGCGCAGATAGTGGCGGCGCGATCCATCCTCTATCTTGCCATGGCATAGCTCCTGGTAAATCACATCATGCACCAAGGTGCGGTCGGGTTCCTCGGGGACCAGCGCCGTCAATCCATGCTTGTCGCGCAGACGCTCGTGATAGAACGCGTGTTCCATCGTGAAGCGCGTGGCCAGCAAGCCGACTTTGGTAAAGCCTTGCGCCTTGATCGCCTCCGCGGTCGGATCGACGATGTGCAGGAAAGGAACCGAGATCGCTGCTTCGATATGCGAAGCGACCTTGTGCATGGTGTTCGTACACAGCACGACGAAATCGGCGCCGCCCGCCTCGAGCTGGCGCGCCGCTTGTTCCATCATTTTCCCCAATTGTTCCCAGTCGCCCTGGCGCTGCAGCGGTTCGATATCCTGGAAATTGACCGTCAGCATCAGGCTGCGTGCATTGTTGTGCGCACCGAGCTTGCGCTTCGTGATCTGGTTGATCAGGCGGTAATACTCCGCGGAAGATTCGCAGCTCATGCCGCCGATGAGCCCGATGGTTTTCATGACGTCTTTCCCTTTTCCAGAAAGCGTTCCAGGCGCCGCACGCCGTCCTCCAGCCGCTCCATCGAACTGGCAAAACACCAGCGCACATAGCCTTCGCCCTGCGGTCCGAACGCATTGCCCGGCGCCAGTCCGAGACCCGCTTCCAGCACCAGCCGTTTGCATAGCGCCAAGGTGTCTTTTTCGCCATCGATCTGGAAGAACAAGTACATTGCGCCTTTCGGTTTGGGCGAAGTAATGCCAGGCAAGGTGTTCAAGCGCTCGCACAGAAAATCGCGTGCGGCCCGGTAGCGCGCTATGGTGGGCGTGATGATTTCATCGCCGCGTTCGATCGCCACGATACCGGCCCGCTGCACGAAGCCCGGGGCGCAGGACGTGTTGTATTCGATCAGCTTGCCGAGGTCGGTCATCATCGCCTGCGGCGCGACGATCCAGCCGAGCCGCCAGCCGGTCATCAGCCAGGATTTGGAAAAGCTGTTGGCTGAGATAACGCGGTCTTCCGGCGCGGCCAAGTCGAGAAAGGAGGGGGCGCAAGCGGCACTTGCCGGTTCGGCGTCATATACCAGGCGCTCATACACGTCGTCGGCCAGGATCCAGATGCCATGCTTGCGGCAATGCGCCAGGATCGCTTGTTGTTGCTCGCGCGCGATGACCCAGCCGGTCGGATTGTTGGGCGAGTTGAGGAACAGCGCCCGCGTTCCGGGTGTGAGCGCATCGAGCAGTTGCTGGGTATCGAGCTCCCACAGAGGCGTGGCTCCGTCACGGCCGAAATGCAGCGGTATCTGCACCACTTCCGCACTGAGGATTTTTGGAATTTCGAACAGGTTCGGCCAGAGCGGCGTGACCGCCACCACGCGGTCGCCCGGGTTGATGATCAGTTGTGAGACCAGCATCAGGGCAGACACGCCGGCCGATGTCACGGCCACGCGCTCTGGAGCGATGGCCTGATGCAGCGTCGACTGATAGCGCGCGATGGTTTCGCGCAATGGCATCAGTCCGTAGTTGTGCGCGTAATAGGTGTCGCCCGCGTCCAGCGCCGCCTTGGCCGCGTCGCGGATGAAGCCGGGTGTGGGTTCGTCCGGCTCGCCGAACCAGAACGGCAGCACGTCGCTGCGGCCTATGCCGGCATTGGCGACTTCGCGGATGCGTGAGGCGCCGAGGTTTTGCACGATCGGACGCGCGGTAGGCGGATTATTCAAGGACATAGGTTCAACTAGTGGCCGGCTCGGCGAAGACATCGACGGGCATGCGCTATTTGTTTGAGTGGAAATCGAGTGTAGCGCAAAGCCCTGTTGCAGGTGGACTGCCGGTTTCGCCGGGCCAGGACGGGGTTGCGGGCTGACGGCGCTGCCGATCGGCTTTGCCAGTGGTGGTCCAAGCTCACGGTATGATACGCTCAGCTGCCGTTCTAAGAGCCTCTGAATTAGTGGGGCCTGTCTCATTTGTTTAGAGGCGCTAAGGGAAAGGCAAACAGCGATGGCGAATGGAATGGGAACGGGAGTGCTTATGACGGCGGCGTCCGAGGACGATTTGACGATTGAAGGTTTCGATGTCCGGGCGGCGTTGGTGCGCACCATGGGAAACCGCGAATTCTACCTGCAGTTGCTGGCGCGTTTCAGGGACGATCAGCACGACGCCGCCGATCGCATTACCAAGGCGCTGGAAGATGGCGAGACGGCGCTGGCCGGGCACCTGGCCCACACCCTCAAGGGCGTGGCCGGATTGGTCGGCGCCGCCCACGTCAGCGAACTGGCTGGAGAATTGGAAAGTGCGATACAGGGCGGCACCAACGCGCTGGCGCTGTTTGCCATGCTGGACCGGATCGAGGCCGATATGCGGCTGCTGATGGCCGGCTTGGCGCGTGTCTTGCCGGCGCCGCAGGCCTAAAAGCCTCTACATCAATGCCGCTGGCCAGGCGTGCCGATGCACACAGTACGAACGTACGGCAAGGAGAAGCAACAACGCCGGCGGCATTGATGTAGAGGCTCTAGGGCTGGCTTGCACCAGCCCTTTTATCCCTTGCGAGTCCTTTGAGATAGCCGACTTCAATGCGCCATCAAGACGGTGCGCACATTACGATGCCTTCGTTGCTCCAGCCGCGGTTGACCACTTCCTGTATTGCGCTCAGGCTGGTGGTGATGCGATGGTTGCTGTCGACGCCGCGCGTGAAGCCGTTGTTATACGCGCGGTAGACCGGCACGGTGCCGCTGGCGCATGCGTTGTTGACCGGCGGGGTCGAGATGAAATCCAGGCTTTCGAAATTCCAGCGTTTCTGTGTATCGGGCGTGGTGGCCTGCAGGGATTTCAGGTTCGCGCACTCGCTCGCATTCACCGTGTAGAAATGCGAGTTGGGACCGGGTGACAGGCTGCCGTAGAAACGGCAAACCGACGTGCTGCCACCCGATTTAAAGCTGCCGCCGGTGCGGCTCCAGCCGGGCCCGGCGCTGCCGTTGTCGATCGCGCTCGCTTCGCCTGCGTCAGCGGTGATGAAGTAATTGTCGAGATTGGTGTTGTAGAACTCCACCACGGTGGCAGAGCCGCCGCCCGAGACGACGCTGGTACGGAAATTGGCGACCACGGAAGCGGTATTGTTCAGTGCCTTGTGGTCGTCGGCAGTGGTGCTGTTGCCCATCGCGGTGCCTTTGTAGCTGACCGAGGGATTGGCCCAGTATTGCAGGCGATCGCAGTCTTTGCCGATGGCGCTGCAGGCATTGTTATATGCCATGATGGTGCGCCATCCGCCCGAGGTACTGACGTAGCCGTGGGCATAGGCATAGGGCTTGACCGAATTGTCCATGTAGACATCGTGCATCAAGCCCATGTTGTGCCCCAGTTCATGGCCGAAGCTGTAGTAACCGGTCGCGCATGAGCGTGCCACCGCGCTGAAGGCATAGGGCGCAAAAGAAGCGGAAACGGTATCCATGTGATAACCGAGTCCGCAGCTGCCGCCGCCGTCCTCCAGCCAGAAACTGACCACGTCGGCGCCGTAGGTATTGCGCAGCGTATGGACATTGTCGATGCAGCCGTCCGTGGTTTTTGTTATGCAATTCAAGGCATCTTCCAGGCTGCCGGTTTCCGCGTACGCGACCTCGGCCGCATGCACCAGCCGCAGGCGCTGGGTCACGCCGCTGTTTTGATAGGATTGGTTGGTTTCCGCCACAGCCAGGTCGATCAGGGATTTCATTGCATTGGTGCCGCCTGCGGCAGCCCTCGCGGTGGCGGTGTAGACCACCATGACATCGATCGTGGAACCGTCGTCGGCCTGCGTGCCAGGGTTTGGCGCATCGCCGGCGGCAGCCTTGCCGTTTGCGCCGAGGTCGGGAATTGGCACATAAGGCTCGTCACGCGGGAACTTCGATTGGTCGATGCGCTGCACTTCATGCGTGCCATTGCCGGCGAAGCGGATATGGTAGCGTGCCATCGGCATGCTGATATTGCCGGACACCACCTTGTCATTGATGACCAGCACCACATTGCTCATGTCGACGCCGCGCAGATGGCCGGTCCAGGTAACGCCGCGCGGGCCGCGCTCGACCCGGTCCGCCACCGCGACAAAGTTGACGTTATCAAAAAGATTCAGGGCGATTGTTTGGCCGCCTGATTTCGTACCGCCCGGCACATCTGCCTCCGCGGTCAATAGGGAGAGGTCGATATCGACCGGGCGCCAGCGCGTAACTTGACGGTCGCGCACCACGCCGGTGTCGGTATCCGCGGCTGCCTTCGTGGGCAAGGAGGAGAACAGCGAGGGTATGTGTTCGTCAGCGGCCTGGGCCTGTGTGGCGGCAGATAGTCCGGCATAGAGGATTAGAACTGCGCCGGACATGGTTGCCGCCAAGCCCCTGGGCAGTTTTGATAAGCAATTCGACCATATTGATTTCAGCAAAATACACCACCTTTCAATTCCTGGATTGTGAAGCGAGAATTCTTGTAAAACCTTTTATTTGCGACTCTGTCAGACGCATTCCCATGGCGTCCGTTCGGAATACCTTAGCATTTTACGCTCTCGGACACGCCCGGATTTTGTAACATGATGTAGGTCAACACGGCGAAAGGCCGGCTGCATGGCCGGCCTTTCGTTGTTTCAATTTTGTTGCTTCAAAAGACGTCGAATGGATTCGCTATGCCAGAAACTTCCTGATTGTTTCGATCTGTTCCGGCACATTCAGCGCTGGCGCGTGGCCGCAATCGGGAATCTCGGCCAGCATGGCGCAAGGCCCGCGCCGCGTCATCGCCTGCGCCGTTTCCGGCAACAGCAGGTCGGAACTTTCGCCGCGCAATACCAGGGTTGGCATGCGCAACGTATCGTACGCTTCCCACAAGTCATAATCGTTTGGATGCACGATGAATTGCCGCACCATCGCCGGATCGTAATGTGCAGTGATCCGGCCGTTGGGCAGGCGCCGCGCCGAGGTCTCGGCCATGCGCCGCCATTGCACATCGCTTTGCCAGCCGTAGGGTTTGTAGATCGTGCGCAAGTAGTTCTCGAACTCGCTCATGGTATCGAATTCGGCTGGATTGCCGGCATAGGAAAGAATGCGCTCGATCGCGTTGGCCGCCAATGCCGGGCCTATGTCGTTCAATACCAGGTGAGTGATGCGCCCCCTGAGCGTAGTGGCCGCCGCCAGCGTGCCGGTGGCACCGCCCATCGAGGTGCCGACCCAGCGCATGCGTTCGATGCCAAGCTGATCGACCAGCGCCTGCGCGAGGCGCGCATAGAAGGCCAGGCAGTATTCGGTATCCGGGTCGCGGCTCCATTGCGACAGGCCGCGCCCGATAGTGTCGGGACAAATGATGCGATAAGTGTTCGACAAGGCCGCGGCCAGATCGTCGAAATCGCGGCCGGTGCGCGCCAGGCCGTGCCACATGATCAGGGGCGGCGCATCCTTCCTGCCCCACTCCATGAAATGGATTTCGCGCTCGCAGCAGCGCAGGTAATGTGAAGCCATTTTCAGTCTCTTAAGCGACGCAATTTACCGACGATCCCGGTCGAACGGTGAATTGACCAGGCGCGGCATGAACAGCAACAGCAATACCGCGCACATGACACGAAGTAACAGGTGAGGAACTTGCCCTCGATCGAGGTGCCCGGCAAGGCCTGCTCCATCAGTCCGGGAGAAGTAAGAGTACCTCAAGCGGAAAGGTTGGGAAAGCTGGTAGAACTACGAGACATTGGTTCGCACTAAGGTTGCGTTTGGAAAGTCCGGACAAGTGTTCCTGCCTCGGCTTCGCCAATGCATCGGCTTGCCAATCTGTCGGGAAGGGCGCTGGATACTCACACATACCACAAAAAAATTTCATAGAGGATTTGCGGACGAGGCGCCAGATTCGTTCCATCCTACAGAGCAATCAGACATAGTCTGATACCAGATGACCCTGACGCTAACTACTATGTTTTCAGCTGTCGAAGAGCATGGATTGAGAGCATGGATTGCTACTTGGAGACGCACGATTACGCTCGCAGAAATTTCGACAGCGTATCCACTCGATTTGATCTTGAATACTTTTACAGCAAAGGAAACGATCATGAACACCCGCAAAGATAACCAAGGCTCCGGATCAGGCAAGGGTCGCGGTTTTGCATCGATGGACGAAGCGAGGCAACGTGAGATTGCAAGTGAAGGAGGACGCGCCGCGCATGAAAAAGGCACTGCGCACGAATTCACTTCGGAAGAGGCGCGCGAAGCCGGCCGCAAGGGAGGGGAGCGCAGCCATGGCGGACGCGGCATGGCTGCCGGGCGCGAAGGTGAACGCAATACTGCCAGCACCCGTCCCGGCGGCGAACGTGGGGAAGCAAACCGCGGCGAGCGCAATGACGAGGACGACGACAACGATAACGACAACCGGGGCGGCAGCGCCTCGGATTCCGAAAAATCGCGCGGCGGTTCGCGCGAGCAGCACGGGGAGTCGGGCAGGCAAAGCCATAAAAAAGATGATGAAAGCCATGGCGGCTCCAGCCGGAGCGATAAGGATTCAGACCAATAAATGAAGAGGAACAATTGAAAAAGGACGGAGCTTCATGCACTTGCGTGAAGCTCCTTTTATCACTTTTATCAATGAACTAAACCCATAATCCTGTATCACAATCAAGCATCGTTTCCGGAGCCTGTGTGAGTTCATGATAGGCGCCAGCGGCGCATCAGGTTTCGGTGCTGAATTGACAGTCCGCCGCAACTGATCTCATTCAATGGATTTCATCAATAGATTTCACGCAATTTCTTGGGCGCCTTGCACAGGAGAATCAAATGTTATCTCTACACAAAGAGCACGAACCCGATCGCGACACGGACGAACATCCAAAGGCATGATCGGCGAGAACGGTAATGGGGCGCGATAGCCGCCCTCTGATTTTCGGCTTCAGCGGCGCATGCTAAAAGCAAGCGCTGCGCCGGCGAAGCATATGGCGGCAGCCCAAGTGCGCAACAGGTTGGTTTGATTCCAAGTGTCGCGCAGTTGTGCCCAGTCCAGCGGGGGCGCAGCTGGATTCCATGCGGCAACGATGTTATTGATCGGGATATTGACAGAGCGTGTGACCCAGAACACCAGCCCAAAGTAAGTAAGCGCGAGCAGCGTCCAGATCAATGCCAAGCGCCGGTGCTGGCCGAGAGCAGCCAGCAGGGCCGCGACAAACGGCAGGATCACGGCGCCGAAATATATGCAGCCAAATACCGCATTGCGCACCACCTTATTGATCCACTGCTGGGCGGTGATATAGGCTGCTGCGTCGAGATGCGTCATGGCCGGCGCTACATCGACTGAAAACGCAAAGAAAAATCCCGCCATCAGTCCAAGCAGCATGAGCGCGCCGAAGCTGAAGAAGCGGTAGCTGCCATTGATGATGTGCTGGTACATGCAGACTCCGGGAAAATTCAAATCGGCAAATTCACCCGGAAGCAACTGCCCCCGCCTTCGCGTCCCACGCAGACTACTTCTCCGCCGTGCTTGCGTGCGATCTGCCGCACCAGGCTCAAACCCAGTCCGACGCCGCCATCGCGTTCACGCGCACCGGGCAAACGGTAAAACGGTGCGAAAATATTCTCGCGTTCTTCAACTGGCACGCCGGGACCGCGGTCGCATACATCAAGCTGGATCTGCTTCGAGGGGAGGCTGCGCAACATGACTTCGATCGGTGTGCCGCCGCCGTAGCGCCGGGCATTTTCCAGCAGATTACGCAGCATCCGGCGCAACAGTTTGGGATCGCCCTGCAGGCTGAGCGGCGGCGCGCTGAGTTGCGCGTCGACGCGCGCGCATTCTTCTGCCAGCAGCGCGGTCAGGTCAATGGCTTCGGTCGCTTGCATTGTTTCGGGAGAGGCATCCAACCTGCTGGCCAGCAGGATTTCATCGATCAGTTGGTCCAGTTCGGCGATGTTGTGTGCCAGTTCATCGTGCATTTCCGGTTGCCGCCGGTCCTGCATCAATTCGACCGCCATGCGGATGCGCGCTAGCGGCGAACGCAACTCATGCGAGGCATTGGCCAGTAGCGATTTCTGGGCCGAAACCAGGGCTTCGATCCGCTCTGCCGAGCGGTTGAAGCTGCTTGCCAGAAGCGCGACTTCATCCTGGCCTTCCACCGCGACACGAGTCGAGAGCTGACCCTCACCCAAGGCTTCGACGCTGCGCTGCAGGCGCTCCAGCCCGCGCGTAAGGCGACGCACGATCGGATAGGCGCCGATACCGACCACCAGCGCGATTAAACCCAAGGCCGCGATCAATCCCATCGGTGGCCGGTGTCCCCGATGAATGCGCTGCCCGATCAGCCAGCGATTGTCCGGAAGTTTCAAGGCAAATACTGGAGGCCGTCCGCCCAGCCAGCCGGTGCTGGTCTGCGATGGTTCCCACGGCGGCAATTCGCGCCCGGCTGCGGCAATCTTTTCGCCAGTGGCCGAGTACAAGGCCAGATTGGCGCGCATGCGCGGCTGCCAACGCATCAGCGCGGCCTGTTGTTCTTCGCGCGACGCGGAGGCGGGCGGCAAAATTTCGGCGGCGATTTCGGCGAAAGTTTCCAGGCTGGACGCAAGCTGCGCGGCATCGGGACTCATGCGCCATGCGATGCCGAACAGGATGGCGGCAATCGCCACGCTGAGCACCAGAGCCAGGTAGATGCGCAGGTACAGCCGATGGGTCCAGCCGAAACGGATTTTCAGAGAGGGAATGTCAGACATCCTGCGCCTTGGCAAACACATAGCCGGCCCCGCGTACCGTGATGATGCGTTTCGGCTGCTTGGGGTCGTCCTCGATGGCGGCGCGCAGGCGACCGATATGGACGTCGATCGAACGGTCGAATGCTTCCAGCGGCTCGCCCTTGACTGCATCCATCAATTGCTCGCGCGACAGCACGCGCCCCGCACGTTCGGCCATCGCTACCAGCAAATCGAATTGGTAGGACGTGACGCTGCAATCCCGGCCATCGAGCCGTACATGGCGCGCGTCCAGATCGATTTCCAGCCGGCCGAAGCGCAGGATATTCGGCGCACTCGGACTTTGGCCTTGCTGGCGCCGCAATACTGCGCGCAGGCGCGCCAGCAATTCGCGCGGCTCAAAAGGTTTCGGCACGTAATCGTCCGCGCCCAACTCCAGGCCGACCACGCGGTCCATCGGGTCACCCTTTGCGGTCAGCATCACGATGGGAACGGCGCCCAGCGGCAAGGCTTGCGCGCGAATCCGGCGGCATACATCGAGACCGTCGGCATCCGGCAGCATCAAGTCCAGCAGCACCAGCGAAAACGCCGGTCCCGCTGCTGCCGCAAGCTGCAACTGCGCCAAACCCTCTTGCGCGGTCTCTGCGCGTTGCACGTCGAAGCCGTTTTGTGCAAGGTAGGTGGCAACCATCCCGGCCAGGCGATGGTCGTCCTCGATCATTAAAAGACGCTGAGCCATGCGCCCTTAACCCATGCGCCCGAAGCGCTTTTGAAGGTGCGCGGCAACCCTAGTGCGCTGTTCCGGCGTCAGCACTTCGGCAGTATCGGCCAGCGCCTGCGTCATGCGCTTGGAGACTTGTTCCGCCAGTTGCATTTCGCTTACACGGACCTGTTCCAGGGCAGAGCGATCGATGGCCGGCTGGCTCAGGATCTTGATGCCTTGCTGGCGCGCCGCGCGATACTGCTCGCGCAGAGGTTTCAAGTCGGCCATCGCGGTTTTGATGATCGCTGAGACTTGGGCTTTCTGGGTCGCCGTGCCGTCAGGCAGCAAGCGATCGATCATGTGGTCGATGCGCTTGGCGGCCTGTTCCGGGTCCATCTGGCCGCCGTGCCAGCCCATCATGCCGTGCCGGGGGCCTGCGGCCCCCGGGGCATCGCTGGCGTGGCTGATGCCGGCGATGGAAATGGCGCCGACCATGGCAGCAATGCCGGCCATGAGCCGGCGGCGGCTGTGCGGCCGTTTTGGCGTTTCAGCCGGATTGTTGTCGTTGCGGAGAGAAGTATTTTGCTCGTTCATATCGATTCCTTGTCAGGTTGTGCAGGCTTTCAATTCACCATGCATGATCACACTTTAGGAGCGTTATGCTGCTGAACAATGACTGGGCTGTAAAGTTGTGTAAAGGGGGGAATCCCCTTGGTTAATTCTGCCGATGGAATTGCCGGTATTCGACCCCGAATTGCACCAGTTCCGCCAGCGATTTGACAGCCAGTTTCTTGATCAGTCGGGCGCGGTGGGCCTCGACCGTCTTGATTGAAATATCAAGTTCGCGTGCGATGTCCTTGTTGCTCGCCCCGTTGACGATCAGATTCAGCAATTGCTGTTCGCGCTTGGTCAGCGAGGCATGCATTTTCGACAGATACGCCTTGCGTTCGCGTGCCTGCCATTGCTGCGCATCGAGCGCCAGCGCCTGCCGCACGCGGCGCAGGAATTGTTCGTTGTTATAGGGCTTGGAAAGGAAATCGATAGCGCCTTTGCGCATCGCGTGCGTCGCCATGGGAATGTCGCCATGCCCCGATAGAAAGATGAAGGGCAGGAACACGCCTTCGGCCTCCAGCACTTCCATCAATTCGATACCGCTCATGCCCGGCATCCTGACGTCCAGGATCAGGCAGCCGCGTGCGCCGCGCCGATAGCCGGCCAGAAAGGCCGCCGCCGAATCGAAGCATTCCACCGGCAGTTGAATCGAATTCAGCAGCCAGGCCAGCGATTCGCGCACCGAGGGTTCATCGTCCACGATGAACACGGTTTGCAGGGAGGATATTTTGTCGTTCTTGTCGGAAGTCATCGGACCGGTAATGTGAAGGTGAACGTGGTGCCGCGTTGCGCCGGACGGCCGAGAGTGAGCTTGCCGCCGTGCGCTTCGATGATGGAACGGCAGATCACCAGGCCGATGCCGATGCCGTCGTTCTTGGTGGTAAAGAAAGGCTCGAAAATATTCTGCCGGAACTCCGCCGCGACACCGGGACCGGAGTCGGAAATCGAGACATGCACGCAGCGGCTGCGCAGCTTGGAGAAAATACGGATGTGGCGCTTGTCGCGAGGCATGCTTTGCATGGCTTCGATCGCATTCCGAATCAGGTTCAGCATTACCTGTTCGATTTCGATCCGATCGAAGGCAATCGGCGGCAAGTCTTCTTGCAAGGCCAATTCGACGCTCACATTTTTACGGTTCAATTCGAATTGCAGGAACTCAAGACAATGATGCAGGTGGGCGTTGAGGTCTTGCATGGAAAAGCGCGCCGGTTCGTATTTTTGCACGAACTGCCGCACGTGTTGGATGATGTCGCCGGCGTGCTGCGTATGCTGGATCGCGCTTTCGATGGCGCTGCTGATCGCGGCCTGGTCGAACTGTCCGCTCTGGATGCGCAACAGGCAGCCATGCAGATAGTTCAGTGCGGAACTCAGGGGCTGGCCCATTTGATGTGCCAGCGCCGCTGCCATTTCTCCCATCGACGAAATGCGCGACATGCGTGCCAGTTCGCTTTGCTGTATGCGGGCAATTTCTTCGCTGCGCTTGCGACGCTCGTTTTCCTCGGCCAATGCCCGGTTGGTGCGCACCAGGTCGGCGGTTCTTTCCTGTACTTTCTGCTCCAGTTCTTCGTAGGCAAAATGCAGGGATTCTTCGGCTCGCTTGCGGCGCGAGATGTCCAGGCAAATCCATAGAGCGCCCTTGACCGGATTGACTTTGTCGAGCGCCTTGCCGGACCATTTGATCCACAATTGCTTGCCTTCCTTGTTGACCATGAAGCGCTCGTCTTCATAAACGCCGCTGCGCCGGATCAATTGATAGCCGATGCGGCCGATGGCTTCGAATTCTTCGGCGTTGCGATACAGCACGCGCAGATTCTGGCCATCGAGTTCGCCCGGCGCATAGCCGAACAATTCTTCGAAGCGCCGGTTGCAACGCACGATTTTGCGGTCGACCGTATAGACGATGCCGACCATCGCGTTGTCGAAAATGACTTGATATTCGAGCGGCTTCAGCGCAACCAGGCGGTCCAGTTCTGCCTTGCCATTGTCTTCCGCGCCCTTGTCTGCCTGCATTGCCGACTGCTCCCCTGGTGTTGACTCATGCCCTTCTTTCTGTTTTGAAATTGAAGGGTTTCCCCTCTATGCATGGCGTGTTCACGCCAATATTTCGGCGCGCGAACCATCGTTATGATTGGCGGGGTTACCAAGTTGCTGAAAAAAGAGTAACCGACCTTGTACCAGAGATCAACGTATTAATAGTGGGCAATGCATTCGGAACCTATAGCAGATATGCAAGATCAAATGCCACGGCTCCGTCAAGTTGCCACACGCCTGGCGGGTTGAGAAATACGAATATATCGATAACGTATAGAGGATGACATGTTGAAAAACGAATTCAGGAAAACCGCCGGCCATCTCGCAGTCACTGCGGCAGTTTCGATGCTCGCTGCCTGCGGCGGTTCCAGTTCCGAAGATGTGAATGTCAAACCGGCATATCTCGGCACCATCAGCGCCGCTACCTATGATGGCGTATCCGACGATTTGCTGACTGCCGGCCTGGGAAAAACCGGCTTGGGCGGTGCCGCGCCGAGCGTGGCCGATCCTGCCAAGCCCACCGCTGCAGAACTGAGAAAGCTCGCCATCTACAATAACTATCGTGCATTGATCGACCCCACCGCCGCTGGCGGCTATGGCATCTTGTATGGACCGAACATCGACACCAAAGGCAACGATACCTTGGGCGAAGGCAAGGTTGCCGGGACCGAATACATTGCCTATTCGGACGACGGCAGCGGCAGCCAGAACGTCACGATGATGGTACAGGTGCCGTCCACTTTCAACCCCGCCAGTCCCTGCATCGTGACCGGCACATCGAGCGGATCGCGCGGCGTGTATGGCGCAATCGCCACCTCCGGCGAATGGGGGTTGAAGAACGGCTGCGCGGTCGCCTATAACGACAAGGGCACCGGCAACGGCGTGCACGACTTGCAAAACAATATCGTCAATCTCCAGAACGGCATCCGCACCGATGCCGCGACGGCCGGCAAGGACTCGAATTTCACGGCCAACCTGACCGAGGCGGAACGTGCCGCTTTCAACGCCGCGACGCCGAACCGCTTCGCGGTCAAACACATGCATTCGCAGCAGAATCCGGAAAAAGACTGGGGCAAATACACCTTGCAGTCAATTGAGTTCGCCTACTACGTCCTGAACGAAAAATACGGCACGCTGGCGGCTGACGGGAAGCGGCATTTGCGCACGCTGAAGCCAGGCAATACCATCGTCATCGCGTCGAGCGCCTCCAACGGCGCCGGCGCCGCACTGGCTGCGGCCGAACAGGATACCGGAGGCTTGATTACCGGCGTCGCGGTGTCGGAGCCGCAAGTCCAATTGGCACCCGACAATCGGGTGACGGTGAAGCGCGGCACGACCTCGCTGGTCGGCACCGGTAGAAGTCTCTATGACTATTCCACGCTGGCGAATTTGATGCAGCCTTGCGCCGGATTGCTGTCGACCGCCACGAATGTATTCAATACACTCAATCCGACGATTGCCGCCAATCGCTGCACCGCCCTTAAAACCGCCGGCCTGATCACGGGCAGCACGACTGCCGAGATGGCGGCCAGCGCGATGAATGTCTTGCTGGCAGCCGGCTACCAGCCGGAAAGCAACGATTTGCACGCATCGATGTACTCGTTTGCCGTACCGCCGGTTACCTTGACCTACGCCGGCACTTACGGCCGGTTTAGCGTCAAGGACAATATCTGCGGTTACAGCTACGGCTCACCGGGCGCGGCGAGTTCGGCGACGCCAGGAGCGCCGGTGGCGGTGGCGCCTTCCGCGCTGGCGACGATTTTCAGCACCGGCAACGGCGTGCCGCCGACCGGCCCGATTGCGATCATCAACAACAACAGCGTCGGCGGACCGCTGGTGGATGCGTCGTCGATTTCAGTGGGAGGCGTGCAGGACTACAACATTGCGGGTGCGTTGTGCTTGCGTGAACTTGCGATCGGAACCAGCGCCAACGCGAAACGCGTGCAGCAAGGCATTAGTGAAGTTGCGGTGCGCACCGGCAATCTGCGCGGCAAGCCCGCATTGATCGTGCACGGCCGCTCCGATGCGCTGATCCCGGTGAATTTCACCTCGCGTCCTTACTTCGGCATCAACAAGATCGTCGAAGGCACCAACAGCAAGCTGTCGTATATCGAAGTGACTAATGCCCACCATTTCGACGCTTTCTTGAGCTTTCCAGGCTATAGCGATCGACTGGTGCCGCTGCATCGCTATTTCATTCAGGCGATGGACATGATGTACGCCAACCTGAAGTCCGGTGCAGCTTTGCCGCCCAGCCAGGTGGTACGCACCATTCCACGCGGCATGACCGGTACCACGGTCAATCCGATCACGGTCGCCAACGTGCCGCCAATCAAGACCGCGCCTGCGGCCGGTGATCAAATCACGTTTGCCAATAACACGGTGACGATTCCCGACTAGCGGGTCGGGGAATAACGAGGTTTTAGGAACATATTGGGCAGGTAATATTGCGTGCTATTTTGATGCTGTTCCAATCCATATGCCGGGCGTCCAGCAGCAGCAGGCGCCCGGCCAGTGACTCTCCGATCCCTGCAATCAGTTTCAACGCCTCTGCTGCCTGCATGGCGCCGATGATGCCGACCAGCGGCGCGAACACACCCATCGTTGCGCAGTTGGCTTCTTCAAACGGTTGATCGGGTGGGAACAAGCAGGCATAGCAGGGCGAATCTTCATGGCGCGTATCGAATACGCTGATCTGCCCGTCGAACTGGATTGCGGCGCCGGATATCAGTGGCACTTTGTGCGCAACGCAGGCGCGATTGACGGCGTGGCGTGTGGCGAAATTGTCGCTGCAGTCGAGCACCACCGTGGCCGTGCGTACCAGTTCGTTCAAACGCTCGTCGCCGGCGCGTTCTGCCAGGGCGACTACATTGATCTCGGGATTGATTTGCGCCAGTGACAGCTTGCCCGATTGTGTCTTCGGTTGGCCGACGCGCTCGGTGGTGTGCAGGATCTGCCGCTGCAAGTTGGTCAGGTCGACCGTGTCGTTGTCTACCAGGGTGATGATGCCGACGCCGGCCGAGGCCAGATATAGCGCCGTAGGCGAACCGAGACCGCCGGCGCCGATGATCAAGGCATGAGCAGCCAGCAGTTTTTCCTGGCCTTCGATACCGATCTCGTCGAGCAGAATGTGGCGCGAATAGCGCAGGAGTTGGTTGTCGTTCACGGTTTGGTGTTGTGTCTTTAAGAGAACTCGTCCAGCTGTAAAATAGAAAAAGGCCGCATTGCTGCGGCCTTAGCCCTTGATAAGGCGCTCGGCTTTATTTTTTCTCGATCTCTTTCTTATCGTCCTTGCTCTTATCGTCCTTGCCGTTTTCTTTTTTGGGGTCGATCTTCGCTTTCGCCAACTGGACCGGCAAACCTTTCAGGTGATTCAGCGCCTGTGTCAACTGGAAATCGTCCTTGCTGCCGAATTCAAGCGGCTTGCGCTTTTTCTCCAGGGCAGCCAAGCGTTGTTCTTCTTCCAGTTCGTCGATCTTGTTTTTAGCGGATTCCGCTTCCTTGTCCTTGTCATTGGTCAAGTGCTTTTGCAAATCCGATTCGCGCAGGCGCAAGCTGTTCAAGCCGTCGCCGTCGGCATTCTCGTCCACCAGCAGGTCGGGTACGATACCCTTGGCTTGGATCGAGCGTCCATTCGGGGTGTAATAGCGTGCCGTGGTCAGCTTGACCGCGGTGTCGGAAGACAATTGGCGAATGGTTTGTACCGAGCCTTTGCCGAAGGTTTGCGAGCCCATGATGACGGCACGCTTGTAATCCTGCAGAGCGCCGGCCACGATTTCAGACGCAGAGGCGGAACCGGTATTGACCAGCACTACCATCGGCACTTTCTTGACTGCTTCCGGCAGTTTTGCCAACGGGTCGCCAACGGCACGCGAGCCGTAGAATTCGCGGCGGGCGTAGAAGGTCGCTTTTGAATCGGGCAGTTGGCCGTTAGTCGAAACGACGACCGCATCTTTCGGCAGGAAAGCTGCCGAAACGCCGATTGCGCCCGGCAGCACGCCGCCAGGGTCATTACGCAAGTCGAGCACCAAGCCTTTCAGGTTCGGCTCTTGCGCGTAGATCGCGGAGATTTTCTTCGCCATGTCATCGACGGTCGGTTCCTGGAATTGCGCCACGCGCACCCAGGCATAACCGGGTTCGACCACTTTCGATTTCACGCTTTGCACGCGGATTTCCTGGCGCACGATCGGAATGATCAGCGGCTTGAGTTCTTCCTTGCGAGCCACGGTGAGCGTGATCTTGGTATTGGGCTCGCCGCGCATGCGCTTGACTGCTTCATCCAGAGTCAAGCCTTTGACAGGCGTGCTGTCGAGGCGGGTGATCAGGTCGCCGGGCTTCAGGCCGGCCTTGTATGCGGGAGAATCTTCGATCGGCGAGATAACCTTGACGTAACCGTCTTCGCTCATGCCGACTTCGATGCCGAGCCCGACGAACTTGCCTTGGGTGCCTTCACGCAGCTCCTTGAATGCTTTCTTGTCGAGATAGGCGGAGTGCGGATCGAGCGATGCGACCATGCCCGAGATCGCTTCGGTCAGCAGTTTTTTGTCTTCGATCGCCTCGACGTAATCGGATTTGATCAGACCGAACACGTCGGCCAGTTGCCGCAATTCCTCAATCGGCAGTGGCGCGCTCGCATTTTTTTGCGCGAGCGCGTCGAATTGTATCGAGCCTGCTATGCCTGTAATCATGCCTAAACTGATAAGGCCGATGTTTTTGAGTTTGCTGCCCATGTTTCACCTAGATTTCACCGAAGAGTAACCCATTCAAGGGGGTCGAATGCGCGGCCCTGATGCCGTATTTCAAAGTATAAACCCGATTGTTCATTGCCGCCGCTATTACCTGCATTGGCAATTACATCGCCGCTTTTGACTGTATCGCCGGCCCGTTTCAGCACCGCCTGGTTGTTGCCATAAATGCTCATGTACTGGCCACCGTGGTCAAGGATGATCAGGTTGCCGAAGCCGCGCAGCCACTCCGCGAAAATTACGCGGCCGGAAGCGATCGCCTTGACTTCCGTACCTTCGGCGGCACGGATGAACAGGCCTTTCCAGGTCGGTCCGTCGCCGCGCTTGCTGCCGTATTTGGCGACCAATTCTCCGCGCAGCGGCAAATGCAAATGGCCGCGCAAGGCGCTAAACGATTGCCCAGAAGCACTGCTTTGAACGCCCGCATCGGGAATTAGTTCATTCCGTATAGGCGGTTTTGCCGAAAGCGGTTCGTCATTGTCGATCGGATCGGAATACTTTATTTTTCCCTGTGCTGCCTTGTCGCGCACGCTATTTTTGGCTTGCTGCGCGCGCTTGTCGCGTTCTGCTTTGGCGCGAGCTTGTTCTTGCCGCCGTTTTTCCAGGGCGGCGGTTTCAGCCTTCTGTTGCTCTTCGATTAATTGCGAAAGCTTGTCGAGCAAGCCGGTCAGCCGCTGTTCGTCGCGTTCTATATTGCCCGCTTCTTTACGTTGGGCTGCGAGCTTGCCGGACAATTGTGACAGCAAGGCGGCATGCCTGGCTTTCTCCTTCTCCAGCAGGGTCTTTTGCTGGTTCGCTTCCTGTGCGATTTCATCCAGCTCGTCCTTGGCGTTCTGGGTTTCTGCCTTGTTGCTCTCGATCGCTTGCAGATTGGCGCGCAGGGTCTCGACCAGTTTTGCCTGCGCGCGCGCGACGTAGGTCATATATTGCAGCTCGCGATTGATGCGGTTCGGGTTGTCGCCGGACAGCAGGAGCTTGATGCGGTCTTCATTTCCGGTTACGTATTGCTCGCGCAAGAGTTTTGCCAACCGCTGCTGCTGCGTCTCGACCGCCTTGGCCAAATCCAATTGCTCTTTCGATAATTGCGCTATCCGCGCTTCGGTGCGCTGCTGTTCTGCTTCCAGTTCGTGCAGTGCGCGGTTGGCATTGGATATAGCCGCTTCGGAATTGGCGAGGGCGTCGGCGGCATTGCTCTTGGCCGTCTCGGTGCGGTCAATGTCGCGCTTGAGTGCGTTGAGTTTTTGCTGGAGGCCGGCGCGCTCTGTTTCGGCCAGTTGTTTTTGCTTGGCCCGTTCGCTGATTTTGGCGGCCTGGGCGGTGGGGATGCCGCCCAGGCACAGTACGGCCAGGCCGAGCACCGCAAGGGTTTTCCTGCTGCTGCGAACGCGATGCTGCTTGAACAATGAAGATCCCTTGTCTGCTATGCTCGGATTGAACTTACTTCGCCTTGCCCTGGCTGGCCACGGCTTTCATCGCTGCCTCGATTGCCGCCGGATCGCCCAGGTAATAGCTCTTGATCGGCTTCAGGTCGGCATCCAGTTCGTATACCAGCGGCTGGCCGTTGGGGATGTTCAGGCCGACGATGTCCTGGTCGCTGATGCCGTCGAGCGACTTGATCAGTGCTCGCAGGCTGTTGCCATGCGCCGAGATGATGATGCGCTTGCCGGCGCGGATGTCGGGCGCAATCGACTCGTTCCAGACCGGCATGACGCGCGCTACCGTATCTTTCAGGCACTCGGTCAGCGGGATTTCTTCGCGCTTCAGGCTGGCATAGCGCGGATCCTTGTAGGAAGTGCGTGAATCGTTCGGATCGAGCGGGCTGGGCGGCGTGTCATAGCTGCGGCGCCATACCAGTACTTGTTCATCACCGTATTTGGCCGCAGTTTCGGCTTTGTCCAGGCCTTGCAGTGCGCCGTAGTGGCGCTCGTTGAGCCGCCAGCTGTGCACGACGGGCAGCCACATCAGATCCATCTCGTCTAGTGTGCACCAGAGCGTGCGGATTGCGCGTTTCAGCACCGAGGTATAGGCCAGGTCGAAGGTAAAGCCGGCTTCTTTCAAGAGCTGGCCTGCATATTTTGCTTCGGCGACGCCTTTGGGAGTCAGATCGACGTCGGTCCAGCCGGTAAAGCGATTGTCCAGGTTCCAGGTGGATTCGCCGTGGCGCATCAATACGATTTTGTACATGGTGGGAATAAAGGTGAATGAGAATTTGTTCGAATCGGGATGTGTAGCAGCTTCTATTTTATAATGTGCAGATTGACTAATACCATTGGAACCACGTGAAATTCATCATTGACAATATCTGGCTGTTCGGATTGGTCCTCCTTTCGGGCGGTGCACTGGCTTGGCCGGGCTTGCAACGGCGCGGTGAAAAGGTCTCCCTGCTGCAGGCTACGCAGTTGATCAATCAGGGTAAAACCGTGATTGTCGACGTGCGCAACCCGGCCGACTTTGCCGCCGCGCACTTGCTAGACGCACGCAACATCCCGCTCAAGGAGCTGTCGAACCGCGTAGCTGAACTCGATAAATTCAAATCGAAAGCGGTGATCGTCGTATGCCACTCGGGCGTGCAGTCGTCCAAGGCTGTCGCGCAATTGAAGAGCGCCGGCTTCAGCGAAGTATATAGTTTGAGCGGCGGCTTGCTTGCCTGGCAGGCGCAAGGGTTGCCGACAGCTAAGTAACAAGGGGGCCTCATGACTGCACGAGTATTAATGTACAGCACCGGCGTGTGCCCCTATTGCATCATGGCTGAAAAGCTGTTGACCGCCAAAGGTGTCGAGTCGATCGAGAAGATTCGGGTTGACCTGGAGCCGCAGCAGCGGCTCGACATGATGCAAAAAACCGGCCGCCGCACCGTGCCGCAGATCTATATCGGCGATACTTACGTAGGCGGCTTTGACGACTTGAACGCGCTAGAGCGCGGCGGCAAGCTCGATGCTTTGCTGCAGGGCGCCTGAGCGTTTTTCGGTTTCGGCAATTTACAATCCAGCGGATGGCTAAACATCCATATTTCAACCTAGTGAAAGTGCTTCATGTCTGACGAAAATCTGCAACCCATATTTCAAGTTCAACGCGTCTATCTGAAAGACCTGTCGCTGGAACAGCCGAATTCCCCGGCGATTTTTCTGGAGCAGGAAGCTCCCGGCATCGAAATTTCGGTCGACGTAGGCGCCGAAGTGCTGGCTGACGGCATTTACGAATCCACCGTTACCGTCACGGTTACCGCAAAAATCGGCGAGAAAGTCGCTTTCCTGGTCGAGGGCAAGCAAGCCGGCATTTTCGAAGCGCGCAACATTCCGGAAGAGCAGCTCGACCCGTTGCTCGGGATCGGATGCCCCAATCTGGTTTATCCCTATTTGCGCGCCAATATTGCCGACGCCATCACGCGCGCCGGATTTCCGCCGGTGCATCTGGCGGAAATCAACTTCGAACTGTTCTACCAGCAGCGCCAGCAAGCTATGGCCGAGCAACTGCAACAGCAAAAAGGTGCGGGCATCGTGATGCCGAATGGTGCTTCCGCTACCATTAACTAAAAGCCATAGTTTTGCGCGTTCGTTTCGGGTCGTAAGTGATGCCTTTCAGGCGGAAGGCATCGTTTGTCGTATGGCGGCCCGGCATGTTGTTCCCGCCGGAGATGGTTTCATGAAATCCGTTCATTTGCTTGTTTTTGCAACGTTCCTGATGTCGCTGGCGGCGAGCGTGCAGGCGCTCGACTTCAAATCGGTCGGCGCCGCGCCGGCAGTGCTTTACGACGCTCCTTCCGAAAAAGGACGCAAGGTGTTTGTCGCCCCGCGCGGTATGCCGGTCGAAATCGTCCTTACCTATGGCGAGTGGACCAAGGTGCGCGATGCCTCGGGCGACCTGTTCTGGATCGAGTCGAAGGCGCTTACGCCGAAGCGCAATGTGGTTGTCAGCGTCGCCGGTGCGAAGGTCCGCGCCAGTGCGGACGACGCAGCGCCGGTTTTGTTCTCCGCCGATAAAAACGTTCTGTTTGAATTGGCGGAGCCGCTTGCTTCCGGCTGGGTCAAGGTCCGGCATCGCGACGGACAGAGCGGTTATGTGAAGGCGAATGATATCTGGGGTGAGTAGCCTTCTGCCGCCAATTTTTTCCTTTCCAGGCAATCCATGAATATCACGATACTCGGCGCCGGCGCCTGGGGTACTGCGCTGGCGATACCGCTGGCTGAGCGGCATCGCGTAATTTTGTGGGGGCGCAATCAGGCAGCCATGGATGAGGCCGCTACGCGCCGCGAGAATTCGGGGAATTTGCCCGGATTTTCCTTGCCGCGCGGATTGCACATTACGAGCGATTTCGACGCCGCCATGGCGCCTTTGCTCGCGACGCCGGATGAAGGATTGTTGCTGATTGCCTCCGCGGTCGCCGGTTTGCGCCCTCTTGTGCGGCAGCTGCAAGCGCTGCCGATTCCGAACATTGTTACCTTGTGCAAGGGATTCGAAGAGAAAACCCAATTATTGCCGCATCAGGTTGTGCGCGAAATCCTCGGGCCGGATTTGGCGGCCGGCGTCTTGTCCGGCCCCTCGTTCGCGCAGGAAGTCGCGCACGGCTTGCCTTGCGCGCTGGTCCTTGCCTCGGACAGCGCCGTTCTGCGCGAGCGCGTCGTGAGCGCCGTTCATGGCCGCAATATCCGCGTCTATACAAGTGACGACATGGCCGGCGTTGAAGTCGGCGGGGCGGTGAAGAATATCTTGGCGATCGCTACCGGCATCGTCGATGGTATGGGTCTCGGTTTGAATGCGCGTGCGGCGCTCATCACGCGCGGCCTTGCTGAAATCACGCGCTTGGGTATTGCCCTTGGCGGCCGTACGGAAACTTTCATGGGGTTGGCCGGGATGGGGGATTTGATCCTGACCTGTACCGGAGATCTTTCACGCAATCGCCGGGTTGGACTGGCATTGGCGCAAGACAAGGCGCTCGACGACATTGTGGCAGAACTCGGACATGTGGCAGAAGGCGTGCGCTGTGCGCAAGCAGTCAGGGCGTTGGCGCGCAGTCGTGGCGTGGATATGCCGATTACCAATGCTGTGGCTGGCGTGCTGTTTGACGGTGATTCGCCGCGCGACATGGTGGCGCGTTTATTGTCGCGTGATCCGCGCGACGAAGCGGCTTGACGGCCCTGTTTTGCCCGCCACACCCATTGGTTGATGATAATTCAATTGGGGTCAGAGTAAAATTAAAATCGTTGTTTATGTTAATCGGGGTCGGAGTAAAATTGTTTGCTGAATCGCCTGCCAATTGTCTTCTTGCCTCATTGGGGACAGAGTAGGTGGTGCCGTCTTCGTGGTCCCTCTCCCACCTTTTCAAAAGCATTCAATCATGGCTCGACTTCCCCGACTCGTTATCCCAAACCAGCCGCACCATGTTATCCAGCGTGGCAATGATCGCCAACTGATCTTTCGGGACACGTCCGATTACTGCGCGTTTCTGGCTTGGCTGCGCGAAGCAGCCAAGCAATTCAAGGTGGCGATTCATGCCTACGCCCTGATGTCGAATCACCTGCATTTGCTGGTTTCGCCATCGGATCAGCAAGGTCTGGGGCGCATGATGCAATGGGTCGGGCGTCATTACGTGCCGTATTTCAATCGTAAATACGCGCGTGTCGGTACTTTATGGCAAGGGCGTTATAGGGCAACGGTGATCGATTCCGAGCGCTACTTCATGACCTGTTCTCGCTACATTGAGCTCAATCCGGTCAGTGCCGGCATAACGCACAATCCGGCTGATTACCCGTGGTCAAGCTATAACCATCATGTCGGCATCAAGTCTGATCCCTTGATTACCGACCATTCCCTGTATTGGGCCTTGGGTAATACGCCGTTTCAACGCGAGGCGGCGTACAAGGAGTTGGTGGAGCAGGCGCTTACCCCCGAAGAAATTGAGATGCTGAACAAGACGACGTGGAAAGGTGGAGTTTTGGGCTCAGAGCAATTTCAAATGGCCTTGGAGCGCCAGGCAAACCGTCGGGTGCGCGCGGCCAAGCGTGGGCGGCCATTTAAGTCGGCGCCACGAGAATCAGGGGAGTCCTGAGGGGAGAGTAAAGGAATTGCGGTCGCTAGAACGCGTCATGGCGCAAGAATTTACTCTGTCCCCAATTAATAAAACGTAAAAAAATAGGTGGCTTAATTTAACTCTGACCCTAATTGTTGTTGTTGAACAATCTGGTACGCTGCACTATTCTTCATCTTCAATCACATCTAGTGTGGAGAAAAGCTATGCACGCGCAAGGTCTATACGATCCATCCAACGAACATGATGCCTGTGGCGTCGGTTTCATCGCCCATATCAAAGGCAAGAAGAGCCACTCGATCGTCGAGCAAGGTCTGTTGATCCTGAAGAATCTCGACCATCGGGGTGCCGTGGGCGCCGATAAATTGATGGGCGATGGTGCCGGTATCCTGATTCAATTGCCCGATCAGTACTATCGTGAAGAGATGGCGAAGCAAGGCATCGCGTTGCCGCCGCCCGGCGAGTATGGTGTTGGCATGGTGTTCCTGCCGAAAGAAAATGCCTCGCGTATTGCCTGTGAGCAGGAGATCGAGCGTGCCGTCCATGCAGAAGGCCAGGTCGTTCTCGGCTGGCGCGATGTTCCGGTCGATATCGATATGCCAATGTCGCCGACCGTGCGTGAAAAGGAGCCGGTCATCCGCCAGATCTTCATCGGCCGCGGCCAGGACATCATGGTCACCGATGCGCTGGAACGTAAGCTGTATGTGATTCGCAAATCTTCAGGCCATGCGATCCAGGCGCTGAACCTGCTGCACAGCAAAGAATTTTTCGTCGCGTCGATGTCGGCCCGCACCGTGGTCTACAAGGGCTTGTTGCTGGCCGATCAGGTCGGGGTGTATTACAAGGACTTGCAAGACCCGCGCTGCGTTTCGGCGCTGGCGCTGGTGCATCAACGCTTCTCGACCAATACTTTCCCGGAATGGCCTCTGGCCCATCCCTATCGCCTGATCGCTCACAATGGCGAAATCAACACCGTCAAAGGCAATTTCAACTGGATGCGCGCGCGCGAAGGGGTGATGAAGTCTGCCGTGCTGGGCGACGATTTGAAAAAGTTGTTTCCGCTGATCTATGAAGGCCAATCCGATACCGCCTGTTTCGATAATGCGCTTGAACTGTTGTTGATGGCTGGCTATCCGATTGCCCAGGCGATGATGATGATGATCCCGGAGGCCTGGGAAAACCACACGCTGATGGACGACAACCGCCGCGCCTTCTACGAATACCACGCCGCGATGATGGAGCCTTGGGACGGGCCGGCCGCGATGGCCTTCACCGACGGCCGTCACATCGGCGGTACGCTCGACCGCAATGGCTTGCGTCCGGCACGCTATATCGTGACCGATGACGATCTTGTCGTGATGGCGTCCGAATCCGGCGTGCTGCCGATTCCCGAATCGAAAATCATCCAGAAATGGCGCCTGCAGCCGGGCAAGATGTTCCTGATCGATCTCGATGCTGGGCGCATCATCGGCGACAAGGAATTGAAAGACACCTACGCCAATGCCAAGCCCTACAAGCAGTGGATCGAATCGGTGCGCATCAAGCTGGGCGACCTGAAGGAGGAGCCGCAGGAAGACAAACCGCACACTTCCTTGCTGGACCGCCAGCAAGCCTTCGGCTATACCCAGGAAGACCTGAAATTCCTGATGTCGCCAATGGCCGCCGCCGCCGAAGAAGCCATCGGCTCGATGGGCAATGATTCGCCGCTGGCGGTGATGTCGAACAAGAACAAGACGCTGTACAACTACTTCAAGCAATTGTTCGCGCAAGTCACCAACCCGCCGATCGACCCGATCCGCGAAGCGATGGTGATGTCGCTGGTGTCCTTCATCGGACCCAAGCCGAACCTGCTCGACACCAACAACATCAACCCGCCGATGCGCCTCGAAGTGTCGCAGCCGATACTCGATTACGCCGACATCGCCAAGCTGCGCAATATCAGCGCACATACGGGAGGCAAGTTCAAGTCGCATGAATTGAACATCTGCTATCCGGTTGCCTGGGGCAAGGAGGGCATCGAAGCGCGCTTGGCCTCGCTGTGTGCAAAAGCGGTCGATGCAGTCAAATCCGGCCACAACATCCTGATCATTTCGGACCGCAAGGCCGACGCCGAGCAAGTCGCGATTCCCGCGCTGCTGGCTTCGTCCGCGATCCACCAGCACCTGGTCAGCAAGGGCTTGCGCACTTCGGCCGGCCTGGTGGTTGAAACCGGATCGGCGCGCGAAACCCATCACTTCGCACTGCTCGCCGGTTACGGCGCGGAAGCGATCCATCCCTATTTGGCGATGGATACGCTGACCGATCTGGCCAAGGATCTGCCGGGCGACCTGTCTCCGGAAAAAGCCATCTACAACTTCCAGAAAGCGATCGGCAAGGGCTTGCTGAAGGTGATGTCGAAGATGGGCATTTCCACTTATATGTCCTACTGCGGCGCGCAGATTTTCGAAGCGATCGGCTTGAATAAGGCCTTGGTCGACAAGTACTTCAAGGGCACGGCCTCCAATGTCGAAGGCATCGGCGTGTTCGAAGTTGCCGAAGAAGCGCTGCGCTTGCATCGGCTGGCATTCGGCAACGATCCGGTGTTGTCGAACGCGCTCGATGCCGGCGGCGAATACGCCTACCGGGTGCGCGGCGAAGATCACATGTGGACGCCGGACGCAATCGCCAAGCTGCAGCATTCCGCACGTGCCAACAGCTTCAACAGCTACAAGGAATACGCGCAGATCATCAACGATCAATCGAAGCGCCACATGACTTTGCGTGGCTTGTTCGAGTTCAAGCTCGATCCATCCAAGGCCATTCCGCTGGATGAAGTCGAACCGGCCAAGGAAATAGTCAAACGTTTCGCAACCGGAGCCATGTCGCTTGGCTCGATCTCGACCGAGGCGCATTCGACGCTGGCCATCGCGATGAACCGCATCGGCGGCAAGTCCAATACCGGCGAAGGCGGCGAGGACGAAAACCGCTATCGCAACGAATTGAAAGGCATCCCGATCAAGCAGGGCGATACGCTGGCTTCGGTGATCGGCAAGCAGAACGTCGAAGTCGACATGCCGCTGTTGCAGGGCGATTCGCTGCGTTCGCGAATCAAGCAAGTCGCGTCGGGCCGTTTCGGCGTCACTGCCGAATACCTGACTTCGGCCGATCAAATCCAGATCAAGATGGCGCAAGGCGCAAAGCCGGGCGAAGGCGGTCAATTGCCGGGCCATAAGGTATCCGAATACATCGCCAAGCTGCGTTTCTCGGTGCCGGGCGTGGGCTTGATCTCGCCGCCGCCCCACCATGACATCTATTCGATCGAAGACTTGGCGCAACTGATCCATGACTTGAAAAACGCCAATCCGAAAGCTTCGATTTCCGTCAAGCTGGTGTCCGAAGTCGGCGTCGGCACGGTTGCCGCCGGCGTCGCCAAAGCGAAGTCGGATCACGTCGTGATCGCCGGCCATGACGGCGGCACCGGCGCTTCGCCGCTGTCTTCGGTCAAGCACGCGGGCACGCCCTGGGAACTGGGCCTGTCCGAGACCCAGCAAACCCTGGTGCTGAACCGCTTGCGCAGCCGCATCCGAGTGCAGGCCGACGGTCAAATGAAAACCGGCCGCGACGTCGTCATCGCCGCCTTGCTCGGTGCGGACGAAGTCGGCTTTGCGACCGCGCCGCTGGTGGTCGAAGGCTGCATCATGATGCGTAAATGCCATCTGAACACTTGCCCGGTCGGCGTCGCGACTCAAGACCCGGTATTGCGCGCCAAGTTTGCCGGCAAGCCGGAACACGTGGTGAACTTCTTCTTCTTCGTGGCAGAAGAAGCGCGCCAGATCATGGCGCAACTGGGCATCCGTACTTTCAATGAACTGATCGGCCGTTCCGATCTGCTCGACAAATCGAAAGCGATCTCGCACTGGAAGGCCAAGGGTCTGGACTTCAGCAGGATTTTCCATCAGCCCGAAGTGTCGGCCGAAGAGCCGCGTTATCAGGTCGAAGAGCAAGATCATGGGCTGGAAAGAGCGCTCGACCACAAGCTGATCGCGCAAGCCCGGGCAGCGCTCGACAAGGGTGAAAAAGTCTCCTTCATCTCGCCGGTGAAAAACGTCAATCGCACGGTCGGCACCATGCTGTCCGGCGAAGTCGCGAAGAAGTACGGCCATGAAGGTTTGCCCGACGACACCATCCACATCCAGCTGCAAGGCACTGCCGGGCAATCGGCCGGCGCTTTCCTGGCGCATGGCATTACGCTCGACCTGGTGGGGGAAGGCAATGACTACGTCGGCAAGGGCTTGTCGGGAGGTCGCATCATCGTGCGTCCGAATACGGAATTCCGCGGGTGGGCGGTCGACAACATCATCATCGGCAACACCGTGCTGTACGGCGCCATCGCCGGTGAAGCTTTCTTCAATGGTGTGGCTGGCGAACGCTTCGCGGTGCGCAATTCGGGCGCCGTCGCGGTGGTCGAAGGCACCGGCGACCATGGCTGCGAATACATGACCGGCGGCACCGTAGTGGTGCTGGGCGAAACCGGACGCAACTTCGCGGCCGGCATGTCGGGCGGTATCGCCTATGTGTACGACCCGAACGGCGATTTCGCGAAGAAATGCAATACCGCGATGGTCGATCTGCACCCGGTATTGTCCTCGGCCGAACAGGAAGCTACCGTCGATCGCGCAATCTGGCACACCGTCAAGCGCGGTGCCGAAGCGCAGACTCATGAGGCGATCCTGAAAGGCTTGATCGAACGTCACTTCAAGTACACCGGCAGCACGCGTGCCCGCAATCTGCTCGATGATTGGGCCAATGCGCGCAGCAAGTTCGTCAAAGTGTTCCCGACCGAGTACAAACGTGCGCTGGCCGAGTTGAACGCCGGTGTCGACGAGCAAGAGATGGAGCAAATTGCGGCTTAGCCGCAACTTGTAGCCGCCGCGCGGAAAGCGGCGTTGCTTCCTGTCGGGACAGGATCGACGCTTTGCTTGCGTGGCGCCCTTCGGGGACTCAATGGAAACTTGTGACGGAAGGCGTTGCGCTTTTCCACTCTATGTATGCATCACCAGAAATTTGAAGGAAAGTCATGGGAAAAGTAACCGGCTTTATGGAATTCCAGCGCCAGGAAGAGGCTTATCTGCCGCCGCCTCAGCGCGTCAAAAACTACAAGGAATTTGTGTTGCGCCTCAAGGATGGCGAAGCCAAGGTCCAGGGCGCACGCTGCATGGATTGCGGCATCCCGTTTTGCAATAACGGCTGTCCGGTCAACAACATCATTCCCGACTGGAACGACCTGGTCTATCACGGCAATTACCGTGCCGCGCTGGACACGCTGCATTCGACCAACAATTTCCCGGAATTCACCGGCCGCATCTGTCCTGCGCCTTGCGAGGCAGCCTGCACGCTCGGCATCAACAACGAGCCGGTCGGCATCAAATCGATCGAACACTTCATCATCGACAAAGGCTGGGAAAACGGTTGGGTGACACCGCAGCCGGCCCCGGTCAAAACGGGCAAGAAAGTCGCGATCGTCGGTTCCGGCCCCGCCGGTCTGGCCGCGGCGCAACAGCTTGCTCGGGCCGGACACGATGTCACCGTGTTCGAGAAAAACGACCGCATCGGCGGCCTGCTGCGTTATGGCATCCCCGATTTCAAGATGGAAAAGTCACACATCGACCGCCGCATCGAACAGATGAAAGCCGAAGGCGTGACCTTTCGTACGGGGGTGTTGGTCGGAAAAGACTTTCCCTCCAACGTCACCAACTGGGCCAAAGAAAAAATCACGCCTGAACAACTCGATAAAGAGTTCGATGCAGTGATCATCGCCGGCGGCGCCGAGCAGCCCCGCGACTTGCCGGTTCCAGGGCGCGAGTTGAAGGGCGTGCACTTCGCGATGGATTTCCTGCCGCTGCAAAACAAGGTCAATGCCGGTGACAAGGTCAAGGACCAGATCATGGCCACCGGCAAGCACGTGGTCGTGATCGGAGGCGGCGATACCGGTTCCGACTGCGTCGGCACTTCGAACCGCCACGGCGCCGTATCGGTCACGCAATTCGAATTGATGCCGCAACCGCCGGAACAGGAAAACAAGCCGCTGGTGTGGCCGTATTGGCCGACCAAGCTGCGTACATCCTCTTCGCATGAAGAGGGCTGCGAGCGTGATTGGGCGGTGGCCACCAAGCGGCTCGAAGGCAAGGGCGGCAAGGTCGAGAAATTGATCGCGGCGCGCGTCGAATGGAAAGACGGCAAGATGCAGGAAGTGCCGAATTCGGAATTCGAAATGAAGGCCGATCTGGTGCTGCTGGCGATGGGTTTCGTGTCGCCGGTGGCGCAAGTGCTGGATGCGTTCGGCGTCGACAAGGATGCGCGCGGCAATGCCAAGGCGACCACCGACGGCGAAGGCTGCTACCAGACGTCGGTTAGCAAGGTATTCGCCGCAGGGGACATGCGCCGCGGCCAATCGCTGGTGGTGTGGGCGATCCGCGAAGGACGCCAGTGCGCTCGTGCGGTGGATGAATTCCTGATGGGAGCTTCGGTTCTGCCTCGCTAAATACCCGGACGTAGCATGCGCACAGCGCACGCCACGTCCTGCTTCGCTGAAAAGTCAATAGCAGACAAGCCCGCCGGATCGAAAGCTTCGACGGGCTTTTTACGTATGGGACGCGCGGCCGTCTTTAACAGCCGGATTGAGGACAATTTACCCCTTTAAGATAATCACTCCATGAGCGATTATCTTTTCTGCACTACAATCTCACCTTTGCAACAAACAATCCCTGTCGTGCCCAATCTCGTCGAAATTCGCGATCTACACTTTGGCTATGGTGAGCGCTCGATTTTATCCGGCCTCCAGATGGACTTCCCACGCGGTAAGGTGGTGGCGGTCATGGGCGGCTCTGGCTCGGGCAAGACCACCATCTTGCGCTTGGTGGGCGGCCAGTTGCGGCCGCAATCGGGCACCGTCCGCGTCGATGGGCAAGTGGTGCATGAACTCGATACCAAGGCCTTGTATGAACTGCGCCGCAAGATGGGAATGCTATTTCAGCATGGTGCCTTGTTCACCGATTTGACCGCATTTGAAAATGTCGCGTTTCCGCTGCGCGAACATACCGATTTACCGGAGGAATTGATTCGCGACCTGGTCTTGATGAAATTGCATGCGGTCGGTCTGCGCAACGCAGCGTCTCTGAAGCCGGCCGAAGTCTCCGGCGGCATGGCACGCCGGATCGCGGTGGCACGCGCGATCGCGCTGGATCCCCCGCTGATCATGTACGATGAACCGTTCGCCGGACTTGATCCGATTTCAAAAGGGGTGACGGCAAACCTGATTCGCACGCTGAACGACGCGCTCGGTTCGACATCTATCCTTGTCTCGCACGATGTGCCGGAATCGTTGATGATCGCGGACTATGTCTATTTTCTGTCAAAGGGAAAAATCGTCGCGCAAGGTACGCCGGATGAGATCAACGCTTCAAACGATCCTTTCGTAAAACAATTCGTGCATGCCGAGGCCGATGGTCCCGTACCATTCCACTATCCCGGCCGTTCTCTGGCCGAAGACCTGGGATTGGGAGGGCGGCCATGAGTCTGAATTTTGTGGCGGCGCTGGGGCGCCTGATCCGTGAATTGCCCGGGCACATCGGTTTTGCGACCCGTTCATTTTTCATTCTGTTGCGCGCCTCGGCAGGCTTGTGGCGCCGGCCGCGTTTGATTACGGAACAGATTCATTTCATCGGCAATTACTCGCTCCTCATCATCGCGGTGTCGGGCTTGTTTGTCGGCATGGTGCTTGGCTTGCAAGGGTATTACACGCTTAATAAATACGGTTCGGAACAAGCCTTGGGCTTGCTGGTCGCATTGTCACTGACGCGCGAGTTGGGGCCGGTTGTGACTGCCTTGCTGTTTGCCGGTCGCGCCGGTACTTCGCTCACGGCCGAAATCGGGTTGATGAAAGCCGGCGAGCAATTGTCCGCAATGGAAATGATGGCGGTCAATCCGGTCGAGCGCGTGCTCGCGCCGCGGTTCTGGGCCGGTGTGATCGCGATGCCGATGCTGGCGTCGATTTTCAGCGCGGTCGGAGTGCTCGGCGGCTACCTGGTCGGCGTCCAATTGGTCGGCGTCGATGAAGGCGCTTTCTGGGCGCAAATGCAGGCCGGCGTGGATATCTGGAAAGATATTGCAAATGGTGTTATTAAGAGTGTGGTGTTCGGCATTGCTGTAACGTATGTCGCCCTGTTTCAGGGGTATGAAGCGCAGGCGACGCCGGAGGATGTGTCGCGCGCGACCACGCGTACCGTGGTCATTTCGTCGTTGTCGGTATGGTGGCTGGACTTCATGCTGACCGCATTAATGTTTAATAAATAATCTTATGCAACGTAAATCATTGGATTTTTGGGTGGGTCTGTTCGTTTTACTGGGGGCTGCGGCATTGATGTTTCTTGCCTTGAAGGCTGGCAACATGAGTTCGCTGTCGTTCGGCCAGACATATGCGGTGATGGCCAAGTTTGACAATATCGGCGGCTTGAAACCGCAAGCACCGGTCAAGAGCGCCGGTGTCGTGGTGGGCCGGGTCGGTGACATCGCATTCGACGACAAGACTTATCAGGCACAGGTGACCCTTAACCTGGACGGCCGCTATAAATTCCCGAAAGACAGCTCGGCCAAGATTTTGACAGCAGGTTTGCTGGGGGAGCAGTATATTGGCTTGGAAGTGGGCGGCGACACCAATAATCTGGCTGTCGGCGATAGAATTAAGATGACGCAATCGGCTGTGGTGTTGGAAAACCTGATCAGCCAGTTCCTGTACAGCAAAGCGGCGGAAGGAAAGGACGGCGGCAAATGATGAGTCTGGCGCAGCGATTCGGCGTACTTGCATGGGTGCTGTCCTTGATGCTGGCATTGAGCGGCTGTGCCGCCACGCGTAATCCCGAGGACCCGCTCGAAGGCTTCAATCGCTCCATGCTGGCCTTTAACGACAACGTTGATCGCGTGGCATTGAAGCCGGCCGCCATGACATACAAAACCCTCACACCGTCTTTCGTGCAGACCGGCATCGGCAATTTCTTCGGCAATATCGGCGATGTCTGGACTGCCATCAACAATTTACTGCAAGGAAATTTGGTCGATGGTTTTTCCGATGTAATGCGGGTTGCTGTCAACACAACTTTGGGTTGGGGAGGGGTGCTTGACATCGGTTCCGAAGCCGGCATGCCCAAACATAATGAGGATTTCGGACAGACCTTGGGCAAATGGGGCGTCCAATCCGGGCCTTATATCGTGCTGCCGTTTCTCGGTTCCTCGACGTTGCGCGACAGTTTGGCGCTGCCGCTGGATTACAAGGGTGACCCTTGGAGTTATGCCGACCCGGTATGGGTGCGCAATACCGGATCGGTGGTACGTGTAGTCGATCAGCGCGCAGTACTGCTGGACGCATCCAATCTGATTGAAGAAGCGGCACTTGACCGCTATGAATTCATTCGAGATGCGTATTTGCAACGCCGCCAAAGCAAGATCCACAATGGCGAGACGCCGCGCAAACCGGATGACGAGGCCGAGCCAAAAGGCAAGAATAATTCGAGCTTGAATCAGACGCCCGAGCTGCCGGAGCAACAAGGGCGGGTCGGGGTGGCCGTGGCTTCGCCCGTGGAACCGGCTGCGCAGAGCCTTGTCGAATCGCCATCGGATAAAGTGCGGGAGAAAGCTGCTGGCGCGCCGGATATGCAATTGCCGGCGCAGAACCCGGCAGCAAAGGCGAATCCCGTGTCATCCGATTTCACATCCAAATAGTTACCAGCTGCTCCGAAACAGCCTTATTTCGTTCCCCCTCTTACGGAAAAATATGAAAAACTTGAAAAAAATAGTGACCTTGATGCTGATGCTCGGCAGCTTGGCCTTTGTCCCCTACGCAACTGCCCAGGAAGCGCCGGATGCCTTGGTCAAGCGCATCAGCCAGGAAGTGCTTGACCTGGTCAAGGCCGACAAGGAAATCCAGGCCGGCAACCAAAAGCGTGTGTTGGACTTGGTCGACGCCAAAATTCTTCCTCATGTCGACTTCCAGCGCATGACCTCGCTGGCGGCAGGACGCTATTGGCGCGATGCAACGCCAGAGCAGCAAAAACAATTGACGAATGAATTCCGTGCGTTGCTGGTGTATACCTATTCCGGTGCCATTTCCCAGATCAAGGATCAAAAAGTCGAATTCAAGCCCATGCGTGGCGACCCTTCCGATACCGAAGTGGAAGTCCGTTCCCAAGTCGTGCAACCGCGCGGCGAACCGATTCAGCTCAATTACCGTCTTGAAAAGACCCCCGGCGGCTGGAAAATTTATGACGTCAATGTGCTTGGCGCATGGCTGGTTGAAACCTACAAAAGCAGTTTTTCCGCTGAAATCGCCAAAGCCGGGATTGACGGTTTGATCAAGGTATTGTCGGACAAGAACAAGAGATTGGCCGCCAGTGCCGCCAAAACCACGAAAGCAAGCTGAGTCGCCGATGTTCCGCTCCACCCTTACGCTCACGGTCAACAATGCCAAAACAGTGCTGGAAGCTGGCTTGCGCGCTATTGCCGAGGGTCAGACGCAGATTGATCTGACGCATCTGAAGGCGGTCGATTCGGCCGCCGTCGCCACTCTTTTGGCTTGGAAACGTGCGGCAAGGGCGCAGGGCCGTCCACTGGAATTCAGCAACCTGCCGGCCAATCTGCAAAGCCTGATCGACTTGTACGGGGTGGGCGATTTGCTGCCTGCCGCCTTGGCCGAAACGGCTCTTACCGGTGCGCGCACCGACTTGCCGCATCACTGAACGCCGAGCCTTTCTCCGGTCGCCAGATCGGAAATCCAATATAATCAAGGGCTTTCCCCAAGGGAATTGCATGTATAGCGCAAATCCCGCGGCTCATCCTGTATAAAAGCATATCTCAAGCCATATGGCTGCAATCCAGATTACCAAGGTAGAAAAACGCTACAAGTCGCTGCAAGCGCTCGGCGGTGTTTCGCTGTCGATTGAAGAGGGTGAGTTTTTCGGCTTGCTTGGTCCCAACGGTGCGGGCAAGACGACATTGATTTCCCTTATCGCCGGACTGAACCGGGCTGACGCCGGCAGCTTGACGATACACGGGTTTGATGTCGTGCGTGATTATCGTGAAGCACGCAGGCGGCTCGGGGTGGTGCCGCAAGAATTGGTATTCGACCCGTTTTTTTCGGTGCGAGAAACATTACGCATACAATCCGGCTACTTCGGCCTGAAAAACAACGACAAATGGATAGACGAGGTGATGGACAGTCTCGATCTCACCAGCAAGGCCGACGCCAATATGCGTTCCCTGTCCGGCGGCATGAAGCGTCGTGTACTGGTGGCCCAGGCGTTGGTGCACAAGCCGCCGGTTATCGTACTGGACGAGCCGACCGCCGGAGTTGACGTGGAATTGCGCCAGACGCTGTGGAAATTCATTTCGCGTTTGAATCGCGAAGGCCATACCGTCGTGCTGACGACGCATTATTTGGAAGAAGCGCAAGCGCTCTGTAACCGTATTGCAATGTTAAAAGCGGGCAAAGTAGTGGCGCTCGACTCGACCTCCGCTCTCATCAAACGAATTTCAGGCTCCCAACTAGTGCTGCAATTGGCACAAGGCAAATTGCCGGATGTGCTCAAGCCGTTGGTTACTCATCCCGACGAATTGGTGTCGGGCAACAAATACACCCTGCGCGTCAGCGAATACCGCGACGTCGAACCGATACTGGCGACGCTGCGCGAAGCTGGTGCGGTGATCGAAGACATGCAACTGCGGCAAGCTGACCTGGAAGACGTATTCCTCCAGATCATGGAGGGCGAAAAATGATCGGTTTCCAAACCTTGCTATACAAGGAAGTATTGCGTTTCTGGAAAGTCGCGATGCAAACCATCGCCGCGCCGGTGTTAACCGCGATGCTCTACCTGCTGATTTTCGGGCATGTGCTGGAAGAGCACGTGCAAGTCTATCCGGGAGTGCGTTATACCGCCTTCCTGGTCCCCGGCTTGGTCATGATGAGCGTGCTGCAAAATGCCTTTGCCAACACATCGTCGTCCTTGATTCAATCGAAAATCACGGGCAACCTGGTATTCGTGCTGTTGCCGCCGCTGTCGCATTGGGAATTATTCTGCGCCTATGTGTTGGCCGCCGTGGTGCGCGGCCTGGTGGTTGGTACCGGTGTGTTCGTGATTACCGCCTGGTTCGCAAACTTGTCCTTTGTGGCGCCGTGGTGGATCGTGATTTTTTCGTTGGTAGGCGCCGCGATGCTCGGTACCATGGGCTTGATTGCCGGCATCTGGGCCGAGAAATTCGACCAGTTGTCCGCTTTTCAGAATTTCCTGATCATGCCGGCCACATTCTTGTCCGGCGTATTCTATTCGATTCACTCCCTGCCGTCATTTTGGCAGGCTGTCTCGCGTTTCAACCCGTTTTTTTATATGATTGACGGCTTCCGCTATGGCTTTTTCGGCCAATCCGACGTGGATCCGGTTAGCAGCCTGGCGATCGTGTCGGTGTTCTTTCTCGTCATCGCCGGATTCGCCGTGTATTTGTTGAAGACTGGCTATAAGTTGCGCCACTAGCTAACTTGGCCGTTTGTTGACCCACCCAAAGAAGACAGAATCATGTTGCCGACCCCAGAATTGATCAAGAGCTATATTACCGCCGGCCTCGAGTGCACCCATGTGGAAGTCGAAGGCGACGGCCAGCATTTCAGTGCCGTCATCGTATCGCCCGCCTTTGCCGGCAAGCGCCCGATCCAGCGCCATCAACTGGTGTACGCCGCCTTGGGCGATCGCATGCGCGACGAGATTCACGCACTGTCGATGAAGACCCTCACCCCCGAGGAGTTCCAAAAATAATGGATAAACTATTGATACAAGGCGGCAACCGCCTGTCCGGTGAAATCGCGATTTCCGGCGCCAAGAATGCGGCGCTGCCGATTCTGTGCGCAGGCTTGCTGACCGCCGACACAGTGCATTTATCGAATGTGCCGCATTTGCAGGATGTGACGACCATGCTCAAGCTGCTGCGCCAGATGGGATTGCGCGCGGAGCAGGACGGCGACCGGTTGGCTCTCAACGGCAGCTCGGTCGACAAGTTTGAAGCGCCGTATGAGATGGTCAAGACAATGCGCGCCTCGATCCTGGTGCTGGGGCCGCTGGTGGCGCGCTTCGGCGAAGCCAGGGTGTCGCTGCCCGGCGGCTGCGCAATCGGTTCGCGTCCGGTGGATCAGCACATCAAGGGCCTGCAGGCGATGGGGGCCGAGATCGCGATCGAAGCCGGTTATATCCACGCCAAGGCGAAGAAACTCAAGGGCACGCGCATCGTGACCGACATGATCACCGTCACCGGCACCGAGAACCTGCTGATGGCGGCAGTGCTGGCCGACGGCGAGACGGTGCTGGAAAATGCCGCGCGCGAGCCCGAAGTCACCGATCTGGCCAATCTCCTGGTGGCGATGGGGGCGAAGATCGAAGGCATCGGCAGCGATCGCCTGCAGATCCAAGGGGTGGACAAGTTGCATGGCGCGTCGCATACGGTGATTGCGGATCGCATCGAGACCGCCACTTTCCTGTGTGCGGTGGCGGCGGCCGGCGGTGACGTGACTTTGAAAAATACCCGCAGCGATATTCTCGATGTCGCACTCGACAAGCTGCGCGAGGCCGGTGTCATCATCACCAGCGGCAGCGACTGGATCAGGGTGCAGATGGCGGCGCGTCCGAAAGCGGTGAGTTTCCGCACTACCGAATATCCGGGTTTCCCGACTGACATGCAGGCGCAATTCATGGCGCTGAATTCGATCGCCGAAGGCAGCAGCCGCGTCACCGAAACGATTTTTGAAAACCGTTTCATGCACGTGCAAGAGATGAACCGTCTCGGCGCATCGATCGATATCGATGGCCATACGGCAGTGGTGCAAGGGGTCGATAAGCTGGTGGGCGCGCCTGTGATGGCAACCGATTTGCGCGCCTCGGCTTCGCTGGTGATCGCAGCGCTCGCCGCCCAGGGGGAAACCCTGATCGACCGCATCTATCACCTCGACCGCGGCTATGACCGCATGGAAGTCAAACTGTCCGGAGTCGGTGCGCAGATCAAGCGGGTCAAATGAATCAAACGAATCCAAACATGAGCCAGCAACTGATACTCGCCCTTTCCAAGGGGCGTATTTTCGAAGAGACCCTACCGCTGCTGCAAGCTGCTGGCATCACGGTGACGGAAGATCCGGAAACCTCGCGCAAACTGATCCTCCCGACCAACGACCCGGACGTGCGCGTGATCATAGTGCGCGCGTCCGACGTCCCGACTTACGTGCAATACGGTGCCGCCGATTTCGGCGTGGCCGGTAAGGATGTGTTATTGGAACACGGTGGCGAAGGCCTGTATCAGCCGATCGACTTGAACATCGCCAAATGCCGCATGTCGGTCGCCGTGCCGGTCGGTTTCGATTACGCCAACGCAGTGCGTCAAGGGGCCCGTCTGCGCGTCGCCACCAAGTACGTGCAATGTGCGCGCGAACATTTCGCCGCCAAAGGAGTGCACGTCGATTTGATCAAGCTGTACGGCTCGATGGAATTGGCGCCTCTGGTCGGACTATCGGACGCGATCGTCGACCTGGTCAGCACCGGCAGTACCTTGCGCGCAAATAATCTGCACGAGGTCGAACACATCATGGAAATTTCATCGCGGCTGGTGGTGAACCAGGCTGCATTGAAATTGAAGCGCGAACGATTGCAGCCGATCCTGGAGGCTTTCGGAAAAGCGTCGAAAGCCTAGGTGGAAATCATGACTATTCAAATTCGAAAGCTCGATTCGAGCAACCCTGATTTTACTGCGCAGCTTACCGCGGTTCTTGCATTTGAAGCGGGTGAAGACGCAGCCATTGACCAAGCGGCAGCACGGATTCTGGCCGAAGTAAAAGCACGCGGCGACGCGGCAGTGCTGGACTATACGAATCAATTCGACAGACTTGAAGCAAGCAGCGTGGGGGCGCTTGAAATCAAACGCGACGCACTTCAAGCCGCCCTGGACAGTTTGTCGCCAGTTCGCCGCGCCGCCCTGCAAACCGCTGCCGACCGCGTGCGTGCCTATCACGAACGCCAAAAGAAGGAATGCGGCTCAGACGGATTCACCTATACCGAAGCTGACGGTACAGTCCTGGGACAAAAGGTCACGCCGCTCGACCGCGTCGGCATCTACGTCCCCGGCGGCAAGGCGGCGTATCCATCATCGGTGCTGATGAATGCAATCCCCGCCAAGGTCGCCGGGGTGCAGGAAGTCATCATGGTGGTGCCGACCCCGGGCGGTGTCAAGAATGATTTGGTGCTGGCTGCCGCGGCAATCGCCGGTGTCGACCGTGTCTTCACTATCGGTGGTGCGCAGGCGGTCGGTGCGCTTGCCTACGGCACCGCTACCATTGCGCAAGTCGACAAGATCGTCGGCCCCGGCAATGCTTACGTGGCCGCCGCCAAGCGCCGCGTATTCGGCACGGTCGGCATCGACATGATCGCCGGACCTTCTGAAATCCTGGTCATCTGCGACGGCAGCACCGATCCGGACTGGATTGCGATGGATTTGTTTTCGCAGGCAGAGCACGATGAGCTGGCGCAATCGATCTTGCTGTGCCCCGACGCTGCTTACATCATGCAAGTCGAAGCGAGCTTGAACAAATTGCTGGAGCAGATGCCGCGCAAGGATGTGATCCGCACTTCTCTGACCGATCGCGGCGCGCTGGTCAAGGTGCGCGACATGGAAGAAGCGTGTGCGATCGCAAATATGATCGCCGCCGAGCATCTGGAAATCTCCGCCGGGAATCCGCAGCAATGGGCCGACAAGGTCCGCCATGCCGGCGCCCTGTTCCTCGGCCGCTTTTCGTCCGAAGCCTTGGGCGATTACTGCGCCGGACCGAATCACGTGCTGCCTACTTCGCGCACCGCACGCTTCTCGTCGCCGCTGGGCGTGTACGATTTCCAGAAACGTTCCAGCATCATTCATGTGAGTGAAGCCGGCGCGCAGACATTGGGTAAAGTCGCTGCGGAACTTGCGTATGGGGAGGGCTTGCAGGCGCATGCCAAATCGGCGGAGTACCGCTTGAAATGAGCGCGTGGCGCAATCAGGTTTATTGCGAAGATGCGTTGCAGGGATTGGCGCGGATTCCGGATGGCAGCATCGATCTGCTGCTGACCGATCCGCCATATGGTTTGGGTAAGGAGTATGGCAACGATTCCGACAAACTGGACGGCGCGACCTACCTGCGCTGGACTGAACAATGGATCGATGCCGCGCTGCCGAAGCTGAAATCGAACGGCAGCTTGTATATTTTTCTGACCTGGCGTTATTCCCCGGAAATCTTTGTGATGCTGAAGCAGCGCATGATCATGCTCAACGAAATCATCTGGGACCGTCGCGTTCCCTCGATGGGCGGCAGCACGCGCAGCTTTACCTCGGTGCACGACACCATCGGATTTTTCGCCAAGCAAAAAGGCCATTACTTCGATCTTGATGCGATCCGGATTCCCTACGATGCGCAAACCAAGAAGGCCCGCTCGCGCTCGATTTTCGTCGGCGCCAAATGGCTGGAAATCGGCTACAACCCGAAAGATGTCTGGAGCGTGTCGCGTCTGCATCGCGAACACCCCGAGCGTGTCGATCATCCGACACAAAAGCCGCTGGAAATCGTCGAACGCATGGTGAAAGCGTCCTGCCCGCCAGGAGGCATCGTCCTCGACCCCTTCATGGGGACCGGCACGACCGCCGTCGCGGCGCAGCGTTGCGGGCGTGGTTTTGTTGGCTTCGAATTGAATCCGTCCTATTGCGAAATCATTGCACGCCGTCTTGCCGCACCTGAAGCGCAACCGCGTGCGCAGACCAATCCGCAGCCGACCGAGCCGGTGCGGGCCAAGATCACCGATCTGATCAAGGTCAAGAAGCCAAGAAAAAACAAGAAAGGCCAGCAAGAAAGCCAGCCGGATTCCGAGCAACAAGCACAGGGCTTTTGAGTCCTTAGATCCATGTCACTGATCAACAACATCATCCGCCCCGAAGTCCGCGCACTGGCGGCTTACCACGTGCCTGATTCAACCGGTTTCGTGAAGCTCGACGCCATGGAGAATCCCTACGCGCTGCCCGAACACTTGCGCGGCGAGCTGGCGCAGCGCCTGTCGGAAGTTGCGTTGAATCGCTACCCCGTTCCGTCCTACACCGCGCTCAAGGCGAAGATTTGCAGCAAGCTTGGGGTGCCGGCCGGCTTTGACGTGGTGCTCGGCAACGGCTCTGACGAATTGATTTCGATGGTCGCGGTGGCTTGCGCCAAACCTGGCGCGACGATGCTGGCGCCGTTGCCCGGCTTCGTGATGTATGCGATGTCGGCCAAGCTTGCCGGGATGGACTTTGTCGGCGTGCCGCTCAAACCCGATTTTTCCTTGGACAAGGCAGCGATGCTGGCGGCCATCGCGGAACACAAGCCGGCCATCACCTATTTGGCTTACCCGAACAACCCGACCGGCAATTTGTTCGATATCGGGGACATGCTGGAGATCATCCGCGCGGTCGGCGATTCCGGCGTCGTGATCGCCGACGAGGCATACCAGCCGTTTGCGCAGGCCAGCTTCATGCCGAGACTGGCGGAATTCGGCAACCTGATCGTGATGCGCACCGTCTCCAAGCTTGGCCTGGCCGGCATCCGGCTCGGCTACATGGCAGCCGACGGCGCGCTGCTGGCGGAATTCGACAAGGTGCGCCCGCCCTACAACGTCAATGTGCTGACCCAGGCGGCGGCCGAATTCGTGCTTGATCATGCCGATGTTCTCGATGCGCAGGCAGCGGCTTTGTGCGCCGAGCGCGCGCGCCTGTCCGCCGCGCTCGCGGATTTGCCGGGCGTGGAGGTTTTTCCTTCCGCCGCCAATTTTCTGCTGATCCGGGTGCAATGCCGTGGCAAAAACACCAACGATATCCATAGCAATCTGCTGCAACGCAAAATCCTGATTAAAAATGCAGGTAAAATGCACGCATTATTGGAGAATTGCTTGCGGGTGACCGTGAGTACTCCGGAAGAGAACAATTTATTTCTTGATGCTCTCAAGTCGTCGCTCTCCTCCTAATTTTTTATTTCATTTGACATGTCTACGCCCCGCACCGCCGAAGTCACGCGCAATACCAACGAAACGCAAATCCGCGTCGCGCTCAATATCGACGGCACCGGCTTGCAAAAGCTCAATACCGGCGTGCCTTTCCTGGACCACATGCTGGACCAGATTGCGCGCCACGGTCTGATCGACCTGGATATCGAAGCCAAAGGTGACTTGCATATCGATGCGCATCATACGGTGGAAGACGTCGGCATCACGCTCGGCCAAGCCTTCGCCAAGGCGATCGGCGACAAGAAAGGCATCCGTCGCTACGGCCATGCCTATGTGCCGCTGGACGAGGCGCTGTCGCGCGTGGTGGTCGATTTTTCGGGCCGTCCCGGTCTCGAATTCCATGTGCCTTTCAAACGTTCGATGATCGGCACCTTCGACGTCGATCTGACCCACGAATTTTTTCAGGGCTTCGTCAATCACGCGCTGGTCTCCTTGCATATCGACAATCTGCGCGGCGAAAACGCCCATCATCAATGCGAAACGGTTTTCAAGGCATTTGGCCGCGCACTGCGCATGGCCGCCGAACTGGATGCGCGTGCTGCAGGAATGATTCCGTCGACCAAGGGCAGCCTGTAAGCCTCACAATATCGCGGCACCTCGTTGAAGCTTGACTCTTAACATGAACAAAATTGTTGTAGTGGATTACGGCATGGGCAACTTGCGCTCTGTGGCACAGGCCTTGCGTCATGTCGCACCGGATGCCGATGTGCGCATTTCCGGTGAATTGGATGTCGTGCGGGCGGCAGACCGGCTGGTGTTTCCTGGCCAGGGTGCAATACCTGACTGCATGCGTTGCCTGCGCGAGTCGGGTTTGCAGGAAGCGGTGCTGGAGGCGGCGCGTTCCAAGCCTATGATGGGTGTGTGCGTCGGCGAACAATTGCTGTTCGACTGGAGCGAGGAAGGCGATACGCCTGGTCTGGGCCTGCTGCCGGGCAAGGTGGTGCGTTTCCGGCTTGATGAGCAATTGCAGGAAGACGGGTCGCGTTTCAAGGTGCCGCAGATGGGGTGGAATCGCGTCAAGCAGGCACAGCCGCATGCGCTGTGGCAGGGCATTGCCGACAATACTTATTTTTATTTTGTGCACAGTTACTATGCTGTACCGACCGATCCCGCGCATACCGCGGGCGAGACCTTGTACGGCGCACCGTTTAGTTGCGCGGTGGCGCGCGATAATATTTTTGCGACACAGTTTCACCCGGAAAAAAGTGCTGCAGCCGGCCTGCAATTGTATAAAAATTTTGTCCACTGGAATCCGTAATCGACTTCTGCTAGCTGACCCCTTAACCCACCTCATCCCAACGAAGCCATGCTGCTGATACCTGCCATCGACCTCAAAGACGGTCACTGTGTACGCCTGAAACAAGGCGATATGGAACAAGCCACCGTGTTCTCCGAAGATCCCGCCGAAATGGCGAGGCATTGGCTGGCGCAGGGCGCGCGCCGCCTGCATCTGGTGGACTTGAACGGCGCTTTCGCCGGCAAGCCGAAGAATGAAGCGGCGGTCAAATCAATCATCCAGGCAGTGCGCGAATTTGCGATCGCCAACGACGTCGACGAGATTCCGATCCAATTGGGCGGAGGTATCCGTGATCTCGACACCATCGAGCGCTACCTGGATGACGGTTTGAGCTACATCATCATCGGCACCGCGGCCGTCAAGAATCCAGGATTCTTGCACGATGCCTGCAGCGCCTTTCCCGGCCAGATCATCGTCGGGCTGGACGCCAAGGATGGCAAGGTCGCGACCGACGGCTGGAGCAAATTGTCCGGCCATGAAGTGATCGATCTGGCGAAAAAATTCGAGGACTACGGCTGTGAAGCGATCGTGTACACCGACATCGGCCGCGACGGCATGATGGGCGGAATCAATATCGAAGCCACCGTCAAACTGGCGCAGAGCATGACCATTCCCGTCATCGCTTCCGGCGGCGTGCACAACATCAAGGACGTGGAAGCCTTGTGCGCAGTGCAAAACGAAGGTATCGAAGGTGTGATTTGCGGCCGTTCGATTTATGAGGGCACGCTGGATTTGCGGTCGGCGCAGGAACGCGCCGACGAATTGAGCGAACCGGAAGAGTAAAAGAGTAAAACGGAAACAAGATGACGCTGGCCAAACGTATCATCCCTTGTCTCGACGTGACTGCCGGTCGCGTGGTCAAGGGCATCAATTTCGTCGAATTGCGCGACGCCGGCGACCCGGTCGAGATCGCCCGGCGCTACGACGAGCAGGGCGCGGACGAGATCACTTTTCTCGACATTACCGCCAGCTCCGACGAGCGCGATCTGATCCTGCATATCATCGAGGCAGTGGCATCCGAAGTCTTCATCCCGCTGACCGTCGGCGGCGGTGTGCGCACGGTCGAGGATGTGCGGCGCCTGTTGAACGCGGGCGCCGACAAGGTCAGCATCAATACCTCGGCGGTGACCAATCCGCAACTGGTGTTCGACGCCTCGCAAAAATACGGATCGCAATGCATCGTGGTCGCGATCGACGCCAAGCGCACCGGCGACGGCAAATGGGAAGTGTTCACCCACGGCGGACGTAAAAATACCGGCCTTGACGTGATCGAATGGGCACAGAAAATGGAACATCTGGGCGTCGGCGAAATCCTGCTGACCAGCATGGACCGCGACGGCACCAAGAGCGGTTTCGACCTTGCGCTGACGCGGGCAGTGTCGGATGCCGTGACGGTTCCGGTGGTGGCGTCGGGCGGCGTCGGCGGCTTGCAGGATCTGGCCGATGGCATCAAGCTGGGCAAGGCCGACGCTGTGTTGGCAGCCAGCATTTTTCACTATGGCCAGCATACCGTGCAAGAAGCAAAACGTTTCATGGCGGCGCAAGGCATTCCGATGAGGCTGGCATGAGCGTCAAGGCGAAATGGCTGAACAAGGTCAAGTGGGACGAGCATGGCTTGGTGCCGGTGATCGCGCAGGAAGCCGGCTCGAACGATGTGCTGATGTTCGCCTGGATGAACCGCGAAGCCTTGTCCAAGACGGTCGAACTGGGCGAGGCGGTGTACTGGAGCCGCTCGCGCAAGAAGCTGTGGCACAAGGGGGAAGAGTCCGGCCACATTCAGAAGGTGCTGGAGGTTCGCCTCGACTGCGATGAGGACGTGGTGCTGCTGAAGATCGAGCAGGCCGGCGGCATCGCCTGCCATACCGGCCGTCATTCCTGCTTTTTTCAGAAGTTCGAAGGCAATGCCAAGGGCGGCGATTGGCAGGCGGTCGATCCGGTATTGAAAGACCCTGAAAGCATCTACAAGTGAGCAAACATGAGTGACACACTGCAGCGCCTGGCCGAGGTGATCGAAACGCGCAAGCCGGCCAAGGGCGGCGATCCGGACAAGTCTTACGTGGCGCGCCTGTTTATCAAGGGCGACGATGCGATCCTGAAAAAAATCGGCGAAGAAGCAACCGAAACCGTGATGGCTGCAAAGGATGCGCGAGTCGACGGCGATACCTCGAAGGTGGTCTATGAATGTGCCGACCTGTGGTTTCATTCGCTGATCATGCTGGCGCAATTCAACCTGACGCCGCAGGATGTACTCAATGAGCTGGCGCGGCGCGAAGGCATGTCCGGTATCGAGGAAAAAGCCAACCGCAAACTCGACGCGCGCGAGCGCGCCGAGAGCAAAGATTAAATCGTCTGGAGAACACGTTGGATAACTGCATATTCTGCAAGATCGCCGCCAAGCAAATCCCGTCGAAGTTCATCTATGAAGATGACGAGTTGATGGCGTTCCATGACATCAATCCAGCCGCCCCGGTGCATTTCCTGATTGTGCCCAAGCAGCACATCGCAACCCTGGGCGATTGCAGCGAAAATCATGCGTCCATGCTGGGAAAGATGTTGTTGCTGGCGCCTCGCTTGGCGAAGGAGCAAGGTTGCGGCTATGGTCTGGATGAGGGCGGCAACGCTGCCGGCGGTTATAAAACCCTGGTCAACACGGGGCCGGACGGCGGTCAGGAGGTGTACCATCTGCATATGCACGTCATAGGCGGACCGCGGCCGTGGCGGGGGCAGCGCTGAGTTTGGAAAACTTGCGCACTTTACTCAACATTTGCATCTGCGCTGCACCAGTCGGCGTATAACGCAGACATATTCATCGGGCTGCTTGCGCCCGGCAAGGAGATAACATGGGTTCATTTAGTATTTGGCATTGGCTGATCGTGCTGGTGATCGTGATGCTGGTATTCGGCACCAAGAAGCTCAGCAATATGGGATCCGATATCGGCAAGGCCGTCAAAGGTTTCAAGGATGGCGTCAGGGGCGAGGAAGAAAAACCGGCTGCGCAAAGCAGCACTCCTTCGCAAGTCACGAACAAGGCTACGATCGATGTCGAAGCGAAAGAAAAGAGCAAGACCTGAAGGCCTTGCGTTGTGTTTTGCGTGATGACTGTGGTATCGGCATCAAAAGAGATAAAGGCTGCAATGCCGGGTATGCTCCATGATTGATCTCGGCCTTACCAAACTGATGGTGATCGGTGTGGTCGCGCTGGTGGTGATCGGCCCGGAAAAGCTGCCCAAGGTCGCTCGCATGGCCGGTTCCCTGTTGGGCCGGGCACAGCGTTATATCAATGAAGTCAAATCCGAAGTCAGCCGCGAGATCGAGCTCGAGGAACTGCGCAAAATGCAAAAGGATGTGCAGGAAGCAGCTTCCGGGTTCGAGCAAAGCATCGGTCAAGGCATTGCCCAGGCCGAGAGCAGCCTGAACTCGGCATGGCATGACACGACCGATGATGGCGTGCTGCTCAATCCTTTGCTTTCCACGCCGACGCCCGATCAGCTTGCGATGAAAGCCAAAAACTTCCGCAAGAAAAAATTGGCACGCAGCTCGGCTGTGCCCGCCTGGTTCAAACGCCAGAGCGGCCATAAAACACGCGTGATCTCGGCTGCGGCACGGGTTGCTAAGTATCGGCCAACTACCGGTGCCAAACCACCACATTCATTTCATTAAATGTCCGAAGATCAAGAGCACGACGTACAAGACACTTTTATCTCGCACTTGGTTGAGCTGCGCAATCGCATCATGAAGGCCGCCGCCGCAGTGCTCGCGGTTGCTTTCATCCTGTTCTTTGTGTGGCCAGGCCCGGCGGCGATTTACGATTTCATCGCACGCCCGATGATGGAGTCGCTGCCGACCGGATCGAAAATGATTGCGACCGGCATCATCGACCCATTCCTGGTTCCGATGAAAGTGACCTTGCTGGTGTCCCTCGTGCTGGCGCTGCCTTGGGTGCTGTACCAGATCTGGGCTTTCGTCGCCCCGGGTTTGTATGCACATGAAAAAAGGCTGATCGCGCCGCTGGTCATCTCGTCTTCGCTGCTGTTCGTAACCGGTATCGCGTTCTGTTACTTTTTCGTGTTCGGCAAGGTTTTCAAGTTCATCGGTGAATTCGCTCCGCAATCGATTTCGGTGGCGCCGGACATCGGAAATTACATCGATTTCGTGATGACGATGTGCCTTGCTTTCGGCGTGACTTTCGAAGTGCCGGTAGTTGTGGTGGTGCTGGTGCGCATGGGTTTGGTGTCGATCGAGAAATTGCGGGAAATTCGCGGCTACGTCGCGGTCGGCGTGGCGGTGGTTGCTGCTGTCGTCACGCCGCCGGATGCCATGAGCATGATGTTTTTGGCAGTACCGATGTACTTGCTGTACGAAATCGGTTTGCTGGTGGCGCCGTTTTTCGCGCGGATCACGCAGGCGCCGGAAGAGGCGCCTTGAACCGGCTTATTTCACTTGCCGCAGCCAGCTGACCAGAGGATAGGCTTCCTTGAATCCAGCCAGTATTTCCTTGCTTAAGTTTTCCGGGATGTTTTTCTTCAGGCTGGTCTCTTTCCAGACGATGTAACTCTTCAGCTTGATGTATTCGATATGCGGCGCATCGGGTGCGAATCCTTTGGGCGGGCGTGTCAATTTGCCTTCTTCCTGCAGACCGCCGAAGCTTTCCTTCATCTTCTTGTTTTTCAACATTTTGCCGAAGCCTGCCGCATCGGCGATCACATGCCGGCGAATCGCGCCCAGGCGATCAGCCGGCGGCATATATTCGCCGCCTGCAATCAATAGCGTGCCGGCGGCGTCGATGTGGAAATAATAGGCGGGGCCCCCTCCCTGGCTCGGCTTTTTCAAACCGCTGGCGGTAATCGCCGCCGAGAATGTGGTTTTGTACGGACTCTTGTCATGCGAAAAACGTATGTCCCGATTGATGCGGAACAAGGCCTTTTTGGGGTTGCAAGCGGCCACGGCCGGATCGAATTTGCTGAGGTCGGCAATTAACCGGGTCACCAATTCCAGAAATTCGGCGCGCAGAATATCGTAGCGCGGTTTGTTCATCACAAACCAGGGGCGATTATTGTTTTCAGACAGCTCGGCGAGAAATTGGGTGAGATCGCGGATATGCATGATCGGCTTATTCCGCTGCTTCGCGCTTGCGTTTCGGGCGCTTGCCGACGGTCACGTTCAGTAGCGCTTCCTCGTTTTTGCGCAGCACCTTCATTTTGGCTTGATTGCCAGGTACAAGCTGCGCGATCAGATTCAGCATTTCGATGGTGTCGGTCACCGGCTTGCCTTCCACGGTGATCAGGATATCGCCGGGTCTCATGCCCGCCTTATCGGCCGGGCCCCCTTTCAACACGCCGGCGATGATGGCGCCGGTTTTGGTGGTTAATCCGAAGCTCTCAGCCAGCTCAGGCGTAATGTCTTGCGGCTCGACGCCGATCCAGCCGCGCACTACCTGGCCGGTGCTGATGATCGATTCCATCACGGTTTTGACGGTCGTGACCGGAATCGCAAAACCGATGCCGAGCGAGCCGCCGCTGCGCGAATAAATCGCAGTATTGATGCCGAGCAAATTGCCGTTGGTATCGATCAACGCGCCGCCGGAATTGCCGGGATTGATCGCGGCATCGGTTTGGATGAAGTCTTCGAAGGTGTTGATGCCGAGATGATTGCGGCCCATTGCGGACACGATGCCCATGGTCACGGTCTGGCCGACGCCAAACGGGTTGCCGATGGCGAGGACCACATCGCCTACCTTGGATTGGTCGGCGTGCCCGAGTGTGATGGCGGGCAGGTTTTGCAGATTGATCTTGATCACCGCCAGATCAGTCTCGGGATCGCTGCCGACTACCTTGGCAACTGCTTTGCGGCCGTCGGCCAGCGCGACCTCAATTTCGTCAGCTGCCTCTACTACGTGGTTGTTGGTCAAGACATAGCCTTGCGGGCTGACGATCACGCCAGAGCCCAGGCTGAATTGCTTTTCTTCTTGCTGTTCGCCAAAGAATTTCCGGAAGAACGGGTCATCCATCAGCGGATTTTTCGGTTGCTTGGCTTCCTTGGAGGTGAAAATATTCACTACCGAGGGCATCGCGCGCTTGGCCGCATCACGGTAGGAGCCCTGGGCCGGCGGCGTGTTCGATGGCGCCTCCAGTACCGCTACCGAGGAGGTGAGGCTGCGGGTCCGGTATGCGCCATCGCCCAGCTTGGCGGCCCAGTCGGGTTTCAAGGTCGTTACAATGAACCAAATTGCCAAGCCGACGGTTGCGGTTTGTGCAAACAATAGCCAGAGACGTCGCATAGTGAAAACGGATCGAAGGAAAAAGATCGAAAAAAGGATCGAAAAATGATAAACAGGTGCGGATTCGGACGCGATCCTGCTCAGACGCTCGATATTACCCGGTTTCGTGATTTTTGCCCAAATCGGCTGCGTCGGCGGGCCGTTTGAGAATGGCCGCCGCAGATTTAATGGGCCGGCCTTCTCCTGTTGACTGCGGCATGCTTTCGACCGGTCTGCAGTTTTTTCCGACAGATCGCGCCGTGCATTGTATTATTGCCGTTGTAGCGGCAAGCGTTCCTTCTTTTTAAAACAGCGAGCAGACATGGCGCCAGGGAGCGCTGCGAGGCATGTCTGAGTCAATACCCGGATTAATTATGTCGCAAGACGCGTCACTTTTTCCTGCCCGTGTCCTGATCGTCGAAGACGATGCGGTGACACTCAAGTCATTGAGTCTGGCCATCGAATCGGAGCCCACGCTCAAGCTGGTGGCGACTTTCGATAGCGTTCAGCCTGCGTTGGAATGGCTTGAAACTCAATCGGTCGATATTCTTTTGACCGATCTCGGCTTGCCGGATGGTTCCGGCATCGACATTATTCTTGCTTGCACCCGGCGCCATCCGGAGTGCGACATCATGGTCATCACGATGTCCAGCGACGAGGCGAATGTGCTGGCCTGTATCGAAGCAGGAGCGGCAGGTTATGTGCTCAAGGATGCCGGCCGGCTCGACGTGGTGCGTGCGGTACTGGATTTACGCGCAGGCGGTTCGCCAATGAGTCCCGCCATCGCGCGCATGGTGCTGGCGAGGGTGCGCGGAGGGAGTGCCAGTGGCAAGGCGGTGCCGGCAAGCGCGGCGGAAAGCAATGTGGCTGCATCGCTGACCAAGCGCGAAGCGGCGATTCTGGACCTGATCGCACGTGGCGATACCTATGGCGATGTGGCAAGACTGCTGTCGGTCTCGGTTGGCACCGTGCAGACCCACATCAAGAATATCTACGGCAAACTCTCGGTCCACTCGCGCGGCGAGGCGGTGTTCGAGGCGCATCGCCGTGGCTTGTTGCAACTTGGTCCGAACAAGAACAACAATAAGAGCAAGGGCTGATTCGGGCTTTTGCTGCGCCTTATTCCTGTTTTTTGACCAGTGCGTCCCGTATCTCGCGTAGCAACAGGGTATCTTCGGCCGTCGGTGCCGGTGTGGCTGCGGGCGCGGGTTCGCTGCGTTTGGCACGATTGAATATCTTTACCATCTGAAAAATAATGAACGCCAGGATCAGGAAGTTGAGCAGGATCGTGATGAAATTCCCGTAGGCAAACACGGCGCCCAGCTTTTTTGCTTCAATCAGCGTGAGATTGGCAGGTTGATGATTCAGCGGGATGTAGTAATTTGAAAAATCCAGCCCGCCGAAGATTTTGCCGGCTACCGGCATGATAATGTCCTGCACCATTGAGTCGACGATTTTACCGAATGCGCCGCCGATGATGACCCCGACAGCAAGATCGAGCACATTACCCTTTAATGCAAAGGCCTTGAATTCTTGCATCATTCCCATCGCCACGCTCCTTTATGATTGACTGCCTTGTAATTTCCCAAGTGATTTTAGCGGCAGGGTTGTGCAGCTGCAAACAATCCAATGTTTTCAGAGCCTCCATATTAAGTGCCGCTGGCGTGGTTGCTTCTCCTTGTCGTACGTTGGTGCTGTCTGCGTCGGCGCGCCTAGCCCGTGGCATTTATTCGGGGGGGCGTCAAAGAATCCCCATTACGAGGGAGGTGCGAATTTCCTCGCTCCCTTTCAATTTACCGAAAAGGCCCCGGAAATTGCGCCTCCCGCATCGAATCGCTTTAAAACAGGCACTGGCTCCGCTATAATCTAAGGTTGCTAGAAGTTTCGTACAGATTTCGCATTTGACTGATTGGGGTTGGTATGAGTAACGAAAAGCAGGTCGACTCGGGTCGACGGGGCTTGCTCGTCGCCACATGTGCGGCGGGTGGGGTAGCTGGCCTGGCCACCGCAGGGGCATTTGTGTCCACCTTCCAGCCGTCCGAGCGAGCGAAAGCCGCCGGTGCGCCAGTCGAAGTGGATATCTCCGGATTGGCGCCGGGCGAAATGAAAACTGTCGAATGGCGCGGCAAGCCGGTCTGGATTCTGAAGCGTTCGCCGGAAATGGTCGCATCTCTCAAAAAGACCGATAGCCAAGTCGCAGATCCGAAATCTGAACGTAATCCCGATGAGTTGACGCCGGAATACGCGCGTAATGAACATCGTTCGATCAAGGAAGATATCCTGGTTGCAGTCGGTATCTGTTCCCACCTCGGTTGCTCGCCCAGCTCCAAGTTCCAACCCGGTGCCCAGCCTTCCCTGCCGGATGACTGGGCTGGCGGCTTCCTGTGCCCTTGCCACGGTTCCACCTTCGATCTGGCTGGCCGCGTCTACAAGAACAAACCGGCGCCGGATAACCTGCAAGTGCCGCGTCACATGTACGTTGGCAGCAAGCTGGTCATCGGTAAAGACGAGAAAGGCGAGGCTTGATCATGGCATTTGTCGAGAAAAAACTCCCGGCCAATGCGCCCGTTGCAGCCAAGGCCCTGAACTGGGTCGATGCCCGTTTCCCGCTGAGCAAGCTGTGGAACGATCAATGGGGCAAGTACTACGCGCCGAAAAACTTCAATTTCTGGTACATCTTTGGTTCCCTGGCGATGCTGGTGCTGGTAATCCAGATCGTCACCGGCATCTTTCTGACGATGCACTACAAGCCGGATGCCAACCTGGCTTTCTTCTCGGTTGAAACCTCTATCATGCGCGATGTGCCTTGGGGCTGGCTGGTGCGTTACATGCACTCCACCGGCGCTTCGGCATTCTTCATCGTCGTCTACCTGCACATGGTGCGCGGCCTGTTGTACGGATCCTATCGCAAACCGCGCGAGCTGATCTGGCTGTTCGGTGTCGCGATTTTCCTGTGCCTGATGGGCGAAGCCTTCTTCGGCTATCTGCTGCCTTGGGGGCAGATGTCCTACTGGGGCGCCCAAGTGATCGTCAACCTGTTCGGGGCGATTCCTTTCATCGGTCCTGACCTGTCCTTGTGGATTCGCGGTGACTACGTGGTATCCGACGCCACCCTGAACCGCTTCTTTGCATTCCATGTGATTGCCATTCCACTGGTGTTGCTCGGCCTGGTGGTCGCGCATTTGATCGCCTTGCATGAAGTGGGCTCGAACAATCCGGACGGCATTGAAGTCAAGGACACGCTGGGTGCCGACGGACATCCGCTCGATGCGATTCCTTCGCATCCTTACTATTCGGTGCATGACGTCTTTGGCGTGACGGTTTTCCTGGTCATCTTCAGCGCAGTCGTATTCTTTGCGCCGGAAATGGGCGGCTACTTCCTGGAATACAACAACTTCATTCCCGCCGATTCGCTGAAAACCCCGCCGCACATCGCACCGGTCTGGTATTTCACCCCGTTCTATTCGATCCTGCGTGCCACCACTTCGGATTTCATGACGTGGCTGAAAATAGGTGTGGTCGCCTATGTCATCCTGGTTTTCCTGAAGACCAAATTGAGCGGACTTGTGAAAATAGGTATAGCAGGGGCGGCATTGCTCGTTATCGTCGGCATGTCCGTGTTCGATGCGAAATTCTGGGGCGTGGTACTGATGGGCGTATCGGTCATGATCTTGTTTGCTTTGCCATGGCTCGACATGTCCCCGGTCAAATCGATCCGCTATCGCCCGAGTTGGCATAAATATGTCTATATCCTGTTCGGCATCGCGTTTATCGTGCTCGGCTACCTGGGTATCCTGCCCCCGACCGAGGGCCGCACCTTGGTTGCGCAGATCGGCACCTTCATTTACTTCGGCTTCTTCCTCTTGATGCCTTGGTGGAGTGCAATGGGGACATTCAAGCCTGTTCCGAAGCGTGTCACGTTTCATCCCCATTGAATTGACGACACTAAGCGCAAAGGGATTTAAGAAATCATGAAATTGCTGAAAAAACTGATTGCGGCTCTTGCACTCGTGCCGGCGTTCGCGCTGGCAAATGAAGGGAATTTCCCGCTCGATCGCGCACCGGAACGCACTGATCTGGCGTCCTTGCAGCATGGCGCCAAGCTGTTCGTCAACTATTGCCTGAACTGCCACTCCGCAGCAGCGATGCGTTACAACCGTTTGCGCGATATCGGCCTGACCGAAGAACAGATCAAGAACAACCTGCTCTTCACCGGCGACAAGGTAGGCGATTTGATGAAGATCTCGATGTCGCCCAAGGATGCCAAGGAATGGTTCGGTGCCGCGCCACCGGACTTATCGGTGATTACGCGCTCCAAGGCATCCGAGGCAGGTTCGGGCTCGGACTGGATTTACACCTATCTGCGCACTTACTACAAAGACGACAGCCGTCCGACCGGGTGGAACAACATGGTGTTCCCGAACGTCGGGATGCCGCACGCCTTGTGGGAGTTGCAAGGTGTGCGCTCGGCCAAGTTCGTCGAAGAAAAAGATCCGCATGAAGCCGGCAAAACGGTACACAAGTTCGCCGGATTCGAGCAGGTCAAACCAGGCAAATTGTCATCGCTGGATTATGATGTTGCCGTGGCTGATCTGGTGGGTTATCTGGACTGGATGAGTGAGCCTGCGAAAAGCTTTCGCAAGAGATTGGGCATCTGGGTCTTCCTATTTCTCGGTTTGCTTTCGCTTCTTGCATGGCGTCTGAACGCGTCATACTGGAAGGAAGTCAAATAAGTTTTATGCTCGCAGTTCGCTGCGGGCATTCGTTTCAGGGTGAGCCGTCCGCGTCTCACCCTCTTTGTTTCTAAGGAACTATAAAAATGATGGTTCTCTATTCGGGTACTACCTGTCCTTTCTCACAACGTTGCCGTCTCGTATTGTTCGAGAAAGGTATGGATTTTGAAGTGCGCGACGTCGACCTGTTCAACAAGCCGGAAGATATCTCCACCATGAATCCCTACGGCCAGGTACCGATCCTGGTTGAGCGCGATTTGATTCTGTACGAATCCAACATCATCAATGAATATATCGATGAGCGTTTCCCGCATCCGCAATTGATGCCGGCAGATCCGTTGATGCGCGCTCGTGCACGCCTGATGTTGTTCAATTTCGAAAAAGAATTGTTTATCCATGTCCATGCATTGGAGAACGACAAATCGAAGAACACTGAAAAAAACCAGGAAAAGGCCCGCGCCGAAATCCGCGATCGCCTGACCACGCTGGCTCCCTTGTTCCTGAAGAACAAGTACATGCTTGGCGATGATTTTTCGATGCTGGATGTGGCGATCGCGCCGCTACTGTGGCGCCTGGATCACTACGGGATCGAATTGTCCAAGACCGCGGCCCCGTTGATGAAGTATGCTGAACGTATCTTCTCGCGTCCGGCCTACATTGAGGCATTGACGCCGTCCGAGAAGGTCATGCGCCGCTAGGTCGGCGTGGCGCATCGTATTTCCTCCTCTGCTGCCGCAAATGATTTTCGGCAGCAGAGGAGGCTTCCGAAAATACGATGGGCGCCAAACCGGGCTGCCACATACATGTACGAACCACAAAACAATGTCTGAAACATCTACCAAGCCCTATCTGCTACGCGCAATTTACGAATGGTGTACCGACAATGGTTATACCCCGTATCTGGCGGCGATGGTCGATGCGAATACCCGCGTACCAAGAGAATTCGTCAAGAATGGCGAGATCGTCCTCAACATCAGTTTCAGCGCCACCAGCGGATTGAAAATGGAGAACGACTCAATTTATTTCAATGCGCGTTTCGGCGGTGTATCGCGTGAAATCCTGGTGCCGGTGGCAAATGTCGTGGCAATTTACGCGCGCGAAAACGGCCAGGGCATGGCTTTCGAGGTCTCGCGTTTGCCTGTCGGCGAAGACAAACCGGCGGACGGAGGCAGTTCGGACCTTGCAGATTCGACCGGGAGCCCAGCCAGTCTGTCTGCCGTACCACCAGTTCAAGGCGAGCGGAGCGAAGAGGCGGGCGAGAATAAACCTACGGACGATACCGACCCACCAAAAAATGGCGGCCGTCCTAGACTGACACGTATCAAATAAAGTACAATATTGCTTTTCAAGTTTCGCCGGCTTAGCTCATATGGTAGAGCAGTTGATTTGTAATCATCAGGTGGCCAGTTCGATCCCGGCAGCCGGCACCAAAACAAGCAGTAGGAAAGGGTTGCAAGTTTAGGCTTGCAGCCCTTTTTTCTTGCGTGTGTTTATCGGGCAAGCGCCAAGCGCTTCGCATGGTCCAATCCTTCCGCAGCCCACCAATTTTCCCAACAGCAATTGTGATCGGCTTGCGGCAAGCTCAGCGTTTCGCTCGGAAAGCGGTTGAGGTAGGCTGCTGCATCATCGCTTTTCACCACCTCGTCCAAGGCCCCGAAAACATGAAGCTCAGCCAGCGCGGCGTACGACCTGGGGGGGGCGGTCGCAGGATTCAAGCTGCCCATCAAAGGGGATAGTGCAAGACGTGTCGCCCATTTCTGGTGGTCCAACACGGCTGCCAGCGTTACCACCGCTACCGGCCGTTTGAGAGAATGGGCAATAAGTACGGCAAGCGCACCGCCGCCGCTATGTCCGACCAGAATCAAAGGCCGCTTGTCGTCGTGCAGAACTTTTTCGAGCGCGGCGATCAGGCTGTTCACCACATCCGGATGAAAGCGTCCATGGGTCCAGAAATACGGATGGCAGGGAGGCTCGAATGTGCCGACCCATTGGCATGGTCTGCCCAAATAAATTGCTGGCGCATCGGTTTTGCGGAACAATCCGAGCGCTACCGGACGGCGCGGAGTCGGATCGTTTGAGACCACTGTCGGTGTTTGCCAAGGGAGGCCATCGTTTTCGACGAACACGAAGACAGGTTGTTGGCCGCTGATGGCGGCATCGTGAAAATACCGCGTCAATACCAGGTGCCGAAAACCCTGCCCTTGAACAAGCTCGCGCGTTTCATTGTTGCCATGCGCCAGATTGAGAGGCGAACAAGCGGGCAATAACAGACAGGTCATCAATATGAGCCCGGTGCCCAGAACTGAAAAAACGGCCTTTACGCGTCGCATATCGCAGGCAGAAAGGATTCGGCTCAGATCCATCATTACGGAGATATCTGGCTCGCCCGCGCGATCTGTCAGGTAGCACGGCGAAACACGAAATCGCCGCCAAGATGGCCGGCCCCATCCAGCCCGCCGTATTGCGGATTCACGTTGTAGCGCATTTCTCGCGCCTTACGCAAAACCATGCTTTCCACGCGGTTGAAGAGATCCCGGCCCATGACCGCACCGGCGTTGATTTGCAATGAATCCAGCAAGGCGTAGGTGAAAAGCGAATGTCCCTGCGCACCGCCGTCTGCCACCGGAGAGTAACTGCCAGAACTCATCAAGATTCGCGCGTTACGCTTGGACAATTCGGCGATGACATTGGCGCGGCTGCGCTCGGTCGCCAAGCTGCTGACCCGGCCGATTGCCGGATTGAGTGCGGCTGAATAACAGGAATCCGAGATCAGTAAAACCTGGCCCGCATTGATCGCTTCGAGCTGGTTGGTGATCTGTTCCGACTGAATCCAGCGTGACCCCATGGAGGTCTGATCCCAGGCATCGTAAGGAATCCAGAAGCCGCGCGTGCTGACACGGTCGATCTCGCCATGTCCGGCATAGTAAATGATGAGCTGGTCGTCTTTGCGCATGGTTTCCCGCAGGCGTATCAAGGAATTCAAGATGCGATCGTGAGTCGCATTTTCGTCGAGCAGGTATTCCACCTCGAAACCGTAATTCTTTTCCAGCATCTGTCCCAACCCGAGCGCATCATTGCGCGCGTTGTCCAGGTTGGGCCAGAATTGCTTGCCGGACTTCGAAGCCTTTGCCTCGTTGTAATTCGATATGCCGACCACCAACGCAACCGATCGCCCGGACCGCTTCTTCTCGACATCGCGCTCGGCGGTAACCTGGCTGGATTTTTCCGAGGAAAATTCAAGCTTGAACTGTTGGGAGGCGGCGCGTGCGCCGGACAACGATGCTTCCACCACGACGCTGCGGGTTTTTTGCAAGGGTACGGGATGGCGGAAAAAGCCGTCGTTCTCGATCGTTTCGACCGGTTGGCCATTCACGGTGACCTTCAAGCCATTACGCCGGTCCGGCGGCAGGATGACACGGCCGATCACTTCGTATTCGGGCCGGGTTTTTTCCGAGCCAGAAATGGGAACGGTGATCGGCTGCATTGAGCGCTGCGCAAAAATCGGCGGATCCAGCATCACGATTTGCAATTCCTGCTGGACACCGGCGGAACCGGCGACCAGCAAGCGTGGATCCAACTGATCTACCTGCTGTTCGTAAGTCTTGCGCAATTCCGCTTGCTGTGCTTGCAGCTGCTGAAGTTTGGGTGTCAACTCGTTGGCCGCGCCGCTGCCTTTAGGGGCTTTACGGCGCTCTTGCTCCAGTTGTTCCACTTGGCGTTCCAGATCTTGAACACGCTTGCGCATTTCTTCCAGCGAACTCAAGCTGCGCTGCGAATCGGCGTTGAACAACGCGGTGGTATCGGTGCCGAGCGCGGCATCGAGCCAGCGTTTGGCTTTGACCGGATCGGCACCGGCTAAGCCCTTGCCGGAGGCCAGCAGGCGCGACAGCGCCATGGCTGCTTGGCGATCCCCTTTCAAGGCGGCCTTTTCGTACCAGACGACCGCCTCATTCGGTTTGGGCGGGCAATTCGGGTCCCAGTCCGCTTCATAGGCATGCCCCAGCAAGCGCATGGCATTGACGTCGGCCGCTTCAGCGCTGGCCCGGATATGCTTGATTTCTTCGCATAGATTGCCGCGGCTGTCGGGCATGACGTAAGTGCCGCCGCGCAACTCGCATTTCAGGGCTTCAATCCGGATGACGGGGCCCGGTACTGCGAACATCGCCATTTGCCCCATCTTTCTGGTTTGCACCGGCAGCTTGCACGACACGATGGTGTGGCGCGCCGGATCGGAGATGGCCTCGGAGGAGGCCGATTGGGCTGCCGAATAGAGCGGTATCAATAGGGAAATCGCTAATCCGATACGCAGCAATAAGCTCGCTAGCATAGGTTTAATCCTGAATGAAAAGTTGGAAGCGGTAGACAAAACGCCGTGAACGCCGAGCTCGGGATTGCTATTCACGCCAGCCTTGGCGTGCCCGGGACGGCGCTTTGTCTACAGTTTCTTCAAATGGCTTTCAGGGGCGGGTACATGTAATTGCAACATTCTCCTGACAGCCCGGCCATACGTTTGGGTTGCATGGCCGGGCCGGCCGGTTCATCTTTCTTAAAATGGAATACTCATACCGAAAGCCCAGCGGTACATCGAGGTATTCGATTTACCGAACATGGTTTCGTAGTTCAAATAGGCATTGATCCCACGCGCCAGCATGACCGTCACACCCAGCCCGGCGATGCCGAAATTGCCGCTTTGATCGACTCTGGACAAGGTCAGCAGGTTGCCGCCGTTTACCAGGCTGGCCGTCACCAGCTTTGGATTGCTGGTGTTTTGCCGGGTGAACTCCAGGCGGCCTTGCGGGATCACCACGCCGAAACCAGTGCTGATGGTATAGCTGGCTTGTACGCCTGCGGTGAACCAATTGGTGGTCAATTCCTGGCTGCTTACCATCAGGTTTTGGCTCGATCCGCTTTCGGTAAAGCCGTCCGCCGTTGCCCGAATGTATTCGTATCGGGCATAGGGATTCAGGCGCACCGCATCGTAGTGGTAGTCGCCACCTGCGGTAAGGGCAAATGCCGTCTGCTTGCCGCTGGTGCTGCTGAAGGCGGTCTCGCGCGTCACGCCGTCGAAGTTCAGCAAGCGCCGGTCGGTATCGTAGTTGTTGTTGCCGAGATTGAGCGTCGCGTCGATGTACATTTTTTCGGCCGGCACGTAACTGCCGTAGACGGAAATGCTATGCCCGTTCAAACGCTGTGTGCCGGAATCGCCCAACAAGTCGGTGTTGACGCGGGCCAAGCCCAACCCGGCGCCGATTACGTGCCCGCCGTCGAACTGGTAGTCCAGCCCAGCGGTGAGACCGCGCGAGGTCGGTTCGAAGCCCTGGCCGCCGCTCAAGGTCTGCTTGCCGATTTCAACGTTGCCGTTGACGAAAAAGCCCCAGCGCTCGAAATCGTCGCTGCTGGCGCCACGGCCCTGGGGCGTATTCTTGTCTTGATCCTTTTTGAATGCCGCAGCGATCTGGTCGATCGGAATCGCGGTTCCTTGCGCCGTGACATTGACCTTGGCCGAATTGGTATTGGCCCCGCGCAGCAGGCGTATCTGGTCCAGCCGGTTGCGGATGTTTGCCAACTGTATTTGTGTCGAAGCGACGGCGGTTTGCATCATGGCTTGGGTCACCAGATTTGCCGGTTCCTGAACCGCTGAAATAATGCTGTTGACATTGAAGTCATAGGGCGTCGAGCCGACCGCGCTGGCTCTTACCGTGTGGCCGCCAGCGGCATTGCCGATAGTGAGATCGACCCTGGCGCGTCCGTTGGCGTCGGTGACGGAAGTGGCGCCGGAGAGCACATCGCCGGCAGTATTGGCCGTCCAGCTTACGGTGACGCCGACCGCCGGTACCGACGATGTGCCGGATTCGGTCACCAGAACCTCCAGCATCAAAGGGGAGCCAGGCGTGGCGACCAGGGGCGAGGTATTCGTCGGCCGGATGCTCAGTGACTGCTGTTGCGTGCCGCTGCCGGAGAGGGCAATGCTGTGCGGGCTGCCGCTGGCGTTGCTATCGATGGTCAGCGTGCCGCTTCTTGCGCCGGCCGCGGTCGGGCTGAAGGTCACCGATATCGTGCAGGTGGCTCCGGCGGCCAGGGTTGGGCCGCAGGTGCTGGTTCGTGCAAACTCCCCGCTGATCGCGGTGCCGGTGATGTTGATCGGCGAGTTGCCGCTGTTGGTGAGGGTTACCGTTTGGGGGGCGCTGGTGGTGCCGGGCGCTTGCGTTCCGAAGGTGAGGCTGGCCGGCGACAAGTTCAGCGTCAGCGCAGAGCCCCTGGGTGTGACCGCGTTGCTGGCGGCGGACGGAGGGCTGGTGCCGGCGTTGTTGGTGGCCGTGACCATGAAGATGTAAGTGACGCCGTTGGTAAGCCCGGTGATGACGTGCGATAAGCCCAGGGTGCCGGCACCGCTGTCGATCCCGCCCGGTGGGCTCGATGTCACGGTATACCCGGTGATCGGCAGGCCGCCGTCGGAATTCGGGGGACTGAATGTAACCGTTGCCTGAGCATTGCCGGCCGTGGCGGTACCCATGATGGGCGCCTCGGGCGGCGTAACCGCAGGCGGCGTCACCTGCGCCGCCGGGGTGATCGAATTGCTGGGCGAGGACGGTGGGCTGGTGCCGATGTTATTGGTCGCCGTGACGGTAAAGGTGTAGGCCGTGCCGTTGGCGAGGCCAGTGATGACGTGACTCAGACCCAGGGTGCCGGCATTGGTGTCGACTCCTCCGGCGGGATTCGACGTCACGGTATAACCGGTGATCGGACTGCCGCCATCCGAGGCCGGTGTGGAAAAGCTGACGACAGCGCGTGCGTCACCGCCGGTGGCCCCTCCCATGATCGGTGCGCTCGGCGCCGTCAAAGTGGGCGGGACGATTGGAGCGGTCGGGGTCACTGCGTTGCTTGGATTGGATGGTGCGCTGGTGCCGACGCTATTGGTGGCGGTGACGGTAAAGGTATAGGAAACGCCATTGGTCAGGCCGGTAATGACGTGCGAAAGGCCCAGCGTGCCGGCGTTGGTATCGACCCCTCCGGCGGGATTCGACGTCACCGTATAGCCGGTGATCGGACTGCTACCGCTGGAGCTTGGCGCTGCGAAAGTGACGGTTGCCTGTTTATTGCCGGCCGTGGCACCACCCATGATAGGCGCGCCGGGAACCGCAGGTTTGGGAACAATCGAAACGGCGAAGTTTGCCTGTGGTCCGGAACCGCCGGCATTGGCGGGAATGAGCGAGAAGGTTTCCGTGCCCGAGGTGGCAGCAATCTTGTACGTGGCTTGCGAGCTGCCTTGACCGGAAAGCGGATTGCCCAGCCACTGGTAATTGACCGGATTGTTGGTGCAAGCCGTTGCCGTCAGGGTGACGATATCACCGGTGGAGGCGGTTGCCGGGCCGCTGATGTTGCAGGTCGGCGGCGGCGGCGTGATGGAGGTGCCGCTGATCGATGCAGTGATTTGGGTGCCTGATACGGCGGAGGTTTTCAGGGAAATATTGACCGGCTGGCCTGCGGCCGGCGCCGTAAAGGTTGCAGACGCTCCGCTAACGCTCGTGCTGCCGATCAGCCAAGTCGTGCTGGCTATCGCCTGCGAACATGCAGAGACCGAAACCGTATATTGACCGTTAGGCTGAAAAAAACTTCCCAAGGCAATGTTATTGGTATTGGTAGAGTTGATCGTGGTCGGGGTCGAATTGCCGCTTGGATCGGTGATCGTCAATGTACAGGTCATGGGGGCCGTTTGCGCCGATGCCTGCGCCAGCCAACCCATCCACAGTATGCAAAGGCTGAATAAAAATAGTAGTTCTCTTCTCAATGCCACCCTCATGGAATCGCCCCCTTTGAATTTTGATCAGATAATGTTGAAGTTAAACCAATTTAATACCAATATAAGATTTCCACAACGCAGACTTTACGTTGCAATGGAAGATAGCCATGTCGCAGCGCTCCCTTGGAGCCTCTCAATAAAAGCCGCTGGCGTGGTTGCTTCTCCTTGCCGTACGTTCATACTGCCTGCGTCGGCGCGCCTGGCCAGCGGCATTTATTTAGCGGCTCTTAGGGCTAAAGATGTCATGGCAGCGTTGTTGCTGGTGGAACATTAGTTTCCGCATCCCTTTTTGCCTTCTGTCTTGAAACAGAAGTCGCCCATCAGGCTGCTGGTTTCCCAAGGCACTTGCTGATGCTGGGTTTCCTGCGCTACGCCGATGCGTACTTGCTTGAACATGCGTTCGACGGGAAGTCCTGGCGTGTCCAGCCATTGCAGCAAATGCTTGGTATAGACGCTGTGTGCCTGGCCGGCGTTATCCGCCGCCACCGAACCGGGCGCGGTTGAAAATGCGACCAGGGTGCCGCTCGGCGCGTCAACCGCCGCCAATCCCGATGCGCGCTGCGATATGCCGCGTCGCTTGAAGTAGCGCGAATCGGCCAGCTGTGAAGTGAGTGAACCGAAGGGATTGTTGCGGCAGGCGTCGAGAATGACCAGGTTGAGTCCGGCTTTGGCCGTTCCCATGCGCTCCAGGAGTTCGGTGACATCGGCGGTCTGGCGCGGCAGGTCGTCTTCGGACTGAAAATCGGCGTCCACCGGGATCAGGTAGTTATGTCCCTTCCACTGTATGCCGTGGCCGGCATAGAAAAAAAGCCGGACCTCGCTACGCATCCCCAGCAGGGAAAATTCACGCAAAGCCTCAGTCAATTCCTTGCGCGTGGTGTTTTCGCGCAAGATCACGCGAAAGCCGAGCGATTTCAAGCTGGCTGCCACTGCCCGGGCATCATTGCCCGGATTATGCAAAGGGCCGCTGCGATATGCCGAATTGCCCACTACCAGCGCTATCCTGCCGTCTCCCTGGGCCGCCAAGGGAGCCGAAAACAAGGTGAAAATCACAAGCAGGGCCGTGCCGGTTGCGCCATGCAGACGCCGGACCGCAAAGGACAGGAGTTTGGGCAGAGGTTGGCAGGTCATGAGCGATCTCCACTGATTCAATTTGCGCATGGGCTTTATAATGATTGCGGTCTAGAGCAGTTGCATCCTGACCGCACACGGCCAATCTTGCGCCTGCGATGCTCACCGTACCATTCGTACGGTTGCGCTTCTCGGCTCAACCTTGGCTCCTGTACGGTCAGGCTGAAACTGCTCTAGTACCCCGGACTCGACTCATGGGTTGCCAGCCAGGACATTTTGGTTCAATCAAAAATCAGCGGCTCTCTTTGCTGGGGCAGCGAATCGTCGCGGACCAGCCAGGGCGGACGGCCCTGCAGCGGTCGCGGCAAGGGTCTTTTTGCCGCTTGATGCGGGCATATTGTGCAGCAAAGTTTGCTGCCAAGCCACTCCTTAATGTGCGGTATCGCGCTGGCGCCAACGGGAATTTGGCACTTGCTTTTTCGCGGCTGCAGGTGTGAAAGCTCGCTGTCGAGTTTTGCAGGGAGCGACCGAGGAGTTGATATTCTCGGGGGGGGGGCGTGGGGGGAATATTTGCGAAGTTCGGAGCACTCTCTGTTCGGCCGGTAAGTGCATTTCCTTCGGTAAAAAAAATACCCCGACTGGCGGGGTATGTGGTGTTGCATCAAGGCTGCATGCGATCCGCATAGCGGTCGGTTACCGCCTTGACGTAACCTTCCTTCTTGAGCGCCTGCAGCGCGTGGTTCAACGTGTTCAGCGTTTCTTCCGAAGTTTTTGGATTGCATGCCAAAAAGTATTCGACTTCACGCACCACCAGTACCGGCTTGATATTCTTGATGCCGACCTGGGCCGCCAAATCCTTGCCGCGGTAGAGCCCCGAAATCCAGAGATCGATGCGTCCCGCCATCAGCTTCGCCAGGTTCAGATTGTCGTCGCCAACCAGGTCGAAATTCGAAAAGCCGAGCGATTTCAAGTACAGTGATTTGGCGTCCAGGATCACGCCGCCGATGCGGAACGAACGCGCATCATTAATGTTGGCCAATGGCGTGTTGAAGTCGCCTTTGGCAAATAGGGCCCACTTGTTGATCGAAATCGGGCCGAGCCATTTAAACAAGGCTTCGCGCTCCGGCAGGCGCACGGTGGAATACACGCACGTGTCGGCGCTGTTGAGTGCAGTCTGATAGGCGCGGGCCCACGGCGTCACTTGGATTTTCATCGGGATGCCGGTGCGGCGACCCATTTCTATCAGGATTTCGGTAGAGATGCCGCTGACGCGCTGCTGGTTGTCCAAATAATTGAAGGGCGCGTTCTCTTCGGTGATGAGTTCGAGCGCGCCGGCCGGCACGGCAATGGCGGCCCCGGCAATCCACAGCGCGAACATGGCGGCATGACGGCGGATGTGGTTGCTGAGTAGGCTAGCAAGAGTTTTCATTCTGGTTTGTCCTGATAGTGGGATGAGGAGGCGATGTGAGGTCTTGCTCTCTTCCCGCACGGGCTCCGTAGTGAGGGTGAGGCTTTTATTGTTGAAGTGCCGGTCCTGTCGATTAAATATGGAAATGCGAATTTTAAAAGCGCACAAGATCAACACAGACCATTAGCTTAATGTTGCGGGATGCAGATAACTAATGCCGAGTTTTTATACTGTTATGCAAGAGTCGCATAACATGGAGCCGGCGATGCCCTCAATCTTGCCGCGCTCCAAGGAAACAGCTTGGCGCGAATTTGCAAGTTGAGGCGAGTCAAGCAGGATTCGGTTATCCTGAGCGGCGTTTCCAAGCGGTTTGGCTGATGTGCCCGAGCCTTTACCGGTTCTTGTCGCAGAACAATTGAAAGGAATAGTGGATGCAGTCATGCAAGATTGCCGGTCTCGCAAGCGTGGTATTTTCCCTTGGCGCTTGCACTGTCGGCCCGACGTATCAAGTACCGTCGCCTGCCGTTCCCGCGCAATTTCAAGCCAGTCTTCCACCTTTTTTGCCGCATGACGGCAGGCTCGGCAATTTAAAAAACTGGTGGGCCCAATTTGATGATCCGCTGGTCGTCGAACTGGTCGACGCGGCGCAAGCCGGCAGCCCGACCTTGGCGCAGGCGCTGGCCCGTATCGCGCAGGCGCGTGCCGGGCTGGTCTCATCGCGCAGCACCTTGTTTCCGGCTCTCGACGGCAATGTGCGCACCACGCGTGCCAAAGCCTTGACCGGCCCCGGCGTGGATGGCCGCAGCAGCAGCGCCGGTGCGAATCTCGACGCCAGTTGGGAAATCGATTTGTTCGGCGCCAATCGCCACGCCGCCGCTGCCGCCGATGCGCGGCTGGCAGCGCGCACCGCAGGTTGGCACGAGATGCGCATCTCGCTGGCGGCCGAGGTCGCTGCCATGCTGGTGGGTTATCGCGCCTGCAGGGCGACGGCAGCGGTGCTGGCGCAAGACCTCGGCTCGCGCGAGCAAACCGGGCAATTGACGGCACTTAAGGTCAAGGCCGGATTTACCGCGCCGGCCGATGGCGCGCTGATCGAGGCCTCGATGGCCGATGCGCGCCAGCGTCTGATTGCGCAACGCGCCGAGTGCGATTTGAACATCAAGGCGCTGGTGGCCTTGAGCGGCCTGGCTGAGCCGGACTTGCGCGCCAAACTCGCGGGCAATGATAATTTGCCGCGGCCGGCAGGCATTGCGGTCGACATGGTGCCGGCGCAAGCCTTGGCGCAACGCCCCGACATCGCCGCGCAAGAGCGGGAACTGGCCGCAGCGGCAGCGGACATCGATGTGGCGCAAGCCAGGCGCTTGCCGCGCCTGTCGCTGCTGGGCAGCATCGGCATTGCCGGCTTGCGCGTGGCCGGCACGCCCGACGTCGATGGCGGCACCTGGTCCTTCGGTCCGGCGCTATCCTTGCCGCTGTTCGACGCCGGGCGCGGCAAGGCCGGCGTCGATGCCGCGCAGGCGCGTTACGACGAACAGCTCGCCGCTTATCGGCAACTGGTGCGCAGCGCAGTGCGCGAGATCGAAGAGGCGCTGGTGCGGCTTGATGCGGCGGCCCGGCGCGAGACGGATGCAAGTGCTGCAGCGCGCGATTTCGAACGTTTCCTGCTTGCCAGCGACGATCGCTTCAAGGCCGGCACCGGCAGTTTGCTGGACCTGGAAGAGGCGCGCCGCACCGCCTTGGCCGCGCGCCAAACGCTGATCAGCCTGCAGCGGGAACGCGTGCTGGCATGGATCTCTCTATACAAAGCTTTAGGCGGCGGCTGGCGTGCCGACCTGCCGCCCCCGAACTATTGAATATAGAACAGCAAGAACAAGAATAAGGACGCATCCGATGAAAGCATTCAGCGCAAAACAAATTTGCAGCCTGTCCCTGATCGCGCTGTTGAGCAGCGCCGGGATTTGGGTCGCCGCCGCCGACAGCGCCAAGCTTGCCCCGGACGCCAGGCAAAAGCCGGCGCTGACCGTGACTGTCGCCAAGCCGCAAACCAGCGAACTGCCGCTGTCTCTATCGGCCAACGGCAGCATCATGCCTTGGCAGGAAGCGATCATCGGCGCCGAGCTGGGCGGCCAGCGCCTGGTGGAAATGCAGGCCAACGTCGGCGATGTCGTGCAGCGCGGCCAAGTGCTGGCGCAGTTTTCGCGGGACAGTGTGGCGGCTGATCTGGCACAGCAGGAAGCGCTGGTGGAAGAGGCGCGTGCCGCCCTATCCGAAGCGCAATCGAATGCCGAAAGGGCTCGCACGCTGTCGACCAGCGGCGCCATGAGTGCGCAGCAGATCACGCAATACATGACGGCGGAGCGCAGTGCCCAGGCGCGTCTCAAATCGGCCCTGGCGCGCCTGACGCTGGAACAGATCCGCCTGCGTCAGACCCAGGTCACCGCACCCGACGACGGCGTGATTTCTGCTCGCAGCGCAACCGTCGGTGCAGTCGCGCAAGCCGGCCAGGAATTATTCAAGCTGATCCGTAAGAATCGCCTCGAATGGCGCGCCGAAGTGACCTCGGGCGACCTGCTGCGGGTCAAGCCGGGACAAACGGTCAGGCTGCTGGCCGCAAACGGCACCAGGCTCGAAGGCAAGGTGCGCAAGATCGCGCCGAGCGTCGACCTGCAAACCCGCAATGCGCTGGTGTACGTCGACCTGCCGGTCGGCAGCGAAGCACGCGCAGGCATGTTTGCCAGCGGCGAATTTGAACTGGGGCGTTCGGCAGCGTTGACTGTGCCGCAGAGTGCGGTAGTGCTGCGCGACGGCTTCAGCTTCGTATTCCGCGTCGGCGGCAACGGCAAGGTGGCGCAAACCAAGGTCAGCTTGGGAAGGCGCGTGCAGGAGAGGGTGGAGGTGCTGAACGGCATCACGGCCGATACCACGCTGGTGGTGCAAGGCGCCGGCTTCCTGGCTGATGGCGATACGGTCAAGGTGGTGGCGCCGACGACACCGGCGGACGTATCCTCGCAGCCATTGATCGATCTCAAAAGCCTGAGTTTTCATCTGATTGCGTCGTGTTCGCCATCATCCCTCGGCGCCGAGGCTGAATTAACGGCCGTTGCTGCGGCATGCCGCGCCACCCGGTTGAACGGATAAGGATGAATTGATGAATTTCTCCGCATTGTCGATCCGCAATCCGATTCCCGCGATCCTGCTGTTCATCCTGCTGACCATTGCCGGTGTGATGAGTTTTCGCAGCATGGGCGTGCAGGAATTTCCTGACATTGAATTGCCGATCGTCGTCGTCAACACCAGCTTGCCCGGCGCCTCGCCGGCCCAGCTCGAAAACGAGGTGGCGCGCAAGATAGAAAACTCGGTCGCGACGCTGTCCGATGTCAAGCACATCTATAGCAACATCAGCGACGGCAGCGTCACCACCTCGGTCGAATTTCGCCTGGAAAAAGAGGTCGGCGATGCGATGGATGACGTGCGCGATGCGGTCAGCCGGGTGCGCGGCGACCTGCCGGCCGAGGTCAAGGACCCGATCATGTCCAAGCTCAGCACTTCGGAGCGGCCGATCCTGACTTACACGGTCAGCTCGGATCAGCTCGATGAAGAAGCTTTGTCCTGGTTCGTCGACAACAGCGTGTCCAAAGCCTTGATTGCCGTGCCCGGCGTCGGCAGGATTTCCCGCGTCGGCGGCGTCAGCCGCGAGGTGCGCATCGAACTCGATCCGGCGCGTCTGTATGCATTGAATGTGTCGGCTGCCGATATTTCGCGCCAGCTGCAGCGAGTGCAGCAGGAGTCGCCCGGCGGCAAGGCCGACATCAGCGGCGCGCGCCAGGCGGTGCGCACCATCGGCACAGTCGCCAGCGCGGCGCAGCTCGGCGCGCTTGAGATGGCGTTGCCGGACGGCCGTAGAATCCGCCTTGACCAAGTGGCCCAGGTCACCGACACGGTGAGCGAACGCAACGCCGCCGCGCTGCTCGACGGCAAGCCGGTGGTCGGTTTCGAGATCCGGCGCACCAAGGGCGCGAGTGAAGTCACCGTGGCCAAGGCGGTGCGGCAAGCTGTCGCCAAGCTCAATGCCGGGCAGGCGCATGTGACGGTGCAGGAAGCATTCAATGCGGTCGAGCCGGTGCAGGATTCCTATGACGGCTCGATGGCGTTGTTATACGAGGGCGCGCTCTTGGCAGTGCTGGTGGTCTGGCTGTTTTTGCGCGACTGGCGTGCGACTCTGGTGACTGCCGCCGCGCTGCCGCTGTCGATCGTCCCGACCTTTGTCGCGATGCAATGGTTCGGTTTCACCCTCAACACAGTGACTCTGCTGTCGCTGGCGCTGGTGGTTGGCATCCTGGTCGACGACGCGATCGTCGAAATCGAAAACATCGTGCGCCATCTGCGCCTGGGCAAGACGCCGTTCCAGGCCGCGCTGGAAGCTGCCGACGAAATCGGGCTGGCGGTCATCGCGACCACGTTTACGCTGATCGCGGTGTTTTTGCCGACCGCCTTCATGAGCGGTATTCCCGGAAAATTCTTCAAGCAATTCGGCTGGACCGCCGCGCTCGCCGTCGCCGCCTCGCTGGTCGTTGCGCGTCTTCTGACGCCGATGATGGCGGCGTATCTGCTCAAGCCGATGGTGCAGCAGAAAAAGGAAAGCCGCTTGATGCTGCGCTACATGGATGCCGCCGCCTGGTGCCTCCGGCATCGGGTGCTGACCACCCTGATGGCCGGCTTGTTCTTTGTCGCGTCGCTGGCCTTGATTCCCTTGCTGCCGACCGGTTTCGTTCCTCCCGCCGACCGCAGCCAAACCATGGTCACGCTGGAACTGCCGCCTGGCAGCCGGCTGGAAGAAACGCGCGCCATGGCCGAACAGGCGCGCCTGTTGCTGATGAAGGACAAGGACGTGACGCAGATCTACACGGCGATCGGCAGCGGCTTCGGCGGTGGCGATGTGTTTGCCGCCGGCAGTTTGAGCGAGGCGCGCAAGGCTGCGCTTACCATCAGTCTCACGCATCGCACCGCGCGTTCCCGGAAGCAGTCCGATATCGAAGCCGGCGTGCGCGAGACGCTGTCGGTGCTGCCCGGCGTACGCATCACGGTCGGCACCGGCGACAACGGCGAAAAACTCGCGCTCGTACTGTCGGGCGAAGATCCGAAGTCCCTGTCGGAGGCGGCGCAGGCGGTACAGCGTGAAATCCGCACGCTGCCCGGCATCGGCAACGTCACTTCGAGCGCCAGCCTGCTGCGCCCGGAAATCGTCGTCACGCCGAATTTCGCCAAGGCGGCGGACCTCGGCGTGACCGCCGCTGCAATCGGCGAGACCCTGCGAGTGGCAACCGCCGGCGACTATGACCAAGCCTTGGCCAAACTCAATTTGCCGGAGCGCCAGATCCCGATCCGCGTAAGCCTGCCGGAAAACGCACGCCAAGACATCAGCACGCTGCAAAGATTGCCGGTGCCGGGCAAAAACGGCAATGTGATGCTGGGTACGGTGGCCGATCTGCGCCTCGACAGCGGACCGGCCGCTATCGATCGGCTCGACCGCAATCGCGACGTGATCATCAACGTCGAGTTGAACGGCTTGGAACTGGGCACCGTGTTTGCCCAGGTCAATGAATTGCCGAGCTTGAAAAACCTGCCGCCCAGCGTCAAGCGCCTGGAATCGGGCGATGCCGAAATGATGCAGGAATTGTTTGCCAGTTTCGGCCTGGCGATGTTTGCCGGCGTGCTGTGCGTGTACATGGTGCTGGTTTTGCTGTTCAAGGATTTCCTGCAGCCGGTGACGATCCTGGCCGCGTTGCCGCTATCGATCGGCGGTGCCTTCGTGGCCCTGCTGCTGACGCGCAACTCGTTTTCGATGCCTTCGCTGATCGGCTTGCTGATGCTGATGGGGATCGCGGTGAAAAACTCCATCTTGCTGGTCGAGTACGCGATCATGGCGCGCCGCGACCTCGGCATGGGGCGCTTCGACGCTTTGCTCGACGCCTGCCACAAACGTGCGCGGCCGATCGTCATGACCACCATTGCGATGGGAGCGGGCATGTTGCCGATTGCGCTGGGCTTCGGCGCCGACCCGAGTTTTCGTGCGCCGATGGCGGTGGCTGTGATCGGCGGTCTGATTACTTCGACCTTCTTGAGCCTGCTGGTGATCCCGGTGGTGTTTACCTATGTCGATGATGTGCTGGCTTGGTTTCGCAATATCGCGCACAAGCGGCGCGAACCTGTCGCCATGCCCGATGAAGCAGAGTTCAGCCCGTGAATTGGTTCATCGCGATAGAGAACAAGAGTATAAAGAACCCTGACCCCAACGAAGGATTCATTGCTGACCTTGTTGCGTCGCCGCGGATAATCGCCTTTGCGACAGCGTCACGCACGCGCAACATTGTTGACCGGGAGTAAGCGACTCAAGGACGAGAGCCGGTTTTTCCAGCAGAGGGAATGCAGGAGTTGTCTGCTCGAAAAATAGGCGGCGCATAGAATGTTTTTGACCCATCAAAGATGCCGGAAAACCAATATGCGCACGCAGTCTCTGGAACTGCCCCAAGAATTTTCCCCTCTCCCCAGCATGCCAGAAATCGCTCGCTCGCACTCTTTCGCGTCAGCGAAAAAACCTTTTGTTGCGCAGCAGCAAAATCGGGTTAACCCTCCAAAAAAAGCAATACCGTAGAAATACTATATCGCTTGCAATGGCAAAATTTTGTCTTACTATCATCACTACCCGATAGCGTCCGCATAACAAATTTCAAGTAAGTGTGGCGCATGCGACCTGACGGGCGAAGAGCTTCAACCGCATTAAAACTGCGTTAAGAATTCGCATCAAAAAATAATCACGAGACAGGTCGATTCATCGGTAGGGCAACATTCGATTGTTGACCTGTCTTGGGCCATTCCGGCCAACGAAACAATAAGAGCAAAAACAACATTCCAACAATCGAATGGAGGCACACCCATGTCCAAAGCAATTAAAAATTTTCTAGGTTATCTTGCTCTTGCATCGATTTTTTTCTCCATTAGTTTTTCTTCCCAAGCAGTGACGGCAGGCCCCGGCGCCTGGAGCAGCAACCAGACCTGGGCCGCGGATACGGTCAATGGCGGCAACCTGACCGGCTATTTCTATTGGCCCGCTACTCAGCCGGTGTTGGCCGGCAAGCGAGCATTGGTTCTGGTTTTGCACGGCTGCACACAGACTGCAGCCGACGACGTGATCAATAACGCCGGTGATGGCGGCTTCAACTGGAAAGCCATGGCCGATCAATATGGCGCCGTGATCCTGGCGCCCAATGCAACCGGCAATGTCTATTACAACCATTGCTGGGATTATGCGAATACGACGCACAACCGCACCGCGGGCGGGCATGACGCGATCCTGCTCGATCTGATCAACCGCTTCAAAAACGATCCAAAATATGCGATCGACCCGAACCAGGTGTATGTCACCGGTTTGTCTTCGGGCGGCGGCGAAACCATGGTGCTCGGTTGCCTGGCGCCGGATGTATTCGCCGGCATCGGCATCAATGCCGGCCCTACGCCGGGCACGACCACGATGCAGATCGGCTATGTTCCTTCGGGCTATACCTCCACGACCGCAGCGACTAATTGCTGGAATATGGCCGGCAGCAATACCGGCTCTTTCGCCACGCAAATCGCCGGCGCGGTATGGGGTACGTCCGACACTACGGTAGCACCGGCTTATGGCCCGCTTGCAACCGAGGCTTTTCGCAAAGTGTATGGCGGCACCTTCACCAAGGGGGCAACGGTCACAATTTCCGGCGGCGGCAGCAATATTCCCTATACCGACAGCAACGGCAAATTGCGCACGCACGAGATCACGGTAAGCAGCATGGCACACGCATGGCCGGCTGGTGCGGGCGGCCAGAATGGCCATTATGTCGACGCCACCAAGATCAATTATCCGGCCTTTGTGATGGACTACTGGTTCAAGAATAATCTGCGCGTTTCGCTCGATCCTGCGCCGACCATGACCTCGTGTTCCGTCTCCGGCATCACCGCGTCCGGCGCCACCATCAACGGCGCGGCTACCGACAATGGTTCCATCGCCAGCTATACGCTGCAGATCACCGGGCCGACCTCGCTGACCGACACGGCAGCCGGCAGCGGCGCCGGTTTCAGCAAGAACTACAACCTGACCAACGGCTACTACACGGCGCGTGTCGCGGCCACAGACAACCTGGGCCAGACGTCTGCTGCCTGCAGCATCCCGCAATTCCTGGTCGGGACGGCGCCGGCGATTTTGCCGCCGACGGGACTGACCGCAGGGACGACGACGTCGAGCGCGGTTCCCCTGACATGGAATGCCGTCGGTGGCGCGACCGGTTACAACGTCTATCGCAACGGCACAAGGATCACGACGACGCCGGTTACCACCGCCGGTTACACCAGCACCGGCCTGGCTGCCAGCACCACGTATAGCTTTGCGGTTTCTTCGGTCGATGCATCGGGTGAAAGCACGCTGTCTTCGCCGGTATCGGCCACTACCAAATCGGCCTGGACCTGCAGCACGACCAGTTCGAGCAACTACAGCCATGTACAGGCCGGACGCGCACATGATAGCGGGGGCTATGCATTGGCCAATGGCTCGAACCAGAACATGGGACTGGATAACATGTTCTACAGCACGACCCTGGCGCAGACTGCTCCGGGTTACTACGTCATCGGCAACTGCCCATAATCTGCAGTGCTGATGCCGCCTTGCGCATGTGATGAGCATGCGCAAGGCGGCGCAGTCGTTTTTGCGGAGGCACCCTGCAAGAAACAAGAACAAGGGAGAAACAGCATGCGCAGTTTTATTTCGGCACGCAATAAAAAAATCCATTGGCCGGCCGCACTCGTTCTCGGTTTGACGGGTGTTGGCCTGCCTGCCGCAGCAACGGTGAGTTTGCCTGCCTATAACGTCGATATTTCTCAAACCACGGTGTCGGGAATTTCGTCCGGCGGCTACATGACGACCCAGTTCGCGGTCGCGCATTCGGCGATCGTGAAGGGCGTCGGCATCGTTGCCGGCGGTCCTTACGATTGCGCCAACGGAAGTGTCTCCCAAGCCACCGGCGATTGCATGAGCGGCAGTCCGGGCGCCGCCAACTCGATCAACTTGACCAACTCGCGCGCAGCCTCCGGGCTGATCGATGCGACTTCAAATCTGGCGAAACAGAAGGTGCATCTGTTTCGCGGTTATAACGACGGCGTGATCCGTCAAGGCGTGACCGACGCGGTATACAGCTACTACAGCAATTACACCAGCGTCTACAACATCATGTACAAGAACAACACCAAGGCCGGCCATACGCTGCCGACGATCAGCCAAGGCAATGCCTGCGAATACACCGGCAGTCCGTTCATCAGCAACTGCAATTACGACTGGGCCGGCAGCATGCTGCAGCATCTGCACGGGCAATTGAATCCGCGCAATGCCGCTACCTTGAGCGGCCAGATCATCGAATTCGCGCAGAGCGATTTCGTCGCCGGCAATCCCTGGCTGGCGGGGATGTCCTATTACGGCTACGCCTATGTGCCGGCGTCCTGCAGCAGCGGCGCCGAATGCAAGGTGCATGTCTCCTTCCACGGTTGCAAACAATCCGCGGCGGCCATCGGTACTGCGTACTACACCAAGAGCGGTCTCAATGAATACGCCGACACCAACAACATGATCGTGCTGTATCCGCAAACGGTGGCCACCACAGTGACGCCGCTTAATCCGAACGGCTGCTGGGACTGGTGGGGTTACGGCAGTACGCATTACGCCGACAAGCAGGGACCGCAGATCGCCGCAGTGCGCGCCATGCTCAATCGCCTCGCGGGCAACTACCGCGCGTCCGTTCCGCCGCTTGCGAGTTTCGGCGCGCCGGCCAATCTGGCGGTCGGGGACAAGACGCACAATCGGGTCGAATTGCGCTGGTCACCGGTGTCCGGTGCCGCCGGCTACAAGGTATATCGCGCCACTGCCGCTGCCGGGCCGTATGCACTGGTCAATGCCGCGCCGAATCCGGGACCCAGTTTCGTCGATGGCGGGCGTGCGGCGAGCAATAGCTACTACTATGCAGTCAGTGCGGTAAATGCGGCCGGCGGCGAAAGCGCTGCGTCGGCGGTGGTGGCCGCCACTACTGCGGCGACGCCGAATTCGTGCGATCCTTGGCATGGGGATAATTACAGCCATACCGTTGCGGGACGGGCCTTTGCTTACTTTGGATTCGCCTATGCCTGGGGTTCGGGAAATTACATGGGGCCTTGGACTACTTATGATGAAAGCCAGTTGACCAAGATAGGCGCCAATTATTACGTCGGGACCTGTTCCTGAGTCGGCTTTTTGGGAATGCGGTGGAAATCGCTTTTCTGACAAATAATGCACCTGTCTATCAGCGCTATGTGACCCGTCAGAAGTGGCCCCGTTTGATTGGCCAGGAATTTGACTGCGATAAGTGGGGCCTTGCGGATGCAGGGTTATCCACGGCGCCGCTCGCCGCCCCATGTGCAGGGCAAGAGCGAGCGGCGCGGTCGCCGGTTGTTGTAGAAGTCCAGATAACGCCCGATCCCACTCTTGCCGCACTCACCATCTCGTAAGTGCGCAGATGGTGGGGCGATTGATCTGCAGATTGCGCAGCAGGTACGGGTAGTACGCCGTCGAGCGCGCCGCTTAAAAAATCGATTTCCTGCGCCTGCTGCCCGATCTTGGCATGCAGCTCCTTCAAGTCCGGCACGTTTTCGCTCTTGCCGGTCGCGGAGGCGCAATCGAACACGTCGCTGGCCCGCTCCAGCAATTGCCGCTTCCATTCTGTCACCTGGTTCGGGTACCCCTCCTAATGCGCCGCGATCTCGGTCAGCGACTTGTCGCCGCGTAGACCGCCTTGGCCTTGAAACTTCCCGAGTGGTTCCGTCTTGTTCTCTTGCTCATGCTCTTGCTTCGTCATTCGGCCTTGCGGCCTCGATTATGAAGCCAGGCTTCCAGTTATCCCTCTGTCCGAAATCCCATTGTCCGAATTTGGGGCCCCTCTGTCTCCCGTCTATGCAACTTTTCTTGATATGCGCGGTCACACACGAGTCTAAAGTATTAGTCTTTAGGCAATGGTGTTCTTAGCACTTACCAAGATACAATTCATGTTTGTCTTGGCATTTGCAGCCATAAGTGAATCTAAAGCAATAAATTTTAAACAATGGCGGTTCTGACATCCATCAGCTTGTAATTCATGCCTCGTTTTTTCAAATCGCTGGTTTCGGTATTGTTGGCTATCTCTTTGACTATGCAAGGAGTATTTCTGCCATTGCTGCAGGCATCCCCTGTCAAACAAATGCCGAAGCCAGATGATGTTGCAAGTCTGTTTGACATGATCAAGCACGACTCGAAAAACAGCCAACATAAGGAACGTGCTTGCGATGCGGGCTGCCAGGATGAGGATCAATCCGATATATCGTGGGAACTCGATTCCTGCGGTATTTCTTATCATCCGTTAGCGCTTCAATCTTTTTCAGAACTCTTCGCGGTCGAATCTATCCATCGACTGATGTCGCCAGTTTCTGGCATTTTCCGTCCCCCCCGGGCTTAAACCTGCATCGTATTCCGATCGTCGCCAAGACGGTGTTCGGATAGTGAGCGCACCTGCAAGGGTGCGTCATGGGCACGTTTTTCCGCCAATTTTTCACAACCATCGTGCGCGCGCCATTTATGGCAATTCGGCGCAAAGGAGGTGTTATGAAGTAATTCATTCTTTGAATTGTTTAGCCGCTTCTTTGAATTTGCAGCAAGCGCTGTTTCGATGTCTGCAAATACAAGCAAAGACAAGTATCAACGCAATCCTATTAATGAATGAAGTCATGGAAGAAAAATAGAAAATGCGCCTCTTGCCGTACGAGAAAAAGCAGAAGCCGGCAGAGAGGTTCGTGAAGCCAGAAGATGACACCGCATGTACCGGCAAGAAGAGCTCGGGCTAGTGTTTGACGCCAGCGGCTCTGCCTTTGGCCCACAATTCTTGGCTGAGGTGGAAAACCTCGGCTTGTTCAGCAATCAGGAAAGGAAAAATAATGTACAGACACCCACTCATTGAACGCGACAAGATCACCCCTTCTGAAGCTCTGGATTTTCTTATCGAAGGTAACCAGCGATTCAAAAACAATATTTCCATTAATAAGGATCTATTGCAGGTAGTGAATATTACGAAAGATCAGCAACATCCTTTTGCCGCTATTTTGAGTTGCAGCGATTCACGCACTGCAACCGAACTCATTTTCGATCAAAGCCTCGGCGACATCTTCAGCGTTCGCTTGGCCGGAAATATCGCCTCCAATAAGGCAATCGGCAGCCTCGAATACGCTTGCCGCTATTTAGGTTCGCAACTGGTGGTTGTGCTGGGCCATACCAAATGCGGCGCAGTGAAGGCCGCATGCGATCATTTCAAGGGTGGACATATCGGTGAAATAACTTCGCTCATCGCTCCGGCGGTAGAGAGAGAATGCAACCATAAAGACAACAGGAATTCCGGCAATGCGGTGTTTGTCGACAAAATATGCGAGCTCAATGTGGGGCTGCAGATGCAGCGCATCTTGCAGCGAAGCGAGATCCTGCAGGATTTGCTGCGAGAGCAGCGTATCGGTTTGGTGGGCGGCCTGTATGATCTGGAAACCGGAGTGGTGACCTTCCCGCCTCAATATCGCTGGTTCCGTTTGTCCGACGCTCTGCTGCAAACTGAAGCCGATCGGATGTCGACCTCACATCAGCAAGGAGAAGCGTATGTTGTGGCTTGAACGTCTCGCACCCGGTAAAAATCTCCTGGCTTCGATAGTAGTGTTTCTGGTGGCGCTGCCGCTTTGCATGGGCATTGCCATTGCATCCGGTCTGCCTCCCACCGCAGGCATCGTCACCGGAATAGTCGGGGGAATTATTGTCGGCACACTCTCCGGATCGCCATTGACCGTGAGCGGCCCCGCTGCCGGGCTAGTGGTCCTTGTGGCCGATATGCTTCAGCGTTTCGGCTTGGGCATGCTGGCGGTCATTGTCTTCCTTGCCGGCCTTGTCCAGATACTTGCCGGTGCGGCGCGCTTGGGAGTCTGGTTTCGTGCCATTTCACCCGCCGTCATACATGGCATGCTGGCAGGTATCGGCATTCTCATTATCGGTTCGCAATTTCATCTCATGCTTGACCGGTCCCCTCTCAATGGTGGAATCGAGAATCTGATGGGTATTCCTGACGCATTGATAGAAACCTTGACCGGCCATGGCGGCAATCTTCCAGCTGCTCTGATCGGCTTGTTAACCATTGCCGCGATTGTGCTATGGACACGCTATGCACCGAAAAAGCTGCAAGCAATTCCAGGTGCACTGGTAGGTGTGCTGCTGGGAGTCGCAGCGGCCAATCTATGGCATCTCGATATCAAGTACCTGTCCAACCTGTTTGCCGAGCCAGCACATATCAGCACGCTGTTTCAATACAGCTTGCCCAGTTGGGAAACAATCCGGAATGCTTTGGATAGCCAACTTCTGCTGGCTGTCATCTCACTCGCGTTTATTGCCAGTGCGGAATCGCTCCTGTCCGTTACTGCGGTCGATAAGATGCATACCGGCCCGCGGGCGCGTTATGACAAGGAATTGATGGCGCAAGGCGTAGGAAATGCTTTATGTGGTGTGCTCGGTGCACTTCCCATGACGGGGGTGATTGTGCGGTCGACTGCCAATGTCCAGGCGGGAGCGACAAGTCGTGCCTCGACTATTCTTCATGGGGTCTGGCTGGTATTGTTCGTCAGCGCCTTTTTGTTCACCTTTAACTACATTCCTGTCGCATCGCTGGCAGCCGTGCTGGTATATACCGGATATAAGCTGGCCTATCCCAAGGTGTTGAAGGAGCTTGCGAATTTTGGCAAGGCCGAAGTGGCGATCTATGGCATTACCATCGCCGCCATCCTGTCGTTCGATTTGCTGACGGGTGTGGTGACGGGGCTGGTCCTGTCGCTCAGCAAGCTGATATACATCTTTACCCACTTGGCGGTATGGACCGAACAGGGAAGCCGTAGCGGCAAGACGATAGTGCACCTGCAAGGCTCTGCTACTTTTCTTGCCTTGCCCAAATTAGCCGCAGTGTTGGAAAACATCGAGCGCGGGCGAGAAGTGACGATTGAGTTCGACGATCTGGAGTATATGGATCATGCCTGTATCGAATTCATAGACAACTGGCAAAAGCAGTACACGAGCACAGGCGGACACACTCATGTCGATTGGGATAGCCTGATCAGCAAATATCACGAGAAAAACAACGTAAGAGAAAGCCGGGGCAGCAGGATCCGTGGAAGCTTTGCTTCATAAGCGGGACGCGGGCACGGCGTCGAAGCGTCCCTGCCGCAGCAGCGGCTTGGGCTGCGGCGTCGTCCCGCACATCACGAAGCCGCGGCAGTATTGTTCACCGCAACGTCGGCAGGGCGCCCTCGCGCGGCGTGCGTCCTTGCTGCTTCGCTTGTTCTCCTTGTCTTGTTTGTTGTTTTCAGGGATTCTGCAGCGACTTCAGTACCGCATTTTCCGCTGCATCGAACAGTTCGTCCGCACGTTTCGTCTTCAGGTGGTAACCTTTTAGTTCGAGACTCGCCACGCCATGCATGGCCGCTCACGGCAGGCGTGCGGCGGCGTTAGAGCATTTTTAGCCTGACCGTGCGGAGTCAAGGTCAGGCCGAGGAGCGGACGCGTACGGGCGTACGCCGAGCACCGGAGGCCTGAGATTGGCCCGTACGGTCAGGCTAAAGATGCTCTAGGATTGGATGGCGGCAGCGCGCCGCTCTTCATGCCAGGGAATCGAACCGGCCTCTACTTTTTGCAGAGCGAATAGTGTTTGAGGCCGGTTTTCCGACCCGCTCAAAAAATCGAATGTTTCGGTATTGCCTATGGATTACTCAACGTTCCGCAGCACTTTTTTCCAGTAAAACCGGAAATCGGATGCGGGTTGCCGTCCCACCTTCGCGTGTGAAACCTGAATTGCAGCGGTCGCGATCCGACTGACAGTTGCCCGCTTTGACGTGCAAAAAAGCGCCTGCCGCTCCCTGCATCCGGCAGCGCTTGTTCCGTGTATACAAGTCAGGTACACAAGCTTGACGCTGGCCGGTCATGACATGCGAGAGCGTTCTACTTGCTTTCTATTCAAGATGAAACACCCGCGTCCGCCCTATATTCGAATATCATGTAAGGCTTCTTTCGTATTTTTTCCGATTAATCCTTATGCAAAACGCTTTTTCCTCTTCAACCCGGCGCCTCATGCACTCTGCCGCAGCGCGCGGCTTCACACTGATTGAAATCATGGTGGTGGTGGTGATCATGGGCATCCTGGCCGCGCTGGTGGTGCCTAAACTGATGGGCCGCACCGACGATGCCCGCATCGCCGCAGCCAAACAGGACATTGCCACCCTGATGCAGGCACTCAAGCTCTACAAGCTCGACAACCAGCGCTATCCGACCACCGAACAAGGCTTGCAGGCGCTGGTCGTCAAACCGACTTCCGGCCCGCCGGCCAACGGCTGGAAAGCCGGCGGCTATCTCGACAAGCTGCCGAAGGATCAGTGGGGCAATCCGTATCAATATCTTTCGCCCGGCATCAAAGGCGAGGTCGACGTGTTCTCGCTGGGCGCGGACGGCCAGCCTGGCGGCAGCGGCAATGATGCCGATATCGGTTCCTGGGATTTGTAGTATCTAGCGTCATACGTCTTACATGAGGCTTTCGCAGCAACCCTTCCGCCGTCAGCCCGGATTCACCTTGCTTGAGCTGCTGGTGGTGCTGGTGATCGCCGGCATCATGCTCGGACTGGTATCGTTCAATGCGATGCCGAGCGAGCGCCAGGCGCTGCAAAACGAGGCGCAGAGAATCGCGCTGCTGCTGCAACTGGCGCGTGACGAGGCGATCCTGCGCAACCGGCCGATCGCGTTTGAGGCGGATGCCGAGCGTTACCGCTTCCTGGAGCGCAACGGCAATGAATGGCAACGCGTCGTCAAGGACGATCTGCTGCGCGAGCGCGAATTCAAGCGTGCGCCGCTGGCGCTTGCCATCGACTTGCCGGCGGCGCAGCAGAGCAATCCCTTGCGTATCGTGTTCGGCCGCGAACCGGTCGATAAACCCTTCTTGTTGACTCTTTCGGCCGGTGACGTGAGTGTCGCGATTCGCGCCGACGGCATTGGACACTATGTGGTCGAATAAAACGCCAAGGGCTGCATCTTTGCAAGCTGCCGGCGGCTTCACCCTGCTCGAAGTCCTGGTGGCGCTGGTGATCGTCGGCACGGCGCTGGGGGCGAGCTTGCGCGCGGTCGGCAGCCTGACCCAGAACAGTAATGATTTGCGGGCTTCGATGATGGCTACCTGGTCGGCGGAAAACCGGCTGTCCGAGATCCGGCTGGGAAAACTTTTCCCACCGCTCGGCAAGCGCTCCTTCGATTGTCCGCAAGACGATTTGCACTTGCTGTGCGAGGAAGAAGTGCTGGCTACGCCGAACCCGTTTTTCCGGCGCGTCGAAGTCAGCGTGTTCGATGCGCAAAATCCGGGACGGCGCATCATCAAGCTGACCCAGGTGGTGTCGAATGCGTGAGGGCGTGCGCGGTTTTACGCTGATCGAACTGCTGGTCGCCATCACGATTCTGGCGATCGTGGCGGTGCTTGGCTGGCGCGGGCTCGACAGCATCGTCCGCGCGCGCGTTGCACTCACCAACGACATGGAACAGACCCGCGGCATGCAACTCGCCTTCGCGCAATTGCAAAGCGATTGCGCTCACGTCGCCGGCAATGCCGCCATGCCGAACCGCGAACCGGTGGTAGTGACGCAAGACCGTCTGCTGCTGGTACGCACCGTGTTTGCCGACGATCAGCCAACTCGTCTGCAGGTGATCGTGTACCGGCTCAGGGACGGCGCATTGACGCGGCGCGAATCGTCAGCCACGCGCGACCTGGGTGAACTGGATGCGATGTGGCAAGCGGCGATGAGCGATCTCGATACCAGCACGCCGGTGCTGTTGCAGTCCGGCCTGAGCACGATGACGATGCGGACCTGGGCGCGCAATGGCGGGGGATGGGATTTCACCGCACCGGCTGCCTCTGCAGCGCCGACCGTCTTGACCGGTTTGGAAGTGAGCTTGCAGTTGCGCGATCATGCCAACCGCATGACCAAGGTATTTTTGCTGGGGCCGGTATGAAGCGTTGCAGTATTAGGCATAGGCAGCGCGGCGTCGCAGTAATCACGGCCTTGCTGCTGACTACGCTGGCCATCACCGTGGTCGCCAGTTTGTTCTGGCAACAGCAGGTGCAGGTGCGCGCGATCGAAAACCAGCGCTTGCAGCTGCAGAAGCAATGGATTCTGCGCGGCGCGCTCGATTGGGCGCGTCTGATCCTGCGTGAAGACGCGAAATCATCCAACATCGACAGCCTCGACGAGCCTTGGGCCGTGCCTTTGGAGGAAACCCGGCTCGACCAATACGTCGAGAACGGCCAAGCCGATGGTGATGCCAGCGATGCCGCCTTGTCGGGCAACATAATTGATGCACAATCGCGCTATAACCTGAGCAACCTGTGTGCCAAAGGCGTGCCGCAGGTGAAGGAGATCGATGCCTTCGCGCGCCTGCTGAGCAATCTTCGGTTCAATCCCGCCTTGGCGCAGGCAACTGCGGCTATGATGGCGGCGGCGCAGAAAACAGGCGAGCCGCAGAAAACAGGCGAGCCCAAGCCGATGGATGTGACGCAGGTGGAAGACTTGCTGGCGGTGCCGGGATTTTCTCCGGACATGGTGCGGACCTTGAAGGACTTCGTGGTCGTGTTGCCGAGCACGAGTTTGACGCCGGTGAACGCGAATACCGCGCCGGCAGAGGTATTGGCGGCAAGAATTGGTACACTCTCGCTGGCGGATGCCGCGGTGATTGCGGCACGGCGCACGCAAGCGGCTTTTCGGACCGTAAATGACATACAGACCTTGTTTCCGGGGCGAGAGCCGGTTCTTCCCGCAGACCAGGTGTCGGTCAAGACGGATTACTTTATCGTGAATGGAAAAGTGCGTTTGAACCGGGCCACGCTGGAGGTGCAGTCGCTGATTTACCGTCCAATCGGCGCCTACCCTGAAATAATCTGGATTCGAGAAAATTAAGCGATCCCTTTGAGTACCTTATACATACGCCTACCTTCGAAAGCCGCAGCAGACGGCGCCCAGCATTGGACCGCGCTCGCTTGCCCCTTCGCCCTGGTTGCCCAACGCGACGCCATCGAGCGCGAGGGCGTTGCCGCACTGTCCGAACTGGCCGCGACGGTGGCCAAGGCGCAACGCGTGGTGCTGCTGTTGGCGGCCAGCGATGTAAGCCTGCTGCGGGTGCAGGTGCCGCCGCTGTCGCCGGCACGCCTGAAAGCCGCGTTGCCCAATCTGATCGAAGACCGCCTGATGTCCGATCCGGCCGAGTGCGTCATCGTGGCCGCTCCGGCGATGGAAGGGCTGCGCACGATAGCGGTGGTGCAGCGCGGCTGGCTGGAAATCCTGCTCAAAACCGTGCAGTCCTATGGCGCGCGCCGCGTCGCCGCCTTGCCTTCGCAATTGTGCCTGCCGCACCAGAACGGTTTCGTCGCCGCCGCCGTCGCGCCCCAGGAGGACGGGATCGACCTGTGCTTGCGTCTGTCGGAGCAGGACGGGATCGGCTTGAGCATCATGCCGGAGCATCGCGAATCCGCCGCTGCCGATGCGCTGCAAACCTTGGGCGCGCTGGTGCCCGAAGGCGCGATCACCTTGCATGTGCCGCAAGCCGCGGTACCGGCCTATCGAGCTGCAGCCGATGCGATGCGCGGGCTGGATCAACGCATCACGGTATTTCCCGAACATTGGGCACGCTGGATCGAAGGCGCGGCACAGGCTGCGCCGGACCTGATGAGCGGCTTGGGCGGAGGCGGCGTGGCCCAGGCCGATTGGCGCCGCTGGCGCTGGCCGTTGGTGTTGGCGGCCGGTGTGCTGGCGGTCAATCTGGTCGGTTTGAATATCGATTGGTGGCGCATGAAAAACGAAGCCGCGACCCTGCGTGCGGGTATGACCCAGACTTACAAGGCGGCGTATCCGAAAGAGACCGTCATCATCGACCCGGTTGCACAAATGAAGCAGAAAATCGCCGCCGCGCAACGCGCTTCCGGCCAGCTGGCGCCGGATGATTTCACGGTGCTGGCAGCCCGCTTCGGCCTTGCTTGGGAGGGGGCGGCGCAGAGCGGAGCCTTGCCCGCCATCGCCGTGCTGGAGTATCGCGAACGCAGCCTGTTCGTGCGCCCGAAAACCGATGCGATGCCGAGCCCGCAATTGCGCGCCGCCTTGGCTGCGCAAAATCTGTCGCTGACGCCGGCCAACGGTGCATGGCAAATCCGGAGCGCAAAATGAGCGGCATATTGAAAAGCTACAAGGAGTCGCTCGCGGCATTCTGGCAACAGCGCGATGCGCGCGAACGCGCCATGCTGATACTGGCAGGAACAGTGATCGCAGCGGCGCTGATCTATGCAGTGCTGATCGAGCCGGCTGTGAGCGGGCGTGCGCAGCTCGAAAAAAGCCTGCCGTCCTTGCGCCTGCAAGCCGCGGAAATGCAGATGCTGGCGCGGCAGGCGGCGCAGTTTGCCAACCCGGCAGCGGCGCCGGCACCGCCCGTGTCGCGTGAAAGCATTGAAGCGGCGCTGGCTCGCAAGGGTTTGAAGGCGCAGAATATCGTTGCCAGCGGCGACCTGATCAAAGTGCAACTGGCATCCGCTTCGTTCGCGGCCACGCTGGATTGGCTGGACGAAATGCAGAAGACTGCGCGTCTGTTGGTGGTCGATACGAATTTCACCGCGCTTACCGGATTGGATACGGTGAATGCGACGCTGACGTTGCGCCAGCAAAAAAACGATCAAGCGCAGGAATGAAACGTCTCGTACTATGGTTGGCGGCAGGAATCCTGAGCGTGGCGCTCACGGTATTGGCGTTTTTTCCTGCCTCATGGGTTGCTGCGGCGCTGGAGCGGCAAACAGCGGGGCGTTTGACGCTGGGCGATGCGCAGGGAACGTTGTGGCGCGGTTCGGCTTTCCTCGGCGGCGCGGCCAGCGGCAACGATGCGGTGACGCCTTTGCTGCCCGGGCGTTTTACGTGGCGCGTGTCGCCGCTGATCTTGCTTGGACAAGTCGAAGCGCAGCTGGAGAATGCGGCAGCCCTGTCGCAGCCGGTCAGCATCGGCGGCTCTTGGAGTCAATGGCAAGTCGGTCCCGCTGCGCTGACCTTGCCGGCGGAAAGATTGGCAGCCTTGGGGGCGCCGCTGAATACGATCCAGTTGTCGGGGCGAATGCGTTTGTCGTGGAGCCAGTTGCAGTTGTCGCGCCAGGGCCAGCAAGTGGATCTGGCGGGCAGCATGCGCCTAGAGCTGGACGACATCGCATCGCGCCTGTCTTCCATCAAGCCGCTTGGCGCCTATCTGCTGGCGATGGATTGGCAGGGCCAGAAGATGGGCTTGACGCTCAACACGCTCAAGGGACCGATGCTGTTGAGCGGTTCGGGGGCGCTGCAAAACGGGCGATTGCAATTTTCCGGCAAGGCCGAAGCCGAGGCCGGACAAGAAGAGAAGTTGGCGACCCTGCTCAATTTATTGGGGCAGCGCCGTAGAGAAGGTGACAAAACCGTGATTGCCTTAGAGTTCAAATGAAAAAAAATCCACTAGCAGAAATATTCCCGGGACCGGCAGCATGGCGCCGCTGGAGTGCCGTCGCCGCCTTGCTGTGCGCAGCGGCCGGTCTGCCCTCGCACGCTGCCGCTCCGCTCGCGGGCAAGCCGGCGGACAATGCGGCCGGCGATGCCACGCTCAATTTCGTCGGCGCTGATATCGAATCCGTCATCAAGGCGGTCGGCCATTACACCAATACCACTTTCATCATCGACCCGCGCGTCAAAGGCACGATCAACCTGGTGTCGGAGAAGCCGGTCAGCAAGGCACAGGCATTCCAACTGCTGACCTCGGCCTTGCGGCTGCAGGGATACGCGGTCGTCACCGGCGATACTTTTACCAAGGTGGTGCCGGAAGCCGATGCCAAGCTGCAAGCCGGGCCGGCCCAGGTCGGCGGGCTCAAGGGCGACCAGATCGCGACCCAGATTTTTCGCCTGAACTATGAATCGCCGGCCAACCTGGTGACGGTGCTGCGCCCGCTGATTTCTCCCAACAACACGATCAATGCCAACCCCAGCAACAACACGCTGGTCATTACCGATTACGCCGACAACCTGACCCGGCTCGGGAAGATCATTGCTGCGCTCGATGCGCCGGCGGTCGGCGATCTGGACGTGGTGCCGATCCGTTATGCATACGCCAGCGATATCGCGGCGATGGTCAATCGCCTGCTCGAAACCGGCGGCGCCGCTCCGGGCGGCACCGATGCGGGGCGCGTCAATCTGCTGGCTGATTCGCGTACCAATTCCGTGATCGTACGCGCACCGTCGAGCGCACGCGCAAGCTTGGCGCGATCGCTGATCGCCAAGCTTGACCAGCCGACCGCGACCCCCGGCAACGTGCATGTGGTCTATCTGAAAAATGCCGACGCCAGCAAGCTGGCGCTGACCTTGCGCGCTGTGGTTTCGTCCGATGCGTCGGCGCCGACTTCGGCGCCTGCCTCCGGCACCTCTTCCTCCGCCTCTGCTTTCAATACGCCGGCTGGCGGCTTGCAAAGCGCCGCGTCCGCTGCGGCGCCGTCATCGACTTCGTCGACATCGACATCGCCTTCGCCTTCACCGGCCGCCCTGCCGGCCGGCGGCGCGGCCGGCTACATCCAGGCCGACCCGGCCACCAATACGCTCATCATCACCGCCAGCGAACCGGTGTACCGCAATTTGCGCGCCGTGATCGACCAGCTCGATGCGCGCCGCGCCCAGGTGTACATCGAGTCGCTGATCGTCGAAATCACGGCCTCCAAAGCGGCGGAATTCGGTATCCAATGGATGGGCTTGTCCGGCAATGCCGAAAGCAATTATCGGGTGGGCGGACTGACCTCGTTTTCTACCGGCGGCAACAACCTCGTAAATCTCGCGACCGGCCTCGCAAACGGTAACGGCTCTTCGGTCATGCCCGGCTCGGGATTGTCGCTCGGTGTGTTTCGCCAGATCAATGGCCGCCTCGGGCTGGGCGCGGTGGCGCACGCCCTGGAAAACGACGGCAATACGAATATCCTGTCCACGCCCAACCTGATCACCCTCGATAACGAAGAGGCGAGAATCATCGTCGGCCAAAATGTGCCGTTCATCACCGGACAATACACGACGGCTGCATCCGGCGGCGGCGCCGGCGTCAATCCGTTCCAAACCGTCGAGCGCAAGGACATTGGCCTGTCGTTGCGTGTGAAGCCGCAGATTTCCGAGGGCGGCACGGTCAAGATGTCGATCTATCAGGAAACTTCCAGCGTGGATAAAACCCAGGTCAACACCGCCGGTCTTATCACCAACAAGCGTTCGATCGACACCAATGTGCTGGTCGACGACGGACAGATCATCGTGCTGGGCGGGTTGATCGAAGACACCACCAGCGACAATGTCGAGAAGGTGCGCGGCTTGGGTGACATACCGGTGATCGGCAACTTGTTCAAGTATCAAACGCGCGACCGCACCAAGAGGAACCTGATGGTATTTTTACGGCCGACCATCCTGCGCAGCAACGAACAGAGCGTCAATGTCGCGGTGGATCGTTATGACTATATCCGCCGCACGGAAGTCGGCACGCAGCCGGCGCATACCGCGGTGTTGCCGGATATCGGTGCGCCTATCCTGCCGCCGTTGCAAGATGGCCGGCCAAGTGGCGGTGAATTGCTGTGGGCCGCGCCGCCCGCCGGCGGCGAGATGAAAAAGCCTGCGCCGCAAGCGCCGGGGCCGGATGCAAAGTATTCCCACTAAAGACTTGCCCATGACCGACGCCCGTCTCCTACCTTATGCCTTCGCACGCGACTTCATGCTGCTGGCGCATCGCACCGAGGCCGCCGGCACCGGCGCGCACCAGGCTGTCGAAGTCTGGGTTTCCGACGCCACCGCGCCGAGCGCAATCGCCGAGGTCAGTCGCCGCTACGGCCGGGTCAAACTGAAATCGATGCCGCGCGCCGAATTGGAAGCGGCGATCGCAACAGCCTATGCCGGCTCCGGCGGTGACGCCGCGCAAGTGATCGATGAATACGAATCCGACCTCGACTTGGCCAAGCTGATGCTCGACATGCCGGCCGTTGAAGATTTGCTGGAATCGGCCGACGATGCGCCAGTGATCCGCATGATCAACGCGCTGCTGACCCAGGCTTTGCGCGAAGGCGCCTCCGACATTCATATCGAGCCCTTCGAGCAGGTTTCAGTGGTGCGCTTTCGCATCGATGGCAGCTTGCGCGACGTGGTGCGGCCGAAGAAGGCGATCCATGCCTCGCTGATTTCGCGCATCAAGATCATGGCCCAGCTCGATATCGCCGAGAAGCGTTTGCCGCAGGATGGCCGCATCACTCTGCGCGTCGGCGGCAAGCCGGTCGACGTGCGGGTCTCGACGCTGCCGACCGGCCACGGCGAACGCGCGGTATTGCGCCTGCTTGATAAAGAGGCGGGCCGGTTCGGTTTGCAGCACCTGGGCATGAGCGATGCGACGCTGGCGCAATTCGACAAGTTGATCAGCCAACCGCACGGCATCGTGCTGGTCACCGGCCCGACCGGGTCCGGCAAGACCACCACGCTGTACGCCGCGTTGTCGCGCGTTAATGCAGGTACCACCAATATCCTGACGGTGGAAGACCCGATCGAATACGAACTGGCCGGCGTCGGCCAGACCCAGGTCAACCCGCGCATCGAAATGACCTTCGCCAAGGCCTTGCGTGCGATCTTGCGGCAAGATCCGGACGTCATCATGATCGGCGAAATCCGCGACCTCGAAACCGCGCAGATCGCGGTGCAGGCTTCACTCACCGGGCACCTGGTGCTGGCGACCCTGCACACCAATGATTCTGCCGCCGCGGTCACGCGCTTGCTCGATATGGGGATTGAACCTTTCCTGCTGTCCTCATCCTTGCTCGGCGTGGTGGCGCAGCGCCTGGTGCGCAAGCTGTGCACGCATTGCAAGGTGCACGACGGCCAACACTGGCAGGCGGCCGGTTGCGACAAGTGCGGCCACACCGGTTATCAAGGGCGGGTCGGCGTGTATGAGCTGCTGCTGACCACCGATGAGATCCGCGCGCAAATCCACAACCAGGCGGCGGAAGCCGATATCCGCGTGGCCGCGCAGCGCGACGGCATGCGCACCATGCGTGAAGACGGCGAGCGCTGGCTGGCCGACGGCACCACCACGCAAGCCGAGTTGCTGCGCGTGACAAAGGATTAGCATGCCGGCCTTTCGCTATGAAGCTGTCGACGCCGCGGGTGCGACAAAGAAGGGGGTGGTCAATGCCGACAGCGCCCGTGCCGCGCGCGCCGAACTGCGCGGCCAAGGTTTGGCGCCGATCGAGGTCGATGCGATCACGACTCAGACCGATGCGGCCGGCGTCCCCAAAAGGCGGGCTTTCGGCGATCATCTGTCGACACTGGAATTGGCACTCTTCACGCGCCAGTTGGCCAGTCTGCTGGAAGCCAGCTTGCCGTTGGAGCAAGCGTTTTCAGCCCTGCTGGAACAAGCCGAGCGTCCCTACGTGCGCGACCTGGTGGCATCGATCCGCGCCGAAGTGATGGGGGGCGCCTCGCTCTCGGATGCGCTGTCGCAGCACCCGCGCGACTTCGCCGACATCTACCGCGCGCTGGTTGCCTCGGGCGAGCAGATCGGCCAATTGTCGCGCGTGCTGTCGCGTTTGGCGGACTACATTGAGCGGCGCAATGCACTGGTGCAAAAGGTCAAGCTGGCATTTACCTATCCCGCCATCGTGACGGTGGTGGCGTTCGCGATCGTGATCTTTTTGTTGACCTATGTGGTGCCGCAAATCGTGTCCGTGTTTGCCAACACCAAGCAGAAACTGCCGCTGCTGACGGTGATGATGCTGGCGGTTTCGGACTTCGTGCGCAACTATGGCTGGATCGTGTTGACCGTGACAGTGCTGCTGTTTTTCGCCTGGCGCACCGCGCTGAAAGATCCTGCGATCAAGCATCGCTGGCATACCTGGCTGCTGACCGCACCCTTGTATGGAAAATTCGAGCGCAGCCTGAACACTGCCCGTTTCGCCAGTACGCTCGCGATCACAACCGGTTCCGGCGTGCCGATCTTGCGTGCGCTGCAAACCAGCCGCGACACGCTGTCGAACGTCGCGATGCGCGAGCAGGTGGAAGAAGCGACCGCCAGCGTGCGTGAAGGGGTGAGCCTGGCGCGCGCACTCTCGGCGCACAAGCATTTTCCGCCGATGCTGATTCACATGATCCGCGCCGGCGAAGTGACCGGCGAGTTGCCGGCGATGCTGGAACGCGCCTCCAATGCGCAGGAGCAGGATCTGGAGCGGCGTGCGCTGACCATAGCCGGTTTGCTGGAGCCCTTCCTGATCCTTGCGATGGGAGTAGTGGTGCTGTTGATCGTATTGGCGGTGCTGATGCCGATCATCGAAATCAATCAGTTGGTGCGATGAAGGAACAATTTGAATGAAGCGTCTGCCTGTCCTGATCAGTTTTGTCTTGTTTATCGTCCTGTGCGCGTCAGCCGCGTACTGGGGGTTGCAATTGTTCAAGCCGCAGGTGCGACCGGTTGCAGCGCCCGCACCGGTCCCGGTAGCGGAGCCGCGGTTGGAGGTCGCGGCGGGTTTGTTCGGCGGCCGTAAAGCGGCGGTCGTGGCGGCCAGCAATTATGCGTTGAAGGGCGTGGTGGTTGCGCGCAATCCGGGCGACAGCGTCGCAATCCTTGCAACTGAGGGCAAGCCGGCCCAGGCGCTCGGTATCGGCCAGGAAGTGATGCCCGGCGTTACCGTCAAGGAAGTGCATGCCGGATATGTAGTGCTGGCAGAAGGGGGGAGCCCCAAGCGTGTTCAATTGCCGGAGAATGCGCCGCCGCAAGCGAGCGGTTCGGCAAACAGGGTGCCGGTGCCGAGTCTTGCGCCGGCACCGCAATTTTCAGGAATGGCAGGAAACAACCAGCACTTGCCGTCGGGCCTGGTGCCACAGTCCGTGATGCCTGGTCCGGGGATTCAGATGCCGGCTCAGCCGGCGGCTAACCAGTAGATCAATCCAATCGGTCGAAGCTTACGTATGAATGGATGATTCACGCGTCCGCACCTCGGCCTGACCTTAGCTCCGCACGGTCAGGCTAAAAATGCTCTAGGGTGAGTGCAACCCATCATGTTTTTTTGCTGTTGATCATGATGGGTTGCACTCACCCTACTTTGTTGTACGTGATCCGCTAATCGGCTTTCGTACGTTTTTTTGTATGCGTTTGTCCCGCCGGGATATTCGTCGGGCGTGTGTTCGCAGTGCCTTGTTTGGCGGCTATCGTGAGGGGAATGCGCGGCTTCGAGGGAGGTGTCTGATTGCGAAAAACCAGTTTCTGTCGCGTGCTGTATGTCTTATTGGCCATGATAGGCAAGAGAGTTGCAGGCCCGCAGGCCCGCAACCGATCAATCACAAGACTCAACTACAAAACATAACGCGACAAATCTTCATCGACCGCCAGCGCGCCCAGCCGCTCGTCGACATACGCGGCATCGATCGGGATGGTCTTGCCGGAACTCTCGCCGGCGGTAAACGACATCTCTTCCAGCAGTTTTTCCATCACGGTGTACAACCTGCGGGCGCCGATGTTTTCGGTTTTTTCATTGACTGAAAAAGCGATCTCAGCAAGCCGTTTGATGCCTTCCGGTGTGAAGTCGATGGTGACTTCCTCGGTCGCCAGCAGCGCCTGGTATTGCCGCGTCAGGCAGGCATCGGTGCTGGTCAGGATGCGTTCGAAATCGCCGATCGAGAGCGATTCCAGTTCGACCCGGATAGGGAAGCGGCCCTGCAATTCCGGGATCAGGTCGGACGGTTTGGCCAGATGGAATGCGCCCGACGCAATGAACAGGATGTGATCGGTCTTGATCATCCCGTACTTGGTGTTGACCGTGGTGCCTTCCACCAGCGGCAACAGGTCGCGCTGCACGCCGGCGCGCGAGACATCGGCGCCACCGACTTCGGAACGGCTGGCGATCTTGTCGATTTCATCCAGGAACACGATGCCGTTTTGCTCAACGTTGGTGATGGCTTTGTGCTTGAGCTCGTCGTCGTTGATCAGTTTGGCGGCCTCTTCTTCGATCAGGAGTTTCAGCGCTTCCTTGATTTTCATCTTGCGCGGCTTTTTGCGGCCGCCGCCGATGCCGGAAAACATCGATTTGATCTGCTCGGTCATTTCTTCCATGCCCGGCGGCGCCATGATTTCCATTTGCGGACCGGTTTCCGCGACTTCGATTTCTATCTCACGGTCGTCCAGCGCGCCTTCGCGCAAGCGCTTGCGGAAGGTCTGGCGCGCAGTGCTGCCGCCGTGGCTGTCGTTTTCGGCTTGTGCCGGCGCGTTGAATCCGAAATCGCGCGGCGGCGGCACCAGGATATCGATCACGCGGTCTTCGGCGGCATCCTCGGCGCGTGCTCGCACCTTGCGCATTTCGGCTTCGCGGGTTTGCTTGATGCCGATATCGATCAAGTCGCGGATGATGGTGTCGACGTCTCGTCCGACATAACCGACTTCGGTGAACTTGGTTGCTTCGATCTTGATGAAGGGGGCATCGGCCAGCTTCGCCAGTCGGCGTGCGATTTCGGTTTTACCGACCCCGGTGGGGCCGATCATCAGGATGTTTTTCGGGGTGATCTCGTGCCGCAGCGGTTCTGCCACTTGTTGGCGCCGCCAGCGGTTGCGCAAGGCGATCGCGACGGCGCGCTTGGCGCGTGCCTGGCCGACGACGTGTTTGTCGAGTTCGGACACAATTTCCTGGGGGGTCATATTCATGATGGATGATTTCTTGGGGTTGTTGCAGGACACGGCGTTATTCCAGTGTCTCGATCGTGTGCGACAGATTGGTGTAGATGCATAATTCGCCGGCGATCGTCAGCGATTTTTTGACGATCTCGAACGGCGACAATTCGGTGTTTTCCTGCAGGGCCTTGGCGGCCGACTGGGCGTAGCTGCCGCCCGAGCCGATGGCGCCGATGCCATCTTCCGGTTCCAGCACATCGCCGTTGCCGGTGATGACCAAGGTTGATTCGCGGTCGGCTACCAGCAGCATGGCTTCGAGCCGGCGCAGCATGCGGTCGGTGCGCCAGTCCTTGGCCAATTCGACCGATGCACGCATCAGGTTGCCCTGGTGCTTTTCGAGTTTGCCTTCGAAACGTTCGAGCAGGGTGAAGGCATCCGCGGTACCGCCGGCAAAGCCAGCCAGAACCTTGCCTTGATAAAGCTTGCGCACTTTGCGGGCTGTGCCTTTCATGACGATATTGCCGAGTGTAACCTGACCATCGCCGCCGAGGGCGACGACATTGCCGCGCCGAACCGAAAGGATCGTCGTGCCGTGAAATTGTTCCATTAATGCCTCTGAATGAATTGGCTGAGCCGCTAAAAATAAGTGAGAGAGTACGCTTGCTAAGTAATAGCTTGAAAAGTGGGGCCGAGCAGCCCGATTGCAAGATGCCGGAGGCGGCTGTCAGTTCTTGCGGGGCAAGATGCGCACGATGTCTTTCAAGCCCATCACGCCGAACAGCGCCGCGACGAGATGATTGACTTCACGGAATTCAATGACATTGCCATTGCAGGTGTGCGGTGCCAGCCCGCTAAGCAGCTGGCCGGTGGCGCCGAAATCGACCCGCGTCAGGCGCGAACAATCGATGATGGCCGGATTATGCTCGGCAGCGTAAGCGGTAATGGCGGTAAGCAGTTGTTCGACTCGGCCTTCGACGACGGCCGGCATCATGAAATATTCGGATTCTTCCTTGGGCGGAGCAATTTCCGCGAGCGCCGTAGTGACATTATTTTTAGGCGCGACGAAGGCGGGCGGCGATACTTCAAAGGTAACACAGTAATCGATGCTGGCTTCTTCGAAATCTTTTTCGAGATTCAACAACCGCAGGATTTCCATCAACAGCAGCCAAGGGGCTTCGGTCTCATCGCGCCGGCCAACTTCCAAGATGGCACGGACTTTGGCCACCAATTCCAGCGCGCCGACCAGAATCAGGTCGTGTCCGGACTTTTGCAGTTTATTCAAAACGCTAAGCAAAATACCGCAGCCGACCGGATCGACTTCAGAGACGCGGTTGAATTCGAGCCGCAGAATCTTGCTGTGCTCGGCGAGATTTTGAGCGCGTTCCAGCAGTTTGACGATATTGCCATCCAGCTTGCCGGAGAACGGGACGGTCGGTGTCTTGGTCGGTGCAGCGGGCGCCGCTTCGGGTTCGATATTGGTTTCGATCCAGGCAGGCGGCGAGGTCTCGAACTTGTTTGCGTATTCGATCGACAGATGATCGAATTCCGCGTGCTTGCCGGTTATGCGATATAGATCAAACAACATGGCCCACACGGTAGGAATGGCGGCGCCAAGCTCATCGTCGTGGATCGCACTCTGCAATACGGTTTCAACCATCTCGATCTGTCCGTTTGCGAACAGGATGGCCGCTTCCTCGATGACGGGGGCGGTTTCGGATGCCGAAAGGGCTGCTGCGGCAGCGCCAGTGACGGTTTCCCCGCCTAACAGGAATTGTGTGGTGGAGCCCATCGGCAAGGTGGCTTGGAAGGGCTGTGGTTTCGGCGCTTCTTTTTTATCCGGACTGGCCGGCACGGCTTTGCCTGTGGGCGCGACGGTATTGGGATTCTTGGAGGGAGCAGCAGGGGCGGGCGCGCCGGGATTGACGAATTCGGAAGACATCTCCGATTCGATCGCGTCAATTTTCATCGCGGTGGCGCGGGCTACCTTGCGCTGCACCAACTGGGCGCGGCCAGCCTCGCTGCTCGAACTGGAGCGAGCTGCGCTTTCGTCACGTTTTTTACGGGTAGACTCTTTATCCGCCGGCGCCGTTGCCGACTGACGGTCTTTCTTCCCAAAAAGCGAAAAAATCCCCACGTTTTTCCTGGATGTGAATGTATTTCGTTAGCTTGGCCCGCAAGACGAGGGTCGCTGTGAAATTATAGCGCTATAAAGGTAACACAAACCGACTATCAGGTGAGCCGTTCGGAAATTAGTTTGTTAAATGGTAATCCATTTCCGCATGAAAATAACAAACTATGCAGAATGTAACAATCCAGCCGATGTGTTTCACAAGAGCGATTGAAGCAAAAAAGGCCGCGAGAAAGCGGCAGAGCAAGGGCGATGTGCCGGAGCAGGGCCCTTTGTTGCGCGAAATATGGATGAGGCTTTATTTGACGGATATCGGCGCCGCATTCGACAAGCGGTAATACAATCCCATCGGATCGTCTTTTAATATCGTCATCTTTCCCGTTACGACGACCGGTTCGAAAGTATATTTGACCGGCGTCTTGGAATTGACTTCGACCACCCCTTCCGGACCCGCCGGCAGGCAGTAGGCGCAGGTTTGCGGATTGACCGAAAGCAGGAAATGTTTTTGCTTCTCGCCCGGTTCCAGCGGCATCATGAAGCCTTGCACCTTGACTTCCTGATCGTTCAAGGCGCTGATGTCCTTGGTAAATTCCGGCAGGATACGGTCTTTGGCCTTGACTTGCTTGACTTTGGCCAAGGTATTCCAGGAGACCACGCCTTTCACTTCCGGCAGTTGCGGCATGATGGGCGACGCTCCGGCTGCGGCGGGAAGAGGAACATGTTCGCCTTGGGGCGGCGGGACTTGCGTCGCCGCAAAAGCCAAGGCAGGAACAACCATGAGCAGGGTCAGCGAAGATCGCAAGGGACGCAGGATAATGGAGGACATGACGGCCTTTTCGGAAGTTCAGGGCAAGAAAATGCCCACTATTCTACCCTTCTCGGGCCGGCATGTCGCCTTTGGCAGGCGCGCGAGGCATGGTGTGATTTGCATCCCTGGCGCCAGCAGATTCATTTTTAGTGAGCCAACGTCGTGGCGATATCGGTCCGATAGGCGCGTAATGCCGGCAACAGTGCCGCCCCAAGTCCCACCACTGCCGCCACCAAGGCCAACCAGCTTTCATCCTGCGCCACCGACCAAGCGTTCAGGCTCAAATTCTGGTCCGCCGCCAATATGTAGCTTAATACTCCAAGCGCGGCATGTCCCAGCAGCCAGCCCAGCAGGGCTCCGCCGAACGCCAGCAGCAAGCCTTCGGTCAGCAACAAAAGCATCAGCCTGGATGGCGCAGCGCCCAATGTGCGCATGATTGCCAGATCGGTTTTACGCTCTTCCAGTGCGTTATACAGTGCAACGAACATCGACAGCGCGGCCGACAGCAATACCAGTGTCGCAACCCCGCGCAACACATCCACGCCGACTCCCAGCAGCCGGAACAGCTTGGCCGATTCGAACGCCGGCTGCGCTGCCTGCAATTCGCTTTGGCTATTGATGAAGCGCGGCATGCTGACCGCTGCCAGGGGAGACGCGTATTGCACCAGCAGTGCGGTGAGTTCGCGTTCGGCATCCATTGCCTCTTTTTCCTCTTTGTCGCTGGGGTCGATTCCATGTTCGACTTCATGCACTTTCCACACTGATTCCACTGAGGTGAGGATCAGGCGATCCAGCACGCTGCCGGTGGGTTTCAGGATGCCGACTACGGTATACGGCGAACCGCGGTGCACATCACCGTTGCCTGCCAAACCGTGGGTGCCGGCGAAAGTTGCGCCAGGCACGGCGCCGGTCTTGGCGGCGGCCTGCGCGCCGAACACCGCTTGCAGCGGCGCGTCGAACATTTTTCCTTGTGCGAAATTGCCTCCGTAGTGCTGGATGTAATCGGCATTGGTGCCGACCATCCGCAATCCTTGATAACTGTCCCCCAAGGCCAGCGGAATGACTTTTTTTACCAGGCGGTTCTTTTCCAGTTGCGCTTGCGCTGCCAAGGGAATGTTCCCGGTCGGGATGTCGATATGGAAGATCGAAGACATGATCAGTTGCAAGGGGGAGCCCTTGGCCCCGACTACCAGATCGATGCCTTGGGCATCGCGCAGCGCGCTTTGCTCCAGTTGCTGGGATGCCGACAGGATAAACGTCATCATCGCAATCCCGACCGCCATCAACAGCAGGTTGAGGCCGGTGGTCAAAGGTTTATGACGCAGCGATTTCAGCGATAGCGTGAAGGCGTTGAGATGGGGTTTGCCGCTCATCTGGCAGCTTCCTTTACAGGGGCAAGAAGACGCAGTATCTGCGCGTGCGGCATGGCTTCCCGCACGCGCGCATCATGGGTTGCAATCACTAGCGAGGCGCCGATGTCAGAGGCCTGGGCGAGCAGCAGGCCGATGGCGGCCGCGCATGCGCCGTCATCAAGGTTGGCAGTTGGTTCATCGGCCAGCAGCAATTGGGGGCGGTTGAACAGTGCGCGCGCAATCGCAACGCGCTGTTGTTGTCCTTGGCTCAGTTGGCGCGGTTTGGCATCGGCCTTGTCGACCAAGTCCAGCGCATGGAGCAGGGAATCGGCACGCGCGGCGTCGCAAGATTGACCATTGGCATATGAGGCCAGCAGCAAATTTTCGCGGACCGACAGGCTCGGGATCAAGGCTAGCTTTTGCGGCAAGAAGCCGATGTTCTTGCCGCGCCACGCGTCGGCCGCGCGCGGTGTCAGTTTGCCGATCTCGGTGCCGGCAATTCGCAGTTCGCCTTCTTGCGGCGTCAGGATGCCTGCCATCAAATGCAGCAAGGTGGATTTGCCGCAGCCGGATGGTCCCAGGATGACTGCATGTTGTCCCGGTATGAGTGAAAATGCCGCGATCGAAAGTTGCGGCGAGCGGGCCTTAGGATAGGAATAGCTGAGCTTGGATATTTGCAACATAGTTGCATATTATGAAAAAATGAAGCGTGCGGACGTGGTGCCGCACGCTGGATAGGGGGCTTACTTGATTGCTGCCGGGTTCAGTCGCCGTACAGCTTTTGTTTCAATTCCCGGCGTTGCTGCGCTTCAAGCGAGAGCGTTGCGGTAGGGCGTGCCAGCAGGCGCGGGATGCCGATCGGTTCCCCTGTTTCTTCGCACCAGCCATAATCGCCGGCATCAATGGCGGCGATGGATTGCTGGACTTTCTTGAGCAGCTTGCGTTCGCGGTCGCGCGTGCGCAATTCCAAGGCATGTTCTTCCTCGATGGTGGCGCGGTCGGCGGGATCGGGCACCAGCACGGTCTCGCGCAGGTGTTCGGTCGTCTCGCCGGCGTTTTTAAGCAAGTCTTTTTCAAGCTGCTGCAAACGCGCCTTGAAAAAGGCCAGTTGCGCCGCGTTCATATAGTCCTTGTCGCTCATCTTCAAGATTTGCGCTTCGGTCAGCAGAGGGCCGTCAGTGGAGACGGTCGGTGTCGGTTTAGGTGTTTTATTTGCCACTTCGCTTACTTTCGAGACTACGGTTTGTTCAATTTTATCTGCTAATCCGGCGCTTGCAATATCGATGTCTTTCTCGGTGCCGGACAAAGCTGCTTTGCCATTCACTTTCACTGCGGAACCCGCGGTATTGTGTGCCGGGGAGGAAACGGTGCTGCTGCTCTGCTTTACTTTTCCCGACACTCTAACAGCTTTTGCCGGGCTGGCCTTGATTACTGGCGGCGGCTTGCTTACGGATTTGGCCGGCGAATTCGGCACTGCAATTGTGTTAAGTTTTTCGTTCGCCCCGGCTGCCGGTTTTGCATTGCTCTTCGTTGTTTCTTTTGCTGGATTTGTGGCTTCTGCTGCCGATTTCAATGCACTTTTTATTGTTTTGGCTATTTTGCCTGTTACCGTTTTCAGGGGGGATTTTACTGCAGGTTTGGGATTCGGCTGTACTTTCGCAGGCGGGACTGCCTTGGCCGCCATCTTGCCGGCGGTTTTGGCGGAGCTGTTTTTCTTGGTAGACTTGGTTACGCTTGCGTTCATGGTGCCTCATCCTCAATGAACTGCCTAAAGCTCAATTCCTCAGGCGCTGCCTGCGATTTCACCGGCCCCGCATCTCCGCCTCCGAAGATCAAAACTACAATAGTTTATACCAAACACTGTTCCAGTCCCTGAATAAAAGTATCTTTCGGCAGATTTTTACCGATAAACACCATTTTGCTTCCGCGTACCTCGTTTTCTCCCCATTTTCCGCCAATATCGCTGCCCATCATTTGATGTACGCCTTGGAATATCACTTTTCTATCTGCGCCATCCATCCATAACACTCCTTTGTAACGCAACATGCGCGGACCGAAAATCTGCACCAGGCTGCTCAGGAATTCATCCAGCATGGCGGCATTGAAAGGGCGTTCGCTGCGGAAGACGAAGGCCGCGATATCGTCGGTGTGATGAGCGTGGTGATGGTCGCAGCCATGGTGAGCGTGATCGTGATCGTGGGCATGGTCATGGCCGCAATGCTCGTCATGTACGTGCTCTTCTTCGGCCAGGAAATCCGGGTTGATCTCAAGCTTCTCGTTCAGGTTGAAGCCGCGCAGGTCGAGGATATCGGCGATCGGCGCTTTGCCGAAATCGAGCTTGCCGATTGGTGCGCGCGGATTGATGTGTTTCAGCCGCATGCTGAGCGCATCGAGTCCGGAGGCATCGGCTACGTCGGTTTTCGACAGCAGCAGACGGTCGGCAAATCCGACCTGGCGCTGCGCTTCTTCGTGCTGGTCCAGCTGTTGCATTGCATGTTTGGCATCGACCACCGTGATGATCGCGTCCAGCAGATAGTGCGCCGCAACCTCTTCATCCATGAAAAAAGTTTGCGCCACCGGACCCGGATTGGCCAAGCCTGTGGTTTCGATCACGACCCGGTCGAACTGTAGTTCGCCTGCCGCGCGTTTGCGCGCCAGTGTACTGAGCGCCGCGATCAGGTCGCCGCGCACCGTGCAGCAGATGCAGCCGTTATTCATTTCGACAATTTGCTCGGTGCTGTCCTGCACCAGGATTTCATTGTCGATGCTTTCCTCTCCGAACTCATTTTCTATCACCGCGATCTTGTAGCCGTGTGGCTCTTGCAGGATGCGGTTGAGGAGGGTGGTTTTACCGGCGCCGAGGAAGCCGGTCAGGATGGTAGCAGGTATCAGGGCCATGGGGATGAGTGGAGTAAGGGACATTCTAAGCGGCGCAATCCGGGCACCAGCCTTTGATAGTCAGTTCGATATCGTGACTCTGGAAACCTTTTCCAAGAGTCTCCTGCAGCGCGCTTTGCAACTGCTTGCGCAACGTGGCCTGGCGCTTGGCCGAGTCCGATGCGATGCCTGCTTCACCGCTGCTGTCGAGGCAGAATACCTTGCCGCAGCGAGTGCATTTGAAATGGCCGTGTTGATGCTGGACTGGTGAATGGGCGGAATGGGTAGCCGCGCCATGTTCGCCATGTTCGGTCCCGGCGCTGTAGCGGAATACGCGGTCGTCACCGGAAATCTTGTGCGCCAACCCGGCATCGGTGAGGCAATCCAGTGCACGGTAAAGCGTGACCCGATCCATGTCGGCCAGCGTATCTTGCACGTCCTGATGCGAAAAAGCGCAACGCGCATTCAATAAAGCCGCCAGCACTTTCACCCTGGCTGCGGTGACGCGCACCGAGGCCTCGCGCAGCCGCGATTCGGCGAGCGCCTGGGATGCTTGGTGCGTATGGTCGAAGGAAGCGCGAGCGGTATCGGGTTTGGCTTTCATCGGTATGGAAGTCGGGGCAATATGGCGGGGATTATGCCGTAATTTTGCAATTCAGTTGCAAAAAAATGAAGGCAGGTTTCCGGTTCGGCCGGTAGCCGGGCATCAATTTTTCTTCCTGGCGCGTGGATGCGCCGCGTCATACACCTGCGCCAGGCGCTGGAAATCGAGCGACGTATACACCTGGGTTGCCGCGATCGAGGCATGCCCCAGCATTTCCTGCACTGCCCGCAAGTCGCCCGATGATTGCAGCACGTGCGAGGCGAAGGAGTGACGCAGCACATGCGGATGCACGTCGACCGGAATGCCGAGTGCTTGGGCATGGGCTTTCAGCCTTAATTGGGCTACCCGCGGCGAGATACGTGTGCCGCGTTCGCTCAAGAACAAGGGCCGCGGGTCGGCTTTGAGCAGTGCGCCGCGCCGCGTCAGCCATGCGGCGATGGCGTCCATCGCATGCTGTCCGACCGGTACGCTGCGCATCTTGCCGCCCTTGCCGGTCACGGTTACTTCATGCGCGTCGAAATCGATCCAGCCGGCCGAAACATAATTCGCCTCATGCGTGTACCGCAGGTCCAGTCCGACCAGTTCCGATACGCGCAAACCGCTCGAATAAAACAGTTCCAGCATTGCCCGGTTGCATGCCTGCAGGGTGGGTTCGCTATCCTTGCCGGGCGCAGTTTCCGAAACCAGTCGCACCGCGTCATCGGCCGACAGTGCTTTGGGCAGGGGCTTGCTGCGCTTGGGCGCTTTTACGCCTTCAACCGGATTTGACGCCAGCGCGGTTTGCTCGGACAGCCAGTCGAAGAAACCGCGCCAGGCCGATAGTTTGCGGGCTATCGAGCGAGCATTCAGGCCTTTTGCGTGCAATTGCGCGGCAAATTTCCGTATATGAAAAAGGCTGAGGGAGACCAGGGCCGTCTGTGCCGGCAGGGCCGCGGCCAAGGCAGTCAGTTCAGCCAGGTCGCGGCCATAGCTGCTGACGGTATGTGGAGATAGTTTGCGCTGCGTGCGCAGACTGGCGAGATAGCCGTCCAGGTAAGCTTGATTGTCTAGTTCAGCAGGCATGTCAGCGCGGCGCTGGCGGTCTCTCCAATCCGCATCAGGAAGTCGGTGGCCATGTCGGAAGTAAAGCGCGCCGGATCGGGCGAACCCAGTACCAGCAGACCGAATGCCTGCGAAGCGCTGTCGACCCGCAGCGGCAGCATCGCGATTGATTGTATCGATGGCGCCTCTTCCAGCCATGAGGCCGCTTCGAAATCATTGTTTTTGCCGCAGAACGGCGCGCTCAGGCCATTCGAAAAAATCTGCGAGTCTTCCGATACCGGAGCGGCAAACCAGGTATGCGCAAAATCTTCCGCCACGTTCCAGATGCGCAGAGTCGCATGCGGCACAGAGAAAATTTCCTGCAAGCCGTTGATCAAGGCGTGGGGCAAATCGACATCGTTGCGCGCCAACAGCAAGGCGCGGCTCCATATTTGGAACTTCTGGTTGATTGCGTCGTTCTCCTGGGCGGTCCGCACCAGGTCGTTCATGCGCAATTCCAGTGCCTTGATCTTTTCGCGCAGGACTTCCATCTGCCTTTCTTGCAGGGATACAGTACGGCCGGCAAGCGGGCTGGTCAGTTTTATCCGTGACAGCAACTCGGCATGTTCTTCGAAAAAATGCGAGTGGTCTGCCAGGTAAGCGGCGACGGAAGCGGAGTCCAAGGATGTGTTCCTTTTTATACTGTGCAGAAAAAACGATAGCGGCGGCGCCGGAAGATGTTGCTCTCTCGCTCAGGGCGAGCGCGGCGTCCAGCCATGATTTTACCCGACAACCGCACCTGCATTAAATGTCGATTTCGCCTTCAAAGACTTTGACTGCCGGTCCGGTAAGCATGACCGGAGCGGTGCCGCCGGCCCAGGCAATCGACAATTCGCCGCCATGGGTGCGGACCTTGACCGGTGAATCCAGCAAGCCGCGGCGAATGCCGGCGACCACGGCTGCGCAGGAGCCTGTGCCGCAGGCCAGCGTCTCGCCCGCACCGCGTTCGAACACTCTGAGGGCAATCTGATGGCGGTCGATGATTTGCATGAATCCGGCATTGACCCGGCGCGGAAAGCGTGGATGACGTTCGATCAGCGGCCCGTCGGACAATACCGGCGCAGCTTCGGCATTGGCCACCACTTGCACTGCATGCGGGTTGCCCATCGAAACCGTCGAGATCCAGACCGTCTTGCCGTTGATCTCCAGCGGCCAAAGCAAGTCATCGGCTTCGGTTTTGCCTTGCAAGCCGGCAGAGTCGAATGGTACGCGCGCCGGCTCCAGGATGGGGGCGCCCATATCGACAGTGATGCGGCCGTCGGCTTCGAGCTTTGGTTCGATCACGCCGGACATGGTCTGCACTTTGATCGAACGTTTGTCGGTCAAGCCCTGGTCGGTCACAAAACGGACGAAGGCGCGCGCGCCGTTGCCGCATTGTTCGACTTCGCCGCCGTCGGCGTTGTAGATCCGGTAGCGGAAATCGACCTCTGTGGACGGGGCTTTTTCAACCACCAGCATTTGGTCGGCGCCGACGCCGAAACGCCGGTCTGCCAAACGACGCCATTGGGCGGGAGTAAGGTCGACATGCTGGTTAATCGCGTCAAGCACGACAAAATCGTTGCCTGCGCCATGCATTTTGGTGAATTTCAGCTTCATATGAGGAATTATAGACTGCTTGATGCCGGGAAGCGGCAATCAAAACCACTGCGCGCTCCAATCCCGGGCTGGGTATTAATAGTTCAGGGGTGCCGTATCCGGCCCGCCTTTCATGTATACGCTCGGCTCCCCCGGCGGCCGGGTCTTGAATCGCTTATGGGTCCAGAAGTATTCGGCCGGCGCTTCTTGCACGCGTTCTTCGATAAACGCGTTCATCTGACGCGTTGCCGCCACCGTGTCATCGCCCGGATAGTTTTCCCAGGTCGGGTAGAACGTCACTTTCCAGCCTTGATAATTTGGCAGGAAGGTCGCCACCACCGGAATGACCTTGGCGCCGGTCGCCGCCGCGATGCGGGCCGGTGCCGTGAGCGTCGCGGCAGGCGTGCCGAAGAAGGGAACGAATTCGGCATCTTTCGCGCCGAAATCCATGTCCGGAAACATGATGTAGGGCAGGCCGTCGCGCATGGCGCGAATGATGGGTTTGATGCCTTCGGCACGTGAGAACAACTTGACCGGACGGAAGCGTGAACGGCCCTTCAGCAATGCGTCGTTGAACACCCGGTTGCTTTGCCGGGCGTAGATCGAGCACAGTGATGACTCCAGCATCACCGCCACGCCGGCGACATCCAGGCAAACGAAATGCGGACACAGCAAGATGGTCGGCCCCGATTGGATTGCCTCGAGCGGCACACGCGGTTCGACCACGATCAGTTTTTTCAGCCGTTCTTCGGAAGCCCACCACAGGATGCCGCGTTCCCATACACTGCGGGAATAGGCCTGGAAATGTTGTTTCGCTATTCTCCGGCGCTGCGTTTCCGATAGCGTCGGCAAGCACAGCCGCAGGTTAGTCAGAGTGATGTTGCGGCGCGTTCTCATGAACAGGAACAGCAAGGTGCCGATCGCCTCAGCCAATCGCCCGAGCCAAGGCAGCGGCAGCCAATGCAGCAGCCACATGAGCGCCAGCAGCAGTCTCATGAGAGGTTCTCCGGTGGCGGTGTGGCGCCGGCCGGCGTCTTGTAGCGGTTATAACTCCAGAAATATTGTGCCGGACAGCGGCCGATCAATTGCTCCATGGCGGCATTGATCGCGCCGGCCTGCTCTTCCGGATGTTCTCCCAGGTTTTGGTCGAATTGCACGAAGCGGATCAGGAAACCTGCGCCACGCGGCAGGCGTTCGGCATAGGACAGGATGATGAGCGCGCCGGTCATTTTTTGCAGTTTGGCCGGCAGCGTCATGGTGTAGGCGGGCTTGCCGAAAAAGCGCGCCCACACGCCTTCCCCTTCCTGCGGCACCTGGTCGGGCAGCAAACCGATCGCCCCACCGCTTTTCAGCGCCTTGAGCAGCGTACGCACGCCGGATAAATTGGCTGCGGCAAGCATCAGGTTGTCGCGTGCCCGCGCGCCTTCGATCAGCGGTTTCAGGGCTTCCTTGCGCGGCGGTCGATACAGTACGGTCAGCGGCGTTCGTGCGGCGATCGATTGCGCAATGATTTCAAAGCAACCCAGGTGCGGGGTCAGGAAGATCACGCCGCGTCGGCTGTCGAGCGCGGCCTGCACCAGCGCCCAATTATCGATGGTGGCGGTCCTGAGCACGCGTTGCGGCGGTGCGCACCAGACGAAAGGCAGTTCCAGGACGTTCTTGCCGGACTCCTTGATCGCCGCGCGCAAGTGGCCGGAATAGCCGGCGCGGCCGATATTGTCCTTCAGTCTATGGCGGTAAGCGGGCGAGGCCAAGTAGACCACCCATCCGAGTCCGGCACCGATCGCATGCAGCGCAGGCAAAGGCAGTTTGGACAACAAATTGAAAAATTTGACTAGCATCAAGTCGGCTCGGATCGTTTTTGCGTTTTTTTTCAAGAGGCGTAAAATAGCACGAAAGCATTATCCGCCGAGTTAACAGACAACTTGCGAGGCGGCATACAAATTTCGCTAAAGCGTCGCAGGCTCATTAGGTTGGCCGCGACAAGGTCAACCAACATAAAAGGAGCCTGCCATGGCACACGAATACCTCTTTACCTCCGAATCCGTCTCCGAAGGCCATCCCGACAAGGTCGCCGACCAGATTTCCGACGCCATCCTCGATGCCATCCTGGCGCAGGATCCAAAGGCTCGCGTTGCCGCCGAAACCTTGTGCAATACCGGCTTGGTGGTGCTGGCCGGTGAGATCACTACCCATGCCAACGTCGATTACATCGGCATCGCACGGGATACCATCAAGCGCATCGGCTATGACAATGCCGACTACGGCATCGATTACAAGAGCTGCGCCGTGCTGGTGGGCTATGACAAGCAATCGCCCGATATCGCCCAAGGCGTGGACGAAGGCAAAGGCCTCGACCTGGACCAGGGCGCGGGCGACCAGGGCCTGATGTTCGGCTACGCTTGCGACGAAACCGCCGAACTGATGCCGGCTGCCATCCACTATGCGCACCGCCTGGTTGAACGCCAATCGCAATTGCGCAAAGACGGCCGCTTGCCCTGGCTGCGCCCGGACGCCAAATCCCAGATCACGCTGAAATACGTCGACGGCCGTCCCACGGCAATCGACACCGTGGTGTTGTCGACCCAGCACTCGCCTGAAATGGGGCACAAGGCGATCGAGGAAGCGGTGATCGAAATGATCATCAAACCGGTGGTGCCGCAGGAATGGCTGAAGGGCACGCGCTATCTGGTCAATCCGACCGGTCGTTTCGTCATCGGCGGCCCGCAAGGCGACTGCGGCTTGACCGGCCGCAAGATCATCGTCGATACCTATGGCGGCGCTTGCCCGCATGGCGGCGGCGCGTTTTCCGGCAAGGATCCATCCAAGGTCGACCGCTCAGCCGCCTATGCGGCGCGCTACGTCGCCAAGAATATCGTTGCAGCGGGCTTGGCGCGCCAATGCCAGATCCAGGTCAGCTATGCGATCGGCGTTGCCAAACCGATTAACATCACGATCTATACCGAAGGCACAGGCGTGATTCCGGATGAAAAAATCGCGGAACTGGTGCGGGAGCATTTCGACCTGCGCCCCAAAGGCATTGTGCAAATGCTCGACCTGCTGCGTCCGATTTACCAAAAATCGGCAGCGTATGGACACTTTGGCCGCGAAGAACCGGAATTTGCCTGGGAGCGCACCGACAAGGCGGCAGCTCTGCGTGCAAGTGCCGGGCTGTAAGCGTATTCTCGAACTTACTTGAGGCGCGGATTGCGCGGTGTTTGGCATCCATGATTGATTTGACCGCGCAATTTTCTCGGCGCCTTGCTTGCACCGCGGGCTTGCTTGCCATGCTGGCGGTGCCTGCGTTGGCCAAGCCGGCCGGTCCGGATGATCAGGCCGAATGGTGCAAGCGTCTGATCCCACGCCTGCCCGGCATCTCGGTCGCAAACTGCCAAAGCAGCACCCTGGTTCCAAGCGGCACCGTGTCGCGCCAGGGCTTCCCTATCCTGATGCGCAAGATTCCTGCCGCGAGGAACGGCAAGAATGCCAAGCCGCCGGTGCGCATTCTGCTTCTGGGCGGAATCCATGGCGATGAATTGACCGCATCCGCCATCGTTTTCAAGTGGCTGCAATGGATGCCCACGCCTGCAGCGCAGGAGTTCCAATGGACCGTGGTGCCGGTGGTGAATCCGGACGGCTTGCTGGCACCCAAGCCTAAACGGGTGAATGCCAACGGCGTCGACCTGAACCGCAATTTTCCGACTCCGGGATGGCAAAAGGACGCGCCCAGTTATTGGGCCAAGGAGACCGGCAGCGATCCGCGCCGTTTTCCCGGCACGGCGCCGTTGTCGGAACCGGAGAGCCGCTGGGTCAACGAGGAAATGCAACGTTTTCAGCCGCAAGTGATCATTTCGGTGCATGCGCCGTTCGGCGTGCTCGATTTCGACGGCCCGGTCAAACCGCCTAATCGTTTCGGCCGGCTGGTCCTCAATCGCGTCGGCGTATATCCCGGTTCGCTGGGTAATTACAGCGGCATGCACAAGAACGTTCCGGTCATTACGATCGAATTGCCGAATGCCCTTGTGATGCCTCCGGAAGATGAAACGCAGCGTATCTGGCTGGACATGCTGGCATGGATAAAAAACAATGTGCCGCCGCAGGATTCGAAGCCTGCTCCGCGGCCGGTGATCGCGGCCAGGACTCCCTAGTGTCCTGTTCCGTAGTAAATTCGTTGCATAAAAGATGACGAGAATCGCGCCGATACCGCGTCAAAAATGCGCGCAAGGCCTCGGCCTTGCTATGCTTTTTTCCTTGTCTCGGCCCGATTTCGCCACTGTTACTTTTGCAACGAATTTGCGGAACAGGACACTAGATCGGGCCTGTTTGGGGCATGACAGGTTCGTGACATGCTTTAGTTGCAGGACGTTTTCTTGAGTTCTTCTAACATGCCCGGCATTCGAGCGTGTGCGGCCGAATTTGAGTTACAATTTCGCCTGTCAAGGAGCGTTGCGACAGATTTCACCGATCTGCCAGGCTTGACATTTCATTCTATGCAACTGCGCTCACGTTACTTTTTTTCTTATGAAAGGAGGGCGTGATGAACGCCGCAGTCATGACTACACCAACTTCCTCTACCAACGACTATCTGGTTGCTGATCTCGGTCTGGCCGATTGGGGACGCAAAGAAATCAGGATCGCCGAAACCGAAATGCCCGGTCTGATGGCAATCCGCGAAGAATTTGCCGCTGCGCAGCCGCTCAAGGGCGCGCGCATCACCGGTTCGCTGCATATGACGATTCAGACCGCCGTGCTGATCCAGACCTTGGAAGCGCTCGGCGCCAAGGTGCGCTGGGCATCCTGCAATATCTACTCGACGCAAGACCATGCCGCCGCCGCGATTGCCGCCGCCGGCACGCCGGTATTCGCCTTCAAGGGTGAATCGCTGGCCGAGTACTGGGACTACACGCATCGCATTTTCGAGTGGCCGAACGGCGAATACTCGAACATGATTCTGGATGATGGCGGCGACGCAACCCTGTTGCTGCATCTCGGCACCCGTGCTGAAAAGGACGAGACCGTCCTGAACAACCCCGATTCGGAAGAGGCCACCTGCCTGTTCAATTCAATCAAGAAAAAGCTGGCCGAATCGCCGAACTGGTATTCCACCCGCCTGGCCCAGATCAAGGGCGTGACCGAGGAAACCACGACGGGCGTGCATCGCCTGTACCAGATGCACAAGGAAGGCAAGCTGGCCTTTCCAGCGATTAACGTCAACGACTCCGTCACCAAATCCAAGTTCGACAACCTGTATGGCTGCCGCGAGTCGCTGGTCGACGGTATCAAGCGCGCGACCGACGTCATGGTCGCCGGTAAAGTGGCTGTGATCGCTGGTTACGGCGATGTCGGCAAGGGTTCGGCACAGGCCATGCGCGCATTGTCGGCACAGGTCTGGGTCACCGAGATCGACCCGATCTGCGCCCTGCAGGCAGCGATGGAAGGTTATCGCGTCGTCACCATGGATTACGCAGCCGAGCACGGCGACATTTTCGTCACCTGCACCGGCAACTACCATGTCATCACCGAAGCGCATATGCTGAAGATGAAAGACCAGGCGATCGTCTGCAACATCGGCCATTTCGACAATGAAATCGAAGTCGCTGCGCTCAAGCAGTACAAGTGGGAAAACATCAAGCCGCAAGTCGATCACGTGATTTTCCCGGATGGCAAACGCATCATCCTGTTGGCTGAAGGCCGCTTGGTGAATCTTGGCTGCGGCACTGGCCATCCGTCCTATGTGATGAGTTCTTCGTTTGCCAACCAGACCATCGCGCAAATCGAGTTGTTCACCAATACCGCGGCCTATCCGGTCGGTGTCTATACGTTGCCGAAGCATCTGGACGAGAAAGTGGCGCGTTTGCAGTTGAAGAAGCTCAACGCGCAATTGACCGAGCTGACCGACGAACAGGCCAACTATATCGGGGTGAAGAAATCCGGTCCATACAAGCCGGATCATTATCGCTACTAAGTTTCAATCGGCCGCCGCATTGCCGCTGGAGCGCGGCGGCTCTTTGAAACACCGGGTTAAGGATTGCACATCATGCGTTTGCTGATCACTTGGCTCATCAATGCCGCCGCTTTGTTTGCACTGCCCTACATCATGCAATCGGTGCGGGTCGAGAGCTTCACCTCAGCATTGTTTGCTGCATTGGTGCTTGGCTTGGTCAACGCCCTGATTCGTCCGTTGCTGGTTGTGCTCACTTTCCCGGTGACGGTGCTGACCTTGGGCTTGTTCATTCTGGTCATCAACGGTCTGCTGTTCTGGGCCGTGTCGAATTTCGTCAAAGGCTTTTACGTGGCAGGTTTTTGGCCTGCGGTCGGTGCTGCGCTTTTGTACAGTCTTATCTCATGGGCCTTGTCCTCACTCATACTCGATAAATAATGTCACAACAAATTTTCAGCATCGAATTTTATCCGCCCAAGACTGCCGAGGGGGCCGAGAAATTGCGTGCAACGCGCGCCAAACTGGCCGAATTGCACCCCAAGTATTTTTCAGTGACCTTCGGCGCCGGCGGTTCAACCCAGCAGGGCACACGCGACACCGTGCTCGAAATCCGCGCGGAAGGCCATGACGCGGCGCCGCATCTGTCCTGCATCGGCCGTTCGCGCGAGGACTTGCGTACTTTATTGGCGGAATATCGGGCGCATGGCATCAAGCGACTGGTCGCTTTGCGCGGCGATTTGCCGAGCGGTTACGGCGCCGGTTTGTCGGCGGGCGAATTTCGTTATGCCAATGAACTGATTGAATTCATCCGCGCGGAAACCGGCAACTGGTTCCATATCGAGGTTGCCGCCTATCCGGAAATGCACCCGCAGGCACGCTCGCCGCAAGACGACATGCAGAATTTCGCTCGCAAGGTGCAGGCAGGGGCCAATGCCGCAATTACCCAGTATTTTTACAATCCGGATGCCTATTTCCGCTTTGTCGAGGATGCCGGCAAGGCCGGTATCAAGGTGCCGATCGTGGCCGGCATCATGCCGATTACGAATTATTCGCAACTGATGCGTTTTTCCGACATGTGCGGCGCAGAGATTCCTCGTTGGATACGCCTCAAGCTGGCCAGTTTCGGGGACGACAGCGACTCGATCAAGGCTTTCGGGCTGGATGTGGTGACGAGCCTGTGCGAGCGCTTGCTGGCGGGCGGTGCGCCGGGTTTGCATTTTTATACCCTGAACCAGGCGGCGGCGACCACGGCTATCTGGCGGCGCTTGAATCTGTCCGCCTAAAAGGCTGTCACTGTCGGGACGGGCTTTTTTAATGCCATAAAGGCCACGCTTCGGGGCCTTTATCCGCCGATGCATTCCGTCTCGGTAAGGATCGCATCCAGCCCGACATCATGCGGATCGGCCTCGAATGCCGCCAGTGCACAGCCATAAGCAATCCCCAAGGTGATCGGACGCGGTGCCACGGCCAGCGTGCGGTCGTAAAAGCCGCCGCCATAGCCCAGGCGGATCCGCGTTGCGTTGAAGCCGACGCAAGGAATGAGGAGGGCTTCGGGCTGCATAAATGCATCGCATTGTGCCGGTATCGATACCCCCATTGCATCCTTCACCAGCGCATCGCCCGGGGTCCATGCAGCGAAGCCGAGCGGCGCATCGCATGCGACCACGACCGGCAGCGCCAACTGCACGCCGAGCGCTGCCAATTCATCATAAGCGGAACGTAGATCCGGTTCGCCCTGAATCGGCCAATAGGCTCCCAGAGTCCGGACCGGATGGCGCGCCTGCCAGGCGAGAATCCGGGCACCGATCGCAGCATCCCATTCGCGCCGAACATCGGCGGGAACTGCACGTCTGGCGGCCAGCAGGGTAGTGCGCAGGACAGGTTTTTTTTCCATGATTTCGGGCATGATAAGGGCGCAAATATTGCCGCGCCACATGCTATGCTAGTAACTCAGTTTGATAGGGCGGTAAAGTGAAATTTTCAAAAAAATGGATTGCCGGTTTAACACTTGCGACCGTGGCGGCAATGCTCATGATGCCTGCGGCGCATGCAAAAAAACCTGCGCTAAGCTTCGTCAACGCAGACGACGCATTCCAAGCCCTGCGCGATGCCGCACGCCGCGACGATGCCGTGCAAGCGGCCGAAATCGCCAAGCGCCTCGGCAATTATGCCATTCCCTCCTATATTGATTATTATCGGCTCAAGCCGCGCATCAAGAGTGCCTCGGCGACAGAAATCCGGGATTTCCTGACGCGCTACGAGGGCACAGCCATTGCCGACCGCTTGCGCAACGACTGGCTGCTCGACCTCGGCTACAAACGCAACTGGGCCGTCTTCGACGAACAGTATCCGTTGTTCGTGGTGGGAGACGATGTCCAGCTCAAATGCTATGCACTGATATCGAAGGCGCTCAAGGGGCAGAATGTGGCGGAAGATGCGCGCACTTTGCTGGCTTCGCCCAAGGATTACGGTGAAGCTTGCCATACTTTGATCTCGACCTTGTTGCAGGCCGGCCAATTCAATGCCGAAGACTTGTGGGTGCAGGTCCGGCTGGCTTCCGAGACGGGCGCCAATGGCGCGGCGTTGCGTATGGGGGCGTTGCTCGATGTGCCGGAAAAGCAAATGACGCAGGCGCTCGAAAGATCTGCCAATGCCATTGCCAAGGGGGCCGGCAAGACACGGATCGAGCATGGGTTGTATATCGTCGCGCTCGGCCGGGTCGCCAAGACCAGCATCGATCAGGCGGCGCAGTCGCTGTCCGAAGCCGCGCACAATCTGACGCCGCAAGAGCAGGCGCTCGGCTGGTCGCAAATCGCACTGCAGGCATCGCTCAAACTCTCGGCGGACGCCAACAAATACTGGAGCAAGACTGCCAGCGCACCGCTGTCGAGCGAAGGGCATCAGTGGAAAGCACGCATGGCATTGCGCGCCGGCGACTGGAAAATGGTCAAATCGGCCATCGAAGCGATGCCGCCAGGCCTGCGCGCCAATCCGGCCTGGGTCTACTGGCTGGGCCGCGCTTTGCAAGCGGAGGGCAAGCCGGAAGAGGCCTTGAAACTGTACTTGTCGATCGCTGACCAGATCCATTTCTATGGCCAGCTCGCGCTGGAGGAATTGGGACAGAAAATCACCGTGTCCCAAAACGCGCAACCGGTGACGCCGGCCGAGCTTGAACCGATTGCCGCCAATCAAGGTTTTCGCCGCGCGATCAAATTCTTTGAAATGAATTTGCGCTTCGAAGGAATCCGCGAATGGAACTGGGAATTGCGGAAAATGAACGAACGCGAGCACTTGGTTGCGGCAGAATTCGCGCGCCAAAACAATCTGCTCGACCGCATGGTCAATACCTCCGACCGTACCAAGACCGAACTCGATTTCAACCAGCGCTTCCCGACGCCGTTTCGCGATTTCATGTACAACACCACCAAAGCACTCGGCCTCGACATGGCGTGGGTCTATGGACTGATCCGGCAGGAATCCCGCTTCATCATGAATGCCCGCTCGCATGTCGGCGCTTCCGGTTTGATGCAATTGATGCCGGCCACCGCGCATTTTGTCGCACGCAAGATCGGCCTGGAGAATTACAGCCAAAGTCAAGTCAACGACATCAACATCAACATCCAGCTCGGTACGAATTACCTGAACATGGTGTTGAAGGATCTGGACGGTTCTCAGGCATTGGCGAGCGCTGCCTACAACGCGGGCCCGGGCCGTCCGCGGGCTTGGCGCGCGACGCTGACGCGCACGGTGGAAGGGGCGGTATTTGCCGAGACCATACCCTTCACCGAAACCCGCGGCTATGTAAAGAACGTGTTGTCGAATGCCACTTACTACGCCGCCTTGTTCGAAGGCAAACCACAATCGCTGAAGGCGCGCTTGGGCACGGTCACGCCGAAAGGATTTGTACCGACTGCCTTGCCCTGAACGGCACGGTGTTGAACTGTCAGCCGCGATTTGGGTCGGCTCTCTGATGGAATAGAGATCGATCGGAGGACTACGGTCATGGCATATCGTTTTGTTCTTGTCCTCGGCGGTTCCGGCTTCATCGGCAGGCACTTGATCGCTAAATTGGCCGAGACCGGGCGGCGGGTCATTGTCGCGACGCGCCGCTTCGAACATGCCAAGCATCTGCAGGTGCTGCCCGCCGTCGACGCTGTGGTCGAGGCCGACATCCATGAGGACGCAACGCTTGACCGCCTGATGCTGGGCATGGATGCCGTCATCAATCTGGTCGGTATTCTGCATTCGAAGCCGGCCGTACCCGGCGCGCCGTACGGCCCGGATTTCGCCAGGGTGCATGTTGAATTGCCTCGTAGAATCGTTTCCGCTTGCGCCGTCAACGGCGTACGGCGCTACCTGCATATGAGCGCGCTGGGGGCGGACGCAACGGCGCCTTCGATGTATCTGCGCTCGAAGGCTGCGGGCGAGGCGGCGGCCTTTTCTCATTCGGCGGTCGGTACGACCGTTTTTCGTCCTTCGGTCGTGTTCGGTGAGGAAGACCGCTTCCTCAACCTGTTTGCAGCAATGCAAAAAATCCTGCCGCTGATTTTGCTGCCGGCAGCGGATGCGAAATTTCAACCGGTCTATGTGCAGGACGTGGCGCAAGCGTTAGTCAATGCACTGGACAATGACCGCACGATCGGCCATGTTTACGAGTTGGCTGGACCGCAGATCTATACATTGCGTGAACTGGTCAGGCTGGCTGGCGCATTTTCCGGGAATGTACGTCCGGTGTTCGCGATGCCGCCTGCGCTGGCGCACTGGCAGGCCTGGCTGCTGGAACGCTTGCCCGGCGTACCGTTGATGAGCCGCGACAATCTGGATTCGATGACGATAGATAATGTGCCATCGGGTACTATTGCTCCCGAGCTTGGAATTCGGCCCGCCGCATTGGAAGCGGTGATGGGGGAGCGCCTGGCCAGACGGCTGGTGCGCAACCGGCATGATTTGTTTCGCGCAACTGCCAAGCGCAATGAATAAAAAACGATTACTTTTTTGGACGCGACATGCAAAACACAGAACTCGACCCGACCCTTTCGCAAACCTTGAGCAAGGCTGAAAAAGCCGGTCTCAAACTCGTCATTGGCAATAAAAATTATTCCTCCTGGTCGATGCGCCCATGGGTGGCGATGAAGGCTTTCAATATCCCGTTCGAGGAGGTGCTCGTTCTGCTGCACGAAGCCGACAGTGCCGGCCAGATCGCGCAATATTCGCCTGCGGGACGAGTGCCGGTATTGATCGCCGGCGAAACCACGGTATGGGATTCGCTGGCCATCTGCGAGTACCTGGCCGAGCAATTTCCCGAAAAATGCATGTGGCCGCAAGACCTGTCGGCACGGGCCATGGCGCGTTCCATCTGCGCTGAAATGCATGCCGGATTTACCGGTCTGCGCTCGGCCATGTGGATGAATATCCGCGCCAGTTTTCCGGGCAAAGGCCGGACTCCAGAAGCACAGGCCGACATTGGACGCGTCTGCGAGATTTGGGAAACCTGCCTGGCGCGGTCCGGGCCGCAGCAATTCCTGTTCGGTGATTTTTCGATAGCGGACGCTTACTTCGCGCCGGTCGTGATGCGTTTTCGTACCTATACCGTGTCGCTGGCGCCGGCCTTGCAGGCGTATGTTGAACGGGTCGCCGCGCATCCTGCGGTGGCCGAGTGGATGCGCGGGGCGCTGGCGGAAACAGCCTGCTTGCCGCAGTACGATGTGTATCCGGATTGAGATTTAGAACAGGTTTGGATTCATGAAGATCTATGCAGTTGGCGGCGCGGTCCGTGATGCTTTGCTCGGCTTGCCGGTGCAGGACCGCGATTACGTGGTCGTCGGCGCCACGCCGGACGAGATGATCGCACGCGGCTTCACGCCGGTCGGCAAAGATTTTCCGGTCTTTTTGCATCCGGTCACGCACGACGAATACGCGCTGGCCCGCACCGAACGCAAGACCGCGCCCGGCTACAAGGGCTTCGTGTTTCATACCGAAGCCGATGTCACGCTGGAAGACGATCTGGCGCGGCGCGATCTGACAATCAATGCAATTGCCCAGGCTGAGGACGGCAGCATCGTCGATCCCTTCGGCGGCCAAAGCGATTTGCGGGCAAAAGTGTTCCGTCATGTGTCGGCCGCATTTGCCGAAGATCCGGTGCGCATCCTGCGGGTGGCGCGCTTTGCCGCGCGCTTCGAAGGATTTACCGTGGCAACTGAAACCAATGCCTTGATGCGGCAGATGGTGGATGCAGGCGAAGTCGATGCGCTGGTGCCCGAACGGGTCTGGCAGGAGCTGGCGCGCGGCTTGATGGAGCGTGTGCCTTCGCGCATGTTCGAGGTGTTGCGCGCATGCGGCGCGCTGGCCCGCATCCTGCCGGAACTCGATGCCCTGTGGGGCGTGCCGCAGCCGGCAAAGCTTCATCCCGAAATCGACGCCGGTGTGCATGTGATGATGGTCATCGATTACGCTGCGCGGCAAAATTACAGCTTGCCGATCCGCGTCGCCGCGCTGATGCACGATCTCGGCAAGGGCTGCACTCCACCTGCAGAGTGGTCGCACCACCACGGCCACGAGGCGCGCAGCGTAGAACTGGTCGAGCAGGTTTGCCGGCGCTTGAAAATCCCCAACGACTGCCGCGATCTGGCCGTCATGGTGGCGCGCGATCACGGCAACGTCAGCCGTGCGCTGGAATTGCGCGCCGATACCATTGTCACCTTGCTTGAACGCAGCGACGCTTTCCGTAAACCGCAGCGCTTTGTCGATATGTTGCATGCGTCGGAATGCGACCATCGCGGCCGCGCCGGTTTTGCCGATATCCCTTTCCCGCAGACGGCGCATTTGCAAGCTGCACTGAAGGCGGCGCAAGCAGTCAATGCAGGCGAAATTGCGCAGCATCATACCGGCGAACCGCAGAAGATTGCTGCCGCGATTCATCAGGCGCGGGTGGAGGCGGTGCGCGCCGATAGTTCGGTCGTGCCGTAATCGGATAGTGGCGCTGGCGTGAGATCGTGTCATGGCTCATTCATGCGCCGTCAACCATGCCGTTTGCCATGACGGCAAAAGGGGATGCCGGCGCAATGGCGGGGGCGGGCATACTACTCTGACTTATTTTAAGTTTTCAATAAGCTAAGCGTTTGAATTTCGTCACGCAAACAGGGTGAAACGGGTGTTAGATTGCAAGCATGCTCATTGTGAGTCTGTTAAATATATTGCCTTCAGTGTATATTTTTGTGTCATGCAATTGTTTCTGAAATTTTACATTTTTTGAATTCGTCACAATTCGCCAGAATTTAAGTCGCCATCCGAAAAATAAACATTGTTTTCAAAATCCGGGGAGGTGTTGTGAAAATCCTTTTTAGCATTAAACAGTTTCGGGATGCGCAGCAACGGCAGTTGCAATACTGGATTTGGTCAGTGGGATTGGTTGCTGGGATACTCTTTTCAATTTTTCCGGCGCATTCACAGCCTGCGCGTAGCCAACCTACTCCTTTTTACATCGTGGCGGATGCAAATCCGAATACATATGGAAGCAGGTGGGCTTCGCTCATCTATACAGAAGCTTTCAAACGTCTGGGAATACCCTTTCAGCTTGATCACTATACGTTGAAGCGTCGAAGCGTGCAGGCAGATGATGGATCGGTCGACGGTGAGGCGTCCCGCGTATATGGCTACGGCGCGACTCATCCGAATTTGATTCGCGTGGAAGAATCCGTGATGGATTTTAATTTTGCGCTATTTACCGCAAATCCGGCCGTTCGCGTACAGCAACTTGAGGACTTGCGGTCTTCTGCTAACCTGTTGGTGGAATACCGTCGTGGAATTCTCATGTGTGAAAATACCTTGAAACCCTTGGTGCCTCCCGAAAGGATTTCGGACGTGACAACCGAGGAGCAGGGCGTAAAGAAGCTATTGGCGGGGCGCACCGATCTCTATTGCGACATTGATGTTTTTGTCCTGCAGCTACTGCACTCGCCGGAATTCAAGAATGCGACTAATGTCCGCAAGGTATTCGATCTCGGCAAATCCGTGCCCACCTATCCCTACCTGCACAGGAAGCATGCCGAATTGGCCCCACGCTTGGCTGCTGTCTTGAAGAAGATGAAAGCCGAAGGGTTGATCGAGGCTTATCGACTTCAAGTAGAACGAGATCTGGGCTGGAGGGATTAGAGCATTTTTAGCCTGACCGTACGGGCCAATCTCAGGTCTCCGGTGCTCGGCGTACGCCTGTACGCGTCCGCTCCTCGGCCTGACCTTGACTCCGCACGGTCAGGCTAAAAATGCTCTAGACGGGTTTTGCGCCCCTGTCTCGCACGGGGTCGCTGCAACCAGGCAATACTGCCGGACAAGGTGTGCATCGGTTTGAAATGACATCGCGTGCACCCGAGTACGGAGCCAGCCAGCTTTCCCCCACACTCCTCTTCCAAGCCACTGGAAGCGTACGAGACTGCCACGACAGGCTTCAGGGTGGCGCTTGAAACAAAGTCTTCTTCGTACACAACGTGTACTCACTCCTCACTCCGTTACGCGAAAAATTTGCATCGCAAGCAAGAACAGGCGTAAAAATTCTTGCTGAGGTGCATTAAAGCAACATTTTATAAACCGCACAGCCTTAAAAAATGTCATGCTTACCGGAAATTTGCGGTAGCATCTTCATTCGGGGATAGCCGGCGTGTAGACCGGAGTTGCTGATTTTTTATCAGCAAATAACGCAAAATAATGCTGCTAAATACCACGAGGAGGGACTCCGCATGAGTGCCGACATTTCGCTTGTGTACGAGGATCTGGAAAAAGATGACTGCAGGCTGAAGCTGATTCCAGAGCGGCCGGTAGAGGTTGCTGACTTGCTGGTCGCCTACCTGGAGCAAATAGGTATCGAATATGTGTTCGGGGTCCCTGGCGGAGCGATCGAACCTCTCTACAATGCAATTGCAAAGAGTGCTCGCCGAGGCGGCATTCGGCATATTCTGGCCAGGCATGAGGCGGGCGCTGCGTTCATGGCTGACGGTTATGCCCGCGAAACGGGCCGGATTGGCGTATGCTGCTCCACCTCCGGTCCCGGCGCCACCAATCTCATCACGGGCGTTGCCACTGCCTATGACAACAATGTTCCCATGCTGGTGATTACCGGCCAGCCGGCCCTGCCAGCCTTCGGCAAACACCCCTTGCAGGAGTCCACTTGTACCGGGATTAATACGCTGGGCATGTTCCGGCATTGCACGCGCTATAACTCCCTGGTGTCGCATCCGAAACAACTGGAATCGAAGTTGATTGCCGCGTTGCAGCGCGCCACCCGTGCGCCGCGGGGCCCTGCTCATCTGACCGTTCCGGTCGATGTCTTCAGGAGTCCAAGCCCTTGCTCGACGCCTTCCTATGATTTGCGGACTTTGCTGATGCCGTCGTCGCTGGTAGATCACGATGCGATTCAAACCCTGTGCCAGATGCTGTCCGAAGCCAGAAACGTGGTGTTGCTGATTGGCGGATGGTGCGGGGAAGCGATCGGCTCCATTTTGCAGTTTGCCGCAATGAAGGGCGCCTGCTTCGTCACCACACCCGATGGCAAGGGCTTGGTCAGTTCGCATCATCCCCTGTTTCGCGGTGTGTTCGGGTTTGGAGGGCATGACTCTGCTGAAGCAGCGCTGCGCGACGAATCGGTTGATTTGATTCTGGCGGTTGGCGCCAGCATGGGGGAGTGGAATAGCGGGGGGTGGAGTGACAGTCTGCTCAATGAGCGGTTGGTGCATATCGACGAGTCAGAAGACCACTTGGCGCGTACGCCGATGGCTTGTTTGCATGTTCGCGGACGCATCCTGTCGGTGTTTGCCCGCCTGGTGGAGCACGTCCATGAAAAGCGCCGCGAGGAGAATTTCGAGTTCGAGCGTCGCCGCGTCTCGCGCGAGGCGCATGGCCTGACGTGGAATCCGAACGACATGATGGCGGCGCCCGACAAATATCGAAGCGATGCCGCCCCCATCAAACCGCAACGACTGATGTACGAGTTGGGGGCAATGTTTCCGCCTACTGTCCGTTTTCTTGCTGATACAGGCAATAGTGTTTCCTGGGCGGTTCACTATTTATATCCCCGTATGGATCGGCGCAGCGGGGAGAGACGGCAGGGCGGCGGGGGGCGCAAGATATCCATGGGGCGGCGCAAGACCGAAGGCGGCTGGTTGCGGGTGACGATGAATTTTGCACCCATGGGGTGGGCGATCGGCGGTGCGATCGGCACCGCTGCCGGCAATATGAACGTGCCGGTCGTTTGCATCACCGGCGACGGTAGCATGCTGATGAACGGCCAGGAAATTTCCGTTGCCGCCGCAGAGCGCTTGACGATTATTTTCGTGGTTCTCAATGATCGGGCGCTGGGGATGGTGAAGCACGGGCAGCGGCTGGCCGGCGCGGAGCGGATAGGTTGCGATCTGCCGCCTACCGATTTCGCGATGCTCGCCCGTGCGCTTGGCGCGGAAAGTCACACCATCCGTTCGCCGGAGGACTTGGCCGCGCTGGATATTGCGGCCATGTGCGCACGCAAAGGCCCGACGCTGCTCGATGTGCTGATTGATCCCGACGAGGTGCCGCCCATGAATGTGCGGATGCGGGTATTGGGAAATGGCCTCTAGAGCAGTTTCATCCTGACCATACACGGCCAATCTTGCGCCTGCGATGCTCACCGTACCATTCGTACGGTTGCGCTTCTCGGCTCAACCTTGGCTCCTGTACAGTCAGGCTGAAACTGCTCTAAGACGCTAAACAGGTTCTAAAAATCGCAGGTAAATTTACCCGCTCACGAGGACGAATGACGACAAATAAGCTCGCAGGAAAAACGGTTCTCATTACAGGCGGCTCCAGCGGAATCGGCTTGGCAAGTGCCAGGCTTTTTCGAGAGCACGGAGCGCAGCTGGCAATCACCGGACGCGATCCGGACACTCTGGCGCGTGCGCAAAAGGAACTGGGCGGCGACACCTTGGTGGCTCGGAGTAATGCTGGAGATTTGGCGGAGATTGATGCGTTGATGGAATCGGTAAAGAGCCGCTTCACTCACCTCGATGTGCTCTTTGCCAACGCCGGCGTTGCAAGGGCCGGCCCCTTCGAGGGGATTTCCGAGGCACAGTTTGACGAGGTCATGGGAATCAACTTCAAGGGCGTGTTCTTCATTGTTCAAAAGGCGCTTCCAATTCTGGGCCGGGGGGCGTCGATCATCGTCACCACGTCAATCACGAACCGGAAGGGCTCGCCGAATTTCAGTACCTATGCTGCCAGCAAAGCAGCGTTGCGCTCGCTTGTTCAATCCCTGAGCTTGCCGCTTATTTCTCGGGGAATAAGGATCAATGCAATCAGTCCCGGGCCGACCGCCACGCCGATGTTCGGCCGGGGCGGTTTGCCCGACGATATGGTTCGGGCCAGAATTGGCGAAATAGAGAAAAAATCTCCTTTGAAACGACTCGGCACGGCTGAGGAAGTCGCCAAAGTCGCGCTCTTCCTTGCTTCGGATGATTCTTCTTATATGTCCGGCGAAGAGATTGTCGTCGATGCCGGATTCAGCTTACTGTGAAAAAAGGAAATGTAATTGAGCGATAGTGATTCAGCACGCAGATTAAGCGACGTCGATCCTGCGGATGTCGTCCATACCCGGATTTGGCGGGAAGAACCGGAACCGGACAATCCGTTTGCTACCCGTGCCGCTTACTGCCGAGGTTATGACGTGTTCGGCCAAATGGTGGGCCGCACCCGGTGGGTCGAAATGCTGGTCCTGTTATTCCGGGATGAGCTGCCAGGTAATGCGGCACTGGATATGTTGGAAGCGCTTGCCGTTGCACTGGCCAATCCCGGTCCGCGCGATCCTTCGATTCACGCTGCCATGTGCGGCGGCGTCGGCGGTTCGACCGCTGCAGCTTGTTTGATCGCCGCGCTCTCGGTGGGGGCCGGGCGACACCATGGCGCACGCGATGTTTTCGATGCCATGACCGCCTGGGGGATATGCGGTGCTGACGCCGGCGCCTGGGCGGCCTATGTCCGGCGCGAGCAGCAGGACGAGGTCGAGGTTTTTCCACCGCGCGAGCATCCCGCTGGTTTCGAGCCGAACGGCGTTTCCACCCCCACGCCGGTTCGCCAATTGCTTGAGACGCTGGCGCGCATCGGCGCCTCGCCGGCCCTGTCCTGGTTGGCTCGACATAGAGTGGAAATGGAGACCGCCGTTGGCCTTCCACTGGAGATGAGCGGCGTGGCTGCCGCGGCATTGTTCGACCTCGGGTTTACGCCGGCAGAGGGGGAAATGCTTTATCTATTGCTGCGTTTGCCCGGCGCCGCTGCGCATGCGCTTGAGCAGCAAGGTCTTGGCTACCGGCGATTCCCGTTTTATCCGGTTGAACTGCAAGACGATCCAACAAAAAAGGAGGCGCCATGAAAGGCCCGGAACTGCTGGCCGCCCACGCCGGCGTATTGCGTACCCGTGCGGGTGCATTCTGGCCGGGCCAGCGCGCCGTGTTTCGCGGCCATGATTTGCATCAGGAATTCCGTAATTCGGACTGGGTCGAGCTCTACGTGTTCGGCATTACCGGCCGTCATTTCACACCCCAGCAACTCAATCTTTTGCATGGCATCTGGGTGATCACCAGCTATCCCGATTCGCGCTTATGGAACAACCGCGTCGCCGCGCTTGCGGGAAATGTCCGAAGTTCGCCGGCGCTGGGGCTCTCTGCGGGAATGGCCGTTTCCGAAGCATTGATCTACGGCGGGGGCGCCGGCTTGCGCGCCTTCGATTTCATTTTGCGGGCGGGAAAAGCCGTCGACGCCGGCCAGAGCTTGCGCGATTTTGTGTCGCACGAGGTGGCGTCGCGCTACCTCTATGGCTACGGCCGTCCGATCCATGCCAACGACGAACGCTTGCCTTGGTTGGCCAAGCTGGCGACTGAGCAGGGCATGGGAGAAGGCAAGCATTTCAAACTGGCGCATGAAGTTGGAAAAACCCTGGTCGAGATCGGCAAGGGCCGGTTGCGCATGAATTACGCCGGCATGGTTGCTTCCCTGGGGGCGGACCTGGGATTGTCGCGGCGCGAATTCCAGGTGTTTCGTGTCCCTTTGTTTTTCGCCGGCATGCCACCTTGCTGGGCCGAAGCTGCGGACAAGCCGGAAGGCACGCTGTTTCCGACCAGTTGCGAAAAGATCGCTTACGAGGGCGTTGCGGAACGTCAGTGGAAAAGGTGAAATTTTTTTGTCCCACATTCATGGATGACAGCAGATGGATCTCAATCCCAGTACACACTATCATTCGCAAGCCGTCCAAGACTTCAACCGCGAGGCATGCAGCCAAGCCAGGCAAATCGATTTGTCTGAACAGGCGCTGATTGCCGAGGCGAAGCAGGAAACGGGTATCGCCAATTTCAGGGACGAAAGCTTTCTGCCGGCAATGCGGGCATTGCTTGCCTCGATCGAGTCCGAGGCCAATCTTAATCCTTTCGGCCGCTTCGTCGCGAAGTCGCGCACCATGCGCACACTCACGAACCGGCTTTGGGCCGATGCCTGTTTCGAAGCGCATCCGCAAATCCTGCAGCGCCGCATCGTCGCGCCGATCATCATCGTCGGCCCGCATCGCTCCGGTACGACGCGCATGCAGCGCATGCTGGCGACGGATACGCGGCTGCAGCATCTGACCACTTGGGAAGGGCTTAATCCGGCTCCTCGGTTGGGGTTGCCGGATGGGGGAAGGGCGGCGCGATACGAAGAAATAAAAAAATCGCTCGAAGGGCGCGAGACGGTGTATCCCGGCGCCTATGTCGCGCATCCGATGCATGCCGACTGGCCGGAAGAAGAGATGCTGTTGCTGAACCATTCCTTTTGCGGGTTTGCGCCCTTGGGCCTGTATAACGTGCCCAGCTATTACCAATGGTTTCTCAAGGCGGACAAGACTGCCGGCTATCGATACATGGCGGACCTGATGCGACTCATTTCATGGTCGCGCGGCGAGCCTGAGGACAAACGCTGGGTCTTGAAAAATCCGCAGCACATGCTGGACATCGACGTGCTTCTGAAGGTTTTTCCCGATGCGAAACTGGTATTTACGCATCGCGATCCGCTCAAGACGGTCGGCTCGGTGATGTCGCTGATGTGGTTCTATGCGGTGCAGCACACCGACCTTGCCTGCCGTGCGCAGATTCGTGATGTGTGGCTGGATTTTTGCGAACAGATGGCGCGCCGCTGCATGAAGGCGCGCGAATCGATTCCGGAATCCCAGCAGATGGATGTCCATTACGAAGAAATGAATCGGGACTGGCGCGCGGTGATGCGCCGCGTCTATGCGTTCGGCGGCATGACATTTCCATCCGAGGTGGAAGCGGCGATGAACGCCTGGCTGAACCGGAGCGATAGCGAGAAGCTGCACGGCAAGCATCGCTATTCTTTCGAGGATTTCGGCACCAGCAGTGCGGAAGTCGATGCGCGCATGATGTTTGCGAGGAAAAAGTATGCGATTCCCTATGAGGGAAAACAGGCTGTTGTCTCCCAGTAAAAGCGGATCTTCATTCATCGCAGGCTGTCCAATCGTTCGCCAAAAATGCGCCGGGCATCGTGACCGGATGCAGGAGGTCCCAAGAAAACATTTCTAAAAACATGAGAAAACGCAGGTCGCATTGATGCAGGGAGGAATAGACTTGGGTCTGATGAAAAGTGAACATGTAGGTAAGCCATGCCTTCCTCGTATTGTTTTTCTTCGGCTTTTGCATTTTTTCTATCTCTTCCAATATCTGGGGTTTTGGCGCAAGACAATGAGGAGGAGGAACTTGCTCTCGTGTACGGCGACAAGGCCACCGTCAGCATTGCTACCGGCAGCCCGCAATTACTGCGGCGCGCATCCTCGATAGCCACTGTGATTACCGCCGAAGACATCGTGGCGATGGGGGCAAGCGACCTTGATGAGGTGCTGGAAAGCGTGCCGGGGCTGCATGTTTCCCGCTCCCCGGTGCGCTACTTTTCCTTGTATTTGATTCGCGGCGTAGGAGGGGGCGGGGCTACCAATGCGCAAGTCCTGATGCTGCAAAACGGCATTCCGATGACCAAGATGTTCAATGGCGACAGGGGCAATGCCTGGGTCGGCGTTCCGCTGGAGAACATCGCACGTATCGAGATCATTCGCGGCCCCGGCTCCGCGCTCTACGGCGCCGATGCCTATGCCGGCGTGATCAACGTCATCACCAAGACTGCCGCCGACACCCAGGGTACCGAAGCGGGGGTGCGCGGCGGCTCCTTTAATACCGCAAGCGCCTGGGTGCAGCACGGCGGCAAGTTGGGGCCGATGGATGTGTCGGCCTACCTGCGGCTGGGCAGCACCGGCGGCATCAGGGAAATCATCGAAGCGGATGCGCAATCGCGTAATGACAGGTTCTTCGGCACGCGTGCCAGCCTGGCGCCGGGGCCGGTGAACACCGGCTACGATGCAGCCGACGGCAGCCTCAATCTCTCATACGGCAAGTGGCGTTGGCGCGGCAGCTACAAGCTGCGCGACAATCTCCAGACCGGGGCAGGCGTGTCCTCCGCGCTGGACCCCGAAAGTACTTCCACCGCAGAGGAAATCACGACCGACCTGTCATGGACCGATCCGCAATTTGCCCGGAATTGGGGGCTTGGCTTCACCGGCAGCTATGTCTATTACAAATTTACCTACCCGGACAATCTGGTCCTGCTGCCGCCCGGGACGCGCCTGTCCACCGGCATTTTTCCAAATGGCTTGATCGGCAGCCCGAACCAGTGGGAACGGGAAATCATGCTTTCGGCCATCGCCACCTATTCCGGTTTTGCGGGGCATACGCTGCGCTTCGGGCTGGGGCACGACAATCTCGACATGTACAAGACCAGAACTTACAGGAACTATATTTTCAATGCCGTCGGGGTGCCGATCCTGACCGGCCCGGTGATCGATTACACAAATATCCAGCCGCACATAACGCCGCACCTGCGCAAGCTCGATTACCTGTACGTGCAAGACGAATGGAATCTCGCGCCCGACTGGAGCGTGACGGCGGGCGTGCGGCATGACCGTTATTCCGACTTCGGCGGCACCACCAATCCGCGCGTGGCCCTGGTGTGGGATGCGGCCTTGAACGTCACCGCCAAGCTGCTCTATGGCCGCGCTTTCCGCGCACCGTCCTTCAACGAACAGTACGGCAACAATCCGGTCAACAATGGCAACCCGAACCTGCGCCCTGAAACGATCAAGACCCTGGAAGCCGCACTGAACTGGCAGGCCAGCGAGGCTTTGCAGATGAATCTGAGCCTGTTCCGCTACGACATGCAAGATATCATCCGCGCCGTGCCGAATCCGGCGCCGACGCCGGGTTCGACTTATCAAAACCAGGGCCGCCAGAATGGCCGCGGCATGGAGCTGGAACTGGTATGGGACGCCAAACGCAATTTACGGTTTACAGGTAACTACGCATATCAGCGCTCGATCGATGAACCGACCGGCCAGGATAGCGGTTATGCGCCGCATCATCATCTGTATGCGCGAGCCGACTGGCGCATTGCTCCCGGCTGGCTGTTGAGTCCGCAAGTGACTTGGGTGGCCGACCGCAGGCGCAGTGCCGGCGACAACCGGCCGCCGGTGCCGGACTATACGGCGTTCGACCTCAACCTGCGCACCATGCGCGGCAAGGGGCAATGGGACTTTTCCGTAGCGGTGCGCAATCTGTTCAATGCCGACGTGCGTGAACCCAGTCCGGCTCCCGGCCTGATTCCGAACGATTTGCCGATGGCGCCACGGGCGGTTTATCTGCAGGCGATCTACCGGATGTAAGGAAAGGAGCGGTGTCATTGTTGTGAAAGGGAGCATTTGACAGCGCATGATTCGGTCTCAATTCTCTTGCGACAGACCGCCGAGAGCGAATAAACTGCATCGGACAGAAACTTCGACACGGATGCAAATCATGCGGTCTTCCCTTCGCCGTTCCCGTCTCGCCTGGGCTGCCGTACTGCTGCTGCAGACCGTCACCGCCGCTGCCGAAAACAACGACGAGGATGAGCTGGCCCTCGTATATGGCGACAAGTCCACCATCAGCATCGCCACCGGCAGCCGGCAAACCTTGCGGCGCGCCCCCGCGGTTGCTACCGTCATCACCGCCGAAGACATTGCAGCGATGGGGGCTATCGATCTGGACGATGTGCTGGAAACCGTGCCGGGCGTGCATGTCACTCGCTCGCAGGTTGGATGGGAAGCCCAGTATGTCATCCGGGGCATCTACGGCGCCAATAATCCGCAAGTCCTGTTACTGCAAAACGGCGTGCCGATGACGATCATGTTTACTGGCGGCAAGGGCGTGGCATGGGGCGGTTATCCGGTAGAGCACATTGCGCGCATCGAGATCATCCGGGGGCCAGGTTCCGCACTCTACGGCGCCGAAGCCTATGCCGGCGTGATCAACATCATCACGAAGACGGCGGCCGATACGCCGGGCACGCAGTTGGGTGCACATGCAGGCTCGTTCAAGACCCGCGACGTATGGGTTCAGCACGGTGGCAAGATGGGGGGGCTGGATGTGGCGGCTTATTTGCGTGTCGGCGGTACCGATGGCATCAAGGAAATCATCGCGGCCGATGCCCAGTCGCCGCGCGACAAAGTCTTTGGCACGCATGCGTCTCTGGCGCCCGGCCCCTTGAATACCGGCTACGATGCGATCGATGCCAATCTCGATATCGGCTATCAAAACTGGCGCTGGCGGGCCGGATACAAGCTGCGTAACGACGTGGGCACCGGGGCTGGCATCGCATCAGCCCTGGATCCGGTAGGGAAGATCAGGGACGAGCGCATCACGACCGATCTTTCCTGGACCGAGCCCCGCTTCGCTGCGGACTGGGGGGCTGGATTGAACTTCAGTTACTTGCAATACAAGCAGCGCATACCGGAGCATTTGCGGCTGTCCCCGCCCGGCACGCGCTTCCCGACCGGGCTTTTCCCCGAGGGCATGATCGGCCATCCGGATATTTCAGAACGGCAAGCCAGGTTGTCGGCCTTTGTTACCTATAGTGGTTTCGCGGATCATGGGTTGCGCTTCGGTTTGGGCCACGATGACTTGAACTTGTACGAAACCGCCACGTTCAAAAATTATATTTTCAATGCCGCAGGCGTGCCGGTACCCACCGGCCCGGTGATCGATTATTCGGCCATCCAGCCTTTCCTGTTGCCTCAGCGGCGCAAGCTCACTTACCTGTACGGGCAGGATGAATGGCATTTTGCCCGGGACTGGACGCTCACCGCGGGTGTGCGGCATGACCGCTATTCCGACTTCGGCGGCACCACCAATCCGCGCCTGGCGCTGGTGTGGGACGCTTCGCTCGACCTCACCGCAAAGCTGCTGTATGGACGCGCCTTCCGTTCGCCTTCCTTCAATGAGGCTTACGGCATCAACAATCCGGTCCAGCGCGGCAATCCGAACCTGCGCCCGGAAACCATCAACACGCTGGAGGCGGCATTTTCCTGGCAGGCGCGCAAGGATACGCAACTCAATCTGAGTCTGTTTCATTACAAGATGCAGGACCTGATCCGCAGTGTTCCCAACCAGATCTCGGGAACCGGCGCTACCTTCAACAATATCGGCAACCAGAACGGCAAAGGACTCGAGCTGGAACTGGTGTGGGATGCCAATCGCAGTTTGCGGATATCGGGCAATTACGCTTGGCAGCGCTCGATCGATGAAGCCACCGGCCAGGATGCCGGCTATGCGCCGCATCACCACTTGTATGCACGGGCGGATTGGCGCCTTGTTCCAGGCTGGCTGTTGAGCCCGCAAGTAAATTGGGTGGCTGATCGCAGGCGCAGCGCGGGCGACAACCGGCCGCAAGTGCCGGATTACACTACGCTGGACTTGAGTTTGCGTACTACCCGCGGCTGGAACAACTGGGAGATTGCATTCACGGCCCGCAATCTGTTCAATGCCGACGTGCGCGAGCCCAGCCTGGCGCCCGGCTTGATTCCGAATGACCTGCCGACGGCGCCCCGCACTTTTTATTTGCAAGCGATTTACCGGATGTGAACCGGACCGCGAACGGCGCTGTTCCGATGTGAAGGGCGCGGCTATCAATAAGGCCTCAAGTGCGGAGCAGAGGCTTGGAAATGTGTGATTCCCTGTGCGTAGTTGCCCTGGTGCATGACCTTTGGGGTATTCTGTCGGAGCCGTCCAGGGTCTTGATGCGACTGGGCTTGAAAATGAGGTGGTGGAGAAGGGGATAATATGGCGACGGGCTTGAACTATGCGAGATTCTCGGCAAGTCTTGGCTTGGCTACCGCATTTGCATGCACCGCTGCGATTGCGCAGACCGCGGAGGAGGACGACTTGGCGCTGGCCTATGGCGACAAATCCTCGATCAGCATCGCTACCGGCAGTTCTCAGACCGTTGCCCGGGCGCCGGCAGTGGCTTCGGTCATCACCGCACAGGACATCCAAGCGATGGGTGCCACCGACCTCGACCAAGTGTTGGCGAGCGTGCCCGGTCTGCATGTTTCCAATACCTCGCAAGCCTTGGGGCCGATCTATAGCTTCCGCGGCATTTTCAGCTACTACAATCCCCAGGTGCTGATGCTGGTCAACGGGATTCAGATCACCAACGTATTCACCGGCAACCGGGCTCATGTCTGGGGCGGCTTCCCGGTCGAGAATGTGGCACGGATCGAAGTGATTCGCGGACCCGGTTCGGCGCTGTATGGCGCCGACGCCTACTCGGGCGTGATCAATGTGATTACCAAGACCGCGGCCGACATCGGCGGGAACGAATTCGGGGTGCGGGCCGGCAGCTTCAATACCCGCGATGCATGGATCCAGCACGGCGGCCAATTGGGCTCCGTGGACGCTGCTTTTTACCTGCGCGTCGGACGCAGCGACGGCTATCAGGGCGTGATCGAACAGGATCTGCAATCGACTCTGGACAAAGCGTTCGGCACCAAGGTTTCGCACGCGCCCGGGATCTTGAATGCCATGCGCAACACGCTGGATGCACGCGCCGATTTGTCCTCTGGAAATTGGCGTTTTCGCGCCGCCTATCAACAGCGGGAATTGGGCGCCGGCACCGGCATTTCCGACAGCCTGGACCCGGATACGCGCGTCCCCGGCAGCAGGTTGTACCTTGACCTGAACTATCAGAACACCACTTGGGCGCCGCACTGGGATTTGTCCGGCGTCGCCGGCTTTTACGATGTCAAGGACAAGCCCGCCATATCGGGTTACCAGCTTTTTCCTCCCGGGGCTTTCGGCGGCGCGTTTCCTGAGGGAGTGATCGGCAATCCCGGCCATGCCGAGCGTCATCTGCATGCCAGTCTTTCCGCTTTTTACAGCGGCTTGGAGCGGCACCGGATTCGCATTGGCGGCGGTTTCCGGTTCGAGAATTTATACGAAGTGAACGAAGCGAAAAACTTCAATTTCGTCGCGATTCCCGGCGTCGGGCCGGTCCTGCTGCCCTTGCCTGGTTTGGTGGATGTCACAGGCAATCCTGCGCTGGTGTTCTTGCAGCCGCAGAAGCGGCACCTGAGCTACCTGTTCCTCCAGGACGAATGGAATATCGCGAAAGACTGGAGCCTGACTGCCGGCGTGCGCCATGACCGCTATTCCGACTTCGGCAATACCACCAATCCACGTCTGGCCCTGGTCTGGGATGCGGATTACAACATCGTCGTCAAGGCGCTGCATGGCCGTGCTTTCCGTGCGCCTTCGTTCGTCGAATTGCATGCGATCAATAACCCGGTATCGATCGGCAATCCCAACGTCCGGCCGGAAACGATCGCCACCAATGAGCTGGCGATTTCCTGGCAGCCGGCGGCCAGTCTTCAAACTAGCCTGACACTGTTCCAGTACCGGATGCGCGACATCATCCGCTTCGTTGCGAATGCCGATCCGACCACCGGGGCTACGGCGCAGAATGCCGGCGACCAGACCGGGCGCGGCTTGGAACTGGAAGCCACCTGGGACGCCGACCGCAATCTGCGCCTGACAGGCAGTTTGTCGCTGCAACATTCGATCGACGAAGCCAGCGGGGAGAATGCCGGCCTGGCGCCGCGCCTGCGCTTGTTTGCACGGGCTGACTGGCGCTTTGCGCCGCAATGGCAGTTCGGCGCGACGGTGAATCATGTGGCTGACCGCAAGCGTCAGCCGGGCGATACGCGACCGCAGATTGCCGATTACACCACGGTTGATCTCAGCTTGCGGCGCGAACGCTTCGCCGGCAATTGGGAGGTGCGAGCCATGGTGTCGAACCTGTTCAACCGTGATGCCAGGGAGCCAACCTTTGCGCCCGGGAACATTCCTTTCGACTTGCCGCAGCCGGGCCGGGCTTTTTATATCCAGTTCCTGCACAAACTCTGAGAGTTCGTCTGAAAACCTATCGCACAAACCGATGCAGCGGCACCATGCTCAGGCATTGCTTGGCTTGCCTGCGTTTCTGGATCGGCATGTGCCTCGCATTAAGCGTCGCGTTGGTTCATGCAGAGCAGCCGCTCAAGCTTGCCGTCCCCGGTATCGGCGTTACCCTACCCGACCGGATCGAGACGGCAATGCCCGGCCGTGGCAGGCAACTGATTGCGCTGGCCGAATCGAACGAGCAGGTCAAGCGCACGGATGTGCAGAGCGCCGCGGCGATCGCGGTGATTTACCCGGATATCGGCGAACCTTACCGCAGTATCTTCGCCAAGATCATCGAGGGCATCGAAGGCCAGCTTAAAGCCCAGGTGCACGCTTACCCGATGCCGCCGAATGCGGAGCCGGCCGAACTGAATGCGCAACTGAAACGCAACGGCACCAAGGTCGCGATCGCGCTCGGCCGCCAAGGCCTGAAGCTGGCTTCGGCGCTGGACCGCGATATCGCCGTGGTGGTGGGCGGCGTGCTGGCCGTACCCGAGGCCGAGAACCGCAACTTGACCGGCATCAGCCTGACCCCGGACCCGGCCCTGCTGTTTGCCCGCCTCAAGAACCTGCTGCCCGGCGTCAAGCGCGTCCTGGTGGTGTACGACCCGCAGCACAATGAATGGCTCATCAAGCTGGCGCGCGAAGCTGCCAAGGCCCAGGGCCTGGAACTGGTGGCCCAGGAAGCGCGCGACCTGGCCTCGGCCGCCCGCTTGTACGAAGCCGCCTTTGCCGGCGCGGATGGGCGGCGTGATGCGGTCTGGCTGCCGCAGGATGCGACCACGGTCGATGAGGGGACGGTGCTGCCGCTGGTGCTCAAGGAGTCGTGGAATAGAGGCGTGCCGATCTTCTCGAGCAGTTTTCTGCATGTGAAAAAGGGCGCCCTGTTCGCGCTGTATCCGAACAATGTCGAGCTGGGACGGACTTTGGCCAACTCGGCCCTGGGGGTATTGAGCGGCGAGGCGCGCAAGCGCGGCGTGGCGCCGTTGCGCGAAGTGCATATCGCAGTCAACCTGCGCACCGCCAGCCACATGGGGTTGAACATCGGCTATCAGCAGCAGCGCAGTTTCGATTTCATTTTCCCGGAACCTTAGAATCTATTCAGAGTCTCGCTAAACAGACATGGTCCGGGCCGTACGATGCTCGGCATCATCATGTGCGCGAGCACAACATGCCGGTTCCTGCACGCCGGTCGAACTTGGCTGACATTCGTTTAAGCCCTGAATAGATTCTTGGTAAAACCTTGTTTGGCAGCACTCCCCTCCCCCCTACATCCTGCGTATCCACCCTATGGAACAAGTTTCTCAAGCGCATGTAATCTATAATGTTCGTGGAAGCTTGTTGAACTCTCGGTAGTTGTCTTGCGGCCAAGAGTCGGTTGCGATTTAGGCGGACAGAATGTTTCGGAGGTGCCAAATGAGTATGCGGACAATGTTAGGGCACATCGCCTTTCGCGTCGTGCTGGGTCTGCTGCTGGCGCTGGTTTGGAGTTTGGGCTACGCCAGCCAGGAGGAGATATCCGCCGCCCCTGTCTATGCGAATCAGGGCGATCGATACAGTGCAGTATTCAACCACTTGCTGGGCCGGCTCGACACCGACTCCGATATCCGGATCATCCGTTATGAATTCGGCTCGATCACGCTGGCTGAATTGGATGACCAGCTCAAGCGGCCGGACATCCAGGCCGCGATCGGCAGCATCAAGGGAGCGATCGCGGTGATTTACCCAGACCTGGGCGAGCCTTATCGCGGTATCTTCGCCAAGATCATCGAGGGCATTGAGGAGAAGGCCAAAGTTCCGGTGCATAGCTATCCGATCGGGGCGAACGCGGAGCCGGCCGAACTGAATGCGCAACTGAAACGCAACGATATCAAAGTGGTCATAGCGCTCGGTCGCCAAGGCTTGAAAGCTGCCTCGAACCTGAACCGCGATATCGCCGTGGTGGTGGGCGGCGTGCTGGTGCCACCCGAGGCCGAGAACCGCAACTTGACCGGCATCAGCCTGACCCCGGACCCGGCCCTGCTGTTTGCCCGCCTCAAGAACCTGCTGCCCGGCGTCAAGCGCGTCCTGGTGGTGTACGACCCGCAGCACAATGAATGGCTCATCAAGCTGGCGCGCGAAGCTGCCAAGGCCCAGGGCCTGGAACTGGTGGCCCAGGAAGCGCGCGACCTGGCCTCGGCCGCCCGCTTGTACGAAGCCGCCTTTGCCGGCGCGGATGGGCGGCGTGATGCGGTCTGGCTGCCGCAGGATGCGACCACGGTCGATGAGGGGACGGTGCTGCCGCTGGTGCTCAAGGAGTCGTGGAATAGAGGCGTGCCGATCTTCTCGAGCAGTTTTCTGCATGTGAAAAAGGGCGCCCTGTTCGCGCTGTATCCGAACAATGTCGAGCTGGGACGGACTTTGGCCAACTCGGCCCTGGGGGTATTGAGCGGCGAGGCGCGCAAGCGCGGCGTGGCGCCGTTGCGCGAAGTGCATATCGCAGTCAACCTGCGCACCGCCAGCCACATGGGGTTGAACATCGGGCATCAGCAGCAGCGCAGTTTCGATTCAATCTTTCCGGAACCTTGATGGGCAAACAGAATCCCTTTCGAGATCCCAATTTACTCGCAATCCGGCCAGTGCTTGACGCTACCTTTTCCAAGATCCTGACGACCGCATAATGTTTCAAGACTATTTACGCCGCACTGGTTTTCGGCGGCAACTGACCGTCATTGCGACTGCCGCCATTCTAGGACTGGCATTGTTTTCGTCGCTGATGAATTCATGGGAAGCCAGCCGCCGCATGCGGGGCTCCCTGGTCGAACAGGGCGTGCACATTGCCGAAAACCTGGCGCGGCAAAGCACGCTGGCTCTGCTGTTTCACTCGGCCGACAATGTCAAGGAAGGTGTTGCCACCACGCTGGCTTTTCCTGATGTGCTGCAGGTGGAAATTACCGATGCGGCTCACAAGGTCTTGCTGTCGCAAAACAAGAGTGGCGTGACGCGTTCGGCTGAACCGCTCAATCGCGGCCGCGAGGCGATTGAGCGTGCCATGCTGGAACGCGAGACCGATGACGAATGGCGTTTCGGCGCGCCGGTGTATTCCGGCCAAGCCGAGGGTTCGCCGTTCGAAGTACAGGAGCGCAAGCCGCAACTGTTGGGCTATGTGCATGTTGTGCTCGGCAAAGGCACGCTGAACCGGCTGGTAGCATCGCTGCTGCTTGGCAACCTTGCGATTACCCTGTCCTTTGCGCTGATTCTGTTGGGGCTGATGCGTCTGTTGACCGGCCATATGATCCAGCCGCTCAATGCCTTGTCGGCGCTGATGCGGCGCGCCGAGGCCGGCGAGTCGGGTATGCGTGCCGAGCCTCAAGGGCCGCGCGACATCATCGAAATGGCGCTGGCGTTCAACAAGATGATGACGGTTCTGGAAGAGCGCGAGGCTGAACTGAAACAGTCGCGTGACGCAGCGATACGCACGGCCTTGACGAAGGCGCAGTTTGCCGCCACCGTCAGCCACGAAGTGCGCACGCCCTTGAACGGCGTGGTCGGCATGCTCGATTTGCTGAAGGAAATGCGTCTGACCAAGCGCCAGCAGGAATGTGTCGACGTCGCCTGGAATTCTTCGCAAGCCTTGATCACGCTGATCAACGATATCCTCGATTTTTCCAAGATGGAAGCAGGCAAGCTGCAATTGGAAGAGATCGACTTCAGCCTGCGCAAGCTGATCGAGGAAATCCTGGAGCTTCTGGCCAAATCGGCGCAGCAAAAAGGGCTGGAATTGGGCTACATGATGGCGCCCGGCGTGCCGGACCGGATCAAGGGCGATTCATTGCGCCTGCGTCAAGTCCTCATCAACCTGATCGGCAACGCGGTGAAGTTCACCGAACGCGGCGAAGTGGCGGTGCGCATTTCCTGTGTCGCTGACGACAGCGCCGGTTTCGGGTTGCGTTTCGAGGTCAGCGATACCGGCATCGGCATGAGCGAGGAGGCGGTCAAGCACGTGTTCGAGTCCTTCGCCCAAGCCGATCGCTCCACCACGCGCAAATACGGCGGTACCGGCCTCGGTTTGGCGATTTGCCGTCAACTGGTCGAGTTGATGGATGGCCAGATCGGGGTCTCCAGCCAACGCGAGCGCGGCACCACGTTCTGGTTCGTCGTGCGTTGCAAGCGGGCTGCGCCGCTGCCTGCGGCGGCCGAAGATCAAGCCTTGGCCGGTTTGCGCGCGCTGGTGGTGGAAGACAGTGAAATCGTGCGCGGCTTCCTGCAGCAAAACCTGACGCAACACGGCATTTATTGCCACCTGGTGACTACCGGCACCGAAGCCTTGACCGAGTTGAACCGGGCCGAGCGGGAGCACCAGCCTTACGACTTGGCCGTCATGGACATCGGCACCACCGACGAGCGCGGTTTCGACTTGGCGCGCCGGGTCCGCGCCGATGCTCACCTGTCGCCGCCGCGCTTGCTGATGCTGGACCGTTATGGGTCTCCGATCAGCGGCGCCGCAAACGGCGGTGAATTGATCCTGGGTAAACCGCTGCGGCTGGATCGTCTGCTGGAAGCGATCCGCAATCTGATGAAGGTGGAAGAGCGCCAGGCTGTCCCTGTGACGGCGCTTGTTTCTGCCGTGCCGCCTGCCGTCCCGCGCGCGCCGTTCGCCGTGCCGGCAGCCGCCAAACAATCGCGGGTGCTGGTGGCGGAAGACAACCGCACCAATCAGATGGTGGCGGCCGGCATGCTGGCAATGAATGGCTGTCAATGCGAGTTTGCCGGCAACGGGCGCGAAGCGGTAGAGGCGGCGCGCAACCGCCGCTTCGATCTGATCTTGATGGATTGCAGCATGCCGGAAATGGACGGCTATGAAGCGACCGCGCATATCCGCAATTTCGAAGAACCGCTGGGCCGGCGCACGCCGATCATTGCGATGACCGCCAACACGCAACGGGGCGATGCCGAGAAATGCCTGTCGGCCGGCATGGACGATTACATGCCCAAGCCGATTACGCTGGTTGAGTTGCGTCATAAGCTGGATCGTTGGCTCGGCCGCGATGCGATGGCGATGCAGCAAGAGCAGGCGCGCCTCCAAAGCGAGGACTACAGGGCGCTGGATATGGCGGTGTTCGGAAAATTGCGGGAAGTGCTGGGGCCGGCCCTGCAGCAAGCGGTGACGCCCTTCCTGGAAGACACGCCGGCCTATCTGGATCAATTGGAAAGCGCCGTCAATCAAGGCGATGCCGAAACCGCGCGGGCGATGGCGCATTCGGTCAAGGGCAGCAGCGGCAATCTGGGCGCGCTCAGCCTGTCCCAGCTGGCCAAGGAAATCGAAGAGCTGGCGCTGGAAAAGCAGCTTGGCGAAATCCGTCCCTTGCTGCCGCGCTTGCGCCAAACCTATACGGCGGTGGCTGAGGCGCTGGGCAACGAAGTCTATGTCGAAGGCCGCGTCAGCGATCATCAAGAGGAAGACAATTCGCTGGTGCTGGTGGTGGACGATGACCGCAGCACGCGCAGCGCTTTGCGCTATACGTTGCAGCGCGAAGGTTTCCGGGTCGAAGAAGCCGAGGACGGCGCCCAGGCGCTGATGATGCTCAAGCGGATACAACCCGACGTGATCCTGATGGATGCGATGATGCCGGTGATGGATGGGTTTACCGCGTGCGCCAAGGTGCAGGACTTGCCCAATGGACGCACGATCCCGGTGCTGATGATTACGGCGCTGGAAGACAATAGCTCGGTCGAGCGAGCCTTTGCCGCCGGCGCCAGCGACTATATTCCGAAACCGATCCATTTCGCCGTACTGTCGCAACGTGTGCGCCGTGTGATCGACGGCAATCGCGCCGAGAAGCGCATCCGCCACCTGGCCTATAACGACTTGCTGACCGGCTTGCCGAACCGGGTCTTGTTCATCGACCAGTTGGGGCTTTCGATCGAGCAGGCGCGCTTAGCCGGCGAAGCAGTCGCGGTCTTGTTCCTCGACCTCGACCGCTTCAAGAACGTCAACGACACGCTGGGCCACGACGTCGGGGACCGCTTGCTGGTGGCGGTGGCGCAGCGCCTGCGGCGTTGCGTGCGCAATGTCGATTGCGTGGCGCGGCTGGGAGGCGACGAATTCACCGTGGTGCTGACCGACATCGACGGCGTCAGCGCTGCCGCCGCCGCGCAAAACATCTGCCGCTCGCTGGCGACCCCGTTCCAGATCGATGGCCACGATATTTTTGTCACCACCAGCGTCGGCATCTCGCTCTACCCGCACGACGGCACCGACGTCGGCACGCTGCTCAAGCATGCCGATACCGCCATGTATCGCGCCAAGAAAACCAAGAGCGGCTTCCAGTTTTTTGAGGCGGCGATGGAGCGTTCGATCTCCGAACACGTGAGGCTCGAAAACGATTTGCGCCGCGCGCTGGAAAACGAACAGCTGGAAGTCTACTACCAGCCGCAAGCCCGGCTCGACAGCGGCGAAGTCGTCGGCATGGAAGCCCTGGTGCGCTGGCGCCATCCGACCAGAGGCATGGTGCCGCCGGTGGAATTCATCCCGCTGGCGGAAGAGACCGGGCTCATCATCGCACTCGGCGAATGGGTATTGCGCACTGCTTGCGCCCAGATCCAAGACTGGATTGCCCGCGGCTATCCGAGCATGAAAGTGGCGGTCAACCTGTCGGTGCGCCAGTTGCTGCAGAAAGACTTCGCCTCCACCGTCGAGAAGGCGCTGGCCGACACCGGATTGCCGCCGCAACTGTTGGAACTGGAAATTACCGAGAGCACCTTGATGGAGCACGCGGAAGACACGCTGCAGGCGCTGCACCGCTTGCGCGGCTTGGGAATCCGTCTGTCGATCGACGATTTCGGTACCGGCTATTCTTCGCTGGCTTACCTGAAGCGCTTCCCGGTCGACATCATCAAGATCGACCGTTCCTTCGTCAAGGATGTGTGTGAAGATGCCGATGATGCGGCCATTGTCACCGGCATCATTGCGCTGGCTCACAGCCTGCGGCTGGAAGTCGTGGCCGAAGGCGTCGAAACCGAACCGCAACTGCATTTCCTGCGCGAACAGGCTTGCGACATGCTGCAGGGCTATTACCTGAGTCAAGCGGTGCCGGCGGAACAGTTCGCCCGCGCTTTCATGGGGGATGAAGTGATCGCGCCGCCGGAGAGCCGCAGAAGTATTGCCGAATCTAGAAGCACCAGGCACTGAAGAGTGTGTCGATGCGTCGTATCGTTTGGCGGTTTGCTTGATCCACTGGATCGGTGATCATGCCGTCGAGATCTGCTCCGGCATCGGGATCTGCATCGTGCACAGCGTGCGGCGGACGGGGCGGGAGGCTGAAAAATTGCTGAGCCAGGCAGATCATGCGATATACAAGGCCAAGCGGCACGGCAAGAGCTGCTTTCGCTTTAGCGACGAGGCCCAGTGGGCGCAGCAGGCGGTCTGCGCGTCGAGCTTCAGCGAATAAAACGTCCGTCTTTGCCGATGATGGTCAGTTCGACGAAGTCACTGCCGGTATGGTCGTCCTCGCCATAGGTAATCAATATCCCGCCGAGATCGACGCGCTGCATCGATTCCAGCGCGTGAACGAGGCCCTCGCGGGTCAGGTTGCGCCCGGCACGCCGCAACCCTTCCACCAGCACCTTGGCATTGATGAAGCCTTCCATCGCGGCATACGACACGGTTGCGCCGGTGGCTTTTGCAGCGATTTTGAATTCCTGGCCAAGAGTGGTCGACACCAAGTGCGGGGCCGGCGTGACTTGCGACACGACGACGCCTTGGCCGGCGGCGCCTAATTCCTTGACGAAGGCGGCGGATGAATTGTTCGACAGGGTCATGATCTGTATGTTGCTGCCGGCGGCGCGGAAGGCCTTGATGAGCTCGATCGTGTTTTTGGAAGAACTGGAAATGATCAAGGCTTGCGGATTGGCCTTGATTACTTCGGCGGCGGCGGCTTTGTAGTCGGGTTTGACGCGGTCGAACCTGGTAATGATGGCCGGAGTCAGCTTGCGTCCGGCCATGGCCTTGTTGAAGCCGGTCAGGCAATCCTGGCCGAAGGCATCGTCCACATGCAGCATGCCGATACTCTTGATGCCGACAGTGGCGAATTGTTCGACCGCCTTGGCTACTTCGTCCTGGTATTTGGCGCGGATATTGAAAACCCAGCGATTGACCGGCTCGTGGAACACTGCGGCGCCGGTGCTGGGCGCGATCAGGGGAATCTTGTGCGTCTCCAGCAGCGGCAGAAGGCCCTGGGTATGGGGTGTGCCGCGCCCTTGGAACAGGGCGAACACGTGCTCTTTTGTAATCAGGGTTTCCGCATTGGCTTTGGTCAGTTCTGGATCGAACTTGTCGTCCAGCGTGTGCAGTTCGATCTTGCGGCCATTGACGCCGCCTTTCTTGTTGATCGAATTAAAGTAGGCGAGGGCGCCTTCGTTCATTTCCTTGACGGGGGCGGCAACGATGCCGGTCACGCCGACCGTCTGGCCCAGCAGGATGGTGGTATCGGTAACGCCGTCTTCAGCATGCGTCGTACATGCCAGGCTTGCCAGCAATAAGGCGGCAGCGTGAATTCGCCAGTTCTTACGCATGATGTCTCCTGTGGGCGGTGTTTTTATGCCTGCATTGTTGATTTTGCGAAAAATGCGGTCAATTGTGGTTATTACTTAACAATCCGGAAAGAAAAATTGCCGTACTGTCATACTGTTGTATATCGGCCCGTTTGATGGATCGGTTCTAGAATAAGTCAAATACTTGGCCTACAATGCATTTGTGCGTTGCAGCATCGCGCGCAAGTCTTGAAAGGATCATGTATGAATTCGATCGACATATTCACCAGTGCTTTCGCCGCGATAAGCCTTGCCGGGCACAACCCGAATCCGGGGGAAGAAAGCAAGCCGGTAGTGCGCGTCAAAGAACTGTCGGAGCGTGATCGGCGGCGGTTATTGATGCACTTTCTTGCCCTGAATGAGAATGATCGCCTGCTGCGTTTCGGCAGTCCCTTGCCGGATGAACTGATTACCAAATATGTGCAGCACATGGACTTCACCCGCGACACGGTATTCGGAGTCTATGACAGCAAATTCAAACTGGCCGGCGTTGGCCATCTCGCTTTCACGCCGCGCGAGGCGCTGCCGCAGGCAGCGGCAGCGACGCAAAAAGAACGCATCGCCGAGTTCGGCGTCTCGGTTTCCGAGCCGGACCGGGGCATGGGCGTGGGCTCGAAGCTGTTCGAGCGTGCGGCCATTCACTGCCGCAATGCCGATGTCGACACGCTCTACATGCACTGTCTGGCGAGTAATCAAACCATGATCCACATCGCCCAAAAAGCCGGCATGGAGATCTTCCGGGAGCCTGGCGAGGCCGATGCCTATCTCAAGCTCTTGCCGACCAATCCCGTCAGCGTGTTGCGCGAAGCGGTGGAGGAGCAGGTTGCCAGCTTTGATTATGCGATCAAGGCGAATACCCGCGCGGCCGGCAAATGGCTGGGAAATTTGCGGGGTTTCAAAGCAGATTGACTGGATTGATAAATAAGGAGGGCCAGAGTTTTTTCGCGGTTTTTCGTGAAAATTTCTCTGTTCCCTCATACCAGCGGCAATGCCGTCGTGTCTTTGATGCGCTGCAGTGCAAAGCTCGATTTCACGTCCAGAACTGCCGGATGCTTTAGCAGCGTTTCCATCATGAAGCGTGAAAAATGCTCCATGTCCTCGACATGCACGCGCAGTATGAAATCCATCTCGCCGGTCATCGCGTAGCAGGCCACCACCTCGGGCCAATTGCCGACCGACACTGAAAAGTCCGTGCGCGGCGAAGCCGAACCGGAGCGCGCATTGCCCTTGGGCGGCACGTCGCTGTGCTTCTCCAGGCGCACATTCACGTAAGCCAGCAGGCCCAGTCCGATTTTGCCCGGATCGAGCAGTGCGACATACTGCCGAATCACGCCTGCTTCCTCCAGCCGTTTGATGCGGCGCAGGCAGGGCGAAGGCGAAAGGTTGACGCGCTCCGCCACATCCTGATTGCTCAGCCGTCCATCTGCCTGAAGAATCGCGAGAATTTTACGGTCGGTTTTGTCCAATGTTAATTTGGTCATGAAACGCCAAAAAATAAAATATTCCGGCAATATTATTGCGTGAAATTGAATTTCATGGCCATTATTTGAAATAATCTGCCGCTCTCACCGACCTATACTACATTTAAATCAACCATAGGAGGCTGGCATGGATTTTCAACCTTGGGATAATCCGATGGGGACCGACGGCTTTGAATTTGTCGAATACGCCGCACCCGACCCGAAGGCGCTCGGCGCGCTGTTTGAACAAATGGGTTTCACTGCAATTGCCCGCCATCGCCACAAGGACGTGACGCTGTACCGGCAGGGCGAAATCAACTTCATCATCAATGCCGAGCAGGATTCATTTGCCCAGCGTTTCGCACGCCAGCATGGGCCGTCGGTCTGCGCGATTGCGATCCGCGTCAACGATGCGGCCTATGCCTACAAGCGCGCGCTGGAACTGGGTGCCTGGGGTTTCGACAACAAGACCGGTCCGATGGAACTGAACATTCCGGCGATCAAGGGCGTCGGCGATTCGCTGATTTATTTTGTCGATCGCTGGCGCGGCAAGGATGCCGCCCGCGGTGTGAGTTCCGGCGCAATCGGCGACATCAGCATCTACGATGTCGATTTCGTCGCGATTCCGGGCGCCGCAGCCAATCCTGCAGGATACGGCCTGACCTACATCGATCACTTGACGCACAACGTCCATCGCGGCCGCATGAAAGAATGGGCCGAGTTCTACGAGAACCTGTTCAACTTCAAGGAAATCCGCTACTTCGATATTGAGGGAAAACTGACCGGGCTGAAGTCGAAGGCGATGACTTCGCCCTGCGGAAAAATCCGCATTCCGATCAACGAATCGTCCGACGACAAATCGCAAATCGCCGAGTACCTCGACTTGTATCACGGCGAAGGCATCCAGCATATCGCGCTCGGCACCGACGATATTTATGCGACGGTGGAGCGGATGAAGGCGCGGCAGGTTGTGTTCCAGGACACCATCGATGCCTATTACGATCTGGTCGACCGGCGCCTGCCCGGACATTGCGAAAAAGTCGAGGACCTGCGCCGCTTGCGCATTCTGATCGACGGCAACAGCAACGCCGGCAAGCGCGAATTGCTGTTGCAGATTTTCACGCAGACCGTGATCGGCCCGATCTTTTTCGAAATCATCCAGCGCAAGGGCGATCAGGGTTTCGGAGAAGGCAATTTCCGGGCTTTGTTCGAGTCGATCGAACTCGATCAGATCAAGCGCGGGGTACTGAAAGATGAAAGCGCGGTGGAATAACATGGGTGCTTTGGATCTGGCCGCTGATCAAGCGGATTTCTTCAAGACGCTGGCGGAAAAATCCGACGGCGGCAAGCTGCGCGGCGATTATGCGTCGGCCGACGCTCACTATGTAGTCAGGCAGGACATGGCCGCTTATACGCCGGAGCAGCATGCGCTATGGCGCAGCTTGTATGAGCGCCAAGCCAGGCTGGTGCCGGGACGGGCTTGTGACGTATTCATCGAGAGCTTGGCGAAAATGGATGCGGCTGGCGGCATTCCGGATCTGGAGCGCACCTCGGCGCAGCTGTTCAAGACAACCGGCTGGACTTTGGTCGCCGTGCCGGGCTTGGTGCCGGACCTGACTTTTTTCGAGCACCTGGCCAATCGCCGCTTCCCCGTCACGGTCTGGTTGCGCGAACCGCATGAGTTCGACTACATCGTCGAGCCGGATATCTTCCACGATTTTTTCGGGCACGTGCCGCTCTTGTTCAATCCGGTATTCGCCGAGCATTTGCAGCAGTACGGCAAGGGCGGCTTGAAGGCGCTCAAGCTGGATGGGTTGAAATACCTGGCGCGGCTGTATTGGTACACGGTCGAGTTCGGCTTGATCCAAAGCCCGCAGGGTTTGCGCGCTTATGGCGCCGGCATCCTCTCGTCCGGCGGCGAAGTCGAGTATTGCCTGACCAGCCGTCACCCACGACGGATACCGCTCGACGTGGAGCGCACGATGCGCACGCTCTACAAGATCGATTCGTACCAGGAAACCTATTTCGTGATCAAGGATTTCGAGCAGTTGTTTCATGACACCGCGCCCGATTTCACGCCGATCTACGAGCGTTTGAAAGAACAGGAGGCTTTACCGGCGGATACCTTGCTGGCAGGCGAAGTGAACATCTGCGTGGGCTAAAAAAAGCGGGCCGTGCATTGCTGCAGGACCCGCAAATGGCGGTGCAACACACCACCCTCGGAGATTGTGACTGCGGATCTGGTTCGTTCGATCGTTCGCTCCAGAAACCTGATCCGTTTGGCTTGGCACATTTAAAATTGCCGGGCGGCCTTTCACTAATTTATTTACGTCTTGTTACAACTGGCTGCGCGTCAGGAAGTGTCACGGTCGGACCCGGGATACTGTCCCGGTCCACGCCCCTGCCGGGCTGGCTGGTTTTAATTGTCCTTGATGTTGCAGCGTGCATTGAGCGGGTGGGGCGCTTGTGCTACTGTGACAAGGTCAAAACATACAACGATTTGCCCACAAGGCGAATCCGTTTGACGGCGCGAATCCACCGTTCGCATCGCACCTCAAAAGACACACACTGTCCTGGAGACCCAATGAACGCACCCTTACCTTCCCTCCAACCGGCCTTGCAGGAGCGGCTGCTGGAAAACGTTTCACTGAACGACAAATACACGCTGGAGCGCGGCCGCGCCTTCATCACCGGCACCCAGGCCTTCATCCGGCTGGCGATGCTGCAGAGGCAGCGCGACGTCCAGGCCGGTTTGAATACTGCGGGCTTCATCACCGGCTATCGCGGTTCGCCTTTGGGCAGCGTCGACACCACCGCCGCCAAGGCCAAGAAATACCTCGACGCGCATCACGTCAAATTCCATCCAGGCATGAATGAAGATTTGGCCGCCACCACTGTCTGGGGTACGCAGCAGGTCAATATCTTCCCTGGCGCACAATATGACGGCGTGTTCGGTCTGTGGTACGGCAAGGGGCCGGGCGTGGACCGCTGCGGCGACGTCTTCAAGCATGCCAACATGGCCGGCACTTCGAAACATGGCGGCGTGCTGGTGTTGGCCGGCGACGATCATGCGGCCAAATCCTCGACAACAGCACATCAAAGCGAACACATCCTGAAGGCTTGCGGCATCCCGGTGCTGTATCCGTCCTCGGTGCAGGAATACCTCGACTACGGCCTGCACGGCTGGGCCATGAGCCGCTACACCGGCCTTTGGGTGGCAATGAAATGCGTGACCGATATCGTCGAGTCCGGCGCTTCAGTCGACCTCGATCCGGACCGCGTGCAAATCACGCTGCCGTCCGATTTCGAATTGCCGCCCGGCGGCCTGAATATCCGCTGGCCCGATACGGTGCTCGACCAGGAAGCCCGCATGAATCACTTCAAGTGGTATGCCGCGCTGGCCTACGCACGCGCCAACAAGCTCAACCAGATCGTCTGGGACAGCCCGCGCGCCAAAATCGGCATCATCACCGCCGGCAAATCCTATCTCGACACGCGCCAGGCGCTGGCCGACCTCGGCATCGACGAGCACATCGCGCGCGACATCGGCATCCGCCTGTACAAGGTCGGCATGACCTGGCCGCTGGAAGCCGAAGGCGTGCGCGAATTCGCGCAAGGCCTGGAAGAAATCCTGGTGGTCGAAGAGAAGCGCCAGATCCTCGAATACCAATTGAAGGAAGAGCTGTACAACTGGCGCGACGACGTGCGTCCGCGCGTGGTCGGCAAGTTCGACGATACCGGCGAATGGAGCGGCAACCACCGCGAAGGCCATGGCAATTGGCTGCTGCCGGCGACCTACGAATTGAACCCGGCGCAAATCGCGCGCGCCATCGCGACCCGCATCAGCAAGTATTTCGCCGGCCACCCTGTCGAGCAGCGCGTCAAGGAACGCGTCGCCTACTTGGAAGCGAAGGAAGCGGTGCTCAAGGTCGGCGGCACCAAGCCCAATCCGGCCAAGGACCGCATCCCGCATTTCTGCTCGGGCTGTCCGCACAACACTTCCACCAAGGTGCCCGAAGGCAGCCGGGCGCTGGCCGGCATCGGTTGCCACTACATGGTGTTGTGGATGGATCGTGAAACCTCGACCTTTACTCACATGGGCGCCGAAGGCACGACTTGGATCGGCCATGCACCCTTCACCAGCGAGCAACACGTCTTCACCAACCTCGGCGACGGCACCTATTTCCATTCCGGCCTGCTGGCAATCCGCGCCTCGGTCGCGGCCAAGGTCAACATGACCTACAAGATACTGTACAACGACGCTGTCGCCATGACCGGCGGCCAGACCGTCGACGGGCCGCTCGATCCGGCGATGATTTCGCGCCAGATCGCGGCCGAAGGCGTGCGGCCCATCATCGTCGTCACCGACGAGCCGGACAAATACCCGGCCGGCACCAACTGGGCGCCGGGCGTGACGATCCGCCATCGCAGCGAACTCGACGCGGTGCAGCGCGAATTGCGCGAAGTCAAAGGCGTGTCGGCGATGATTTACGACCAGACTTGCGCCGCCGAAAAACGCCGGCGCCGCAAAATCAAAACCTATCCCGATCCGGCCAAACGCGCAGTGATCAATGAAGCCGTTTGCGAAGGCTGCGGCGATTGCAGCGTGCAGTCGAACTGCTTGTCGGTCGAGCCTTTGGAAACCGAATTCGGCCGCAAGCGCCAGATCAATCAATCCTCGTGCAACAAGGATTTTTCCTGCGTCACGGGATTCTGCCCGAGCTTCGTCACGGTCGAGGGCGGGCAATTGAAGAAGCCGAAAAAAGCGGCAGCATCTGAAAAAGCCGACCCATCCAGATTGCCACTGCTGCCGCAACCCTTCCTGCCGTCGACCGCACAGCCTTACGGCATTCTGGTTACCGGCATTGGGGGCACGGGCGTGGTCACTGTCGGCCAGATCCTGGCAATGGCGGCGCATGTCGAAGGCAAGGGCTGTTCCGTGCTCGACATGAGCGGCCTTGCGCAAAAAGGCGGTCCGGTGATGTCGCATGTGCGCCTGGCCGATCATCCTGACGATATTTATTCGACCCGCGTCGGCACCGGCGCCGCCGACCTGGTGATCGGCTGCGACGTGATCGTGACCGGCAGCCGCGATGCCTTGTCGCGCATGGGCGAAGGCCGTACCCATGCCGCAGTGAATTCGACCGCCACGCCGACCGCCGCCTTTGTGAAGAATCCCGATTGGCAATATCCGGGGGCCTCCGCCGAGAAAGACATCCGCAATGCCTGCGGCAGCGAGCGGGTCGACATGGTCGATGCCGGCCACATCGCCACCGCCTTGATGGGCGACACCATCGCGACCAATATGTTCATGCTCGGTTACGCTTGGCAAAAAGCCTGGGTTCCCTTGTCCGAGGCTGCCATCCTCAAGGCGATCGAACTGAACGGCACCGCGGTCGAATTCAACAAGCAGGCTTTCATGTGGGGCCGCAACGCCGCGCATGACCTGGCCGCCGTGACGCACATGGCCAAGCTCAACGATACGGCCTCGCAAGTGATCGAGTTCAAGCGGCCTCCGAGTCTCGACGAGGTCATCGCCAAACGCGTCGCCTTCCTTACCGATTACCAGGATGCCGCCTACGCGCAGCGGTACAAGGATTTCGTCGATCAGGTGCGCGCCGCCGAAAGCAGGCTTGGCGATGCGGCCAAGGCGATGCGCTTGACCGATGCCGTGGCGCGCTACTTCTTCAAGCTCATGGCTTACAAGGATGAATACGAAGTCGCACGTCTGCACAGCAACGGTGCCTTCGCCGACAAGATCGCCGGCATGTTCGAAGGCGACTACAAGCTCAAGTTTCATCTGGCCCCACCCTTGCTGTCCAAGCGCGACAACCATGGCCATTTGATCAAGCGCGAATTCGGACCCTGGATGATGAAAGCCAAGCGCATGCTGGCGAAATTGAAATTCCTGCGCGGTACCGCTTTCGATATTTTTGGTTACACCGAAGAGCGCAAAACCGAGCGCGCCCTGATAGACGAGTATCGCCTGACGGTATCGGCGCTGTTGCCGAAATTGAATGCGGACACATTGCCGAAGCTCGTCGCCATTGCCAGCATTCCGGAAGATATCCGGGGTTATGGCCACGTCAAGGAACGGCATCTGAAGGCGGCCAAGCAGAAAGAGGCCGCCTTGCTGGCCGCGTTCGATGCGCCGCATGCCGGCGGCAAGCACGCGGCTTGATTTGGCGTTGATGTGCGGCGGCCCTGCCGGTCGCCGCACCTTGATTCTGCTCGGGTGCTTTGCAGAGCAATAAGAGTCATTGCGCCGATTGTGGAGGGGCCGTAGGATGGGTGAAACCCATCGTGATCAAACCGTGCATGTGATGGGTTTCACCCATCCTACGGCCCTACGGACCCAACCAGTATTTTCCGTGCTCCTCCCAGGTCTTGATGGCTGTCCGCACCAAAGCCCGTTAACGGCCTGCCAAGGCCTGCCAAAAAAACATTCAACCGCCGTCCGGGGGCAAAATTTGGCTATGCAAATCGTGCCGGAATCCGCTACAGTATTGCCTCGCATCACAGTTTCCCCTTCTTAAAGGATGTTGGCCGCTCTGGCCTTGCCCAGAATCTCTTCTGCGCGCGACACACGATTTCTTCTTTCTCATTTCGATAAGGTATCGATATGTCTGCATTCCCCCGCTTTCGTTTTGCGTTGAAAGCGATCGTCGCCTTTGTTTCGTTGGCATTGACTCACACTGCAATTGCGCAGCATCCGGCTCCGTCCGCGCCGACGGCCGAGCAGCCTGCGGCAGGCGCAGCAGCCCTGGCCGCCGTTCGCTCCGAACCCGGCGCACCGAAGCCCTTCAAGGAAGTAATCAAGGGCAGCACGGAAATGAAAGGCTTTTTCACGCTGCATCAAAAGGATGAAAAAGTCTGGATCGAGATCAAGCCGGAACAATTCGACCGCCCCTTCTTTTTCTCCGTGAATATTCCGAACAGCGTCGGTGAGCGCGGCTTGTATGCGAGCCAGATGGGCACGAGCCACATTGCGTTATTTCACAAGATCGGCGGCCAGATTCAACTGATCGCCAAGAACGTCAAATTCACCGCGCAGCCCGGCTCGCCGCAAGCGCTGGCGGTGAGCCAGGCATTTTCCGATAGCCTGCTGGCCAGCGCGGCAGTGGCCAGCGCCCCCCATCCCGACAGCAAAGCGATCCTGGTGGAGGCCAATGCGCTCTTGTTGGGCGACATTCCAGGTTACGCGACCCGGCTCGATTCCGCCTACCGCCTGTCGTATTCGCTGGATACCCGCAACACCAGTTTTGCCAAGGTACGCGCTGATGAAGAGCTGACCGGTTTCCATGTCAGTGCACATTTTTCCGTACCGAAAATTTCCGCGCCGTCACTGATGCCCTCGCTTGCGCCTCAGGTGAATCCGCCGCGCAACGTTCCCGATCCGCGCAGCCTGTTCGTCGGTTTCTACTACAGCTTTGCGCGTTTGCCGGAGCAGCCGATGCATGCCCGGCCGGCCGACGACCGGATTGGCCATTTCGTCACCACGCACCAGGATTTCACCGAAGATCTGGCACCGAAAACGGCAACGTATTTCGTCAACCGCTGGCGTCTGGAAAAGAAGGACCCGGGTGCCGAACTGTCCGAGCCGAAGCAGCCGATCGTGTATTGGATCGACAAGAATGTGCCGGAAAAATATCGCAAGTCGATTACCGAAGGCGTGCTTGAATGGAACCGTGCTTTCGAAAGAATCGGCTTCAAGAATGCGCTGGTGGTGAAACAGCAGACCGATAAGGATGATTTCGATACGCTCGATGCGCGTCATGCTTCGATACGCTGGTTCGTCGGCACCGACGTCGGCATCGCGATCGGACCATCGCAAGTCGATCCACGCAGCGGCGAAATCCTGGATGCAGATATCGGGATGTCGGATGTTTTTGCCCGCAGTGCGCGGCGTAGCCTGGTGGAAGATATCGGGCGGCCCGGGCTGCAGGGAATGGACGAGCACGCACATTGCAATTTCGCTCACGAGGCCGCACAGGAAATGGACTTTGCGCTCGATCTGCTGGAGGTGCGCGGCGAATTGGACATGGCCAGCCCGGAAGCCGAGCAGTTGGCGCAAACGTATGTAAAAAGCGTGATGATGCACGAGGTTGGCCATACGCTGGGCTTGCGCCACAACTTCCGCGCCTCGACGATTTACAGTCTCAAGCAATTGCAGGACCCCGCCTTCACGCGCCAGAACGGCTTGACTGGTTCGGTGATGGATTACACGCCTTTCAATCTTGCGGTGAAGGGCGATACCCAAGGCGAATATGTGATGTCGACGCTCGGCCCCTACGATTACTGGGCGATCGAATATGCGTACCGGGAGATCGACCCGGCGAATGAAAAAGCCGAGCTCGGCAAGATCGCCGCGCGCTCCAGCGAGCCGCTGCTGGCCTATGCCACCGACGAGGATGCAGGCGGCAACGTGTTCGATCCCGAGGTCAACCTGTTCGATCTCGGCAGCGACCCCCTGGAGTATTTCAAGCACCGTTTGCAACTGTCGCGTGAACTGTGGGACCGTTTGCAAGCGCGTCAGTTGAAGCCGGGGGAGAGCTATGAAACCCTGCGCCGCAGTTTCGATTCCGGTTTCCGTCAGTTTGCGCGCGCGGTGCCGGTGGCGATCAAGTATGTCGGCGGCGTTACCTTCCTGCGCGACCATGCCGGCACCGGCCGTCCCACCTTCGCACCAGTCACCGCTCCGCGTCAGCGCGCGGCGCTCGCGATGATCACCAGCAGCATGTTCAATGCCGACAGTTTCAGGTTCACGCCGGAACTGGTGAGCCGGCTCGGCGTCGATCATTTCGATCGCCAGGGCGACAGCGATGTATCGATCTCAGGACTCACGTTGTCGGTGCAAACCACGGCGCTCGATCAGCTCATGTCGGACGCGGTCGCGGGACGCTTGCTCGACGCGCCCGACAAGGTGGCGGACGGCGGCAAGCTTTTGTCGCTCGCCGAACTGTACGATACCTTGCAGGCGGCGATCTGGAGCGAGCTCAAGAGCGGCAAGGAGATCACCGGCATGCGTCGCAACCTGCAGCGCGAACATCTCAAACGCATTGTCAATGCGCTGGTGCGGCCCTTGCCGTCGACCCCGGCCGATGCGCGCAGCCTGCAGCGTGAAAACGCGATCGAGTTGCGCAAGAATATGCAGGCCGCGCTGAAGCGGCCGATGAGCAGGGAAGCCAAGGCCCATCTGAGCGATTGCCTCAATACGCTGAATGAAGCCTTGAAGGCGCCGCTACAGCGGGTTGGCGTGTAGAACATGGCATACGAAGCGCGAACTTATGCCAGTTCGTGACAGGCTCGCTCCTCTACAAGGGGAGGGTGGGGGATGTAGCAGGGGTTTCGAAGCGTATGCGATTCGCCTGCGGAACGACACTGGCTTGCAATCCAGCGCGCCCTGCAAGGGGGGATGGATTCCGGTCGCACGGCAGGAGCTTCGTTTAGACCCTGAACAGATTCTTATCCATCGAAACCCATCCCTCATTATCCCAGCGACAGAATCTCGTTCGCATGCCGCAGCCGCTGCGACAGCAGGATCGCGATATTACGGTACAGCTTGGAGGCGACTTCCGGCAGGACTTCGATGTCTTCGTGGCCCAGCTTGAGCAACCTGCAAGCGGTCAGCGCCTTGACCGAAGCTGAGCGGCAGCGGCATTCGATCAGCGACATTTCGCCGAAGCATTCACCCGGCCCCATATCCTGCAATACTTTCTGGATGCCGAATGCACGCTTGCTGATGCGCACTTGGCCTGACAGCAGGACGTATAGGTGGTGTCCCTGTTCGCCTTCCCGGATCGGATATTCGCCCTGTGCGAAATCGACTAGCTCCGCCTGCGACAGCAGGATCACAAGCTCGGCGTCGTCCAGCCCGCGAAACAGATTCAGGCGCAGCAGCAGCGCGCGGGTTTCAGATTGGCAGTGAACAGACATACGATCCTCTCCGGATATTTGGTATTGTGCGGATGTTCAGGTTGCACCTTGTACTTCACCAGCCCTTGCCGTTTTCACCACGGTCACCGTCCAGTCGGCTTGTGCCACCGCTTGCGAGCCCACGCTGCCGAGGTAGCGCGGCCGGGTCGAACTGCCGCGCGAACCGATGACAATCGAACGGGCCCAGCGCTTGCCAATTGCCAGCCAGCCGTCGCGTTGCATGCGGGCGGCACGCGGACCCGGTGCAACCTGATCCGGATGCTGCAAATCGAAAGCCAGTTGCGCCGCCGTGGCGCCGCCCCTGTGGATTTTTTTCCTGCAGCAGGAAACCGTCGGCGACCATGCCCGCTTCGAGACCTTGTATCGTCATGTCAGATGCCTTGTTCGAGACGCCTGCTGAAGGTTTCCGGCAACCCGGCGTCCCGCACCTTCGCGGCGGCGGCGCGGCAATCGTAAGGCACGCGGAAGTAGGTGAGATCGCCGCGCAGATCGTCGTACAAGGCATAACAGGCCGCCGGATTGCCGTCGCGCGGCTGTCCTACCGAGCCCGGTATCACCAGCCAGCGGCGCTGCGCGCTGAGCGGAATGCTGCTGTCGCCGGCCGGGGTGAAGGCCGATATCTTGCCGGCGCCCGACAGGTTGTAAAGAGCCGGCTCATGCACGTGGCCGCAGAAGGTGACGCGGCAATGCGTCGCATGCATGCTCCTGACAGCTTCGGTAAGGCCGGTGATGTACTCCCACTGCTGCGGCGCGAAGGCGCTGGCATGCACGAACAGGCAGTTGCTGGCTTCGGCGGTCAGGGGCAGATTGCGCAGAAAATCAAGCTGTGCCGGATTGAGTTGGGCACGCGTCCAGTCGATCACCTTGCGCGCATCGGCATGCATCTGGCTGGCTGCCGGATGGACCACGGCGGCATCATGGTTGCCCTGTACCGCGATCCCGCCGCGCGCGACGTAGCCCATCACGGTATCGACCACCCAACCCGGATCGGCGCCATAACCCACCAGGTCGCCGAGAAATACGTAACGCGCCGCATGACGTTCTTCGGCATGCGCCAGGCAGGCGGAGAGCGCTTCCCGGTTTGCGTGGAGGTCGGTGAGGAGTGCGATCAGCATGGCGAGTTATCCTTGAACGGACATGTTATACCAGTCACGCCCTCCGGTTCACAAATTCGCGATAGCCGCGTGCGCGCAATTCGCAAGCCGGACAGGTGCCGCAGCCGTAACCCCAGTCATGCAAGGCGCCGCGTTCGCCCAGATAGCAGGTATGCGTCTCGTCACGGATCAGGTCGACCAGCGCCATGCCGCCCAATTCGCGCGCCAAGTCCCAGGTGGCGGCCTTGGTGAGCCACATCAAGGGTGTTTCCAGTTTGAGGCGGGTCGCCATGCCGAGATTGAGTACGACTTGCAAGGCTTTCATGGTGTCGTCGCGGCAATCGGGATAGCCGGAAAAATCGGTTTCGCACATGCCGCCGACCAGCACGTTCAAGCCGCGCCGATATGCCACGGTGGCCGCCACCGTCATGAACAGCAGATTGCGGCCGGGGACGAAGGTATTGGGCAAGCCGTTTTCCTGCATCGCGATGGCGGTTTCACTGGTCAGCGCGGTGTCGGAAATTTTCGAAATCAGCGACAGGTCGATCATGTGATCTTCGCCCAGCCTGCGCTCCCAATCTGGCGCCAGCGCGCGCATTTTTTTCAGCACTGCGGGCCGCACGCTGAGTTCGACCGCATGGCGTTGGCCATAGTCGAAGCCGATGGTCTCGACCTTGGCATAGCGCGCCAATGCCCAGGCAAGACAGGTGGCGGAATCCTGGCCGCCGCTGAAGAGGACGAGTGCGCTGTCAGAAGACATCATGTTTTCCTTGTCGATCAGTGAATTTCAATTCGTAGCCGCCGCGCATCGCTTCCTATTGGTTCTTGATGGCGACCAGCGATTGCTCGATCAGGTCGCCGCTTGGCTCGGTGAAGCGCAGACGTACCGGATACCATTCGAACGCGGGCGCGAGCCAGATGTCCAGCTGCTGGCCTTTCGAATCGGGCGGCGGCGCTCTCAAAATGTGCAGCGCGTTGACCTCGCCCAGCGGCGTTGTGATTTTTTCGGACTTGGTGACCTTGAAGCTCCAGGGTTCCGCATCGTGCTGTCCGGCCACGAAGAAAGTCCACTCCGTTCCCGGCTTGAATTTCGACGGCGCCGCTCGTGCAATCGAAAGCAGTTGCCAGATGACGCTGCTGCGGTCTTGCTCTCCACCTTGGATCGGATAGGTCTCGCTGGATGCGCTGAAGCCGATCACCTTGGCTTGGCGATCGAAGGTGGTGGTGGTGCGTTCCTTGCGCAGGCGTTTTTCGGTGAAGGTGGCGGGCGCCAATCCATACTCATCGATGCCGCCCTCGCTTTTCGCCTCCAGTATTTTGCCGATCAGCATGGCGCGGGTTTCGGTTGCGGCGCTGAATTTGTTGTCCGCTGCGCGCCACTGCACCAGTGCATCACCGGAGAGTGACAAGCCGCTTTGCCTGGCCTTGATTTCGTAACTCAAGTCGGCGGAGGGCGGCACGTTCAGCTTGCGCTTTACGGCGGCGGTCTCGAGCGCCGAGCTTGATGCGGCCAACAGGCTGCATGCAAGCAAAACAGGCAGGGCAAAACGGGAGGTGGAGAATAGCTTCATGGGATTTGAGAAAATAGAAAGGTTCAACGCGCGGCAGTCAAGTTCACGTTCGACAGCAGCATGTCGAGATAGTCGCCATTGTTTTCGGTATAGCGCAATTTCACCGGATACCATTCCTGCTGCGGCGCCAGCCAGATATCCAGTTTCTGTTCGTAGGAACCGGGCCGCGGCACGCGCGCCACATGCCACGCGTTGATCTTGCCGATGCCGACCGTAACGTCTTCCAGGCCGATCACCTGTATGCGCCAGGTTTCGGCATCACGCACGCCGGCCACGAAGATATCGATTTCCGCGCCCGCCACAAATTTTCCGCTGTCGCCGCGGCCGATGCCGGCCAGTTGCCAGATGATGCTGGCGCGGTCCTGTTCGCCGCCCTTGCGCGGATACGATGCGGTCGATGCGGAAAAGCTGATGGTGTTGCGTTCGCGATGGAAATGGGTATTGGTTTCCGATTTGCGAAAGCGCTTCTCGCTGTACAGTACCGGTGCGACGCCGAACTCGTCCAACTCACCTTCGCTCTTGAAGTTCAGCACGGTAAAAAACAATACGCCGGCTTCCCCACTGGCGACGTAGCGGTTTCCGTCGGCTTGCCAGCCGAGCTTGCCGCGGCCATACACCATCTGGCCGTCACGCAAGGCTTGTACGTCGTATTTCAATTCCGCCGACGGCGGCGGTTCGACCTTGTAGCGTTGCTCGGCCGGCTCTTTTGATGCTGGCTCGGCCACCGGTTCAACCAGTGGAGCGGGTTCGGAGACCGCTGGTTCTGCGCTTGCCGGAACCGGGGGCGGATCGATGGCGGCGACAGTTACGTCGGCCCCCGCATTTGACGGAGGCGGCGGTGACGTCTGCGCCTGCGTGCTTGGTAGACTTGCCGGCAGTGCCGGCTTCGCGGCCGGCTTGGGCGTCGGACGGGGGCGCGGCTTCGGTTTTGGTGTGGCTTGCGGTTTGGGCGGCGGGATGTCAGGCGCGGTTTGCACCGGCGTCAATTCTGCCGTGATCAGACTATCCGGCTGCATCGGCAGCGAGGGCAAGCCGATATGTCCGTTGGCCCAGTCGAGCAATGCGACATGCAACAATAGCGATGCGATCAGCACGCCAAGCCAACGCCGCGAGACGGCACGGCGCGGGCTATAAGATGTTGCAGACAAAGAATCCGGGTTCATGCCGTTAGTGTAAACGCATCGGCGCTGCACTGCCGCATTGACAGCAAGTCGAAGCGGCGAATTTTACAGGGCGGCATTTTATTCGCCTGATTAATCTGCTACCCTTCGATGCATCTGGAAAACGGAGAAGCATAATGATCAAACCCAATATACCCAATATCCCCGGTATGGGGGCAATGACCGACACTCTCGATTTCGTCAAGAATCTGTGGGGCGGCATGAGTGTCCCGGGCATGGGGATTCCGGGCATGGTGATGCCGACGCTATCGGTCGAGGAAATCAACAAGCAGATAGCGGATTTGAAAGCGGTCGAATCCTGGTTGACCTTGAACATGAACATGCTGCGCGGCACGATACAAGCACTGGAAGTGCAGAGCGCCACCATCGCCACGCTGAAGTCGATGGGTGAGTCGCTCAGCGCTGCCGTCAAGCCGAGCGCCGCTGCCCGCCCTGCGCCTGCCGCTGCCTCCGCGCCGGCCGAGCCGCTGAAGAAAACCGAAGCCGCGCCGCCCGAGCCTGCTGCGGCCAAGAGCGAACCGAAGAGCGAAACCAAGGATGCCTCCGCCGCTTTCATGGCCCCACAGGCCAATCCGGCCGTGTGGTGGAATATGCTGCAGGAGCAGTTCAAGCAGGCCGTCGGTTCGGCAATGGCTGCCGAGCCGGTAAAGACCGCTGCCAAAGCCGCCCCGGCTGAGGCCAAGCCGAAGGCACCGGCCAAACCGAAGGCCGCTGCGCCGGCCAAGCGCAAGCCGGCGCCGAAGGCCGAGCCGAAAGTTTAAACAGTCGCCGGCGCTTGCGGCGCCGGCACCACCCGCAGGCGTTGCGCCAGCCACAGGCTCAATATCCCGCAGGCAAGCGCAAAATATCCGACGACATTGAAATGCAGGATCTGGCCCTCGGCATTGCGGGTGATGATCATGCCGCCGATCAGCGTTGCCAGCCCGGCCGACAGCATTTGCACCGACGAGACCAGGCTCATGAAGGCGCCGCGCACTTGCGGCATTGCGACCGCACTGACCATGGACATGCCGGGTACCATGCGGCCCGGCACCAGGATGAAGAACAGGGTCGAATTGGCCAGCACCACCCACCACGGCACCGGGATCAGGTGTGTCGTGATCAGGATCGGTACGAATGACCCCAGTGCAATCCAGCGGAACACAGCCGGCTTGCCGTATTTGTCTGACATTCGGCCGATCAGTTGGGATGTGAAGAACGTCGCCGCGCCGCCACACAGATACATGAAGGTGATGAAAGACTCGGGCATGCCGACGTTGGAGGTCACATACAGCGCGATATAGGGAATGACGGCAAACCCGGTCATCGCCATCAGCGACACGAAGGCATAGGCTTTCAGATGATGCGGGTCTTTCGCCACTGCATAGATCTGGGCCAGGATATGTCCATCTCCCGGCTGTTCGAGATGAGAGATCAAGCTCGGCAGCATCTTATAGCCGATAAATAAAAACATGCTTGACAACAGCACGATAAAGAAAAACGGCGCGCGCCAGCCGAGCGCCGGAATATGGTTGGCGAGAAACAGCCCAAGCGGTACGCCGGCCACCGTCGAGATCGAAAACGCCGCCATCACCGTCCCCATGGCCTTGCCGCGCCGCTCGAAGGGAATGACATCGGCGACCATGGTTTGCACCATGGTTCCCAGCACACCGCCGAAGATCCCCGCCAGCGCCCGGGCGATCAGCAAGGCCGGGTAGTTCGGCGCCAGGCCGCAACACAGCGTCGCCAGGATAAACAGCACATATAGCACCAGCATCAATTTGCGGCGGTCGAAGCGGTCGATATAGGTGGTGGCGAGCAAGCCGGATACCGCCGCGGAGAAGGTATAGGACGAGAGCAGCAAGCCGAACTCATTGGTCGTCACGTGCAACAGGCGGATCAATTGCGGACCCAGCGGCATCATGATCATGAAGTCGAGGATATGGGTAAATTGCATTCCCGCAAGTGTCAGGAGAAACAGGCGCTCCTTTTTTTGCGTAAGAAAATCTGGTGGGGGATTCAAAATTTAAGCGTGGAGCGAAAGGTTGATAAGACCCACAGCTTAGCAGCAACAAAAAATATTTTCCGGAAAGGGGGAAATGAGTGGGGGCGGTGCCTAAGCGTGCGGAGGAGCGCCTGCCTCACTGAGCTGGAATTCCGAGAGATCTTCATGCGGGTTGTACGATGACTCGCGTGGGACGGCCGACTCATGATCCATGAAAGTGCGGCGAAGTTCCCTGGGCGTGACCTGCTTAATTGCGAGGAACTGCCGGTTGAAGTGAGACAGGCTGGTGTAGCGCGACTCGTCGACGATATACGATATCGGCCGGTCGGTCGATATCAAAAGAGAACATGCCTTGCCGATCCTGAGTTGGGCAATGTATTCGCCCACGGTCTGGCGGGCATGGCATGTAAAAAGGCGGTGCAGCCCGGAATTTTGCGCTGATATCATGATGTCCCTCAGTCATTCCTCCGTTTCTTTCGAAGGTTAATAAATACTTTTATGGGAGCGCTCATTCTAAAAAAACAGTCGGTCTCTATGAAAAACAATCTGTGTTGCACTAATCGACCCGGTGTGAATATGAAAAAAATCCTCTTTCCGCTTCTCTTGCTCTTTGCCTCATCGGCTTGGGCAACCGATTACTATTACAGCGATTGCCAAGCTGGCGCGGCCGCCGGCTGCATTGCCGGCGACAACGCCAACCTCGGCACCAGTCCGGCTTCCCCCAAGAGGACGCCGCCTTCCAATCTCTCCCTGCAGCCGGGCGACCGTATGCTGTTCGCGCGCGGCGGTTCCTGGACCAATGCCGGCATCACCATCGGCTCCAACCAGACGCCAACCAACCCGGCCGTCATCGAGGCCTATACGCCGGGGTGGTGCGTGCAGTCGTGTACCGCGCTCATGCCCAAACTCAAGGCGTCGCCCGGCAGCACTATCATCAGCTTCAGCAACGGCGGCGTCAACGCGGTTCACAAGGACGGCTTGACGATCAGGAATCTTGAGCTTTACAGCGATCCCGCATCGCCGGGAAGAGCCGGCATATCCGTCTACAACGACGCGAACCATGTCCTGATCGAGAACGTCCATGTGCATGACCTTGACTACGGCTTCATGTGTTACGGCTATACCAACCAGCCGGGCGCGACAGACGGCTCAAGCGACTACCTCACGATCAGGAATTCGCGCTTCGAGAGGAACAGCAGGCAAGGCCTCGCCAGCTTCGGTTCGCCCGGCAACACCTGCAATCACCTGTTGATCGAGAACAACACGATGGACGGCAATGGATTCGGCGGCTGGGGGGTAACCCATTCGATCCAATTTGCCAATGTCAACGACGTCGTCATGCGCGGCAACACGATCACGAACAATGGGCGACTCGGCGGCAACGGCTGCGTGTCGGCCGGCATCCTGTTTGCAGGGACAAGCAGCCGGGTACTGATTGAAAACAACACGATCCAAGAGGCCGCGCCGGCACAGGCCAACTGCTCGGGAATCTCCGTCGGTCCGGTCGCCAACGATAGGCAGGTCGATGCGCTGACGGACTTCGTCATCCGCGGCAATAAGGTGGTCGACGTGGGCGGCAACGGGATTTCGCAAACCGGCTGCCTGCGCTGCGTGATCGAAAACAACGTGATCGTATGGTCGCAAGGCAGCAGCATGACCCGCAAAGGCATCGCGGTGAAGGCGGGAACGGCAGGTTCGGATCCCGACGCATCGGGCGGGCTCGCCACCATTCGCAACAACTCGGTCTATGTGACGGGTGCAAACCGCGATGCGCGCGGCTACGTCGTCAGCGAAACGGGCGCCGGCCATGTCTTCGTTTCGAATGCCGCTTACTTCGATGCGGCGTCTGTTGCATCGGCCACTTGTTTCGACTACACCTCGAAAGTCGCGAGCGATTTCGCGGCGGCGGACTACAATGCCTGCTATGGCGTCAACGGCGCGATGCTTAACAATAACGCAGCCGGATTCGATGCGCATTCGATTAGCACCGATCCCTTGCTCAGTGCCGTGCCCTCGGCCGGCAATGCCTGGCTGATCCAGTTCAAGGCCGGTTCACCAGCCATCAATGCCGGTCATCGGACGCAGAGCGCCGCCAAAGATATCACCGGCCGGGTACGGGACATGCAGCCCGACATCGGCGCTTATGAATTTCCCTTTGCCGTGCCGGGTGTGCCTACTGGCGTCGCCGCGGTTGCAGGCAATGGCCAAGCTACCGTGAGTTTCTCCGCTCCCATGGATAACGGCGGCAGCCCTGTCACCGGCTACACCGTGATTTCCAATCCGGCCGGTCCCAATATCGTCGATACCGAGGCCGGCAGCACCGCTTTGAGCCATATCGTCACCGGCCTCGTCAACGGCACCGCCTATACCTTCACTGTCAAGGCAAGCAACGTCGCAGGCATGAGTGTCGCGTCCGCCCCTTCGGGCAGCGTCACGCCTGCGACCGTGCCTGACGCGCCAACCCAGCTCAGCGCGATTGCAGGCAACGGCCAAGCTACCGTGAACTTCTCTGCCCCTCTCAACAATGGCGGCAGTCCGATCACCGGTTACACCGTGGCGTCGAGCCCGACTGGAGCAAACATTGTCGATACCAATGCCGGCGGCATCGGCCTGAGCCACGTGGTCACCGGCCTCGTCAATGGCACTGCTTATACCTTTACCGTCAAGGCAAGCAATGCAAAAGGTGCCAGCGTCGCGTCGCCTGCATCCAACAGCGTGACTCCCATAGCGCCGCTGGTGAAGTTGACCGTCAGCGTCGGCGGAGCGGGCAGCGTTGCCTCCATGCCCGCGGGGATCAACTGCGGCACCGTGTGCAACGCCAGCTTCAACGCCGGCGCCAATGTCACGCTTACCGCCACACCTGCAGCCGGCAATGTTTTTGCCGGTTGGGGCGGTGCCTGCGTCGGCAATGTCCCGTCATGCAGCGTGCCGATGACAGCCGCCAAAAGCGTAAGCGCCAGCTTTAAAGCCGGTCCATCAGTTGCAATCAGGTGGCAAGCCCCGACCCTGATGGGTGATGGCTCGCCGATTAACGGCCTGGCCGGTTTCAAGGTCTATGGCTCGCAGACGCGCCAGGACCTCCAGCCGACTTTGCTCCTGACCCTCCCCAATCCGGCCGCCACCGGCGCGACCATCACAGGCTTGCCGTCAGGCACCTGGTATCTCTCGATCACGTCCTATACGGCGACAGCCGAAAGTGATCCTATCCATTACTTCTCAGTGGTGATTCCATGAAACACATCTTGAAATTCCTTGCGGTTTTGCTGATGGTCGTATCTTCTGCCGCAAGCGCTGATGGACCCTACTACGTTTCCAACTGCGACAGCGGCGCGGACCCCTTGTGCAAACCCGGCGACGACGCGCGTAACGACGGCTTGAGCCCGGACACGCCGTTTCGAAGCTTCGCCAGGATCCAGGGCTTGATCGACGGCACCACCAACGGGCGGACGATTCGGCTTGCAAAGGGAGCGAAATGGATTTCGGCCGTACCGCTGCGTATCTCGGTGTGCAACGGCACCCGGTGCTCGCCGTCGAACCCGCTCGTCATTGAGGCTTATACACCTTCGTGGGGCAGCGGCAAGCGATGGAACATGGAGTTCATGGCGACCGACATCAACGGACTGAAGTTCGAGGACGGCGGCGACTACGACCTTGATCGCGGTTACGTCGTGCGCGATGGTCGCATCCAAGGCCCGGGTATGGCGGCTACCCGGGCCGGTGTCTATATGTTCAACGGCGTCGAGGATGCCATTCTCGAAAACATGGAGATCGATCGGTGGACTAATGGCATATATCTGGCCGGCGCCAATAATCCAGCCGCGGGCGAAACGAGCAACGGCATGCCTAACCGGATCATCTTGCGCAACAATGAGATCCACGACAACAAAGACATGGGCATTATGGCCAGTTGCAACTACTGCGTGATCGAGAAAAACTACATCCACGACAACGGTTTCGGCACCAATGTCGACAGCTTGTACCGCAATCACAATATCTATTTCAACGGCTCCAAAGTCGCAGGTGTCGACACCGTCAACACAGGCGTGCGGATCATCGGCAACAGGCTGGAGCGCTCCGCCGTATGCACTGCGGCGACCGCCCCCAACCAAGGGGACGCGACCTGCGCGAGCCTCGGCAAGCTCAATAAGTGCGACGGGACGTCCCTGGTGGTGCATGGCCGGCACCAAAACCTGGTTATCGAAGACAATATCATCGATGAGACGCCCGGTGCGACGGGGGGCTGCTACGGCATCCAGGTCGACGGCGGCTACAACACCGAAGCCGAGTGGTTCGATGACGTGGTAATCCGGGGCAACAAGCTGATCAACGTGGGCAGCAACGGCATCTCCGTTTCATCCGCGCCCTATGTCACTATCGAGAGCAACGAGGTGATCTACACCTACGGTTCGACTACGTTCCAGGGCATCGTCGTGCCCGACCACGCGCTTGTACCGAACCCTAACTTTCATGCGGCCGACGAGCATGCCGTGATCCGGCAGAACACCGTCTACATCAATGGCACTGCGCCCTACAACATCGGGATCGTCGCCTCGACTCCAGGGACCGGGCTTGGGCAGCGGGTGTTCAATAACTTGATAGTGTTCGGCCCGAACGCGCGTTCCGGGGTTGCCTGCTACAAGGCCACGAATATGGAGAATGGCAATTTCTCGATTTGGGATTACAACCAGTGCTACAGCGCCGGCGCGCTGCCCAAGGTCAACTATACGGATGCGGCTGCGGGTTTGTTCTCGGCTTGGAACGGTGCGGGCTTCGACACGCACGGTATCTTCGGCGCCGACCCAAAGATCGACACGCCGTCGAGCGGCAACAACTACTCGGTCAAGCCGAATGATGCCGCTAGTTCCGTGCGCAACGCCGGCCACCCCACGCTGTCGAAGCGCCTCGGCATTCGCGGCCAAGTGAACCCGGACGCAATTTTTACCGGCGCCAATCCGTACCATCCGACGCTCACGGCGCCTTCGTCGCCTACCACTAACTGAAGGCGGTGTTTTTTACCGCCAGTTACGGGTTCTATAGCGGTATAGAACCCGTTTTTTTGTGGTTCGCAAAGCTCTTTCCTGAGCTCTACCAGGTTAATGAAAATATCTTCGGGGCGGGCATCGAGTCCCTCGTGAAAGGATTTTCTCTTGTTCTTGTAACGGAGGTCATTTCGATACCGAATTTAAAACTTAAGATGCGGAGCAATAATGAAAATCAACCGTGGTCAGTTTTTTCTCAACATGAGCAGCAGCAATGCAAGGCCGGCGAAAATCGCGCCGGCATAGAATGTTGCGGCGGCACCCAGCCTGTCCCATAGAAATCCGGCCAAAATACTCGCGATCAGCATCGCCAAGCCGCTGGCGAGATTGAAAAAACCATAGGCGGTGCCGCGCAATTCCGGCGGCGCGGTAGCGGCCACCATCGCCGCCAGCAAGCCCTGCGTCGCCGCCATATGCAGGCCCCAACACACTAGTCCGGCAGCGAGCCAAGGCCATTGGCCGCTATGCGCGAGAAAAACATCCGCCGCGATCAGCGGCAGTATGCCAAGCGCCAGCAGGCTGCGGTGAGGCATCTTGTCGGCCAGCCTGCCCAGAGGATAGGCTCCCGCCGCATACACCAGATTCATGATGATCAACACTAACGGGATCAAGGCCAGCGCAAGTCCGCCTTGCTGTGCGCGCAACACCAGGAATGCCTCTGAAAAGCGCGCCAGCGTGAGGATGGTTCCGGCGCCGACCACCCACCAGTAGCCGGAAGGAAGCCGACGCAAGGCGGCGCGCGAGACTGGGAACGGGCGCTTTGCGGGTGGCACCATTGTAGGTGCGGAAGGCTCTTGCACCCCGCTTATCAGCAATGCGACCGCCAGGAAGGCCGGAATAACCGCTACCCAAAATACCGCCCGGAAATCATTCGCCCACAGCAGCATCAAGCCCATCGCCAGCAATGGCCCGACGAAAGCGCCTACCGTATCGAGCGATTGGCGCAGCCCGAACGCGGCGCCCCGAATCCCGGGCGGCGTGACATCGGCAATCAAGGCATCGCGCGGCGCCCCGCGTATGCCCTTGCCGATGCGGTCGACAAAGCGTGCGGTGAAGATCAAGCCGACTCCGCCCGCCAGCGCGAACAAGGGCTTGGTCGCGGCAGCCAGACCATAGCCGATCACGGTAAGCCATTTGCGCTTGCCGGCATAGTCGCTGAGCACGCCGGAAAACACCTTCACGATCAGCGCGGTAGCCTCAGCTACGCCCTCGATTGCGCCGACCGCAGTGGCGCTGGCTCCCAGCACCGTTACCATGAAAACCGGCAACAGGCTATGCACCAGTTCGGAAGAAATATCCATCAGCATGCTGACAAAACCCAGTACCCATACCGCTACAGGGATGCGGGAGCGAGATAGAGATGGCGCGATATTGGGCATGGAGCAGGGAATCGGCTAAGGGAATTAAACTCTAACAAACTACTGGTGCGGAAGCCGACGCGCTCTTTGCTGTCGGCAGGAAATTGATCAATATCTTGGTAAAATCACGCATTGGCACAATATCGAAGGTCCGTATGCTGTACCCCGAACTGTTTAAATCGCTGGAGCAGGTTCGCTGGAACATGGAAAGCGACATTCCTTGGAGCCAGTACGATGCCTCCAAATTGAGCGATGAGCAAGCTCAAACTATCCGCATGAATGCGATTACCGAGTGGTCAGCGTTGCCGGCCACGGAAATGTTCTTGCGCGACAATCGCGGCGATAGCGATTTTTCCGCTTTCATGTCGGTCTGGTTTTTCGAAGAACAAAAACATTCGCTGGTTTTGATGGAATATTTGCGCCGCTTCCGCCCCGAGTTTGTGCCGACGGAAGAGGAATTGCATAACGTGCGCTTCGAGTTCGACCCGGCCCCGCCTCTGGAAACACTGATGATGCATTTTTGCGGTGAAATCCGCTTGAACCACTGGTACCGTTGCGCTTCCGAATGGCACACCGAACCCGTCATCAAGCAGATCTATAAAATCATCAGCCAGGATGAGGCCCGCCACGGCGGTGCTTATTTGCGTTATATGAAAAAAGCCCTGGGTGAAGTAGGCGACACCGCGCGCGCCGCTTTTGCCAAGATCGGTGTGCTCATGGCCTCCGCTCGCCGTACTGAAAAGCCGCTGCATCCGACCAATCTGCACGTCAACCAAGCGCTCTTTCCGAATGACACCGTGCAGTCCCGGTTGCCCGATCCGGAATGGCTGGAGCGCTGGCTCGATGGGCAAATCAAATTCGATGGCGAGTGGGAAAAGAAAGTGGTCGAGCGCATCCTGCACAACATGTCGTTGCTGTTTGAACGCACATTCGACACGGTGCAGGAATTGAACCGCTATCGCAAGGAAGTGGTTGCCCGCCTTGGGCTCAAGCCAGCCTGACTCGGTTTCGAGTTGGGATGCCAATAATTCCTTCCTCTTCGTCAGTCATTGACCAAGAGCAAACTCCTCTCATTTAGGCATGCATTTCCCATGTTTATGGGATATTTTGCTACCTGAAAGTGTGATATTTTTTGCAATCCTTAACCAAGTAGGATTGCAGCAACATACTCACAGTTACATGGCCGCATCCTCCTGGATGGCTTGGCCCTCGTCCCCAAAATCTGCAGTACTACGGAACAGGTTTCGAATTGATTCGAATCAGGCGTTTTTTCCATTCTCCGGGATGGGCCGGCCCGGCTATCTTTCTTCTCCTCGCGGCCGCCATCGGCCTCAACCTGCGAGGCGCCTTGCCCTATTTTTCCTCGGCCGTACAACCCGATTCGCTCTCCACCTATCTGCCGTATGCGCAGGCATTGATCTCGCACAAGCTGGCATTTTTCTTGGATGAGCGCTCGTTGCGCGTGGTCCCGATGGCCTACATCTATCCTGCTTTATTCGGCGCCGACCCGGGCGCGATCAAGATCGGCAATGCAGTGCTTTCCTGCTTGCTGGTGCTGGTCCTGTACCGATTGGGTAGTACGCTTCATTCGCGCGTCGCGGGTATTGCCGCTGCCTTCCTGTACGCACTTTCTCCCGTGCTGGCGGAATACAAGCCAGCGGTTCTGACCGAGCCTTTGTTTATCTTCCTCAGCGCCTTGTGGTTGATGAGTGTGGCCGAAATAATGGCCGGGCGAAAAAGCTTTATTCCGCTGGCCGGTTTTGCCTGCGGCTTGATGATTCTGACGCGCGGCAGCTATATCTATTTTCTCTATGCCGTTCTGCTTGCCACGCTGGCGATGTGCTGCAAAAAGGAATGGCGCGAGATTGGACAAAAATTGTTTGCCGCGCATTTGCTGGCGGTTTTTTTTCCGCTGCTGGTGGTGGTGAAGAACTGGCTGGTATTCAACTTTCCGGGGCTCGCGACCGGCGTCGGCAGCGCCTTGTATTTCGGCAGTCACCCTCTCACCGAAGGTTATGAGGCGCCGTATTTCGCCCTCGGCTATGACATCGGCGCCGTCACGCGCGAGCTCGACCATCTTTCGATTGCCGGCGATCAGTTGCTAAAGAGCGTCGCGCTATTCATGCTCAAGCAACAGTCCTGGCCGGCTATCCTGGATGTCTATGTGCAAAAGGCCTTTGCCTTCGTATTCGTAAGCAAGGCAATTCTTCCGGACACCGTATGGAATCTGCGCTCCTTGCGCATTGTCGAAGTCATACTCGGTGCGGTTGGCCTGTTTGCCTTGCGCCCGATACTGATGCGATGGTTTATCGGCGCAGCGCTGGCGTACCAGCTCATCGTCCACGTTCCCATGCTGTACACCCATCGCTATAGCGTGGGGGCGCTGGAAGTTCCTTTGATCGTGCTGGCGGCCGTTGGCGTCGCGCATGTGTTGCGCGGCCAGCATCCATGGCAGCATACATTGCGCAGGCTTGGCGCGGTCTGTGCCGCTCTTTTCATCGCGGTCATGGCTGGAGAGTGGCACCGCACGCATAGCCAGGCATTGATGCCGGATATTCTCTCCGTTCCCCATGACGAATTGCATGTATGGGACAAGCAAAGCCTTGCTGCCGCCGCGACCAACGGCGCGGTTCTTGATGAGAAGGGAGCATACCGCGTCACCGGAACGCAATGGACTATTGATATCCCGATCCCGAGGCTTTCGCTCATGGGGCGGGACGAATTTTATGTTTTCTCTATCGGCATGAAAGTGTCGCCGCAAAGATTGACGCATGGCTGTGGCGCCGCTGCGATTTATTTCAGAACTGCGGACGAGCCAGGATTCACTGAAGGAAAGAGCCGCTATTTCCGTCTCCGTTCGGATGGCGTCCTGCACTTTTATCATGTCAGCGCAACCTATGGATTGTCGCCGCTTTATCCGGACCAAGCAGGTTTTCTTCGCATCGCCGGAAACTGTCCGCAGAACAGCACGATTGAGTTGGATAAGATCGTGTTGTCCTTATCCAGGGTGGCTCAAATCTATCGCAATGGCTATCTGGAATCGAGCAAATGAATAGTGCAGAAGTTTTCCAATCTTCCGTGGATGACTTGGCAAACAGCTTCGCTGTGCTTCCTGAGGCAGGCCTGTATTGCGGTGAAACCGAAAGCGTAAATGACTGAGCAGGACAAGCAAAAACTTCAAGGCATTCAGGTTCTTCGCGGTCTGGCCGCATGCTATGTCTTCCTGTTTCATCTCTGGCCTTATGCCGGTCAGTCTGAATACATGTCGCGCTCCATTGCCGGAATCGCTTCGTGGGGGCTCTCCGGTGTCGATGTGTTTTTTGTGGTGAGCGGCTGCGTCATGTGGCACACCACCAGGACGTCCTGCGGATGGGCTGCGCAACGGCGTTTCATCATGCGCAGATTCTCAAGAATATATCTCGGCTATTGGCCGTTTCTGGCACTGGCCTTGATTCTTTATTCCTGGGGCATGCCGGCAGTAATTGAAAAGAAAAACCTTGCCGGTTCCCTGTTGCTGACCGAAACCAGCATGTTCAAGCTGGTGATCGGGGTTTCCTGGTCGCTGGTCTACGAACTGTATTTCTATCTGTTGTTTTCAGTCCTACTGTTGATCGGCGTTGTCGCGCGGCGCGTTATTGTGCTTCTCGCTTTTCTCCTGCTCGTTGCAAGCAATCTGCTTTTATATGTATGCGGTCCGGGCGCAATGTTGAGCAATGGTTTCGGGGCATGGGGATTTTTCATGTCGCCGCTGGTTGCGGAATTTCTAGCAGGAGCAATTCTCGGAGCGTGGATCAATTCGGGTTTCGGCAAGCGGCAGTTTACGGTCAATCTGTTTGGCGGACTGTTGATGCTCAGCATAGGCGTTTGGTTGGCAGGACATGAACCTGATATCAAGCTGGTGGAAATCCTGCGCTTCCTGAGCCTCGGTATTGCGGCATCCGGCCTTGTGCTCATCGTGCTGGCAATTGAATGCGCGCAAAAAATAAAATGGCCTGCGATGTTATGCCGTCTAGGTGATCAATCGTTTGCGATTTATCTTGGACATGCATTGGCGATTGATCTGGCCGCAGTGCTCGGATTGCTCGATGCAAAGACAATGACAGGGCCATTTGCCGCTCCTGCCATCGCATTGCTTTTTTTCAGTGTCCTGCTGTTCTCCCGATACCATTATCGATACATCGAGCGTCCGCTATATCAAGCTTTTTGCGAGATTGTCGACAAGCGGAAAATCATTCCCCCCAGCTTGCCTGCGTCCGGCACCATTTGAAGCGAAATGGGCAGGGGGCCGCTCAGCGCGCATAAAACGCGATTCTTTCCAATGCCAGCGGTTTGTTTTCCATCGCCTTCCAATTTAAGCGGATGCGTTTGAATTCCGTATCCGCATAAGTCCCTGCCACCGGCAACAGCCAGCCTGCATTGACCTGCTTTAACTTGCTTGCGTCGGTAGCCGGGATCAGCACCGCCCATCGCCCATCCGGCCTTTGTCCTTGCACTTCTATCGACCGGAGAACTTCAGGCGTGCCTGCCTTGACGATGATCGCACTGTAATTCGCCGGCTTGAAACCCAGGTCTTCCGGCGATTCGAGAGAACCTTGACCGTCGGCGGCGGCCGTCAGCATAAACATGCCGGGGCCGATCCGCCCCGCTGTCCCGGCGGCAGGAACCCAGGCGTCGCCATCGGCATGCAGGCCGGAGCCAAAGGTCCATAAGCGTGATTTGCGGGGCAGGTTTGCGTGACTGATCATGAAATTTTTGATTGCATCTTCAAGGGGGGAGTCGCGCAGCGTCGTATAGGACACGAATCCAGGCTGGCCGGAAAAACTTCCGCGGCTGCCGTTCCACGCCATCGAAGAAACAAAACGTGCGCCGTAATTGTGTATATCCCGCAGGGAGCGATAAGCTTCCGCGAAATCCGGCAGGCGAGTCGGGTTGCGCAGGTCGGCCGTATTATGTTCCACCACGGCCCAGTCGGGATCGATCTCGCGGAAAACCGAGAACAGCGAACGTTCTTCTTCCATCCTGATCTGGTTGACCGCGCTGGGTCCATAGAGGATCGCGCCAAGATGTCCATGTGATGGCTTGGCGCCTTCCACCGACATGCCGCCGGTATCATAGTTTTTCAGCGGGCTGCTGATCCGCACCGCGAATGGCTGAAGCGAAGGGGCCGGCGCCATAAAACCTTGCGCCGAATAGATGTAAGCTTTGCCGATACCCGCTTCCTCGATCCAGCGTGAAAGTTCATCATAGTGCAGGCCGACCAGATGGCGGCGGAATTGCTCCCATTCCGCCGCCCAGGCGCTGTCGGGAAAAAAACGGGAAATCGAGGGAACGGTGCGCGGCGGATCCACCTCATCCCAGCGGGAAAAATGCTGCCCGCTCAAGGTATTGACTTCAGCCAGGGTCAAGGGCTTTGGGCGGCGATAACGGGAAAGATCAAGCTGGCCCGGCGTCGGCTGCAGGGCATAGGGTCCGATGCCTTGCAGCCATTCGCGGAATTGCCGCAAGCTGCCGGGATTGAAGTCATACCATTGCTTGCCGTCGAAGAAAGGGTTGAGATAGGTATCCGGATCGAGGGTCACGCCGATGAAAAGATCAGGGTGCCGCACTGCGAATGCGTGTATCACGGCGGCCGCTTGCTGCAAATTTCTTTTCTTGTAAAACCTGTTTTTCTCCGCGTAGATATTGAAACTCAGAGAACGGCCAAGTTCCGGGGACTCCATCGAGCCCGACAGCTTTTTCAAGGAGTCATCCGGCATCACGGCATTGTCTTGATTCCATTGGCAGTTGGCGGCATCCTCCTCCAGTACGTCATTGATATCCCATTCGGGAACATTGCATGCCGCATCCGCCCAAATGCCGCCATTGAGGGTAAACAGCACCGGCATTTTATGCATGACGGCATAGCGGATCACGCCGTGCAAATTGTCATCCGCGATCGCTCTCTGGCCGCATTTCCTGTCGAGCGGAAAATCCGGATCGAACGCATAATTTCCCGCCTTGCCTTTGGTGGTCCGCAAATACAGAATGGGCACACGGATGCCAACCTTGACTGTCTTGCTTTCATAAGGGCGGAATATCGTATCGATTTCCTTGGCGCCGCCGGCGGCGACGTTGCTGGTGGCCATGGGAAAATAAAAAATATCCTCGCGTTTGACGCCGCGAACATCGAGCAGATCGGTCCAGGTTTTCATGTCTTGGCCGGCCGGCTGAGTGCGGCGTGAGATGACGGCGCTTTCTCCCTTTTTGTCCGTGACAACCACTTCCATCGTATGCCATCTGGGCGTTAGTTTGACGGTGTCGACTATGCCGTCAAATCCGGCTTTGTCCGAATCGGGATAGCCCGGGTGGGCACGCAATACGTCAGGGCGCGGCATGGCGATTTTAAGCGGGATACGGTCTTGGCCGTTCAGCACCACTTCCACGCGTGCAACGCCGGCTCTGGCCAGCGCCCAGCCGCTTACCCTGGTTCGATTTCGGCTCTCCTCCGACAGCGAGTCGACGAAGCCGATTGCATCGGCTTGCTTGGGATTTTGTGCGGCCTGAGCATGCTGGCTCAAGCGTTGCGCGCGATGTTTGTCTATCAGGAGGTAGCCGCAACCGCCAATGATCAAAGCGGATGCGCCCAGCAAGAAAGCGGCGAACAGGCGCCGCCTGTTAAATCGAATATCCATGTTTTTTAAAGGACGAATAGAGGCGCGTTGGTGCGCGGATTATTTGTTGGGAGGCGATCTCAATGCGATGCCCGGCTGGTCATCTGTGGCGCATTCCATCATTTCGCAAAAGACGGTTTAAAACCAAGGCAGGGCTTCTCGACGAAGTGCCAGGAGGCGACTGCGAACAGCATCACAATAGGCGATGCAGCAAGGAACAATTGCAGAGGGGAGAGCCCCGGCATCAGGGCGATGAGGGTTTGCTGAATTGGGAACGCGTAGATATAAACGCCGAAAGAATAGTCATGAACACGGATTTTTTTACCCAGAAGGGGAAACGATGAGCTTGCGATGAGAAGTAAAAAATAGCCGTATGTCAGATAGATGAAGAGCAGGAAAAGACTGGTTTCCCGAAGTAGATAGGTAAGTCCTGCAAGCGCTGCCATCGCCAGCCAGGAATGCAAAAGCCAGTGACGCACTGCGTGTCCGAGAATGCCGAGCATGAAGACGGCGGCCAATTGGCAGGCGAAGAAATTCAAGTGGGTATTCCAGCTATTCCATTCTGCCGGGGTAACGGCAATCAACCGGGAAACCAGATAGAGCGCGATGATCGAAAAGAAGATGCTGTGCCAGCCTTTTCCTGCGGTCGGCAACAGGCAGGTTGCACCGACGATGCCGGTTGCGATGTACACCAAAAATTCCACCTTGAGCGTCCATAGAGAACCATTAACCGCATGCGGCAACGGCAGATTTTCAAAGACGCCGGGGAGTGTGCTGGTTTGCAGGCTCAGGACATTGATGCTGTCGCGGATATATCTGAGAGCCTGGCCGGATTGAAAATAGTGATTGATATCCAGCGAGCTCATGAGAGGGCCGAGCAGAAGGGCGCTGATCGTCGCGACAACTGCCAATCCGGGTAAGATCCGCAGTGCTCTTTTCGCCATGAACGAGGGGAAATGCGGCAGCGAGGCCCAGCTTGCGGAAATAAGGTAGCCGCTCAAAAAGAAAAAAGCGATGACAGCCAAAGCGCCACCGTCGAATATATGCAGATGGCGCCCGATCGGCTCTTGTTGGATGTTGCCGCTCAGCGGGTAGGAGTGAGAAAAAAGGACGAGAACGGCAGCGATCAGGCGCAGGGCATTTAAATTATTTTCGCGGCTTGCCAATATTTCCGAAATCGGCGCCGGGGTTTGGACTAAACTCATATCTTGTTACCAATACTTGCATAAAGCGCATTGTAATCCATGACGTTCGCGATCCGATTTTTGACAGCCGTCCTGCTTTTCCCGCTGGCGGCAACAGCACATGCCTCAGCACTGCAAAATAGCCCTGGTTCCCAAGCCGCATCAGCCGACCCTGCGCCCTCCAGCGTCGTCGAGTTCTACAATCCCGACCTGGACAATTACTTCATCACTGCTGATCCCGGTGAGCAGGCCTTTGTCGATACCGGAGCAGTCGGACGCTGGCAGCGTACCGGTCTCGGTTTCAGGTCCGGCGGGCCCAATCAGGTGTGCCGGTTTTACGGCAATGGCGCCGCCAATCCTGCGACCGGCGCGATCTTTGGGCCCAACTCGCATTTCTACACGGTTGATGCAACGGAGTGCGCCGGCCTCAAGGCAAGCTTTGACCCGAATGCCAAAAGCTGGAAATTCGAGAGCAATGATTTCGCAACCGGCGTGCCGGTCAACGGCGCGTGCGCAAGCGGGCTGATTCCGGTCTATCGGCTCTATAACAATGGCTTTGGCCGCGGCATCGACTCCAACCATCGCTTTACCACCAGCAGTAGTGTCTACCAGCAGATGCTCAGCAAGGGATGGCGTGCCGAAGGGGTTGTGATGTGCGCGCCGGCGGAAACCCCGGTCTCCAGTGGGCCGACAGTGTCCGCCGTCACGCCCGGCCCGCTGATGTTTCGCAAGAGCGCACGCTTTACCGTAAGCGGACAAAATCTTGATCGCGGAATCAAGCTGGCCGCACCGGATTGCAGCAACATCGCCGAGCTTGCCGGCGGTACGGCGCTACAGCGTGTCTTTACTTGCACACCTGCGGTAACCGGGACGCTGGCGGTTGCTGTTGTCGGCGCCGGAGGCGCGGCTTTGTGGACATCCAGCGTTGTCGTGCCCTTGCCGCAGGTGAGCTTGAAAACGAGCATGGGCGAAGTGGTGCTGGAGTTATATCCGTCGAATGCACCGATCACAGTCGATAATTTTTTGCAGTACGTGGCGGATGATTTTTACAAGGATAAGATTTTCCATCGCGTGATCAACGACTTCATGATCCAGAGCGGCGGCTATAACGCGGCGTTGCAAGAGGCGACGACACGTCCGGCGATCAAACTGGAAATGCCGAACGGCTTGAGCAATATTCGCGGTGCGATTGCCATGGCTCGCAACTCGGCGCCGGATTCGGCCACATCGCAGTTTTTTATCAACGTGGTAGACAACATTCGCCTGGATACCGAAACGAATGGCGGTTATGCGGTGTTCGGCAAGGTGGTGAGCGGGATGAGCGTGGTCGACCAGATCAAGGCGGTTCCCACGCAATTCGCCGGCGGCATGCCGGACGTGCCGATAACGCCGGTGGTGATCACCGCGGCACAGCAAACCCGATAGGATTTTGCGGGCGATTACCCAAGAGGAGGGATAGGCGGGACATGTCTTGTTTGTTCCGCTTATCGCTTGGAGCAGTTTCAGCCTGACCGTACACGGCCAATCTTGCGCCTGCGATGCTCACCGTACCATTCGTACGGTTGCGCTTCTCGGCTCAACCTTGGCTCCTGTACAGTCAGGCTGAAACTGCTCTAGAGCCTCTCAATAAAAGCCGCTGGCGTGGTTGCTTCTCCTTGCCGTACGTTCGTACTGTCTGCGTCGGCGCGCCTGGCCAGCGGCATTTATTTAGAGGCTCTTATTGCTGCATTCCGGGATTACAGGGATTCGACAGTCTTGCGAGCGCTGGGCAGAAAACGCGCGATCGTCGCCAGCAATTCGTCTTCGCCGACAGGTTTGGCGAGATAGGCGTCGCAACCGGCCCAATTGCCGCGGAACTTGTCGAAGGCGGATGATTTGCTGCTCAACATCACTACTGCGGTGCCCTTGGTGGCGGGGCTGGATTTGATGCGTTTGCAAACCTGATAGCCGTCGATTCCGGGCATCAGGATGTCGAGGAAAATGCAGGTGTAAGTTTTTGCTTGCGCCATGTCGATCGCCTCTTCGCCATTTTCCGCATAGTCGACGTCGAAGCGGAACGGCGCCAGCTTGGCCCGCATGAAGGCCCTGACTGTGGCGCTATCGTCGACCACCAGTACCGTTTCGGTCGGCTTGGGAGGGACAAACACCTCCTCGGGCGACATATCCTTGTCGATAGTACGGCGGTAGGTGCGGCCATCCCATTGCTGCTCGCTGCTGGCGTGCCGACGTTTCGCGCGCTCCACAAGCGCGGCCTGCATCATCGTGTCGAGTTGTTCGAACAGACGCATCCAGTGGATCGGTTTTTCAACCATCGGCCAGCCGATCGATACCGGAGTGCGGCCGATCAATACGGCCGGAGCGTGGACATTCGGGGAACGGGTTTTCAACTGCGCCAAGGCGTCCGCATTGTCGGCATTCACCAGATAGATATCGGTGCGTTCTTCCGGAGTGGCCGCTTCTGCGTAACAGAATACGCGCCGTCCAGTCAGCCGGAAAGTAGAACTTAGCATGGCCTTTTCAGCCACAGAAAAACCGAGCATCTCAAGGACGAAACGGCGACTGCCGGATTCAGAGTTGTCGGTTTGGGGCGCCTGATTCATGGTCGAAAAAATCTGTGAAGATGTTTGAGCTGGGGTTTCGACAGCCCTATTATCGAAATGGTAATAGCGTCCAAGGTACGCGATTACGGGCGATTTGTCCATATTCGGCGTGCTTGATGCCCCAAAATTGTTACATAGAAGCAGGGGGCGGGATAGTCCCCCCGGCTCTTTGGGATAGGGGCGACCCAAGATGAGGCTGGGCCAGAGGAAGCCGCTTGATATCAAGGTTGTTTTTCTGCAAGTTTAAGCGCTACGCTATGCACTGTTACGCTTGCTTTTTGTTGTGCGGCAAGGCTGGGCCACTGCAGCGTCAGATTTAACATTTCCCGTCCTGGTACGGCAGGAAACAAGCAACGCGCACCGCTTTTTCCTGCCCACCGCAGAGTGCACTGCTTTTTTTCCCCGTTATCCAAGCTCAGTTCAGCCGACACCGCGATTTGCTGCAGCCACTGACCGGTCACTACCAATTCAACCGGCTTGGCCAAGGAACGCGCTGTCCACCGTGGCGAAATCAGGCCCACGCTTGCCCCCTCGCTTGTCAAGTGCACCGCTCCGAAATCGCGCTCCAGCCGCGTCCCCGCCGCTGCCGTCCAGCCGTCCGTGCTCTTGACCATCGCGTTGCCGAACGGGTAGAACAGGCTGCCTACCGGCCACGCCTGCATCGCACGCAGCCACCACACCAACTGGTATTCGTGGGCCGAGCCTTCCATTACATCGTAGGCCTTGACATGATTCGGATGCACCATCCGATCGCCGGCATAACTGCCCCAGATCGGCGACAGGAAACGCACCCCGCCATTGATCAGCGCTTGCATGGTGGCATAAGACTCGGCATGGCTGGGCAATTTTTCAGGAAACGCAATCGTGGCAGGGTGGAATTCGACGATGCCCCACTCCGGGTCGGTTTGACGGATATTGTCGATCAGGCTGATCCCGCTGCGCGGCTGGCCTTCGTTGCGGCTGGCCGGGCCATACAGGATCGCACCCAAATGCCCCTGGTGCGGTTTGGCGCCTTCGATCGAAACACCGGCCTGGTCAGTCCAGCCGCTGGCTTGATCGGTGATCCGCACGGCGACATCGCTCTGGATGAAGGTTTGGCTGGTATAGATGCGTGCGGCCGGCAAGCCGGCTTCCACCGCCCAGGCGGCGAGGTCAGCGTAATGACGAGCCACCAGGTGGCGCTTGAACTGGGTCCACAATTGTTGCCACGGATCGTGGTAATCGATGCCCGCACGCGGCGGTTCGACGGCCTTGATGTCTTGCCATGCTTGTTTGGCCAGCCGGTTGGCTTCGGCCAGGGTCAAGGCGGGTTCACGCCGCGAAGACGCCAGTTCGGCGCCGTCGGCATAGGGGCCGAGATGGAACAGCCATTCGCGATACTGGCGCAGCGTGTCGGGATTGTAGTCGTACCATTGGCTCAGGTAGAACCAGGGATTGATGTATTCATCCGGATCGAGGTTGATCGCCACATAGTGGGCGGGATGGGCCTGGCTGAATTTGACGATTTCGCGTACCGCTGCCTGCAGGTTGCGTTTCTTGTAATCGAGGAAGCGGCGGTTGTAGCGGTTCAGGCTCATCATGCGCGCCAGTTCCGGATTGCCGGTAGCGCCGGCCAGGCCTTTTAACGCATCGTCCGGCTCGGCCTTGCCGAACTGGTTCCACTGCACGGTGCGCTCGTCCTGTTCCAGCATGTCGACGATGTCGAGATCCGGCGCAGCAAACTTGGAATCGGCCCAGACGCCGCCGTCGAGCGTGATCAGCAGCGGCGCTTGGAAGCGCAAGGCCGTAGTGAGCAATTCGCGCAAGGATTCGCCGCTCATTTCCTGGCCATTGCGTTTGCGCAGACGCTCCGGAAAATCCGGGTCGAAGGCGTAATCGGCCTGGCGGCCCTTGGTGGTGCGCAAGTACTCGAGCCGGCCGCGCAAGCCGATCTCGACACAGCCGCCCTGGGCCATGGCGCGCAGTTGTTGCATTTGGGGGAACTTGTTGCGGAAGTCGACTGCGCCGCCGGGATAAAACACGCGCAACTTGTCGCCGGGGCAGGTCTGTTTTTGGGCGGGGTTGGCATCCGCTACCAGCGGTCCGGGCAGCACGGCGCTCTTGCCGGAATTGTCTTCCACCCGCACCTGCAGGCGTTGCAAGCCGGGCGGCAGGGAGGCGCGTGACAAATCCAGGCGGTACAGGGCGCCGCGGCCGAGCAGGGCATCGGCCGATTGGTCGGGTTTGAAGCGCGGATCGGCCAAGGCGCTCAAGGCTTGGCGGTCTTTGGTCCGTGTCATCTGGCCGAGCACCGCGCCGCCGGCGGTTTCGACCTGGGCCGAGCGGATGCCGTCTTCATCGGACAGCCAGGCGCGCAAGACGATGCGATCCGGCGCCACCATCTTGTCTTGCTGGGCCAATACCTTGCCGAAAGGGAGGTCGTTGATGACTTCGGGACCGGCGAGGTCGCTGGCATGGCCTTTGGCGTCTTCAAGGCGGATCTTCAGGCGATAGCGTCCGCGCGGCAATTGGCGCAGGGGGAGCAAGCCCTCGAATCCGCTGGCGGCGGCTTGGGGCCATGCCGGGAAGGCCTTGGCTACATCATCGCGGCGGTTGACGGCGCTTAATTTCAGTACTTCTTTGTCTTGTGCGAATACCCGTGCTGTCACCGGCCCTTGCGCTGCTACGGCCCAGCCGCTGATCAAGTTACGGCCATCGGCCTCGATTACTGCGCCATCGTCCAGCATGCCGACGGGCGGGGAAAAGTCGAGAGGAACCTGGCCTACGGTAAACGGTTTGCCGCTGCCGTCGATCGCACGAATTTCCAGCGTTGGGGATTGCGGCGGTACGGTGCCGCGCGACAGCGTTTCAGCGTAACCGCTGATTGCGGGAAAACGGCACTGCGGCAAGGTCGTGCTCACATCCTGACGGACAATGTTCGGTTTGACGCCACCCAGCAGCTTGCCGCCGGCCCAGAATTCAATGCGTTGCACCCCGGCCGGATCGGCCGCCCAGCCCTCGATCCGAAGCGTGGCTTGGGCACTGCTGACGGCTTTCGGCGTATCGACCGCGCCGCGTGCACGACAGGTTGCCGGCACTGGGGCGGGCTGGGCATGCCACCAGGAAAGACCGGCAGCGACACTGATCGTTGCAATAATTAGAGCGTTCAGGAGAAATTTCTTGTGCATTGAAACGCGCCTTGCCTCGGCAGGCAAAGGTGGAAGGAAGAGCCTGGCATTCTATCTTCAATAAGCTGAGGCTCGAATAAAACATCGATTTCTGATGCAACGAAGAAGAAACCTGGCGGTCTTATGCTGCAAAATTGCAAGACTGTGTCTCGGAGGAACTGAAGCGGCAAGGCTCTTTCCAGTTCGTTTAAAGCCGGTAAAAATAGAGGGCGTAGCGGCGGCAAAAGCGGGGGAAGCTGGCGTTCGTGATAACATTCCCGCACTTTTTAGCATGGAAAGTATCATTTGAGGAAACGTATAGGCGAGTTATTGATCGAGCGGGAGAAGCTCAATCCGGCCGATTTGGAGCGGGCGCTGCGCTTGCAGGAAGCCGGCGAGCAGGAGCGCCTCGGCATGCTGCTGGTGAAGCTGGGCGTGCTCTCCGAGCGCGACCTGGTGGAGGCGCTATCGGAACAGTTAATGGTGCCCGTGGCGGAGCTTGCCGACTATCCCGAACTGCCGGTGCTGGAAGAGCGCGTTTCGGTGCGCTTTCTCAAGGAGGCGAAAGCCTTGCCTCTGCAGGAAAGCGAGCACGAACTGGTGCTGGCGCTGGTCGACCCGCTCAATCAATATGTAATCAATGCTTTTGGCCTGCTGACGCATCGCCCCGTCAGCGTGCGGGTGGCGCTGCAGCAGGACTTGGACGCCGCGTTCGAACGCCTGTACGGCACAGGAAAAACCTCGATGGGAGAGATCGTCGGCGATATCGAAACCCGCGACGAAGAAGGGGCCAACGACGACATCCAGCAGCTTAAAGACTTGGCCAGTGAAGCGCCTGTCATCCGGCTGGTGAATCTGATCATCGGGCATGCATTGGAGGCACGCGCTTCCGACATTCATATCGAACCGTTTGAGAATCGCCTGATCGTGCGCTATCGGGTCGATGGCGTGATGCACGAGGTCGAGTCGCCGCCGCGCCGCTTGTCCGCTGCCGTCATCTCGCGCATCAAGATCATGGCCAACCTGGATATCGCGGAACGGCGCCTGCCGCAGGACGGCCGCATCAAGCTGCGCATCCAAGGCAAGGAGCTGGACCTGCGCGTCTCGACCGTCCCGACCATGCATGGCGAAAGCGTCGTCATGCGGATTCTCGACAAGAGCGGCACCACGCTCGATTTCACGGCTTTGGGATTCGACGAAGATGTGCTCAAGATATTCCTCAGCGTGCTGCAGCAGCCGCACGGCATCATCCTGGTCACCGGTCCGACCGGCAGCGGCAAGACCACTACGCTGTATACGGCGCTGCAGGCGCTCAACAAGTCGGACGTCAAGATTCTCACCGTTGAAGACCCGGTGGAATATCAAATGGAAGGCGTCAACCAGATTCAAGTCAAGCCGCAGATCGGCCTGACCTTCGCCAATGCCTTGCGCTCGATTGTGCGGCAAGACCCCGACGTCATCATGATCGGCGAAATTCGCGACCTGGAAACCGCGCAAATCGCGGTGCAGTCTGCGTTGACCGGACACATGGTGTTGTCTACCTTGCATACCAACGACGCAGCCAGCACGGTAAACCGCCTGCTCGACATGGGCATGGACGATTATCTGCTGACCTCCACCGTGATCGGCATCCTGGCGCAGCGCCTAGTGCGCACCTTGTGCGAACAGTGCCGGGAATTGCGCCCGGCCTTGCCGGAGCTGGTCGACGAGATGGAACTGTACCGTTATACCGAAGCGCGTCCGATTGAACTTTATCACGCGGTGGGCTGTCCACACTGCGGCGGTACCGGCTATGTCGGACGGGTCAGCATCGTAGAAATGCTGCCAATGAGCGACGGTATCCGCAGTCTCGTAATGCAGCATGCTACTGCCGGGGAAATCCGTAATTTGGCAATTCAACAAGGCATGCGAACCATGTTTGATAACGGTATGCGTAAAGTAATGGCCGGAATAACTACGGTCGAAGAAGTGCTGCGCGTCACGCGGGAGGCTTGATTTGCCGGCGTTTCATTACAAGGCCGTCAGCGCCGAGGGCGAAGCGCTGGAAGGCGAAATGGAGGCACGTGCGCAAGACGCCGTGGTGGAACGTCTGCAGGGCATGGGTTACATTCCTATTCGCGTCGAAGAGGCGCAAGAGGGCCCGGCAACGGAAACTGCATCGTTTGCCTGGCTGCGTTCCAAGCGTGTCAGCCAAAACGAAATCGGCGTTTTCACCCGCGAAATCGCGACCTTGTTGCAAGCCGGATTACCTCTGGATCGCGCGCTGGAAATCCTGGTCGAACTGTCTGAAAACGATAAAATTCGCCGTTTGCTGTTGAAAGTGCGCGACGATGTGCGCGGCGGAGCTGCGCTTTCGTCGGCGCTGGAGGCGCAAACGGGCGTATTCAGCCGCTTCTATTTGAATATGGTGCGGGCCGGCGAAGCGGGTGGTGCGCTTGGCCCGGTGCTCATGCGTATCACCGAATTCATGGAGCGCGCCAAGGCGCTCAAGCAGACGGTTGCCTCCGCTTTGATCTATCCAACCATCCTGGTGGTCGTCTCGGTTATTTCGGTAATGATGCTGCTGGTGTTTGTGGTGCCGCAGTTTTCCCAGATGTTTGAGCAGTCTGGTAAAACGCTGCCGGTGTCGACTCAGATCGTCATTGCCGCTGGGGACTTTCTCCGGCACGAGTGGTGGATGCTGTTGCTTGGTCTGGCGCTGGCCTATGTGCTGATGCGTCAGCAGATGCGCAACCCCGCTAGCCGTTATCGTTGGGATGGTTGGTTTTTGCGCATGCCGTTGTTTGGCGACCTGGTCGCGAAGATCGAGGTGGCGCGCTTCAGTCGCAGCCTCGGAACTCTGCTTGGCAACGGTGTGACCTTGTTGAATGCGCTCTTCATCATCAAGGAAACCTTGGGCAATAGCGTGATGGCGCAAGGGCTTGATGGCGTGGCGACTCAACTCAAGGAAGGGCTTGGGCTGGGAAAGCCGATGATGGAAACTGGCTTGTTTCCCAAGCTGGCAGTGCATATGGTGATGGTCGGCGAGGAAACCGGGCAGCTTGAGGAAATGCTGCTGCGTGTAGCCGATGTATATGACAACGAGGTTCAGACTGCGGTCAAGCGCATGCTGAGCTTGATGGAGCCGGTCCTGATTCTGGGATTGGGATTGGTGATTGGCGCGATTATCATGTCGATCTTGCTCGCGATTTTGAGCGTCAACGACTTGGCTTTGTAAAGCGCTGCCGGGAATTTATTAGTCTGTGTGGAGAATGGTGTAATGCGAAAAATGAAGATGTCCGGCGGCTTGCGTGCTGCCGGTTTTACCCTGTTGGAACTGTTGGTCGTGTTGGTGATTCTTGGTTTGCTGGCTGGTTTGGCCGGACCGAAAGTGATCGACGCCCTTGGCGGTGCGAAGAGCAAGGACGCCAAGTTGCAAATCCAGCAGTTCGGCCAGACCCTGGAAATGTTCAAGCTTGATGTGGGACGCTACCCGACGACCCAAGAAGGTTTGCAAGCCCTGGTGGTGGCGCCCTCCGGTGTAAACAACTGGAACGGACCCTATATCCGGACCAAGATTATTCCAAAAGATCCCTGGAACAATGAATACCACTACGTTTCGCCAGGCCAGCACAATACCAAGGAGTACGACATCAGTTCGTTTGGTGCGGATAACCGCGAAGGCGGTGACGGCGAAAACAAGGATGTGAATAATTGGGAAAATTAAGCCTTCGCACCAGCACCGGTTTCACTCTATTGGAAATCATGGTGGTGCTGGTGTTGATGGTAATGGTCTATGCGCTGGCGGCGCCAATGATTTCCGCCGGCATGCCCGGTACCGAACTAAAAGGCGCGGCACGCCAGTTGGCGGCAGGTTTGCGCAAAGCGCGCAGCCAAGCCGTTACGCAAAAGCAGGAGGCGGCGTTGACGATCGACGTCGAACAGCGCCGTTTCGACCTGACTGGCGACCCGCGCAATTATCCGCTGCCGGCGAAACTGGACATCAGTCTGTTTACTGCTCAATCGGAACTGTTGCGCGAGAAAGTTGGTTCGATTCGCTTTTTCCCCGACGGCAGTTCGACCGGCGGCCGCATCACCGTGGCTTATGGCGACCGTAAATACCATGTCAACGTCGACTGGCTGACCGGCCAGGTTGCTGTTCTCGACTAAGCGATGAAAAAATACAACCGCGGTTTTTCCTTGCTTGAAGTGCTGGTGGCTTTCGTCATCCTGGGCTTGGTGCTGGGCGTATTGATGGAGATATTTTCCGGTGGCTTGCGCAATGTCGGTCGCGCGACGGAGTCTCAGCGTGCCATCTTGCTTGCGCAAAGCAAGCTGGCTTCGGTAGGTATCGACAGTCCCCTGAGCGAAGGTGATAGCAATGGCGATTTCGACGGTGGCTTTCGTTGGCAGCTCAGCATCAGGCCCTTCAAGGAAAGCCAATCCGAATCTGGCGAACAACTCGGCGTAATCGCCCCTGTATTGCCGGTCATGCTGCTGGAGGTGGAAATTCGGGTATTGTGGGGTGCCTCTGACCAGCCCCGCACGGTCAGCCTCAAGACTCTGAGACTGGCAAATAAGGTGAAGATATGAGCGCCGGTTATCGTAAGGTGACCGGCTTTACCTTGCTTGAGCTGCTGATTGCAATGACCTTGCTGGGTTTTATCCTGGCTTTGTTGTTCGGTGGTCTGCGCCTTGGCGCACGCAGTTGGGATGCTGGTGAACTGAGGACAGAGAATTCGACGCATCTGGCCTTGGTGCAGGGTTTTTTACGGCGCGAACTGACCCTGATCTATCCCTCGCGCTGGAAGAAAAAAGCCAATTCGGAACTAGCCTTCGTCGGCGAGTCTAACCGGCTGAGCTTTGTTGCTCCGATTTCTGCGCAGCTCGGGCCGGGCGGATTATATCTGGTGCGCTTGGAGCAGGTGAAGGACAAGGACGGCAACCAATTGGTAATGAAGCGCAGTATTCCAGAAGCGGACAGCGCCGATTTCAGCGCTCTGGATGGGGCCGAAAAAGTGGTGCTTGCGGAGCAGGTAGAGAGCTTGAGTTTTGCATACTTCGGTCCGGAATCCAAGGAGGCCGAACCGCGTTGGTCGGACAAGTGGGATAACCCGAATTTATTGCCCTACTTGATCCGTATTCGCATCAAGTTCAGCAATGGTCGTGATTGGCCGGATTTGGTCGCGGCACTGTTGATTGGCGCTGACACCGGATGCGCATGGGACGGTTCCGTCAACCGTTGCGTGAACTAATGCGGGCTATGAACGGTAAAAATGGGCAGCGAGGCATCGCTCTGGTGCTGGTGCTATGGATGACGACGCTGTTGACGGTTATTGCTGCCAGTTTTGTCTTTAGTATGCGCACCGATATGCTGCTGGCACAAAATCTGGTCGCGTCCAGCCGCGCCCAAGCCTTGGCGGATGCCGGCTTGCAGCGCGGTATATACGAATTGTTCAAGCCGGCTGGCGACAAATTGCGCTGGCAGGGTGATGGAGTGGTGCATCAGTGGGAGTTCGGCGGCGCCAAGGTCAGCGTCGTAATGCTGGATGTGTCTGGTAAAATTGACATCAATTTTGCGTCGGACGCGTTGTTGAAGGGGTTGTTCAAGAGTGTTGGGCTTGACGAGCAACGCAGCAGCGCGTTGTTGGACGCGGTCCTGGATTGGCGCGACGTGGACGACTTGCGCCGTACCAACGGTGCCGAATCGGCAGAGTACCAAGCTGCAGGATTGAAATACAAACCCGCCAATGGGATGTTTGAGAGCATCGATGAGTTGCAGCGCGTATTAGGAATGACGCCGGAGATTTTTGCCAAATTGGCGGATTCCCTAACCGTAGAGTCGCGGCAAAGCGGCATTAATTCTTCGGTTGCGTCGCGGAAAGTTCTGTTGGCGTTGCCGGGTGTCGATGAGACGGCGGTGGATACTTATCTTGCATTACGTCAGCAAGCTATTGATGCAAACCTCCCGCTGCCGCTTTTTCCCCAAGCGGCTGGCTTTATGGCGGGGGCCAATGGTTCCGTGTATAGTGTGCGCGCCGAAGCGGTATTGCCTGATGGCGCGGTGTTCGTCCGTGAAGCGGTAGTAAGAATCAATCAAGGTGCGGCTCGCAAAGTCGTTTACCTGTCCTGGAAGGATGGGGAGGCGACACCCAAACAGAGCAGCGAAAAAAATCCGATTATTGATGGCAAATAAAACTCAAACAGCGCGTCAGGCTCGTTTTGGCTTCGACCGAAATTCTTCGCTCGGGCGCTTTTGGCGTTGGTGGACAAGCGAACTCCTGGCTCTAACGCCGCAATGGTTGCGGGAATCTGCCAACAGCACGGGCAATGCTTTGCTGATTGAAATCGGTTCGCAATCCATCGTGGTATGGCGCTGGCTGCAAGGGAGCTTGGTCGAGCAAGGGCGTCTGGATATGCAGTCCGCCGATAGAGCCAGTCAAAGCATTGCCTTTCAAGCGCTTATCGGCAAGTTGCGTAAGCGTGACGACCGCATCGCATTGTGGCTGTCGGAAGGCCAGAGTCTCGTCAAACAAGTTGATCTGCCTTCGGCTGCAGCGGAAAACCTTCGGCAAGTACTGGGTTTCGAGATGGACCGCCATACCCCATTCAAGGCTGATCAAGTCTATTTCGATTTCCGGGTGCTGCGCCGGGATGCGCAGAATAATCGCCTCGTTGTCAAGCTGGCTGCGGCACCGCGTGCGGCAATCGATGGCGCTCTTGATCTGTTGGCGCGCTGGGGAGTTCCGGCGCAGGCAATATACGCTAACGGTGCGTGCGCATCCGCTGATGACCTGATCGATCTGATGCCGGTCGAGCGCCGTGTCGCCAAATCCACTGTACTGCATTTGATCAATCTCGGCCTATTGCTATTGGCTGCGACCCTTGCGCTTGCCGCTATCGGGCTTCCTATTTTCCAGAAACGGCAGGCTGTGATCGCTTTGATGCCGGTAGTCGAGCATGCCAAGCAGCAAGCGGCAGCGGCCGATGCCTTGCGTCGCGAATGGGAAAAGCTCTCCGGAGAATATAATTTCGTGCTGGAAAAGAAGCAATCGACACCGCCAATTGTGCTACAACTGGACGAATTGTCGCGCCTCCTGCCGGACGATACATGGGTCCAGCAATTCGACCTCAAGGGCAAGGAAGTTCAAGTGCAGGGTGAAACCGCTTCTTCGTCAAAACTGATTCCGCTGTTCGAGAGTGCGAAGACCCTGCGCGATGCCAGTTTCCGTTCGCCTGTGACTAAGGGATCATTGCCAAGCAGCGAACGTTTTCATTTGGCGGCAGAGGTCAAGCCTTTGCCGGCTGGGACTCTTACGGCTGCAACTGCTCCTCCTTCTGCCCCAACGGTCATTGTTGCGCCTGCTGCCGTGCCACCGTCGCTGCCTGCAACGCCTTCGCTCAATGGGCAAGCGCAGGCAATGCCAGCGAAAACAGATAAGGCAGCAGATACGGGCAAGCCCGTACAGCCGAAACCGCCGGGCATGGAGCCGGCTTCAGGCAAACCGGCTCCGGCCGCGTCGAAACCCTCTCAACCGGCGGTTCCCGACGCTAAATCGGTATCTGCCGCCATGGCGCCGGTTCCTGCTCCTCAGCCTGTGGCACCGCCCAGACCAGCTCCTCCCATTCCGGCTCTTCCTGGCAAGCCGGCAGGAGGGACATCGCCAAAAACTGAGGGGCAGCGCTGATGCGATCCTTAAGCAAAAAGCAGAGTCGCATGCTTGCCATCGGCGTTTTGATCTTATGTCTGGTGATTTTCGGGCTGTTATTGTTCATCCCGGCACGTATGCTGCATCGTCACTACGACCAGGCACTCGAAAATCAAACTGACTTTCTCGGCCGTTATCAGCGCATTGCCGCAACACGCCCGGAAATCCAGGCCGCACTTGATCAGGTAAAAAAACTGGATGGACGCAAGCATTTCCTGAAAAATACCGGCGTGGCACTGGCCGCCTCCGAAATTCAGGAAACTGCAAAAAGCCTGATTGAAGCGAATGGCGGCAGGTTGAACAGCATGCAAGTCGCACCGCACAAGGAAGAAAGCGGCTATCGACGCGTTACCGTCAATATTCAGATGTTCAGCAGCATGCCTGCGCTACGCAAAATCTTGTACACATTGGAGACGATGCAGCCTTACCTGTTGGTCGACAACATGGTTGTCCGTACACAGGCTAACGCCTATTTCAAAGGCGTTCCTGGCGTCGAGCCGGAAATGAGCGTGCAATTCGACCTGTCCGGCTATGCCTTGGTGGTGGACAACAAATGAAACTGCATCTCAATTTGCGATACTTGACCGCAGCGCTGCTGCTTGTGACGGCTTTATCCATGCTCGTGATAATTGGCGGCGAGGTGGGTTGGGGAAAGCGGGTTCGCTTGCCGATGCCTCAGCCGAAAGTGCAAGCTGCCAAGATGACACTGGCGCCCCTGCAATCAGAATTCGCCTTGCCGCCTCTTGAGCAAACTTATACCGAAATCTTGGCCCGGCCGCTGTTTGTACCTACACGCCGCCCCCCGCCGGAGCCGCCTAAGCCTGAACCGCCTAAGCCGAAAATGAATAAAGGGCAGTTCGCATTGGTGGGCGTCATTTTAACCAAGGGCAAGAATGTTGCCCTATTGCGCGAAGTTGCATCAGGTAAGGTGTCGCGCGTGGAACAGGGGCGGGAGGTCAATGGCATCCTGGTGGAAAAATTGGAGCCGGAAAAAGTCACCTTGATGCAATGGGGCGATCATGAAGAAGTTTTCTTGAAAATACAGGCGCAACCAAAGTCTCCGCAATTGGGGCAGGCTGGCGTGCCCGGACAACCTCCATTCCCTGGGCAACCTGCTTTTCCTGGGCAACCTGGTTTTGCTGGGCAGCCTGGTTTTGCAGGGCAGCCAGGCCCGCAAATACTACCTCCTTCACCGGGTGTTGCTCCCGCGCAAGCTGGACCACCTCCGCCGAACAGTATGGAGGAATTGATTCGACGTCGCGGTGGGCGCTGATCGATTTTCTTCCAGAACTGCAGTCGAACGCTGGTCGGGACATTTGAGAGTGATAAAGAGAATATGCAAAAAACCATAGACAGATATAAATTTGCGGGATTGCTGCTGGCTGGTACGCTCGCCGGCTGTGCAACAACTCCACCACAAGAGGGAACCAAAGCCGTTCCTCATCGATTTAGCACCAATATTTCCCCTCCTGCTCCTGGCTCGGCCGACACTTCTCAATCCGGCGGGGCACACGCCAAAGCGGACCCTGCTGTCGCCCAAAATGCCGACGCGAATAAAGTCAGCAAGCCCGCAAGCAAGTCCGAGATTTATGCCGGTACAGGCGTGTTCGTCAAGCCGGGCGTGCAGAATGCGCCTGTCACTACGGCGCCGACAGGCGACGAAGTAATGCTGAATTTCGAGGGGGCCGATTTACGGGAAGTAGTCAAGGCCATTGTTGTTGATTTCCTCGGTGAGACCTACATCATGGATACCAGAGTGCAAGGAGTCGTCAGCTTGCATACCACTCGCCCGATTCCACGCTCGTCCTTGCTGTCGACGCTGGAAACCCTGCTGCGCATGAATGGTGCAGCGATTATCAAGGAAAGCGGGATGTATAAGGTGGTGCCTGCCGCCACCGCTGCACGCGGCACAGTTACGCCGCAATTGGGGGCCGCCTCGCTGCAAGGCGGCTACTCGGTTCAGGTCGTGCCCTTGAAGTTCATCTCCGCCAAAGAAATGCTCAAGATTCTTGAGCCGTTTGTATCGGATGCGAGCGCCGTGCGCATTGATGAAGTGCGGAATTTGATGATACTGGCCGGGACTGCACTCGAACTGCGGCATCTTCTTGAGACGGTCGACATGTTCGATATCGATTGGCTGGCCGGTATGTCGGTGGGCCTATTTACCCTGCAAAGCGTGGATGTCAAAACGGCCGTGGCCGACTTGGACAAAGTCTTTGGCGCCGCAGCGCAAAGTCCATTGTCGGGGATACTCAAATTGGTGCCAATCGAACGCTTGAATGCGATTCTGGTGGTCACGCCGCAGCCCAAATATCTGGAGCAGGCAAAGGTTTGGGTCGAGCGCATGGATCGAGCCGGTGGCGTGGGTGGTGGCACGCGCTTGTTTGTCTATCCTGTGCAGAATGGGCAGGCGGAAAAAATGGCGGCCTTGCTCAGCGAAGTGTTCGGTAAATCGACATCGACGGCCAAAAAACCCACGCCGGCAGCTACGCTTGCACCCGGTTTGACGCCTGCAACAGTAAATTCAACGCCTGCCGCGCCGGCTGCTGCGCCGACTGCTGCTCCTGCGCCGCCAGCCGCCGCCGGGCTATCCATAGGGGCCGGCGACAACGTCGCAGTTGCCGGCGATGTGCGCGTGATTGCAGATAAGGACAATAATGCATTGCTCATCCTTGCCTCCCCATCCGACTATGAAAAAATTGAAGCAGCGGTACGCAAGCTCGATGTCGTGCCGCGTCAAGTGCTGGTTGATGTCACGATTGCTGAGGTAAAGTTGGAGGGGAACTTGCAATTTGGTCTGCAAGCGTTTTTTGGCAGTTCTTTAGCAGCCCAGTCGGCTCCGGGACAGCTATTTACTCCTGGGAGTAATGGCGGCACATTGAATGGAGCAAGTGGCGCTTCCTTTACGTGGAGTAATGCGAGAGCAGGCGCATTGATTACTATGCTGCAGAGTGACAGTCGTTCGAAAATCATCTCGTCCCCGCATTTAATGGTGACCGATAATCACCCAGCGAAGATGCAGGTTGGCGACACCATATCGATCCCGACCCAAACTATAACAACTACAGGAACGACCAATTCCTTTAGTCAGCTACAAACCGGGGTCATATTAACTGTTACTCCGCACATCAATGCTGGTGGCTTAGTCACGCTGGAAATTAATCAAGATGTCACTCAGCCCACTGGGGCTGTTACTGTCAATTCAGTGCCGCCGATTAGTACACGCTCGGTCCAAAGCACAGTGGTGGTTAAATCAGGTGAAACGATGGCAATGGGTGGCCTGATTCAGGAGTCAGGACTTGATGGCAAGAGCGGCTTGCCTTTTTTGTCGCAAATTCCAGTGCTGGGGGGATTATTTGGGAATCAGACGAATAAAGCCGACCGTACCGAGCTCGTCATCTTGATTACGCCGCGAGTGGTGGAAAACAGCATTCAGGCAGAGCAGGTAACGTCTGAACTTCGCAAGAAACTCAGTGGTTTGTCGGAGATATTTGAAAAAATTGAAAAAAAAGGTAAATCGGACGAAAAATCAAAAATTAACAAATAGAAAATAAAGCAACATATGATGTAAAAAGCGCAATGTTGCGTAAGTGCGGCGCAATTTGTGCTGATCGGAGATGTCAATTGGCAATTGTTTTGTAATTTATTATTTGAAGTGAGAGATTGATGATGAAGTCGACTAAAATTATATTAGGATGGAGTTTAAGCGTCGTCTTATTATCTGTGGCGGGATGTACTACGACTACGGTCGGCAATGAGCAGTCCAAAGCTTCCGTAGGGGACGATAAAACTATTGTGGCGAAACGTGCTGAAGCGCGTTGGAAGGCCTTAATAGAAAGCGATGTGGGCCAAGCGTATGAATTCCTTAGTCCGGGCAGTAAAAAAATAATGAGCCGCAAGGAGTACCTGGGCTTGATCAAACCCGGCATGTGGCGAGAGGTTAGGACTGCGGAGGTTACCTGCGCCGAAGAGTTATGCAAGGCAAGCTTGTGGATAAAATACGATATTCAGAAAGTTAAGAACATTGAAATGAAGGTTGAAGAATCCTGGATTAAAGAGGAGGGGAATTGGTGGTACGTACAGCCAAAATAATTGAGGCTTTTGTGCAACAAATTATTTGTAAATTAAACCCAGGTGTTATAGTATCAACTCGCGGCATAAAGCGAGAGCGCGTCTTAAAGCAAGGTAGCTACTCTAAATTTTTGACAACATAGGATTTGAATATGAAAACTTTCAAAAGAAAAACGTTTAACACAGCCGTACTGGCAGCACTGGGTGTGATGGGTGCTATGGGTACGGCGAGTGCCGTAACCGTCAATCCGGACGGTTTGGGTCAAGCGCTGATTTACCCTTACTTCACGACGCGCAGTGGTGCGGGTGGTGGTAACTTCAATACTTACTTGTCCGTGGTGAATACCACCGCTTCGACAAAAGCTATCAAAGTTCGTTTCCTCGAAGGTAAAAACAGCCGCGAAGTTTTGGACTTTAACGTTTATCTGTCGCCGTTCGACGTGTGGACCGCTGCCGTTGTGCCTTCGACCGATGGCTCCGGCGGTTCGAAAATGGTTACCTCTGACAATTCCTGCATGGTTCCAAGCGTCAAGGAATTGCCATTCGTAAACTACGCATATTCGGGTACTGCTGCTGACGGCGAAGTCGCAACTCTCGACCGTACAAACGAAGGCTACTTCGAAATCCTGGAAATGGGTGAGATGATCGGCACGATCACCACCGGTCTGATGCATACTGCTGCTGGCGTTCCTGCAAACTGCGCAGTGCTGGGCGGAACAGCTGGTGCTGTTGATGAATCCAGAGTGTTGAACGCTGTGTTTGTTAACGGCGTTAATACCAATAACGGTAACGTTAAGTGGGGTACGGGTGGCTTGGCTGGTTCGGGCACACTGATCAACCCAACGACTGGTGCTGCATTCGGCTACGATCCAGTGGTTCTCGATGCATGGAACAATTCGTTCTCCGTTTGGACTTCGTCCGGCAGCATTACGCCTGACCTGAGCTTCTCGTTCCCAGCAATCAGCAAACTGTTTGATGGTAATCGTACGGTCATCACAGACTGGACCACTTCGGCCAGCCCCTATGACGCAGTCAGCGCCGTGTTGATGCATGACAACCTGATCAATGAATTCATTCTGGATGCTGGCACGAAGTCTCGTTCTGACTGGGTTGTTACCTTCCCAACCAAGCGTGGTTATGTTGGTAAGGATCCACTCAGTGCTTCTGGTGCACGTTTGAACACCGCTGCAATTCGTCCATTCCAGTCTAACTTCTGGACTGGCGGTTCGTGCGATACCATCGTAGCATCGCAGTTTGACCGTGAAGAAGCCCGCGCTGCAATCCAAGTGATTCCGTCGCCGCCGCCACCTGGCCCAACACAAGATCAATTGTGCTGGGAAGCGAACGTAATTTCGTTCGTTTCTCCGGCTGGTGGTGTTGGTACCTCCAACATCCTGGGCTCGACCAATGCTCGTACGATTCAATCGAAGTACGTCAATGGTTGGGTAAATGTACAGTTCCCGACGGTGGCTGCTGTTCCGACAGCGCACAGAATTCCTGCACCGCTGCAAAGAACTCTGTATGTCACGAGCAACTCTGGTGTGTTGAATACCCAGACTACGGTTGATGCTACGTACTTTGGCTTGCCAGTCGTCGGCTTTGGTTTGGAAACATATACCAATACGGCTGTTGGCGGTTCTGCATATGGTGCTCGTCTGAGCCATAAGTACACACGCCTTATTACTCCTTAATAATGCTGAGTAGTTAAGTTGTCATCACAGGCGAACTTAGGTTCGCCTGTTTTTTTAAGTGCGTTACAGTTTTTTTACGGTTTGCAATTTGTGTGGAATTCACGATGTTTCTTCATGTCAAAATATTGCTTGTGAGAACAAGCCCATCTACAATTTCATGATAAAGGGAGCCTAATAATAAAAACTAGACATTTTGTCAATAAGTTTCGGATTTAGTGATTTGTGCTGAATCAAAATAAGGAGCCTCACCTTGAAATCTAGATATAGTGCCGCCGCGTCAGGCATTCTCATTGCCGCCTTTCTCATTGTTGCTGGTACAAGCCAGGCAGCAGTTTTAACCCTTGATAATCCAAAACTTAGTTTGGAGTCATTGAATTGCGATTCATTTTCCCCAACGCTTGCTGCCGACGGAAAAACGCTGAATGTTATTTGTAATGCAACGGCCGTCAAGCCAACTTGCACGATTGCTGCCAATCCATCGAGTCTTCCTGTTGGAGGTGGTCAAGTATCCCTGACGGCAACTTGCGTGCCGCTGGCGATTTCGAATTACGAGTGGACTGCAAACGGTGCCGTGGTTCCGGGTGTGAGTGGTGCTGTCCTTACGCAAACTATTGCAGCCACCACCACCTACTCGGTGAAGGGCACAAATGTAAATGGGCAGGGTAGCAAATCTGCAGACACTGTTGTTACAGTCGGCGCTGCTATGGTCAAGCCTTCTTGCGGCTCACCCACCGCGACCCAGATCACTACAGATGGCGGATTTTCAAGCGTTTCTGTGACCTGCAGTGGAAGCGATCCGAAAACCTACGCATGGAAAGATCCTGCTGGCAACACAGTTTTGACTACCGCCAGTGGAACGCTAAGTCCCAAGGTGACCACCACTTATACTGTTACGGCTACCAACGCTGCGGGAACCAGTGATCCCGTGGGTGTAACTGTAGTGGTAAATATCCCGTCTCCGAAAGGAGACTGTGGTTCGCTATCCGAAGTAGACGTGGACGTGCAGGCATACTATGACAGGCCAGGATTTTCCTATACAACAACGACCATGAAGAAGGGTGAGGCTTATGTCATGGGCTTTAAAACTGGTGATTTCGGCGGGATACAGTCTGTAACCGTGCAGGAGTATGCTGGTGATGTTGTTACGCGCTATTTGACGATTTCCAAAACGCGTTGTGATTTTGCTGTGCCGCAGGGGTATAACCAGGAAGGTACTACGCTCAAAAAATACTTTACTGTTGGTGTGCCATATGGCCCAGACTTCCAGGTGCTTGAGCCAAATACGCAATACTATGTAAATATTAAGAATGAAAACGTGGTCAAGTTCCCAGGAGTCGATACCTGTGATATCGGTAAGACTTGTGGTTTTGTGTTGAATTTTTATAGATAAAAACTTAATTGGCATAAGGTGCAGAGGATGGGGAGCTTGTGCTTGCCCCTCGGTTTTGCGCAAAACCAAATGGTAGGGAAAGGTAAGCAATCTCTACCAATAAAAAAGCCCCTTCGGGGGCTTTTTTATTGGTAGAGACTTATCATTTGAGAATGGAGGAAAGGGGCGCGCAGAGGACTGCAGAGCGTCTCCTTCCGTCAATGAGAGAGGGCATTTACGCTATAATAGCGGTCTTCTTCAGATAGATATTCAGGTAAGGAGCATCATGGCAAGTAGTATTCTCAAATTCTCTCGTTTGTCGACGCTCACTATTGCAGTGCTATTTACCCAGCCCGCTTGGTCGGCAGATGCGCCATCAGCACCGGCAAAAACCAATGGCGCTGATACGGTTTTGGTTAAAAATGCCTTAACTGCCGTGACCAAGCAAGATTTTGAGATCGAGTTGAGTCGCTTCCCAGAAGACTATCGTGGCGACATCGAGACAAGTGCGCCGCGCATTGCCAAGATTTTGGACGGCATTCTTTTAAATAAAACATTGGCGGCGCAAGCTCGGCAATTGAAGTTTGATAGCGAGCCAGAAGTCAAAAAAATGGTCGATTGGCTCATCCAGAAAGCACTCGCGCAATTGCGTTTGGAGCGTCTGGAATTGGAAGCTGCCGCGGAGTTCGATACCAAGCAAGCGGAATACGAAGCGCGCGCCAAGGAATTGTATAAGACTAATCAAGCCAAATATCTTGAGCCGGCAACCGTCAGTGCCTCCCATGTGTTGATTGGTTTTGCCGGACGCAGCAAGGAAGCTGCACTCAAACGCGCGCAGGAAGTTCAGAAGCTTGCGAAGGAGGGAAAATCGTTTGAGGAACTGGCGGTACAGTATTCTGACGACCCTTCTGTCAAACAGAATAAAGGTGATCTCGGTACCTTTGGGAAAGGCAAGATGGTGCGGGCTTTTGAAGACGCTGTCTATGCATTGAACAAGGCAGGGGAGATCAGCGCTCCGATTGAGACCCAATTCGGCTTCCATGTCATCCGCCTAAATGCGAAGGCGCCTCCCATCCAACTGCCTTACGAAGTCGCACGTCCTTCAATCATGGCTGAATTGAAAAGCGATTACGTAAAAAATGTCAGCAGCGAACACACCAAAAAAATCATGACGGACAAAGCCATTGTCGTGAACGAAGCTGCTATAGCTTCATTGAGAAAGGCAGTCCCCGCTGCAGCTATGGCTACAGCCAAGCCTGAGCCAGCCAAACCATAACCTATGGGACTAACTGGGCTTTGGTCGTACCGCTGGCTATTTCTGAATTTTTTATCGAGGGAAATCAAGAGCCGCTACGTTGGCAGCGTCAGCGGTTTTTTTTGGGCGCTGCTGCATCCACTCGCGCTGCTTGCGGTATACGCGGTCGTGTTCGCTACCATCTTCAAGGTGAAATTTCCTGAGTTGGCCGGGCACAGCTTTGTTGAATTTGTTGCGGTCGCATTATGGCCATGGTTGTGTTTCCAAGAGGGCGTGCAGCGCGGCGCGCTGGCGGTGCAAAATGGCGCTGGCCTGGTAAAAAAGGTCGCTTTTCCCCACGAGTTGCTGGTGTACGGCGCGGTAATCGCGACCTATGCCGTCCATTTGACCGGATTTCTGCTTGTGCTGCTGGTCCTGGCATTGCTCCAAAATTCTCTTCATTTTTCCGCTTTGCCCCTGGTATTGATTTTGTTCGCGATGCAGCTTCTGTTCACCAGCGGCTTGTCCTTGATATTGTCTGCATTGCAGGTGCTACTCAAAGACGTCGAGCATTTCCTGGCGCCAGTGTTCATGATCTGGTTCTACGCCACGCCCATCGTTTATCCCGCCGGCCAGGTTCCGGTGCAGATCCAGCAAATCATTGCATGGAATCCCTTGTCCTATTTCATTACGCGAATTCGTGAACTATTGATGTTTGGAGCAGGCCAACTCACTTGGCAGGATCTAATCATGCTGGGTGGTAGTCTGACGATTTTTATGGCGGGTCGCTGGTTCTTCAGGCGTCTTTCGCCATATTTCGAGGACTTTATCTAAGGCGTATGCAGCTCTCTCGCGACGATATTCCGGCTGCCCTGCGAAGCGCACAACTTCAACATCAAAGTGGACAAATCCAGGCTGCTGTAGGCCTGTATAAATCGATCCTCGAAGCAACACCTGAATGCCACGAGGTGTGGCATTTGGCAGCAATGGCTTGTTCTCAACTCGGGAAATTCGATGAGGCGATGGCAGCGGTAGAGCGGGCGCTGCAAATGGATACGTCGCAACCGATCTACTACCTGACGCGCGGCCATATACAGCAAGGGCTGGGCCGGAACATGGATGCTGCGGAAAGCTTTCGGGAAGCCTTGCGGCGCAAGCCGGAACTAGCCGAAGCGCAGCATAGTCTTGGCATTGCATTGCAGGACATGGGGCACTCTCAGGAGGCTGCGGCCAGCTTCCGTGCAGCTCTGGCGATAAATCCGCGCCATGCGCGGGCCTGCTTCAATTTGGCGGTGCTGAATCACCGGCAAGGCAGGTATGACGAGGCAATCGCCGGCTATCGCCAAGCTGTTGCACTGCGGCCCGAATACGCCGAGGCGAGCTTTCGCCTTGGCATCTTGCTAAGCGAGTGCGGGCGCTTTGCCGACGCGGCCGAGTGTTTGCGCCAAGCACTTGCACATCGGCCCGACCACTTTGAATCGCACTTCAATCTTGGTATTTGCCTGGAGCGCTTATGCCAATTACCCGCGGCGATCTCGGCCTATCAGGCGGCGATCAAACTGCGCCCCGATGCGGCGAATGTCTTCAACTGCCTCGGCAATGCCTTGGTCAATTTTTGCCACCTTGATGAAGCGCTGGAAGCACTGCGTAACGCAGTGCGGCTTCGGCCGGATGACGCACAGATACACAGTAATCTGCTGGTATGCCTGAACTATCATCCGGCATGCAGCAATGCCGAAATTTTCTTGGAACATCTGGAATGGGCGCGGCGGCATGCCTCGCATCCGGTCGCGGAATCCCGGCATCATGACAATTTTTCTGATCCTGGCCGGCGCTTGCGAGTTGCTTATGTTTCTCCCAGTTTTGGGCGGGGAGCGGTCCAGTATTTTTTGGGGCCTTTGCTCAAGCAGCATTGTCAGACAGAGCTTGAAGTCTTTGCTTACTCGACCTCATCATTGCCTCTTGATGCGTATCGGGGAAGGGATGTATCCAGTGTGCATTGGCGTGAAGTAGAAGGACTCGATGCCGCTGCATTAGGGCAGCAAATCCGCGCTGACGCGATCGATATCCTGGTGGATCTGTCCGGCCACACACCCGGGCATCGCCTGCTGACGTTTGCGCGCAGGCCGGCACCAGTGCAGATAAGCTGGCTGGATTATTTCAATACCACCGGCTTGGGCGAGATGGATTATTTGATCAGCGATCTGGTGCATACGCCGCCTGACGGAAGCCAGCAGTTCAGCGAGCAACTGGCCTTCATGCCTGATTGCCGCCTGTGCTACGAGCCCCCTATTTATGCGCCCGAAGTCGCCATCGCACCGATTTCCAAGAACGGATACATCACCTTCGGCTGTTTCAACCGCCTCTCCAAATTGACCTCGCAATGCATCGAATTATGGTGTCAATTGCTGCATGCAATTCCTGATGCCAAGCTGGTGTTGAAAAGTCATTCGCTTAACGATCCGACATCCTGGGGTGAATACCACGGGCGGTTCGCTCGTCATGGTATCGACCCGCAGCGGATTGAATTGCGCGCGGCATCGAACCACCAACAAATGCTTGGCGAGTATGGCGATATCGATATCGCCCTCGATCCCTTCCCTTATAATGGCGGGCTGACCACCTGTGAGGCATTGTGGATGGGCGTGCCGGTGATCGCGTTGATCGGCGACCGCATGATCGCGAGACAAAGCGCAGCGCTGCTTTCGGCTGCCGGCCTCAAGCAATTCATCGCGAACAGTCCGGAAGAATATATCGGCATCGCAAAGGGCTGGGCAACTGATCCGGATCGCTTGGTGCAATTGCGGCAGACGCTGCGCCGCCAGGTCGCAGATTCTCCATTGTGCGACGGTCAAAAATTTGCGCGGAACATGGAGCGCTTGTACCGCGAAATGTGGCGCCGCTGGTGTGCCGGCGTCCCGATCTCCAACCTGCAATAGACTTTAATACTGTGCAAACATCCCTCATCAGTTTAAACAATGTCGGCAAGGATTATCCCAGCGTTGCCACCAGCGGTAACCGCTTGCGTACCATCGCGGCGCTGCTTTTCAAACGCGGTGAAGTGCCGCACTTTCGCGCGCTGCAGGGAGTTAGCCTGGATTTGAAACCAGGCGAATCGCTCGGTCTGATCGGCGAAAACGGCGCCGGCAAATCCACGCTTCTCAAGATCATCGCAGGCGTCGTCAAACCTTCCACCGGGACGGTGGCGGTCAATGGACGCATCGGCGCTTTGCTGGAACTGGGCAGCGGGTTCCATCCCGAATACAGTGGCCTGGAAAATATCCATCTGGCGGCCGCTTTGATGGGAATGAGCAACGCCGAAATCGACAGCAAGCTGGATTCGATCATCGAATTCGCCGACATCGGAACGCATATTGCCGAGCCGATCAAGCATTATTCGTCAGGCATGGTGGTGCGCCTTGGTTTCGCAGTGGCGACGGCAATGCAGCCGGATATTCTCATCACTGATGAAGTACTCGCAGTCGGCGACGAATCGTTTCAGAAAAAATGCATCCGATGGATAGAGGGATATTTAAAGCGTGGCGGGACGTTGCTGCTTTGTTCGCATAGCATGTTCCACATCCAGACCCTATGCCAAAAAGCCGCATGGATACATGATGGCCGCTTGCACATGTACGGTAACAGCTTCGATGTGACGCGGGAATACCTGACCTATCACGAAGAAAAAAATAATGCCGCTGCGCAGTCTGAGCCGGTGGCGCATGCTGGGGGAATTTACCAGATCCGTAAGCTCTGGCTGGAAGACGATGCCGGCGCACCGGTCGAGGAAGTAGGCATGGGCGGCGTGCTGCGTCTATGCGGCGTGCTTCATTCGCCGGACGACCGGCCGCCGGTGATTCTATTCGGCGTCGCTCGGGCCGACGGCACGTCGATCTACGGCACGCATTCAAATGACACCGCCTATCGTCCCGATCATCTCGGTCCCTCGCAATATGGCTTTTGCGTCCGTCTGCCCAACCTGCAGTTGTTGCCCGGGAAATACATCATTCGCGCGCATGCGATGGACCCGGAGGGCTTGCGTTTGTTCGATACGGTAAATACGTCGGTACGGATCACCGGCCATACCCGGGACTACAGCTTGTGCCGCCTGGAACATGAATGGATGCCGGCAAGAGAAAATTTCTTATCTATGGTGGGGATAAATGAAAATGCAGGATAGAGAAATGAGCCAGAAGATCAATACGGAATTTCCGGCAATGCTGAAGCTAGGTGGCCTCAACACCGAGTACCAGGCCGGACAACTGATGGAGTTGCAGCTCGATCTGACGATTTGCGATCTTTGCCTGTTCAATCCGGTGCTGCGCATTTTCATCCGCAACGTTGGGACCGAAACTCATCTTGTCGGTTCGGATACGCATCAAGGAAATTTGTTCTACCCTTGGCTTCCCCGAGGCGACTACAGTTTCAGATTCGGCTGGCCGGTAACCCTGCCGGCTGGCGACTATGAGCTATGCGTAGCCTGGGGCACGGTCGATACGCTCAGGGCGCCGGACATCACTCGGACATTCCATATCGCCGACGATGCCGGCACCACGGCACCCTATGCCGGCACTTGGATGCTGGACGACGAGACTCGTACTCGCATCGAAGGCCTGTCGTGGCAGAAGGGGATGACCAACTGGTTCCATCGCCACTTTTGCCACGCCGCCGTCGTGGTCACCGATTCCTTCCTGGCGCGCTCACCTTTGTTGCGGGGGCGTATTCTCGACGTCGGCGCCGGCGAGGGCATTACGGATCTGGGCATTTTCCTGCGCTATCAGCCAGAGGAACTGGTGGCGATGGATATTGTTGACTACCTCAAGGATCTGCCCAGGATCGCGCGAGAAAACAATCTTCCGATGGAGGCTCTGCCCGAAGGCTTTACCTTTGTCCAAGGTAGTTGCGAATCCATCCCTTATGCCGATTCCAGTTTCGATGTAGTGATTTCCTGGGGGTCGGTAGAGCATATCGCCGGCGGATATCGGCGGGCGCTTGACGAGGTTTGGCGCGTGTTGAAACCGGGCGGATTGTTTTTTGTGAATCCGGGGCTCTACTACTCCGCATATGGCAGTCACTTGGGTGAATTCAGCGACGAGCCGCATCTGCACTTGAAAATCTCTGAAGAGAAATTGCATGAGTTCGTCATGAACACGACGCCCCGGATCATGGACCGCGCCGGTTTCGATGTGAGCAATGCCGACTACTGGCGGTTTTATAAAGAGTTGAACCGGATCCGGGTCGCGGAGTTTGAAACCGAATTGAAGGGCTATGGCTATCGCGTCGTGCGGGCAGCCGTTCGTGCCAACGACATGGTGGAATACAGCGCGGAATTGCAATCCTATAGCGTGCTGGATCTTGCCATCGAAGATGCTTTTTTCACGTTGCAAAAGCCGTAAGCCTCTTCGACGGGAATGAGAGGCTTACGGCTTTCCCTGTCATCTCTCGGGCAATTCGCTCTTGTTGGCGCTCCAATAGGTAATCGGACTCCAGAATGACGGCCCTTCATTGCCGACGGGCCCGACATCGCAACTGCCGCATACAGACATGCCGGCGCGGTTGTCCTGCATCGACTGCTTGAACTTGCGGCGCTGTTCACCGGCCAGGATCTCGCTGTATTTTTGCGTCATCAGGTTGCCCAGGATGCCGGCTTGCGGATGCATGCAGCATGGCACCACCGTACCGTCGGCATCGACATATAACTGGTTGATTTCGCCGAACCAGGGATGCGCATTGAATTCCTTCGGTTCGGCGACGAACATGCATGGACCGCGCGGCGCCATGACGACGCGGCCCGTCATGTTTTCCTGAGCGTGCGGCAAGGCCATCCAACGCCGGAATTCCGGGGTCCAGCCGCGCGGCCGCAGTACGGACTCCCAGCGGCGTGCGTCTTCCTGAGTACGAATGACGGTGCGGGTCAGGAGCTGCATGCCGGGGGCCCAGCGGTCGCGCAGCGCCGCTGCGCGATCCAGAAACTCGATTAGCTTCGACCATTTAGACGGCGGGCGCAGGCGTTCATAATCTTCTGGCGTGCCATTGCCATCGCAGCTGACGAATAGCTTGGTGACGACTTCCTGCTTGAGCATTTCCTCAAAATCGTCCCAGTTGACCAACTGGGCGTTGGTGCTGATTTCCACTACGGATACTTTCCAGCGCTGCTTCGGGATTTGTTCGACGATGGAGGCAAGTTCCTTGTGCAGCAGCGGTTCGCCATAATTGAACAGGCGCAGAGAATGGACGCGCTCGACGTCGATATTGCCTAAGCAATGGGCAAAATCCGCTACGGAAATACGGCTGATCTTGGTCTCCAACATCGAGTTTGGGCAACCGACACAGCGCAATTGGCAGCCGTGAACGATATCGAAATGAAGGGAGTAGATGTGCTTCGGAGGCATATTGATATGAAGGGGGAGTAAATTCGGGGAGACCGTCAAGCGTGGCCGGCGGGCCTGACAAGAAGTTAATGCGTGAGTTTATCATGCATCGACTTTTCGGGCCCATTCACACCAGGGACGGGCCTGAAAAGTCGAGAGGAATCAGGTTGGCGCCGGCCATCGGTTCTATAATCGCTGCTCTCGCCCATATTCAAAGGAAGCCGTCTGTGAACAATGAAGTAGACGTACGCTTGATCGCATTTTACTTACCGCAATTTCACCGCACCAAGGAGAATGACGAATGGTGGGGAGAGGGCTTTACGGAATGGACGAATGTGCGGCGTGCACGAGCAGCGTTTCCCGGCCATCTGCAGCCGCGCGTGCCTGCGCAAGAGCTCGGGTATTACGATCTGACCGACCCTCGGATACCGCAGCTTCAGGCGGAGCTGGCACGCAAGTCCGGCATCTCCGCATTTTGCTATTACTACTACTGGTTCGGACAAGGCAAGCGCATGCTGGAACGTCCGGTCGATGCCTTGCTGAAACCGGGCAGTCCCGATTTTCCATTCTGCATGTGCTGGGCCAACGAAAACTGGACCAGGACCTGGGATGGGCAAGACAGTACGATCTTGATGCAGCAGACGTATTCCGCCGAAGAGGATGCTGCATTTATCCGCAGCCTGCTGCCGTTCTTTAAAGACCGGCGCCATGTGCGCGTCAATGGCAAACCTTTGCTGCTGGTCTATCGCGTGGAAAATCTGCCGGATGCGCGTGCGACCACGACGCGCTGGCGCGACATTTGCCGGGCTGAGCTGGGTGTGGAGCCGTATCTGGTGAATGTCTTGTCCACCCGTTTCGACGGTGCGCCGCAAGCGACCGGCGGTTTCGATGCTGCCGTGGAGTTTCCGCCGCACGGCACGATGATGAGCGAGGTGCCGCTCGAACAGCGCAGGCCGGGGTTTCGCGGCGCCGCCATCGATTACATTTCGACGGCACGGGAATTGCTGTCGCGCGCGCCTTATCCCTTCAAGTTTTTTCGTGGCGTGATGCCGCAATGGGACAATACGCCGCGTCGTCCGGACGATGGAATCTGCTATGTCAACACGCATCCGCAAAATTATTTGCGATGGCTGCAAATGGCAGTCCGACAGACGCGGAAAATGCATGCCGGCGACGAACGCCTGGTCTTCATCAATGCGTGGAATGAATGGGGAGAGGGCGCCTATCTTGAGCCGGACAGCGAGTATGGCAACGCTTGGCTGGAGGCTACCGCCGCCGCGCTGAAATAAGGGCCATGCGTGATCAGTTGCGAGTAGTACCCGCCCTCATAGCCAGCAATATCTTTGTCCGATCCAAGTCGCGCGCGACAGCCATCTTGTATTTGTTGCGTGCCTGCTGCGATAGGTGGTCCTGATATTTTTCAGTGAAGCGGGCGCTATAGCCCAGGTATTCTTCGCCGAAATTTCCGCCGGACTGATGCGCGATCACGATGTCCTTGCAGACCGCTAATTTGAATCCGGCCAGATAGGCGGCGAAGGTAAAGTCGGTGTCGTACACATGGAAGCCATCGAAGTTCTGTTCGTCGAAGCGCACCGTGTCGAGCACGCGCCGGTTGACGGCAAAGAAAAATCCATCCATGGCCTGGATGTCGGTCACCACCGTCGACTTGAGGCTACCCCAAACCATCAAATTGAAACGATCGCTCGGCCACGCATCGGCTACTGGATAGGCAACCACGCCATGGACGTAGGGATCGCCGGCGATGATCCAGGCGCTATTGATCAGGCAGGTGGTGCCGGCGCAACCGATCACGTCGAACTGCTGCAGCCGGCTGCGCAGGAGCGCAGGGAAGTCGGGCACGAGAATCTCGATATCGTCGTGGCAGAAAATTACGATATCGCCGCAGCTTTGGGCGATGCCGCGGTTATAACCCTCGCTCAGCGAGCGCGCATCGTGGATACCGATGATTTCATACGGCTCGCTTCCCATTCGTGCAGCGTAGTTCTGCGACACCGCGGCGAATTTTTCCGGATTGATGCTGCAGATGACGATGGAGATCATATTGCGGTAATCCTCGCTGCACTACGCTGCTCAGCTGTTAAAACAGGACAGATAGAACTGCTCCAACTGACGCAACGGCGTTTCCGTATCGAAGATGGCGTCGCTGCCGGCGGCGATGCGTTCTGCCACTTGCGTGCGCCATGCCCGATCCGTGCCGAGCCTGACTGCGATGTCGACATAGTCCGCCTGATCCTTTGCGATCAACTCATCCAGGCCAAGACGTTTCAACATGCCATAGCTTTGCCGGCCGCGCATGAATTCTCCCGGCAAGGTCACGACCGGCAGGGAGCAGGCAAGCGCATCAAGCGAGGTATTGCCGCCGGACCAATGCAGGGTGTCGAGCATCACGTCGCACAGCATGTTGATGCAAAGATAGTCGTTGTGATCCATCGTTTGCAGTACGGCGCCGCGGCCTTCCGCCGCGATGCCGCGCGCTTTCAATGTTTCACCCAGGCGCCCCAGCAAGGTGTTGGTGATGTTGGGATGGCGGCCGGCGAACATTACAATCACGCCGTTCGGGTCGCGCTCCAGCACACTCGCGAGCAGCGCATCGTTGTCTGGATGGATCTTAAAGAGGGACTGCGGGCAAAGGTAAAGCGTCTTGTCGTCCGGCAGGCCGAAGTCAGCGCGCTTTTTCGGCGCCGGCAGCAGGGGTTTGCTATAACAGGTGCCAATGCCGTCGAGCAGCACCAGCTTTTCCGAGTAATGTTTTGCCGCGCTTTCGGGCTCCATCGCCGCACTGGAAAAGTAGTAGTCGATGTTGGGGTGGCCGGTCGTGACCGGATGTCCCCAGCCCGCGCATTGCACGGGCGCCAGTCGCATCGCCGCCAGCATGAAGCTGGTGGAATCCATGCCCAATTCCGGATAGATCAAGATATCGAGTTCATCATCCAACACTACCGAGGCGATCGTGGAAGGCGAAACCGCGTTGCCCGCGAGATGGCGGAAGTGCTCTGCGCCCTTGGCGATTTCCTCGCTTACCTTATCGGTGCCAGGACGGATGTAGTACACGAAGCTCTCGAACTTTTCCTGATCAAGCCGTGTGATCCAACTGCGGAAGTACATCCCGACGGTGCAATCCATGAAAAAGTTGGACAGGAAGCCTATTCGCAAGCGCCGGCCGGCGCCATCTTTTTTTGCGCGCGGCTGCATGAACTGCGGTGCGATTTGTTGTAGCAGCGCGGCGCTGAAACGCGCGTATTCCATTGCCAGCGTTTTGTCGTCGAGGCCTTGGTAAGCCAGGTAAAAATTACTCCAGCACAGATCGCGCAGCAGTTTTTCCGGCGGGTTATTGGCGACGAAATCCGGGACGCTTGCCTGCAGCGTTTCCAGACCGCTGGCGAAGCGCTCGCGCACCGCCAGCAAATCTTCCTTGCTGCGATAAACGGCAGGCAAGGAAAGCAACGCGCCCAGTGCCGGCTTCAAATCGTGCGGCGCCATGGTCTGCAAATGCCGGTAGCCAGCCAGTGTCTGCTCGATGCGGCCTTGCTCCCAATACACCTGTGCCAGATTGCCGAGTTCGGTAAAATTTTTGCCGGGCTTTAATTGTGCGGCGCGCGTATAGCATGCCTCGGCTTGATCGAAGTTGCCCAACAGGCGTTGCACCGAACCGAGATTTTCGAAGGCTTGCACGTAGTCCGGCTTCAGGCGGACCGCTTGGCTGAAGTGAATCGCCGCTTGGCTCAGTTGTCCCAGATCCATGCAGCAAACGGCGTAGTTGTAATGCGCCATCGCGTAATCGGGATTGTGCTCGATCGCTTTTGCAAATTCTTGTTGCGCGCCAGCCGGATCGCCGATCACGCGCAGTGACGTCCCGAGATTGTTGTAGGCGCGCGCATAGTCCGGCTTGATGCGGATGGCTTCGCGGAAATTCGTGACGGCTTCGTCGAACCGGCGCTGGTCGTGCAGGATGATGCCGATATTGTTGTACGCCTCGGCGTAATCCGGCTTGACCTGGATCGCCCGTTGCAAGCTGACGATCGCGTCGTCGGGCCGGCGCAAATCCTCCAGGGTCAGGCCGCGCAAAAAGTGATTGCGCGATTCCTGCGGCGCGCCGGCGACTGCCTGGTCGAGGTATTCCAGAGCCTGTCCTAATTTGCCCGCTTGCCGTGCCAGCGCCGCGGCTTGATAGAGAGCTTCCTGCTGTTGCGGATTGTCGCGCAGGATGCGGTCATAGCGCGCTGCGGCTTCCGGCGCGCGGCCGGCGTTTTGCAAGGCGGCCGCTTCGTTGAGTAAACGGGCTATATCGGTCATGCGTGTACCTGCTTGTCGTTAGTTTGAAAAATGTGTTTCTGCACTAGTGCCTGCCGGTATGCGTCTTCCAGCTTGCGGGTATGGTTGTCCATGTCGGTTAGCGCCGAATGGGCCAGGCCGCGCCGGATCTCGCCGATCACCTGTTCGCGGAAACCGGCGTCGCCCGCCAGGCGCACGGCGATGTCGAAGTATTCCTGCTCATTGCGTGCGATGGTTGCTGTCACGCCGAGATTGGACAGGATGCTGTAGCTGGTGCGCTCGCCATGCCGTTCGCCGCACAAGGTGACCACCGGCACAGCCATGTCGAGCGCTTCCAGCGTGCCGTTGACGCCGCCGTAGGGCATGGTGTCGAGCACCATGTCGACCACCGTATAGCGCGCCTGATTCTGCGCATCATCCTTGCCGGGCGGGATGAATATGGCGCGCTTGGCCGGAATGCCGGCGGCTTTCAGCCATGCCAGATAACCGGCTTTGGATTCGCTGCCAAGCGGCGAAAACGCCAGCACCGCATGCGGCAGCGCATCGAGTATCCAGCGCCACAAGGCGAGGCAGCGTGAGCTGAGTTTCATCAAATTCACAAAAGCGCCCAGCACTACCGCTTGCTTGGCGATGCCCAGTTTGTTGCGCTGGTATTGATGCTGCGTCGCCGGAGCAACATGGCGGTAAGGGAATACGCAAGCCTGCATCGGCAGCAGGCGTTCCAGCAGATACTCCTGATTCGCCGCCGTGTCCGCATAGTGGTCGGTCAATTTGAAATCGATGCTGTCCAGGCCGACCGCGCCGGCGCTGGCGATATGCGTGATCTGCAAGCGCGCCGGCTTGAGCGCGAGGATGGCCGGCAGAGCGCCCTTGGTGTGAGTCGACAGGTCGACTAGGATATCCAGATTGTCTTGCGCGATAAGATGCGCGGCTTGGTGCGCATCGATGTTGGCCAGCGAGACGAATTTATGGCTGCAGGTGCGGTAGCGCTCGGTCCAGGCGTCTTCCTGCGGCGACAGGGAATAGCAATAGACCTCGAACTGTTCGGTGTCGTGGCGCGAGATGGCTTGATACATCATCTTCCCCATCACGTGATCGCGCATGTCGCCGGATAAATAGCCGAGCCGGATCTTGCCGCCGGTTGCGCGTGGCGGTAGCGTAAATTGTGGTGAATAGACCTGCTTGCACAGCGCGTTGTAGCGCTGATACAAGGCCAGCAATTGCGGCTGCGGAAAATCCAGATACAAGCTCAAAAACAGCAATTCCTCCAGTCGGTCCTGCTCGTCGGCGGCATCGGCTGCTGCCAGTGAACCGTTCAGCAAGCCATCGAGATAAGCCTGCCGTTGTTCGACTTCTCCCAGGTATTGGCAGGCCTGCAAACCGTACACCGCCAGCATCGCGGATGGCGGCGTGTTGCGCCGGAACTGCTGGAAATTTTCCAGCCATGCGTTGATCTTGCCGGTGGCGAACAGCACGTCGCCCAAGTGGTAATACGCCGGCGCAAAATCGGGCTGCATCTGCAAGACCCGTTGATAACACGCCGCTGCGCGCTCGTGATGGCCGTGCTCCTGGAACAGGACGCCGAGATTGAATTGTGCCTCCAGGTTGCCAGGCTCCAGCGCCAGCGCGCGGCCGTAGGCGGGGGCCGCAGCCTCCAGCGATCCCTGCTTCTGATGGGCAACGCCGAGATTGAAATAGGCCTCGGTTTCTTCCGGCTTGCAGGCGATTGCTTGCCGCAATGCGTCGATCGCTTCCGGCAAGCGTCCGGCAACGGTCAGTACGCGCGCCAAACCGTTGAGCGCCGGCGTATGTTGCGGCTTGACTTGCAGCGCCGACTGGAAGGTGGCGATCGCATCGTCCAGCCGTCCCAGTTTCAAGTACAGATTGCCGAGCGCCTGATACGCATCCAGATAGCTGGGGCTGGCGCCGATGGCGCGCGCCAGATACCCGATCGCCTCGTCGTCCGCGCCGGTTTGTTCCAGCAGCATGCCCAGCAGATACAAGGCCGGTGCATGCTCCGGTTGATGCGCCAGCAAGCGGCGGTAGTGCTCGGCGGCTTGCGGCAACTGCTGCGCCTGGTGGCGCCGCACCGCTTCCTGGAACAGCATTTTGCCATCCGTGCCGGCCTCTTCGCCTTGCCGCGGACATTGCGCGATCGCGCGGCGGAAAGCATCCTCCAGGTGGCGCGTATAGCCATCCATATCGACCAGCGGCGAATGTTCGAGGCCATGCCGGATTTTTGCGATCACCGTTTCGCGCCACGCCGCATCGGTCCCAAGGCGGCAGGCGATTTCGATGAATTCCGCTTCGTTATGGGCCACCGTGTCGGGCACGCCGAGATTCATTAGGATGCTGTAGGAAGTGCGTTCGCTGTGGCGGCTGCCGCACAAGGTCACCACCGGCACACCGGCGTCCAGTGCCGCCAGCGTGGTGTCGCCGCCGCTGTAGGGGAAGGTATCGAGCGCCATGTCCAGCACCAGGTAGCGGGCGCGGGCCAACTGTTCGTCCTTGACCGCCGGAATGAAGACCACGCGTGCCGGATCGATGCCGGCGGCGGCGACCTGGCGCAGGTAACTGGCATGCTCGGCGCCCTTGAACGGCGAAAACGCCAGGACCGCGCGGTCCAGCCGCTGCATGATAGCTGCCCAGGCTTTCAGGCAGCGCGGACTGAGTTTCATGATGTTGACGAAGACGCCGATGACGAAGGCATCTTCCGCTATGCCGAGCGCGGCACGGGAAAAGCGCTCGTCCCGCATCGGCTCGACGTGACGGAACGGGAAAATGCAGCCTTCCATAGGCAGCAATTTTTCCAGCATGTAATCGGCATTTTCAGGCAGGTCGGCGAAATGATCGGTCAGCTTGTAATCAACCGTGTCGATGCCGATCGCGCCATGCGAGCCGAGGTGGCTGATCTGCACCCGTGCCGGCTTGTAAGCCAGGATCGGCGGCTTGGCATCGGTCGTGTGGTTGCACAGGTCGACCAGAATGTCGAGGTCGTCTTCGGCGATCCGCTTCGCGGCTTGCTGCGGCGACAGCGCATGCACGTTGATGAACTTGTCGGCAAGCGCACGGAATTGTCCGGTGAGCGCATCTTCCTTGTTCGACAGCGAGTACAGGTACAGTTCGAACGCATCGCGGTTGTGACGCGACAGCACCTCGATCATCAGCCGACCCATCACATGCACGCGGAAATCCGCCGACAAATACCCGATGCGCAATTTCGCGCGCTGCGGCCGGTAGGGCGACACCAGCGGGAATTCGGAAAAATGCTGGTGCTTTACCGCCTGGTTATAAGCCTGATATAGCCGCAGCAATTGTGCCTGCGGCACGTCGAAATACTGTATCGAGCTGAGAATGCCATCCAGTACGTTGATGTCGGTATTCTGGAACGGATGCGCGTACAAGGCTTCCAGGTATTGCTGCTCGCGCGCGAAGTCGCCCAGGTTGCGGCAGGCGGACAGGCCCGTGACGAAGAAACCGCTGGCTTTGCCGGCGATGTTTTCGTACTTCTTGAATACCTCCAGCCACTCGTCGGTGCGACCGAGGATCATCAGCAGCGAACTGAGATTGTCGAACGCATCCACATAATCCGGCGTGATCGTCAGCGCCGCTTGAAAGCGTTCGACCGCCAGGCTGAGCTGGTTTTGCTTCTTCAGCACCAGGCCGAGATTGAATTGCGCTTGCGGCAACCGGGGATTGATTTCCAGCGCCCGGCTGTATGCCTGCTTGGCCTCGTCCAGGCGTTCCTGGTGCTGGAAAATATTGCCGAGGTTATTGTGCGCCTCGGCCAGCTTTGGATTGACGGCGAGCGCGCGCTGATAGCTGGCGATCGCTTCTTCGGTCTTGTTGAGGTCTTGCAACGCCAGCGCCAGATTGTAATGGGCTTGCGGGTGTCGCGGCTGCTGCGCCAAGACTTGGCGATAGATGATGATGGCATCAACCAGGCGGCCGGCCTGATGCTGCTGCACCGCCTGTTGAAACCAGATGTTGGGATTGTTCATGCGGATTCCGAATTGAGTGATTACGCCAGCAGGCGGCGTTTCAGAACTTGCTGCCAGCGTACCGGAACGATGCGATACAGCAAGCGGCCCAGCGCGGTATAGCGCATGCGCAATCCGAGATGCGCCAACCGCAGCAGCCAGGAGTCGCGGCGCGACATGCTGCTGCTTTTTTCGGCGGCAGCAAGCCCGAGCGCGGTTTGCAAGGCTTCATACATCATTGCCTTGGGCAAGGGCTTGGCCGAGATGTCGGCCCGCAGCGGCAACACTTCTTGATAAACCATTTCCGTGGCGTTCGCCATTGCACGCACCGAGGCTACCGGCACCGCTCGCGCCTGTGCTTGCTTGACCGCGAAGGCCGCCCGCTTGTCAGGGTGCAAAACGGCGAGGACATCGTCGAGAATCGCATCGGTATCGCGCCAGTCCTGCATGATCCAGCCGGCGCCGCTGGCCTGCACACGTTCTTGCAGCGCTCCCATCGGCGGCACCAGGGCGGGCCTGCCTGCCAGCCAGCTTTCGGTCAGCGTGTAGCAATAGGTTTCCGGTCCGGCCGAGGGGAACACCACCAGGTCGACACGGTAATGGTCGAGCAGCGCTTCCACATGTTCCGGCACATATTGGCCGTGCACCGTCCACAGCGTATCGCCGTCCTGGTGCTGCTGAAATTGACGGTCGAGGTAGCCGATCACCACCCACCGCAGCGGAAGCTTGCGTTCGCGGCTGCGCGCCACCAGGTTTTCCAGTTGGCGCGCGCCCTTGACCGGTCCGATTGCGCCCAGCACGCCGATGCTATGGCGCGCATCCTTCGGCAGCAGCAGGGCCGAAGGCAGGCTGCCGCCGTGCTTGGCCAAGTCGACGCCGTGCGGAATGACGCGGATATCGTTGCGCGGGAAATAGCGGCGGAAAATATCGGCGGCCGATTTGCTCGGTGCAATCACGAATGCTGCGCGTGCGATGAATGCGGCGTGAGCCGACCGCCAAGCCGGGACCTCGATGCCCTTGAAATCGGGCTGGGCGTTAAGACAGCCTTGGCAGCGCGCCGCGTCGGTTTCACCTCCGCAATACAGGCCGCCGGCATCGAGCAGGTTGATGGTCGGGCAGCCCAGGTAAAAATCGTGCACGCTGAAACCATAAGGAATTCCCAGCGTGCGAAATGCCTCCAGCAAACCGACGCGGCAGCCAGCCAGGTGGTGCACATGGCATAACTGAATGCGGAAACTGGCGCATAGGCCAGCCAGAAAATCCGACCATAACTGGTCGGGCTGCTTGGTGAATTGATAGCTCAGCAGTTGGCCGCTGTTGGCATCCCTGACTTGCCAGACATCGTCGGTTGCGACCAGCAGATAATGGCGGCAGGCTCCGGCGTCGCTATGCATCAGGCTGCGGATATGCTGCTCCGTGCCGCCGCTGCGACCGTGCATGATGTGCAGGATGCCGGGCTTGGCGCCGTTGACGCCGGTCAGTCCCAGAAAGGTCTGCGCCAGTTGACGGATCGGCTTGAGCGGATCGGCTGAAACGAAACGCATCACACGCTGCATGTAATCGGGATGCTTGGCCAGCAGGCGTTTCATGTTCTCTTCGGCCAGCGCCTGCTTTTTGGTGTCGAAGGAACGGCTGCCGACATGCTGCACGAAAGTGTCGTCGCACAGCACGTTGCGCCAGCCGCTTTTTTCCGCGCGCATGCAAAAATCGTTTTCTTCGCCGTAGCCGAGACGGAAGGTAACATCGTCAAACAAGCCGATCTTGTCGAGCAGCGCACGCCGGATGTACATGCAGAATCCGACTGCGGTCGGAATGTCGGGATAGCTCGGCAGGGCGGCGGCTTCGATGGCGCAGTTGATGTCTTCCGCGCTCAGGCCTTCCGGCAACGCGTTGTCCTGGCAAAAATTCGGGAAGGAACAGATTTCGGCGTTGTTGGAAAACGGCGTAATGGTGCCGATGCGCGCATCGGAAGCGGCGCAGCGGCAGATTTTTTCCAGCCAGCCGGGGGTGACGATGGTGTCGGAATTGAGCAGCACCACGTCGTTCCGACTCAGGCCCATACCGCGGTTGACGGTGCCGACGAAGCCGAGATTGGCCTCGTTTTTGAGCAACGTCAGAGCCGGATCGGCGGCGTTGCGCAAGGTTTCGAAATACTCGGCGATGCGGCCGTCGGGGGAGCAGTCATCGATCAGGATGATGCGATGAATTGATGCAGTGGTGCGACGCACGCTCTCGAGGCAGCGCTGCAAATCGTCGTAAGCATTGTAGACCGGGATGATGATGTCGATTTGCTGCATGGCGTTTCAGTTTTTTATTTGAAGGCGCGTTTGATGAAACGCAGCGGCGCTTTCACCCACCACGCAAAGCCTGCGCGATAGGCGAGCTCGCGCTCAAGCTCGGCTGCGCGCGCGGCGGCTTGCTCCAGGCGCATGTCGCGTTCGCCGATCTGGCGAAGCTGGTCGTCCAGTTGCTGCGTGCGCAGGCTCAGCAAGTCGTCGCGTTCCGCAATCTGGTGCGCGTATGCATTGAGTTGTTCGGTACGCAGCGCCAGCAGTTCGTCACGCTCGGCGATCAGGCGTTCGCGCTCTTCCATTTGCCGTGTGCGCAAAGCCAGCAGTTCGTCACGCTCGGCAATGAGCTTTTCGCGATCGATGAGCTGCCGGTCCAGTTCAATCACGCCTCGCGTTTGCTTGGCGTAATCCTGGTAAACCGTTTCGTCGCCATCGCTGAACAGCGAAAGCTTGTTCAACGCCGCGGGCAGCATCGCCGGGTTGCGGCTGCAGGCAACAATGTAGTACATCGGTTCGACCGCCGGATTGCCGACTGCCGTCACACGTCGTGCTGTGTCGCTCAGCAGATATTCGGTGCCGGCGCAGGCTTCGTTTTCCGGCCAGATCGCGGAATGGAATAATAGTTTTTGGCCCAGCCAGGAAATATGCGGAAAGGTCGGCTTCAACAATTCTTCCAGCTCGTTGCGGTACAACTCGCGCACATGGAATTCGTTGTGATAATCACGTGCGTCGGAATACAGCCGCTTGTTTGGAGAAGAAAGAATCAGCACGCCATCGGGCCGCAATACGCGCGTGAGTTCGGCAATGAACTCTTGCTGCGTTTCGATGTGCTCGATGGTTTCAAAGGAAATGGCAAGATCGAAGCTGGCATCGGGGAACGGCAGCTTGTCGCACGAGGCTTCGACGAACTCCAGATTGCTCTGGTGTGCGTAACGGCTCCTGGCATGCCGGACGGCATCGGGAGAAATGTCCACGCCGACCACCTTGTCGGCAACGCTGGCCATCAGTGAGGAACCATAACCCTCGCCGCAAGCGGCATCGAGTACAGTGCAGCCTTGAGTAAACTGGCGTGCTACCGCATAGCGATGCCAGTGCTCATACCAGATTTCACCGGTGCAGGTCGGCAGGAAGCGTTCGCCGGTAAAGGAAAGAGTTTCACTCACGGATCGGGAAAATACCAAAAACAGAAAATTATACACGTCGCATGGCTCGCGGCCGTTATTCCCACAGGCAAGCCGGAGCCGGTGCATGGCGAGTGCGCGTTGTCTTTTTGTTATCGAGAGAGTAAAGGCCTCGCAGCCGTTCTGGAACGGATTCAGGAGGCCGGTTTTGTCATATGCTGGGGCATTTGGATGGACCGGTAATTGGCCCTTGCTACAATCAGCTTTTTCCCGGAGTTACCAATGTCCCTCACCGCTTCCTTCGAATCCAAGATATGCACCCGTGACACCTTCAAGGATCGCGTCGCGGCACTCGGAAAACCGGTTGTGCTGACCAATGGCGTATTTGACATTCTGCATCGGGGCCACGTGACCTACCTGGCGCAAGCGCGTGCGCTGGGCGCTTCGCTGGTTGTCGCGGTCAACACCGATGCCTCGGTAAAGCGTCTTGGCAAAGGAAATGATCGGCCGCTCAACATTTGCGAAGACCGGATGGCGGTGCTGGCGGCGCTGGAAGCCGTCAGCCTGGTGGTTCCGTTCGACGAGGATACGGCGCTGGAAGTGGTACAAGAGGCGTGCCCCGACATTTATGCCAAGGGCGGCGATTACGATATGGCAGGGATTCCCGAGGGGCGTGCGGTGTTGGCCTATGGCGGCCGAGCGCTGGCAATCGATTTCGAACATGATCGTTCGACCACCAAATTGCTGGCCAAGGTCAGGGAAGCCGGTCAGTGATTTTCTACCGGTACGGCCACCTCGACCTTTCCTGATTTTTCAAAATTCAGCGTCAAGGGAAACTTGTCCCCCGCTTTGAGAGCCTTTTTCAGGCCGATCAACATGATGTGATAGCCATCGCCCGGCTGCATTGCAACCTTGGTTGCGGGTTGGAGAGCGATCTCGGTCGCTTCGCGCATCTTCATCACATTGCCGTCCATCGCCATGGTGTGGATCTGGACTGATTTGGCGGCCGGCGAGGCGACGCCGATCAATTTGTCGGGAGCCTTGCCCTTGTTCTCGATGCTGAGGTATGCGGCGCCACTGGTTTGGCCGGGCACCGTACTGCGAGCAAAAGCTTGGGTTATGAGCAAATCGCCGCCTTTGTAAGTTTGGGCGACGGCGGCAGCGCAAACAAGAAGCGCGCTGGTGAGTGCGAAAATCGAACGGGAATGCATGATGCTCCTAAATGAGTGTTAGTTGCCGCCGGCGAAACCATTTTGCCGCCAAGCTTCATATACCACCACGGCGACCGTATTCGACAGATTCAGGCTGCGATTATCGGGCCGCATCGGCAACCTGATGCGTTGCGACGGCGGGAACGATTCGCGCAGCGCAGGGGCCAAGCCCTTGGTTTCGGATCCGAAGACGAACACGTCGCCGGGCTGAAAGGCCATGCTTGCGAATGGCGTCGAGCCGTGCGTGGTCAAGGCAAACATGCGCGCGGCAGCGGGATTTTCGGCGGTAATAAAGGCGGCCCAGTCGTGATGCACTTTCATTGTTGCGTAGTCATGATAATCGAGTCCGGCGCGGCGCATCTTGGCGTCGTCGAGCGGAAAGCCGAGCGGTTCTATCAAATGCAGTTGCGCTCCGGTATTGGCGCAAAGGCGGATGATGTTGCCGGTATTCGGGGGGATTTCGGGTTCAACCAGTACGACGTGAAACAAAATGATTCTCCTTTTGGGACGCGAGCTAGTATCCTGTTCCGTAAATTCGTTGCATAAAAGATGACGAGAATCGCGCCGATACCGCGTCAACAATGCGCGCAAGGCCTCGGCCTTGCTGTGCTTTTTTCCTTGTCTCGGCCCGATTTCGTCACTTTTACTTTTGCTACGAATTTACGGAACAGGACACTAGAGATTTTTGCGTTTTTGTCTTGCAGAAAATTACTCTGCTCCTCTCTGATTGGAATTTTGCGCTGTTCGGGCGAACACGAAATTGGTGACGCGCGCCGCGCCGAAACGTTTTAAAGCCGCCGCCATTTCATTCAGCGTTTCACCCGTGGTGATCACATCGTCGACCACTCCGACATGCCGGCCGCGCACCAGGTCGATGGCATGGTTCGATACGACGAAGGCACGGCGAATATTTTTGTGCCGTTCATTCGGGGGCAGCAAGGCTTGCGCCTGGGTATCGCGCAAGCGCATGGTGAGGCGCGCATCGAGCCGGATGCCAAGGGCGCGCGATAAGGGCTTGGCGATTTCCAATGCCTGATTGAAGCCGCGCTCGCGCAGGCGCCGGGTACCCAGCGGAACCGCGGTCAATTGGGTCGGCAAGGCGACGGCGGGCATGCGCAGCAAGGCATCACGCAACATGTTGGCAAACAGCGGCGCCAAGGCCAGGCGATTGCCGAACTTCAGGGCCAGCACCAATTGATCGATCGGCGCCGCATAATCCGCTGCCACGATCGTTGCATCGAAAGCCGGCGGGCGGGATAGGCAGTCGCCGCAGCGCGTGACGCCGTTTTCGGCTGGAGCCTCGGCCATTGCCGGCAAGGGTATCGCGCATTGCACGCAACGTTGCTGACGACATTGGAAGAATTGCGTATGGCAGCCGGCGCACATCGCCGTGTCGCCGCTGGCTCCGCATAGGGCGCATGAGGAGGGCAGAATTGCCGGCAGGCGCGACGCCGCGTGGTGCAACCATTGCAGAAAACGGGACGGCATATAGGGAGCTGTCTTCAAGCGTGTAAACTGTGAGAGATTATCTCATCATCTGTTCCAGATTCCATCGTGCCCTCCAATTCCACCTCCCCGGACATAAAACTCAGCGCCCCCATCGACTTGTCGTTGGTTCGCAAATTCTTTGCAACTCCCGAGCACGTTGCGGAGTCAGATTTCCTGCGGCGTGAAGTAGCAGACCGGATGCATGAGCGCCTGGCGCTGGTGAAAATCACGCCGCAGCGCGTGCTCGATGCCGGTTGCGGCGAAGGTGCGGATTTGCCCGTATTGCAGGAGCGCTTTTCCGACGCCTTGATACTCGGTCTGGATGCCTCGCCGGCCATGCTAATGGCGGCTCGCAGCAAGCAACTGGCAGCCTTGTCGTCAATGAGCCGGATGCTGAAAAAATGGCTGCCGGCCAAAGCAGGCGCTGGACTGGGGTTGAGTTCAGGTTTGCTGAGCGGCGATTTTGCACAACTTCCTATAGGGGCGAATGCGGTCGAGCTGGTCTGGTCCAATCTGGCCTTGCATTGGCATCCGCAGCCTGATCGTGTTTTTGCGGAATGGCGGCGCGTGCTGCGCGTCGATGGCTTGTTGATGTTTTCGTGCTTTGGGCCCGATACCTTCAAGGAGTTGCGTACTGCGTTTGCCGAAGCCGATGCCGCACCGCACGCCCTGCCTTTTGTCGATATGCATGACTTCGGCGACATGTTGGTCAATGCCGGTTTTTCGACACCGGTGATGGATATGGAAACGATTGTCGTCACCTATGAATCGGTGGCAAAGCTGATGGCGGATGTTCGTGCCTGGGGCGGCAATCCCTTGCTGACCCGCCGCCGCGGCATGCTCGGACGGCGGGCATGGCAACGGGTCTCGACATTGCTTGAACAGATGCGTCGTGCGGACGGCAAAATCCCGCTGACATTTGAAATCATCTATGGACATGCGTTTAGGCCCGCGCCGCGAACCACGGCGCGCGGCGAAGCGATCATTCGATTCGATCTGCCTAAAAAATAGGCAATTTGATTTTGCCGTGTTGCAACTATTTGCGGCCTCACATGAAGCAATCGGCCCTGATTGCCAGGGCGGCAATAATATTCCGAAATTTTCGTTAAGGCTTGCTCTGGAGCATGGAAAGTCTGCTGTATTTCTGCTTGATAACCGGTCTCTTTCCGCCTTATACTCGTTGAGTTTTGGGGCCGGCGTGCCGATATTTCTCGGTTGTTTGTTTGAAGGTGCCGCGTTTGAATATGCTGCCGTGATGGCCTCGCCAGGATAGGTTTTGAGCGCAATTGTTTGGTATCGCGTTAGTTCATTGCTTGGGCGCCAATATGCCTGCTTTTATGACGGGCGACGGCCATTTGGCACTGTGATTGGTTGCTTGCAAGCATGTTGTTCGGTTAAGCAAAGAAAGTCTGATGGTCGAGCTGCTCGGCTTGGAGTTGCCCGGCAATTCAATGTGGATATGCGCAGAATACGCATCAAACCGCCTGTATTTCCCTGCGGGCTGATCTGCTTGCAGGCCGGTGTGCCGCAGGTTGATGCGGAGCGGTTTTGACGGAGTGGAGGCGAGGCTGGGTCGTGCTCGATCTGCGAGTGCACTCTCGCCAAGGTAAAGAATTCTTATTTTGGGCTTTTGGGGAAATTATGAAATATGCGAAGCGCCTTCAATCCTTGATGTTCAGTGCGCTGCTCATGGCCGTCGGTCTGCCATCCTGGGCGGTGACTGATAGCGTAGGTGGTCCGGCTGTGCGTGAACTCAACCTGCAGCAACCGGTCACGCAAATTGCGCGGGACATCTACTGGCTGCATACCTTGATGCTGGTTATCTGCCTGGTGATTTTCGTTGCCGTATTCGGCTTCATGTTTTATTCCATCCTCATGCATCGCAAATCGCTGGGCCACAAACCCGCCACCTTCCATGAGAGTACGGCAGTCGAGATCGCCTGGACCGTGGTGCCTTTCCTGATCGTGATCGGCATGGCGCTCCCGGCCACCAAGACCGTCGTCGCGATGAAAGATACTTCCAATGCCGACCTCACTATCAAGGTGACAGGCATGCAATGGAAGTGGGGCTACGATTATCTGAAGGGCGACGGCGAAGGCATTTCCTTCCTGTCCAACTTGGCTACCCCGCGCGAGCAGGTCACTGATCCGAGCAAAGCCAAAAATGCGGAATACCTGCTTGAAGTCGACAATCCCGTGGTCGTGCCGGTCAATAAAAAAGTGCGCCTCATTACCACAGCCAATGATGTGATCCACGCCTGGACGATTCCTGCTTTCGGCGTCAAGCAGGATGCGATTCCCGGCTTCGTGCGCGACACCTGGTTCAAGGCCGAAAAGATCGGCACCTATCGCGGTCAATGCGTCGAACTGTGCGGCAAGGAACACGCCTTCATGCCTATCGTCGTGAACGTGGTCAGCGATGACGACTACAAGGCATGGGTGGCGGGCAAGAAAAAGGAAATGGCTGCCAAAGCCGATGATCCGAGCAAAGTCTGGACGATCGACGAGTTGAAGCAGCGCGGCGAAAAAGTTTATGCCGCCAATTGCGCAGTCTGCCACCAGGCGACAGGCAAGGGTGTGCCGGGCGCCTTTCCTGCTCTCGACGGTTCGCCAATTGTGAATGGCCCCAAGATCGATCAAATCAAAATCGTGTTGAACGGAAAAAATGCGATGCCGCCATGGAAGGCAGCGTTGTCGGATACGGACATCGCTGCAGTGGTGACTTACACACGCAACAACTGGTCCAACAAGGCTCAGGAAAATATCGTTCAACCGGCTGAAGTTCTCGCTGCGCGCAAGTAACTGAGTAAAAGCATTGCGGGACAGAGTTTGTAAAGCGCCGAAGCGCGACGAATTACTCTGCCCTCAACTGATTGAAAATAGGAGTTCGAGATGAGCACAACAGCAATCGATCACGCACACGATCATTCTCACGACCACGCCGCGCACGACCATCATCCCCATGGCTGGCGCCGCTGGTTGTACGCAACCAATCACAAGGATATCGGCACTCTCTACCTGTGGTTTTCCTTCGCCATGCTGATGTCCGGCGGCGTGTTGGCGCTGATGATTCGCAGCGAGTTGTTCCAGCCCGGCCTGCAATTGTTCCAGCCGGAGTTTTTCAATCAGTTGACCACCATGCACGGTTTGATGATGGTGTTCGGCGCGATCATGCCGGCCTTCGTCGGCTTCGCCAACTGGATGATTCCTCTGCAAGTCGGCGCCTCCGACATGGCGTTTGCCCGGATGAACAACTTCTCGTTCTGGCTGTTGCCCCCTGCAGCCCTGCTGCTGGCCGGTTCATTCTGGGTGCCTGGTGGCGCCACCGCCGCAGGCTGGACCCTGTATGCGCCGTTGTCGACCCAGATGGGCATCGGCATGGACATGGGGATTTTCGCAATGCACATCATGGGTGCTTCCTCGATCATGGGTTCGATCAACATCATTACGACCATCCTGAATATGCGTGCTCCCGGCATGACGCTGATGAAGATGCCGATGTTCTGCTGGACCTGGCTGATCACCGCCTACCTGCTGATCGCCGTGATGCCGGTTTTGGCCGGCGCCATCACCATGACCTTGACAGACCGCCACTTCGGCACCTCGTTCTTCAATGCGGCAGGTGGCGGTGACCCGGTCATGTATCAGCACATTTTCTGGTTCTTCGGCCATCCCGAGGTATACATCATGATTTTGCCGGCCTTCGGTATCGTGTCGCACATCATTCCGGCCTTCGCGCGTAAGACCTTGTTCGGTTACGCATCGATGGTGTATGCAACTTCGTCGATCGCAATCCTGTCCTTCATCGTCTGGGCGCATCACATGTTTACCACCGGCATGCCGGTAACCGGCCAGTTGTTCTTCATGTACGCGACGATGTTGATCGCAATCCCGACCGGCGTGAAAGTGTTCAACTGGATTGCGACGATGTGGAAAGGCTCGATGACTTTCGAGACCCCCATGCTGTTCGCAGTCGGCTTTATTTTCGTGTTCACGATGGGCGGCTTCACCGGCTTGATCCTGGCGGTGACACCGATCGATATTCAGTTGCAGGACACCTACTATGTGGTTGCCCACTTCCATTATGTGCTGGTGGCAGGCTCGCTGTTCGCCTTGTTCGCCGGGTACTACTACTGGGGGCCAAAGTGGACCGGCCACATGTACAACGAAACCCGCGGCAAGATCCATTTCTGGGCTTCGCTGATCACGTTCAACATTACGTTCTTCCCGATGCATTTCCTGGGTTTGGCCGGCATGCCGCGCCGCTACGCAGACTATCCTGCGCAGTTCACCGATTTCAACATGATCGCGACCATCGGCGCCTTTGGTTTCGGCTTGTCGCAAGTGTATTTCCTGCTCTTCGTGGTGCTGCCATCGATCAGGGGTGGAGAAAAAGCGGCAGATAAGCCATGGGATGGGGCGGAAGGCCTGGAATGGACTGTGCCTAGCCCGGCGCCTTTCCATACCTTTGAAGTGCCGCCGACAGTGAAGTAATTGAAGGGCGGGCTTCGGCCCGCCGAACTGATATGAGCGAACCGAAAAAGCCGAATAACCTGAAGACCGCGCTGATCCTGGCTTCGATTGCGGCGGTGTTTTTTGCCGGGGTGTTTGTCAAGCGCTTCTGGTTCAGTTGAGATGGACGCGCAAGAAAAGGCTGACATCCAAGGCAGTGCATCGCGCAAGTTGAATGCGCAGATGTTGGGAAAGTTGGTGGTGGTCGCGGTGTTGATGTTCGGTTTCGGGTATGCACTGATTCCGGTCTACAAAAAGATTTGCGAAATTACCGGCATTAATATCCTGACGCCGAAAGATATTTCGGTTGAGGGGATGATCAGCAATACCCAGGTCGACAAGACCAGAACCATCACGATCGAGTTTGACGGAAATGCACAAGGCCCCTGGCGTTTTCGTCCGACGGTAAGCAGCCTGCAAGTGCATCCGGGCGAGATGGCGCAAGTGGTGTATGAAGTGGTGAATACGCAAGCGCGCAGCATCGATGCGCAGGCGATCCCGAGTTATGCGCCGCAACAGGCGGCAGCACATTTCAAGAAAGTCGAGTGTTTCTGTTTCAAGCAGCAGACGCTAGGGCCGAATGAAGCGAAGCAGATGCCGGTGGTGTTTTTTATCGATGCGGCGTTGCCAAAGGATGTGAAGACGATTACCTTGTCATATACGTTTTTTGAAATTGCCGGGCAAGGCAAGAAGGCCGGTTGAGGGGCGGGGTATATGCAGGACTGGGAAAAACCGACGCAGCGCAAGCTATCTTTTCTGGCAACGGTAAAGGCGGTGTTGTGGTCGTTTTTCGGTGTAAGGAAAAAAAGCGCCTATGAAAAAGACGCGGCGCAACTGAATCCGGTGCATGTGATCATCGCCGGTGTGATTGGTGCCTTGATTTTTATTGCGACGCTGGTGACGATCGTCAAAATTGTCGTCGCAAAGTAATGAATTTAAATTCTGGAGAGAGAGATGAGTTCTCAACAACACGCTAGTGCGCCGTATTATTTCATACCTGGTCCATCTCAATGGCCGGTGCTGGCTGGAGTATCGCTGCTCTTGACGATGGCGGGTGCTTCGGCCTGGGTGAATGGTTACGCATGGGGCCAGTACGCCAATATCGCCGGGATTCTGGCAGTGCTGGTCGTACTGTACAAGTGGTTCGGCCAGGCGATTTCGGAATCCGAAGGCGGCTTGTATAGCAGCCGCATCGATACTTCCTATCGCTGGAGCATGAGCTGGTTCATTTTCTCCGAGGTGATGTTTTTTGCAGGCTTTTTTGGCGCGCTGTTCTATGCACGCAGCATCACGATGCCGTGGCTCGCTGACCTCGATCATAAGGTCTTATGGCCGGATTTTGCCGCGCATTGGGGCAATACTGGGCCGGCCGGCACGATCGAAAACTTCAAGACAATGGGGCCTTTCCCTATCCCGACGATCAACACCGCGCTCTTGTTGACGTCCGGAGTGACCTTGACCATCGCGCACCATGCGTTGCGCGCAGGCCATCGTGCGAAGACTGCGTTCTGGCTGTTCGCCACCATTTTGCTCGGCGCCGTTTTCATGGGCTTCCAGGCTTACGAATATTCGCATGCCTATAGCGAGCTGAACTTGAAGTTGACTTCAGGCATTTACGGTTCGACGTTCTTCATGTTGACCGGTTTCCATGGCTTCCATGTGACGATGGGTGCGATCATGCTGGCGGTGGTGCTGTTTCGCGTGATGAAGGGACACTTCACGCCGGAGCATCATTTTGCGTTCGAAGGTGCAGCTTGGTATTGGCACTTTGTCGACGTGGTTTGGCTCGGTTTGTACGTGGTCGTTTATTGGCTGTAAGTTATTGTCCGGATAAAAAAGCCGCACGGAAGTGCGGCTTTTTTACTGGAACACGTGTTCTATTCTACAATCCAATCTCAGCGAATGCCGGTCGGCTGTATCCAACCCAAATAATTGGCGATCAATATCAACACGAACAGCAGGATCGAAAAGCCGACGCGCAATGCCAGTGCTCGTACCGTACGATTGCTCCTGCCTTTGTCCTTCATCAGGAAAATCAATGCAGAGGCCAGGCTGGCGAGAATCAAGACGAAGGCGATGGCGACGAGAATTTTCATAGCGGGTGCGGTCTGGTCAGCCATGCAAAACAAGTGCAGCCCGGCCAGGTGCATTGAGTAAAACGACATTGTAATGCCATTCACTTTCCACTTCCGCTGGATACCGTTTGCCGCTGCCGTGCTGGTCGTCGCAATCGGCATCTCGTTAGGCCAATGGCAAACACGCCGTGCGCAGGAAAAAGAAGCGATTGAACGAAAGTTGACGGAACGCGAGGCCGCACCGCCAATCATGTTGGGCGCCGCCCCGGCAATGCTCGATTCGATCGAATACAGGTTAGTCCGGATCAAAGGCGAGTTTGTAAGCGATTGGCCGATCTATTTGGATAATCGGCCATACAAAGGAGCAGCCGGCATGTATGTGCTGATGCCTTTTAAGATCGCCGGCAGCGACTTGCATGTGTTGATCGTACGCGGTTGGATCGCCCGTAACATGGCTGACCGTGCCAAGCTGCCGCCGCTTGTGACGCCGCCTGGCGTGATCGAGATTCAAGGGGTGGCGAGACGCAATCCCGGCCATTTGCTGCAGTTGGGAAAGGCAGAACGCCTGCATCCGAATGTGATTGCGCAAAACGTGGAGATTGCGGAATTCGCCGCAGCCAGCAAACTGGCGCTGCAGCCGTTTTTCGTGGAGCAGACCAATGCCATGCCGGACGGACTGGTGCGCGACTGGCCCCTGCCTTCGACCGGTATCGACAAGCATCGCGGCTATGCTTTCCAGTGGTACGGACTGGCCGCGACGGCATTTATATTTTTTGTGGTGACAGGATTTCGACGTGGATCAAGACAAGCAACAAAATAATGGGCGCTGGAAATTATTTGCGGTGCTCGCTGTATGCGCGGCGCCGATGTTTTTTTCCTACCTCACTTACTATGTGATCAAGCCCGAGGGGCGGACTAATTACGGCGTCTTGCTTGATCCGCGAGCCTATCCGATGCCGGCGCTTGGCCTTACTGCGCTTGACGGCAAAGCGCTTACGCTTGATGCCTATAAAGGCAAATGGATCATGTTGCAGGTCGATGAAGCCGAGTGCCGCGAGCCATGTCAAAAAAAGCTGTATGACATGCGCCAACTGCGTACCGCGACCGGCAAAGACCGGGAGCGTATTGAGCGGGTATGGCTGATTATCGACGACAAGCCTCTGGATACCATCGTCATGCGAGAATACGATGGCACGCACATGCTGCGGGCCAAGATGGATACGCTCAAGACTTGGCTGCCGGTCGAGCCGGGCGCGACGCTGGCTGACCATATCTACATGATCGATCCTTTGGGTAACCTGATGATGCGCTTTCCAAAAAATGCCGATGCGAACAAGATCAAGAAAGACATCGCCAAGCTGTTGAAAGCATCGAGTATCGGATAATGCTGATTCAACTTGCCGCCATCGGGATTCTCATCGCTCTGTTACCGCTGGCAACGGTCTGGGGTTCGCGCGACGCCAACAAATATCGCAAACTGATTTGGGTTACGCTGTTCCTGACCTTTGACCTGATCATGTTCGGCGCCTTCACGCGCCTGACTGATTCCGGCTTGGGCTGTCCTGATTGGCCAGGATGCTATGGGCAGGCCAATCCCTTGGCCGCTCACGCGGAGATCCATGCGGCGCAAAGCGCGATGCCGACCGGACCGGTGACGCCGGTCAAGGCATGGATCGAAATGATTCATCGCTACCTAGCGATGAGCATCGGCGTCTTGATCATTGCGCTGACGGCGATTGCATGGCGCGGCTGGCTGAAATCGGGGCGCAGAGACGTGAAATTTTCGCCGTGGCAGCCGAGCATCCTGTTTGCATTCGTTTGCCTGCAAGGCGCATTCGGAGCCTGGACCGTGACGATGAAACTGCAGCCGGTGATCGTGACGATCCATCTTCTTCTTGGCTTGACCCTGCTGGCATTGCTGAGTTGGTTGGCGGCCAGGCAAGGCGAGCATGTGGTGGACACGCAAACAGCCGCCACGCTGCGAGCGCCGGCCATACTGGGGGCTGCGCTGCTCGGGCTTCAGCTTGCTTTGGGCGGTTGGGTCAGCACCAACTACGCAGCCTTGGCTTGCATCGACTTTCCTCAGTGTCACGGCAATTGGCTGCCGCAAATGGATTTTGCCAATGGCTTTACCCTGTGGCGTGAACTCGGCAAGACGGCCGGCGGAGAGTATCTGCCATTTCCTGCGCTGACAGCCATACATTGGGTGCACCGTGGCTTTGCTTTCGTGGTCGCACTCCTGCTCGCATTCGTCGCATACCGATCACTGCGAATCGATGGCCTGCGCAAGACGGGGCGTTGGCTTTTGATCGCGCTTGTGCTGCAGCTCGGCACCGGCATTTCCACGATTTTTTTGAAGTGGCCGTTGGCACTGGCGGTGGCGCACAACGGCGGCGCAGCTTTGCTCGTGCTATTGGTGGTCATGTTAAACTACAAGGCTCGAATTCCGACCGGAATAAGTTCGCTTCACGCCTCTAGCACCTGACATTCCAAGCATGAGCAATATTCTGACAGCCCAGCCTCCCAATCGCGCTGCCCAATACTGGGCTTTGACCAAGCCGCGCGTGACCCAGTTGGCGGTATTTTGCGCGGTGATCGGCATGTTCCTCGCCACGCCGGAACTGCCGAACTGGAAAGACGTGATGGCGGCCACTATCGGCATCTGGCTACTGGCCGGTGCCGCGTTCGCCGTCAATTGCCTGGTCGAACGCGAAGTGGATTCACGTATGGCCCGCACTGCCCGCCGTCCGATGGCGCGCGGTGAAATCACCGTGATGCAAACGCTGGTCTTTTCCGGCGTATTGGGTGGTTTGGGGATGTGGACGCTGTACAACTTTGTCAATCCGCTCACCATGTGGCTGACCTTTGCCACCTTTGTCGGCTATGCGGTGATTTACACCATGCTCTTGAAGCCGGCAACGCCGCAAAACATCGTGATCGGCGGTCTGGCAGGGGCGATGCCGCCAGCGCTGGGCTGGGCTGCGATTGCCAATGATGTTCCCATGCAAGCTTGGATACTGGTGCTCATCATTTTTATCTGGACCCCGCCGCACTTCTGGGCTCTGGCATTGTATCGCCGCGACGACTATGCAAAATCGGGCTTGCCGATGCTGCCGATCACGCATGGCATGCAATTTACTCAGTTGCATGTCTGGCTGTACACCATCGCATTGGTGGCAACTTCTACCTTGCCGTATGCAGTACATATGAGCGGCCTGATTTACCTTGCCAGCGCCATTGTGCTGGGCGGGATTTTCCTCTGGTATGCGTGGCAGATTTATCGGCACTACAGCGATTTGATCGCGCGCAAAACTTTCACTTATTCGATCATTTATCTGTCGTTGCTGTTTGCGGCACTGTTGATCGATCACTATTTCAAATTCTGATGCGCTTGCTGAAGCTTGCGGTTCTCCTCGCGGTAATGCTGGTGTCGGGGGGCTGCGAAAGGCAGGGCGGCAACGGTTCGCAGATGATTCTGTCGCCGGCCAAGTCCTCTTTCAAGAATACCGATGTCACCGGCATTGATTACGCAAAGGATTTTGTGTTGACCGATCACACTGGTAAGGTCCGCACCTTGGCCGATTTCAAGGGCAAGGCGGTCGTGGTGTTTTTCGGCTATACACAATGTCCTGACGTTTGCCCGACCACGATGGCCGAGATGGCAGGCGTGATGAAGCATCTGGGACCGTTGGCAGACAAGGTTCAGGTGGTATTCGTCACACTCGATCCAGAACGGGATACTGCTGCGCTTTTGTCGAAGTATGTTCCGGCTTTCGATCCGCGCTTTTTAGGTATGTTTGGCGATAAAGCCGCTACCGATAAAATCGCGAAAGACTTTCATGTGTTCTACCAAAAAGTGCCGGGCAAGGAGCCGGGCAGCTATACGATCGATCACACTGCCGGCAGCTATGTATTCGATCCGCAAGGCCGTATCCGGCTGTTTGTTCGGCATGGACAAGGTGCCGAACCAATCGTGCATGATCTCAAGATGTTGCTGTCGTGATTGTTGAGTTTCAATAAAAAAGCGCTCGAATGAGCGCTTTTTTCAGGCTTTTTCAGGCATAAGCCGCCAGCGAACCTTTCATTTTTTTCAACGCCACTGCCTCGATCTGCCGTATCCGCTCGGCCGACACGCCGAATTCGTCCGCCAGTTCATGCAAGGTGGCGCCGGAACCGTCATCATTGGCAAGCCAACGTGCCTCGACGATGCGGCGCGAACGGGCGTCGAGCTTGGACAGCGCATCTTCAAGCCCCTCGGTTTGCAAGCGATCGAACTGCTGGGCTTCCAGCACTTTGGTCGGCTCCTGCATGTCGGACGACAGGTAAGCAATTGGCGCAAACTTGTCATCTTCCTCATCGGTAGGTGCTTCCAGTGCGATATCGCGACCGGATAAGCGGGTTTCCATCTCGATCACTTCGTCGCGTTTGACGTTCAAGGTTGCGGCGAGCGCATCGACTTGTGCCGGTGTCATCGAGTCCAAACCTTCTTTGTGGCTGCGCAGATTGAAGAACAACTTACGCTGAGCTTTGGTCGTGGCAACCTTGACCAAGCGCCAGTTTTTCAGAATGTACTCATGCATCTCGGCCTTGATCCAGTGCATCGCGTACGACACCAAGCGCACGCCTTGATCCGGATCGAAACGTTTAACGGCTTTCATCAAGCCGATATTGCCCTCTTGGATTAAGTCGGCATGCGGCAAGCCGTAGCCTAAATAGCCGCGTGCGATCGAAACGACCAGACGCAGATGCGACAACACCAATTCTTGTGCCGCTGCCAAATCGTTTTTCTCACGCAGGCGACGGGCCAGCGATACTTCTTCCTCATGCGATAGCATCGGCAGACGATTGACTGCAGAAATATAGGCATCAAGATTGCCTAAATTACCGGAAAAGCCAAGAGCCAATGCATTGTTGGCAGGTATCAATGCGGGTGTTGAGGGCATGCCCTTCATATTTTCTCCTTGCTCCTAATTTAGGATTCCTAAAGCTTGGATAGGGCCAAACTTGGAATAGTTCGGAATATATTAGCACTCTATCGCGAGGAGTGCTAATTCATGATTTAAAAGAAGGGAATAGCAAAAATGCTATCGATTCCCTAACCGCATACTTCCTGTCTAACGAGCTTAGAATAAGGCGGGGAGAAAAAGTTGCGGCATATCAAAGATCGTTTAAAAATGTCAAGGATGACATTTCTGCAGCACGCAGGAGGAGGCTAAAAAGGGGAGATAGCTGATTTCAAAAAGTCAATTTTATTGCTGATTTGCAATGGCATAGAATCAGCCCATCCGAGTCAATCTTGTCAAATGCCGACGCACCGACAATAGTGAGCCAATCAACCCAAGTAATGCGCTAACAGCCAGCAATTGCAGGGTCGCCAATATTCCCAAAGGAGCAAGCTGGAACCCCGAACCATACAAGTGGGCAAACTCTGCTATCGCACCATTGAGCGGCTGCAACGCCAGCGCTACCGCACCCAGGGCGACACCGCCGGCACATAGCCCCAATAACGCGCCCGCATAGTAAAACGGCCGGTAAATGAAGGCTTCGGTCGCGCCGACCAGGATCGAAACTTCGATTTCCTCGCGCTGGTTCATCACTTGCAAGCGGATGGTATTGAATGCTACGGCAATCACGACCACGCCCAGCGTCGCCGCCAGCAGCAATAGCGCCAGGCGCAGCACTTGCAACAGGGCCGCCAAGCGCTTGACCCAAGCCGAATCAACTTGTACATATTCCACACCGGGCAAGGCTTTCAGCTTTGCCGCAATCGCGTCGATCTGCACCGCCTCGGCTGCGTTCCGGAAACCGGCCAGCTTCAGGACATAGCCGTCCGGCAGCGGATTTTCGCCCAGAGTGGTCAGCGCCTCGGACAGCCCGGTCTTGGTCTTGAGCGAGCCAAACGCTTTTTCGCGCGGGATAAACTCGACTTTAGCGTTGGTTTTTGCGTCTTGCAGAACGCGGCGGATCGGCGTCGCCATTGCCGTCGCTTTGTCGCGCGAGATATCCATCGTCAGGAAAATACTGATTTCGGGCTCAACCGAGAGCTGCTCGGATAGCGGACGCACATTTTCCAGCAAGGTCAGGCCGGCAAACGGCAGTGCCAGCGCAATCGACACCACCACGACGTTGAGCAGAAATCCGCTGCGCGGCTTGAAGACGTGGCGCATTGCATGCGCCAACGCGAAAGCATGTTGCCTGAACCAGATTCTCATGCCGTGCCGTCCCCGATCTGTCCCTGCTTCAGATAAATCACGCGGCTGGCCTGGTCGAGGATGTGTTCGTCATGACTGGAGATGACGCACGTCACGCCGACTGCATGGAAGGCTTTCAATGCATCCAGTACCTTGTTCGCGCTGAGACGGTCTAGATTGGCGGTGGGTTCGTCTGCCAGGATGATTTGCGGCCGATTGACGATGGCGCGGGCGATCGCTACCCTCTGCTGTTCGCCGCCGGACAGGCTGAGCGGCGCTGCCGAAGCCTTGTCGAGCAGATCAACCTTATCGAGAGCGGCGCGGGCGCGCTTTTCCGCATCGGATCTGGTAGCGCCGCTGACGATCATCGGCAACACCACGTTAGCCAGTACGTCGCGGTCGAACAGCAGGCGCGGCTGTTGCAGGATCAAGCCGAGATTGCGACGCAGATAGGGCAGGCCGGAGGCTTTCAAGCGTCCAATATCCTGTCCATTTACCTGGACTTTGCCAGCGCTGGGACGTTCGATGGCGGCGATCATCTTTAATAAGGTTGATTTGCCCGCACCCGACGGGCCGGCCAGGTAAATCAGTTCACCCTTCGCGATCGAGAGCGTGACGTCGGTCAGAGCCTTTGCATTTTCTGCATAGTGCTTGGAGACGTGGCTGAATTCGATCATGGACATTGCTTAATTCAGCAAGGCGTCAACAAATTCCTGCGCATTGAAGGGCTGCAGATCCTCGATTTTCTCGCCGACGCCGATGAAATACACCGGCACCGGCCGAGTCTTGGCAATGGCCGCCAGCACCCCGCCTTTGGCAGTACCGTCGAGCTTGGTGATGACCAGGCCCGTCAGGCCCAGCGCGTCGTCGAAAGCCTTGACCTGGGCCAGTGCATTTTGGCCGGTGTTGCCGTCGATAACCAGCAGGATCTCGTGCGGCGCGGACTCCATGCCCTTGCCGATCACGCGCTTGATCTTTTTCAGCTCTTCCATCAAATGCAACTGGGTCGGCAGGCGTCCAGCGGTATCGACCATCACTACGTTAAGCTTGCGTGCCTGGGCCGAATGCACGGCGTCGAAAGCCACGGCGGCGGGGTCGCCCGATTCCTGGGCTATCACCGTGACGTTATTGCGTTCACCCCATACCGTTAGTTGCTCGCGCGCCGCGGCGCGAAAGGTGTCGCCTGCCGCCAGCAGGACCGACTGGCCATGCATCTGCAAATGCTTGGCGAGCTTGCCGATGGTGGTGGTTTTGCCGGCGCCATTGACACCGGCGATCATCATCACCAGTGGTTGATGGCGCCCCAGTTCGAGCGGCTTTTGCAACGGCCGCAACAGTTCCACCAGCAGGACTTTCAGTGCCGCCTTGACTTGCGCGGCTTCTGTCAGCTTTTCATCCTTGACCTTGCGCTTGAGCGCGCCGAGCAGGTGCTGGGTCGCTTCCACCCCGCTATCGGCCATGATCAGGGCCGATTCCAATTCCTCGTACAAGTCCTCATCGATTTTGGCGCCGACAAAGAGTGTGGTCAGACTGGATGAGGTTTTCGACAAACCATCCTTGAGCCGTGTCAGCCAGTTGCGTTTTTGCTCGGCAGGCGCGGGTTGCGGCTCGGCAGGGATTTCGATCTGAATCGGCGCTTCGGGCAGCGGTTCCGGCAGCGGCGGATTCGAATCACGCTGCTCGCGCGGAACATCCTGTATATCTTTAGGCTTTTTCTTGAAGAAACTAAACATCGGGTAGGGGCAGAAATGCGGTAAAAGACGCCAAGTAGCGGATACAATCAAGGACATTCTAACAGAGCACGGACTATGAAATTTAGGATTGGAGTAATGTTGTCGGCTTGGGCACTGGCTTGTCTGCCGCATTTGGCGCAAGCTGCGCCTGCACAGGAATTCATGTTGAAGAACGGCATGAAAATCATCGTCAAGGAAGACCACCGCTCTCCGACCGTCGCCCACATGGTGTGGTACAAGGTCGGATCGATGGATGAGCAGAACGGCACCACCGGCGTTGCGCACGTGCTTGAGCACATGATGTTCAAGGGTACCAAGACACTCAAGCCGGGTGAATTCAGCCGCCGCGTAGCTGCGCTCGGAGGTCGCGAAAATGCTTTTACCAGCAAGGATTACACCGCTTACTTCCAGCAAATCGAAAAAACGAAACTGGAAGCGGTAATGGCGCTGGAAGCCGATCGCATGGCAAATCTGGTATTCGACAAGGACGAGTTTGCCAAGGAAATCAAGGTGGTGATGGAAGAGCGCCGCTGGCGCACCGACGATCAAGCCCTGTCGCTGGTGCATGAAGCACTGAACGCGACCGCCTTCGCCGCGCACCCGTATCACCATCCCGTCGTCGGCTGGATGGACGATCTGCAGCACATGACGGTGCAAGACGCGCAAGCTTGGCACGAGCGCTGGTACGCGCCGAACAACGCGACCTTGGTGGTGGCTGGCGATATTGATGCCGCGCAAGTTCATGCGCTGGCCGAAAAGCACTTTGGCAAGATTGCCGCCAAGCCGCTGCCGCAGAACAAACCGCAGAACGAGCCGCGCCAGCAAGGAATCAAGCGGGTCACCGTCAAAGCCCCGGCCGAGAATCCCTATGTCGCACTCGCCTTCAAGGTGCCGCCTTTGCGCGACGTCGAAAAAGACCAAGACGTGCATGCGCTGGAGGTGCTGTCGGCCGTGCTCGACGGCTACGACAACGCGCGTCTGAATGCAAAGCTGGTGCGCACCGACAAAATCGCCAATATGGTCGGCGCCGGTTATACCTCCAATGCGCGCGGGCCGGCGATGTTCATGCTCGACGGTACGCCGGCGCAGGGAACCACTACCGAGCAACTGGAAAAATTGCTGCGTGCCGAAGTCGGCCGGATTGCCAAAGAGGGGGTCTCCGAACAGGAACTCAAGCGCGTCAAGGCACAGTTGATTGCCACCCAGGTTTACAAACGCGACTCGATCTTCGGTCAAGGCATGGAGATCGCCGTCATGGAAATGACAGGCATCTCTCACACCCAGATCGACCGCATCATCGAAAAATTGAAAGCAGTCACCCCGCAGCAGGTACAGGCGGTAGCCCAGAAATATTTTGGCGATGATGCTTTGACGGTCGCGACGCTCATACCCCTGCCGTTGTCCGAAAAAAGAGCCGCCCCGCCGACCGGCTTGCGGCATTGATTTTCGCTATGGTTCAACAAGGTTTAAAAAGTAAACATGATCAAACGAGTTTTATTTTTCGCAGTAGTGTTGACGGTTTTCCCTGCTCATGCGGCTTTGCAAATCCAGTCATGGTTCCTCGCTAATGGCGCGCGTGTACTGTTCGTCGAAAATCACTCGATTCCGATGTTGGACATCAATGTCGAATTCGACGCCGGCACGCGCCGAGACCCGAAGGGAAAAGCCGGTGTCGCCGCGCTGACCAACGGCATGCTGGCGCGTGGCCTGCATGCCGGCGGCTTGCCCGGTGAACCCGCGCAAACCGAAGCGCAAATTTCCGATGCGTTTGCCGACACCGCCGCGCAACGCAGCGAAGCGGTCGGCAGCGATCGCGCCGGCGCTGCGCTGCGGACCTTGTCCAGCCAAGCCGAACGAGACACAGCGGTTGAGCTGCTGGCGCGCATCCTGGCGCAGCCGAGTTTTCCGCAAGATATCCTGGCGCGCGACAAGGCACGCGCGATCTCGGCAATCAAGGAAAGCCTGACCAAGCCCGAGTCGATCGCAGACAGGGAATTCTCGCGCCTGATGTATGGCGAACATCCCTATGCGAAGGAAGAAACGGTCGAGTCGGTCGCCGGGATCACGCGCGATGACTTGCTGGCATTTCACCGCACCCACTACGTCGCCAATCGCGCCATCATCGCCATGATCGGTGACCTTACCCGCGCCGACGCCGACGCGATCGCACAGCAGTTGACGCGGCGCCTGCCGCAAGGTGCCGCCTTGCCGGCCTTGCCGGAAGTTTCAGATCCGAAAGGCCAGGAAGTGCGTATCGCCCATCCTGCCTCTCAGTCGCATATCCTGATCGGCATGCCTGCGTTGGCGCGTCGCGATCCGGACTATTTTGCGCTCACGGTAGGCAATTATGTGCTGGGCGGCGGCGGCTTTGTTTCGCGCTTGACCCATGATGTGCGCGAAAAGCGCGGCTTGGCGTACAGCGTGCATAGCTATTTCATCCCGGCTGCGCAAAAAGGGCCATTCCAGATCGGCTTGCAAACCCAAAAGGAACAAACCGACGAAGCGCTCAAAGTAGTGCGTGCAACGCTTGCGGATTATTTGCGCGACGGTCCAAGCGCGGAAGAATTGAAAGCGGCAAAAGACAACCTGATAGGCGGCTTCCCTCTGCGTATCGACAACAATCGCAAGATACTCGACAACGTCGCGGCCATCGGTTCATACGGCCTGCCACTCGATTACCTTGATACCTGGACGGCGAATGTGGCGCGAGTGACGGCGGAAGACATCAAGGCTGCATTCCAACGGAAAATTGCACTCGACAAGCTTGTTACCGTGGTAGTGGGGGCGGCAAAATCCCAGTAGCGCTACTGATGAAAATGATCAGCTGGACAGGATGGGGCGGCCTTTTGCATTCCCCATCAGATTGGCCATACAGGTGATCATGATGGGTTGCGGCCATCCTACGGAAAGGCTTGTCCACGTTAGGCCCACCCATAGGTAAAACAGGAACCCGCCGTCATAGACTGCCAGACCGCAAGTTCTTCCCGCCTCCTGCCATCGTCTATAAATTCAATTAAAAACCCTTTCGTCTCCATGCAAAAAAAACAGAGTAAAAAACACGCACCGAAACGTCCGGCCCGCGGCACCCATGCACACCAGGTCCGCATCATCGGCGGCCAGTGGAAGCGTACGCCGCTTGCCGTGCCCGACGCCGAAGGCTTGCGTCCTACACCCGACCGGGTGCGCGAGACGGTGTTCAATTGGCTTGGCCATTTGCTGGATGGGCAGTGGTCTCAGGTCGCTTGTCTCGACTTGTTTGCCGGAACCGGCGCCCTGGGTTTTGAAGCGGCCAGCCGCGGAGCCCTACGGGTCGTGATGGTGGAAGAAAACATTCCTGCCGTCCGGCAACTGGAAGCAAGCAAGGAAAAATTGCGGGCCGACCAGATCAGCATTCTGCGCGGCGATGCCTGGTCGATAGCACAGGGATTGGCCGGGCGCATCGGCAGTGCCCGTTTCAACCTGATTTTTCTGGATCCCCCTTACCATCAGAATTGGCTACCCAAAATGCTACCGGTGTGCGAACGCTTACTGGCGCCCGGCGGTCTAGTCTATGCCGAAGCCGAGATGCCGCTGGCGGGAGATGCGCCCCCGGATTGGCTGGCCGATTGGGAAGTGCTGCGCGCAGACAAGGCCGGAATGGTGTTTTATCATTTGTTGCGCCGCAAAATCAAAGCAGAAATTCAGGCATAATGCCCCTACATTCCGTTTTGCTTGGCGACATCTTTAGGGAGTCATAATGGTCACAGCCGTTTATCCAGGAACATTCGACCCGCTTACGCGAGGTCATGAAGATTTGGTTCGCCGCGCCTCCGGCCTGTTCGACAAACTGATCGTCGGCGTCGCCGACAGCAAGAACAAAAGGCCGTTCTTTTCGCTCGACGAGCGCCTTACGATTGCCAATGAAGTGTTGGGACATTACCCCAATGTGCAGGTCGAAAGTTTTTCCGGGTTGTTGAAGGATTTTGTGCGGCGCCACGATGCGCGCGTCATCGTGCGCGGCTTGCGTGCAGTGTCCGACTTCGAATATGAATTCCAAATGGCGGGTATGAACCGCTATCTGCTGCCCGATGTGGAAACCTTGTTCCTGACTCCCTCAGATCAGTATCAATTTATCTCCGGCACCATCGTGCGCGAGATCGCGGTACTGGGCGGCGACGTATCCAAATTCGTTTTTCCTTCAGTCGAGAAGTGGCTGAAAGAAAAAATCCATGCGATGGAAGAGTAGTTTGCCATGGCGCTGATGATCACCGACCAATGCATCAATTGCGACGTATGCGAGCCCGAGTGCCCGAACGACGCGATTTCAATGGGCCCCGAAATCTATGAGATCGACCCGAACAAATGCACCGAATGCGTCGGGCATTTCGACGAGCCGCAATGCCAGCAAGTCTGCCCGGTGGACTGCATCCCCTTCGATCCGGCGTGGCGCGAGAGCAAAGAGCAATTGCAGGCCAAGTACGAGGGACTGCAGGCTGTCTTGAAGCAGGGCGATGCAAAATCATCCCAATCCTCGTAAAAAATATAATAGTTAAATCGCGTCTTTTTCCGCTTGGCTGCGTTGTTCGTCGTTGCATGGCTCGCCATGCGGCCTCCTCAGGCTTGCAGCACGCGCCTGCGCTCGCAGGCACAGGCTGTTCCGCAGGCGCATCGCATGCGACGCGAAAACCCCTGCTGCACCCTTGCCAGCCGAAAAAATCCATCGATTTTCCTATTATGTTTTTTTACGAGAATTGGTATAGAGCATTTTTAGCTTGACCGTACGGGCCAATCTCAGGTCTCCGGTGCTCGGCGTACGCCTGTACGCGTCCGCTCCTCGGCCTGACCTTGACTCCGCACGGTCAGGCTAAAAATGCTCTAAGAGGAATGCGCTCAGCCGGCGCTGATCACCTTGTTCCGGCCGCCGGCTTTGGCTTGGTACAGCGCTTGATCGGCGCTGGCGATGAATTCCTTCGCTACAGCTTCCGCCGCATCGGCACGCGCCGGCATACCGAGTTTGGCGGCGCCGATCGATACCGTAAAACTGACCGATTCTCCACTGCCGATTGTCAGCGGTTGCTCCGCGATGCTGGCGCGGATTCGTTCCGCCACGCTGACCGCATCGGGCAGTTCGGCATCGATCAGCAGGACTACGAATTCTTCCCCGCCGAAGCGCCCGAGCGCATCGCTCAAGCGCAACTCGGCTTTGATGCGGCCCGCGACTTCGCGCAGAATTTCATCGCCGCCCTGATGGCCGAAACGGTCGTTGATTTTCTTGAAGTGATCGATATCGATGAACAGGCAGGACAAGGCATGACCTTGGCGCTGCGTACGGCCGATTTCTTCCAGCAACCTCCGTTCGACATAGCGCCGGTTGTGGACGCCGGTCAGCGGGTCGGTCAATCCGATATGTTTCAGGCGCTCCTGGGTGATCACGTTTTCGAGGCAGATCGCGATGATCGAAGCCAAGTGCTCGACGAAATCGGTGGCCATGTTCGGCACGAAACGCGACTCGTGAAAACTGCCCAGATTGAGCGTGCCGATCAAGCGATGATTGCGCAGCAGCGGCATGATCGCCACGCTGGCCGGAATGCTGACCGGCTCCGGAAACATCGGCCCGTGGAGCTGTTCGGCATAGCGGCCTAATACGGGCTTTTGCAGGTGTTCGTGCAATTCGCCCAGCTCGGCTTCTTCCTGCAGGAACAGCAGATTCGGGTACTCGTTCAAATGGATTTGCAGATCGGCCAGCATGCGTCTGATGCTGTAATCGGAGTCGATCAGCGCCAGCGTCGTGACATCCAGTTCGGACGATGCGGTGAGCGTTTGAAAAATGCTTTTGATGAGTTCGCTGAAGCTGCCAGCGCCGATGAATGCCAAGTCGAAAGCCTGGTGGCGTCGCATGATTTCCTCATTGCGGCGCGCCTGCTCCACGAGCGTCTTCAACTGCGCGCGCAATTGCAGGTTTTCCGCAGATAGCGTATTCAACATCGATAGCCGCTCCGGGTTGGTCGCAGACAATTGACTGCCTCGCCGGAATACTACCCCGGAGCCTGGATGGTCGCAACTCAGAACGCCAGTTCGATTTCCACTTCCTGTCCGACGCGCAATATCTGACCTTCGCCTTCCAGCAAAATCGCATTCATGCCAAAGGTGATGCCGCCATCGACACGCGGATTGGCGCGATAGGTTTGCAGGATGTCGAGCGGGCTCGGCCCGACGATACCGGTGGCTTGATCGATCGAAGGAATTGGGCAGCGCGGGCAAGGCTTGACCGGTTTCAAGGTCGCGCCGCCGAGCTTGATCGAATCCGCATAGTCTTCCTCGAAAGCCTCCACGCCCTTGATGACGAGATTCGGACGGAAGCGATTCATCGGCAGCGCGGCGCGTCCTTGCGCGGACAATTTCTGATTTAAATCGTCCAGCGATGCTTCCGAAATAACCAGCATCGGAAAGCCGTCGGAAAACATGGTCGACACGTCGATATCGCCGGTCCACTGCTTGTTGGCCAAACGTTTCGCGTGCGGGTGAAAACGCACCAGCCGGCAGGGCGTGCCGAGTGCATTCGAGAACCAGGCTGCAGTCGTGTCATCGCAGTCATAGGCTTTGACCGTGTCCCGCCAGACCCGCACTTCCCGCGTCGGCGCTTTGTCCGGATCGGCCAGATCGAGCGGAATCTCAAGCCGCAGCATGCCTGGCGCGCGCAACTCCAGCATGGCGCCCTTGATCCGGGGAACGATCAAGGCCATCGTCGGATGCTCGCGCTGGGTCAGGAAGTTGCCTTGCTCATCGACCACCATCCATTCGCGATCGTAGATATGTTCGCTCATCAGGCCGGCCTCGGTGACGACGGCTTCGCGCAGGGAAATGCCGGCGCAGGATTTGATGGGGTAGAGGTTGAGTTCGGTGAGGATGGGCATGATGTTGAAAGAAGGTGGGTAATTAATGATCCGTGGATTATGCACCATTGAATGATCGAGCATCGGCTCCTCAATTTCATTGCGCGAAGCGTACCGCGATGATGCACCGGTTCTGCCGTGCGCAGCGCTGCGATAGTTGCAGCCGCTTCGCCGGACCGGATTGCCGATCGGGCCATACAGGCCCAAGCTCAGGACACTCTTGCGGGGGGCTAAGCTCCGCACGCACGAGGCGCGGGAGGAGGTGATGCCGGATGGCCATCGACACGATTACTGTCGCTGATGTGCGGCTGGTTCTTGGGCTCTGACTGCACCTTACGCTGAGCGTCAAACCGCTCTAGCCGCTCTAACGGCAAGAGACCTCGGCCAATTTATGCTGCTTCTCCTGCCAGCCATAACAACTCGCAGTCAGCCGGGCGTTGGCTTGTTCATAAATGTTCGCCAGCATTTTCCCCTGCTTGTTGACGCTCCACTCGATCAGTGCGCCAGACACCTCATCGAGCTTTACCAGTTGATCCTTGTCGTCCAGGCCATACAGCTCCAGCGTCTGCGCGGCGGCTCCCTGCTGATAAGTCCATGCCAGCACCGGATGTTTTCCATAACGCCACGGGTGTGCCCGGACGATGGCTGGCGCATAAGCATCCCGCCTTTCTACCGAAGACAGGGTGTTGGGGCTTTGAGCAGAATTGCTGACGACCATCAGCCGGGCAATGCTGGACTGATCCGTTCTTTCACCCCAAGTGACCCAACGTAATTGCCTGTCATCGTCCTTGTCCACGCCAATGATATGCAGTTCGGCGACCGGCGAAAACACCACGTTCTTCAGCGGTTCGCTCAAGGCAACAGAGGCCGAATCGGGCGTTGCCGCCGTTGCGCACATGAGATGCGCGCTCAAAAACAAGATGGGCAGGTATTTCATTGCTTGTCGCCTTTTCCGGGTTGGCCGACCGGACCGAATGGCGTGGAGGGCGGCACTATCAGGATTCCCTCAAGGTCGATCACGCCGGCATTGGCGTTCGTGATCGTGTTGGTCGCTTTGCCTATCAGGTAAGCGTAAGCTGCCCGGCTGAGGTCGAGCACCCGGCCGTCGTCGACGGTGATTTTTTCCCCGGTGGCTTTGTCTTTTATCGTTTTGCCGGCGCCGCGGTCATTGACCTTCACGACGATCTGTCGCCCTTAGAGCAGTTTCATCCTGACCGTACACGGCCAATCTTGCGCCTGCGATGCTCACCGTACCATTCGTACGGTTGCGCTTCTCGGCTCAACCTTGGCTCCTGTACAGTCAGGCTGAAACTGCTCTAGTAAGTAAGCCGCAGGCGAGTGCCCATCGGCAGGTCGTACTAGCGCTCTCTGGGCAGCAATGCGGCGGTATCTTCGTTGTGCGAGTAGATATCGCCGCTGGAAGTAGGACGTCCTACAAACGAGTCCGCATAAGTGGATGCTTTGCCGGAATCTGGAAATCCCATTTTTCCCTCTTTTAAAGTTGGCGTTACATGGTTGACCGCCGGAGCGGAGTCTGGGGTCTTGGCGAGTTGATTTGTCGGTAAATCGCTTGAATGCAGCACATATTTGTGCCCGCTTTTTTATACGATTGATGAGGGTGCGAGCGTAGCATATAGATAACAAATCATCAAAACCCTAATGTGCGGCGAGTTTGAGTGGCAAGTCAGGCACGGCGCGCTTATCTCCTTGGATTGAACTGCTCGTCATCTTCGAGGAGGTGCTCGTGCCCGAAGATACATCCGCGGTTTGCTAGCGCGGCTACCTTCCAGCAGCTCGTTGACGAACTATCCGGAATTTCCGGATGGTTGTCGCTCCCGAGGGTTTCGTCAAACTTCGGTTCGATCATTATCCAAGAGGTGCAGGGCGCGGTTTTGAGAAAACGCGCGCCAACAAATCGTCAGCAAGCATCTCTCCGTACCGCTCGGCCATCCGTTCCATCTTCGCTTTGGGATGCGATTGCAAGGAACGGCAAGGCAGCGCTATCAACAAAAAGCCCCGTAACTACGGGGCTTTCGAGGGGGGATGTTTTATGGAACGCCGTGAGATGATGTCTTTGGGTTAGACGTTAAACAAGAAATTCAACACATCCCCATCCTTGACCACATACTCTTTACCTTCAGCCCGCATCTTGCCCGCTTCCTTTGCCCCTTGCTCGCCCTTGTAAGCAATAAAGTCTTCATAAGCAATGGTTTGCGCCCGAATGAAGCCGCGTTCAAAATCAGTATGGATTACCCCAGCCGCCTGCGGCGCGGTGTCGCCAATGTGGATGGTCCAGGCACGCACTTCCTTCACGCCCGCCGTGAAATAAGTCTGCAAGCCGAGTAGCTTGAAGGCCGCGCGGATCAGACGATCCAGCCCCGGCTCTTCCATGCCCATATCGGCGAGGAAAGCATCCTTGTCTTCTTCATCGAGATCGGCGATTTCCGATTCGATCGATGCGCAGATCGCAACCAACGGGGCGTTTTGCGACTTGGCGTATTCGCTTAATTGATCCAGTAACGGGTTGTTGGTGAAGCCACTTTCCGACACGTTGCCGACGTACATCGCCGGTTTGGCGGTGATCAGGCACAGCGGCTTGATCAATGCCATTTGTTCCGCATCCAGGCCCATCGCGCGCACTGGCTTGGCATCGTTCAGGTGCGGCATGATGCGTTCCAGCAGTTCGACCAGTTTGGCCGCATCCTTGTCGCCGGAACGGGCTTTCTTGTTCTCGCGGTGGATCGCTTTTTCGACCGTGCCCATGTCGGCCAAGGCCAGTTCGGTCTGGATCACTTCGATGTCGTCGAGCGGGTTGATCTTGCCGGCGACGTGGATCACATTGTCGTCTTCGAAGCAGCGCACCACGTTGACGATCGCGTCGGTTTCGCGGATATGGGCCAGGAACTGGTTGCCCAGGCCTTCGCCCTTGGAGGCGCCTGCAACCAGGCCGGCGATGTCGACGAATTCGACGATGGCATTCTGGATGCGTTCGGGTTTGACGATTTCTGCCAATGCTTTCAGACGCGGGTCGGGCACCTCGACCACGCCGACATTGGGCTCGATGGTGCAGAACGGATAATTTTCCGCAGGGATGCCGGCCTTGGTGAGCGCGTTGAAGAGGGTGGATTTGCCGACGTTAGGCAGGCCGACGATGCCGCATTTGAGACTCATGATGTGCTTTGCTTGGGGTTGCGATTAGCCCGCTATTTTACCGTAGCTGCGGGGCTAGGCCTCGATCAGATCGGCTTAAATCCGGCTTTTCGGCAAATATGGCAAACGCATTATGCGCAAGCCGTGTTGCGGTAAATGCGCCAGTGCCTTGGGGCCGGCGCGAAAAGGAGGGCGGTCATTTCCCGGTGGAGAAGCTTTTTTGCTGGATGATTTTTACGCCCGGCGGCAACTTCAATGATGACGGCGCCCTCACCCGGTCCAGCACCATCAGGATATAGGCGACGAGGCCGACGCACAGGATGCCGCAGGCCACGGCGGAGACGATGTAGGCCCAGGCCAGCCGAGTAGCGGCCAGGCCTCGTTTGACCTTGGTGTCGCGCCACACCCAGGCATCGGGCGGCGGACATTGGCCGCTGCGCAGCATGCGGCGCCCGCTGTAGACGGTGATTGCGCCGGTTGCCACGCCTAGCGCAGCCAGGCACACGAGTATGCCTTTGATGATGAGGACTTGAGGGGGCGAGGGCATCGGGTTGAAGCCGCTGTTCAAGACCGGCAGGACGATGAACATGAAGGGCAGCAGCAGTGCGATTGCCACTGCCATCAGCGCCGCCGAAAGCCAGCGTCCACGTTTTGTTGCGCGCACGATGTCCGCCTGCGCATCGGAAGGAGTTGTATCGTTCATTGTCATTTTGTGGTGTGCAAACGCATGGTGGCGGCTTCGAATTTGCCCTCGCATAACAAGGGGATGACGTCGAGACTTTTTGCAATCGCTTCATCGATCAAAGACTGTTCTTCCTTGCGCGGACGATGCAGTACGTAGTCGGCCACTGCTTGTTGCAGATTGAGTTGGCGCGGATGGCCGATGCCGATACGCAGGCGCCAGTAGTCTTGCGTGCCGAGCGCGGCGGTGATGTCCTTCAAGCCGTTATGGCCGCCGGAGGAGCCGCCTTTCTTGATTTTCGCGACGCCGGGCGGCAGGTCGAGTTCATCGTGCGCGACCAGGATTTCGTCAGGGGCGATCTTGTAAAAGTGCGCCAGCGCGCCGACCGATTGTCCTGAACGGTTCATGAAGGTTTGCGGTTCCAGCAGCCAGACCTCCTGGCCGCCGATAGCCGATTTTGCGGCGAGCGCGTGGTAGCGCGATTCGCGCGCCAGCCTGCAGCGCGCGATGCCGTTGGCCAGGTTGTCGACCAGCCAGAAGCCGGCGTTATGGCGTGTTTGTTCATATTCCGGACCGGGGTTGCCGAGACCGACGATGAGACGAATGGTCATGGTGTTGTGAAAAATGAAAATATCGATTATCCCGGAAAAAACCGTGTTGGAAAATTTTGCCATTCCAAGCGGGCTCGGCAAGTATAAAACGAACGATGCGAGTGACGTTTTTTGACGCAAGTGAAAATTAAGCTTGGCCGGCGGCATTGTATTTCGCGTCGATTGTCCCATTTAGACAAAGGCGGGTCAGAGTTTTTTTCGCGGTCTTTCGTGAAAATCACCCCGGCCTCCTCTGATTGGCAGAACAAGAGCGAAGGGAAATCCAATGAAGACCATTCATCACCGAGCGTGCGCCTGCGGCAATCGCGCAGTGGCAAACGGCGGCACGGCATGATCCCGCTTCTATGCCTGCTGGGCTTCGTGGCGCTCGGCATCGCGTTGACCGTGTGGCTGCCGGCCTATCGCTTAAAGCGTGCGATCGAGCGGCCTTTTCCTGCCCGCTTTGCGGACATCCTTGCGCGCCATGTTCCGGCGTACTCGCGCATGCCGGCCGAGCTGCAGTTGCAATTGCAGAGATTGGTAAAGCAGTTCCTGCATCAAAAGAAATTTATCGGTTGCGACGGTTTTTTGATTACCGACGAGGTGAGGGTGAGCATTGCCGGCAAAGCTTGCATGCTGTTGCTCAACCGTCCGCCGCAGGTGTATCCGGACTTGCATCATGTTCTCGTGTATCCGTCGGCTTTCCTGGTGCCGCGCACCGAGATCGGTCTTGGCGGAGTCGTCACGCATGCCAGCCAGACTTTGTCCGGCGAATCATGGAGCAATGGCCAGGTCATTCTGGCGTGGGATCATGTCGTACAGAGCGGCATGCCTTTCAACAATGGGCAAAACGTGGTGCTGCACGAATTCGCGCATCAGCTCGATAGCGAATCGGGCAGCAACAACGGCGCACCTCTGCTTAGAACGACGGCGGCGTATCGCAGATGGTCCACGGTGCTATCGCACGAATACGCCCAATTGCAGCAAGCCGTCTTGTATCAAGTTCCCAGCGTGCTGGATTATTACGGCGCAACCAGCCCGGCGGAATTTTTTGCGGTGGCAACGGAAAGCTTCTTTGAAAAATCGATCCTGCTTTCCGAATTCCATCCTGCCTTGTTTGAAGAGCTCAAAAATTATTATCGGGTTGATCCGCGGGATTGGCTGCCGGTGACGGCCTTGTATGAGCCTGCCGCGCTGAACTGAGCGTGCTGTGCCTGAAAGATGGGATCGCAAGACTTAAAATGCACAGGAACTGCTGACTGAACAACTGGGGATGCTGCAGAGCATATGTACTTGCTGGGAGATAGTCTGCTGTCAGAGGATGGGAATATGCGGCTGGCCAGATGGTGCTTCTTATAGGAGAAATTCCAGCGCAACATTTCGTCCTGCAAATAAAAAACCCGCCATTCGTGGCGGGTTTTTCGATCTATTCACTATCCACGCGGTGGATAGATGATTATTTCTTTGGCGCAGGGGTAGCCGCTGGTGCGGCCGGGGCTGCTTCTTCCACTTTGCCGGCGGGTACTGCAGCGGTCGCGATGGTCGGGTTGTCCTGGCCACCGTGGGTGACTGCGGTGACGCCTTGCGGCAATTTCAGGTCGGACAAGTGGACCGAGTGACCGGCTTCCAGCTTGGCCAGATCGACTTCGACGAATTCAGGCAGGTCTTTCGGCAAGCAGCTGACGTCCAGTTCGGACAGCACGTGGCTGATGATTGCCGAGTTCAATTTCACCGCCGGGGAAATTTCTGCATTGATGAAATGCAGCGGCACCTTCACGTGAATCTTTTGCGAAGCGTCGACGCGCTGGAAATCAGCGTGCAGAACCAGTTGCTTGTACGCGTGCATCTGGAAATCGCGCAGCAGAACCTGTTCCACCTTGCCGTCCACTTCCATATCAAGAATCGAGGAATGGAAGGTTTCTTTTTTCAGCGCGTGGTACAGCGCATTGTGGTCGAGCGAGATGGTGACCGGTGCGCTGGTGCCGCCATAGATGATGCCTGGGGTTTGGCCAGCATTGCGCAGGCGGCGGCTCGCTCCGGACCCCTGCTCTTTGCGTGCAAATGCGATTACTTTCATTTTGTTGCTCCAGTGTGTGCAAGTCGTTTCGTCTTGCGGTGAAAATCCCCCGCGACCAGGGGATTCGAAAATCAATTCTCCCTTGCGGGACAATTGATGAATTTTAAAAACTTGGGATAATCCCGGCGGGATCGGCTTTTATCTTGGCGGCATGCGCACAGCGCACGCCGGCTATCAATCGGCAAACAGCGACATCACCGAGTCGCCCTTGCTGATGCGCTTGAACGTCTCGGCCAGCAATTCGGCGCAGGTCAATTGGCGGATCTTCGGGCAAGCCTTGGCGGCTGCCGACAAAGGAATGGTATCGGTCACTACCAGTTCATCCAGCGGGGATTTTGAAATGCGTTCGATGGCTGGGCCGGACAGCACCGGGTGGGTACAGTAAGCGACGACTTTCTTCGCACCGCGCTCTTTCAACACTTCAGCAGCCTTGGTCAAGGTGCCCGCCGTGTCGACCATGTCATCCATGATCACGCAGTTGCGGCCTTCGACTTCGCCGATGATGTTCATGACTTCCGACTCGTTTGCCTTCGGACGGCGCTTGTCGATGATCGCCAGGTCGCAGTTCAGGCGCTTGGCCAGCGCGCGGGCGCGCACCACACCGCCGACGTCGGGCGACACCACCAGCAGGTCGTCGTAGTTCTTGCTCACCAGGTCGGACAGCAGGATCGGCGAGGCATAAATATTGTCGACCGGAATATCGAAGAAACCCTGGATCTGGTCGGCATGCAAGTCCATGATCAGCACGCGTTCGACGCCGGCCTCTTGCAGCATGTTGGCGACCACCTTGGCGGAAATTGCAACGCGCGCAGAACGTGGACGGCGGTCCTGGCGCGCATAGCCGTAATAGGGGATGGCGGCGGTGATGCGGCCGGCCGATGCGCGTTTCAAGGCATCGACCATCAACATGATTTCCATCAGGTTGTCATTGGTCGGCGCGCAAGTAGATTGCAGTACGAACACATCCTTGCCGCGCACATTCTCGTTGATCTCGACCACGATTTCGCCGTCGGAGAATTTGGAAACAACAGCCTTGCCGAGCGGAAGCTTGAGCTGTTTGACGACACCGGCAGCCAGTTCCGGGTTTGCGTTGCCGGTAAAAACCATCAGGTTGTCGTGTGCCATGAGATACCTAGACTATAGATGCGAACGTTAAAAGCTTGAAAAGCCGCCAATCCCTGATTACAGCTTCAGGCGTTGGCGGCTTGCGTATTTTTCTTGCTTGGTTTTTTTTATTGATCTACTGGCAGGGGAAGAAGGATTCGAACCTTCGCATGCTGGAATCAAAATCCAGTGCCTTAACCAACTTGGCGATTCCCCTACACAACTCGGTGTTTGCCGTCGTCCTATTCTACCTGACGTCAAACGAATCTTTGACTACGATCTTTGCAAATATGCGAGCGGATGTTCCGTCAACGCTTTGGCCTTCCATGCTTTCCAGCGATCAGGCACTGCTTTCAGTACCTCGTCAGCCTGGTGCTCATGCTCAAACGGGCAAAACACGCAGGCGCCTGAGCCGGTCATCCTTGCTTCCCCGTAAGTCTTGAGCCACTCGATGGCTTCTGCGACTGGAGGGAACAGCTGGGCAGCCACGACTTGCAAGTCGTTTTTCCAGAAGCCAAGAGGCGCTCTGGAAAAGTCCGATATTGTGACGGGTTTCGAATCCCGTGTCAATTCAGGTTTTCCAAATATTGCTGCAGTCGGTACAAAAACGCCCGGTTCGATCACAACGAACCAGTGCTGCTGCGTGTCGACCGCGGCCAATGCTTCGCCGACGCCTTCGGCAAATGCATTGCGTCCGAATATGAAAAACGGCACGTCCGCGCCCAACTGCAGGCCGAGCGCCATCAACTCGCTGCGCGTCAAGCCGGCCTGCCACAAGTGATTGAGCGCCATCAAGGTGGTCGCCGCGTCGGACGAGCCGCCGCCGAGGCCGCCGCCCATCGGCAGCCGCTTTTCGATCGCGATATCGACGCCGCGGAATGGTCCGGCAGGGCATGTGCCGGCAACCGTTTGCAACAATCTTGCCGCGCGCACGATCAGATCGTCATCTTCGGCGACGCCGGGCACTTCAGTCGTGCGGCAAATCCGGTTATCGTCGCGCAAGGTGAAGTGCAAGGTGTCGCCGCGATTGATCAGTTGGAATACGGTTTGCAGCAAGTGATAACCATCTGCCCGTCGTCCGGTGACATGCAAAAACAAGTTCAGCTTGGCTGGCGCCGGACAGTTGTTCAGGGTACGTAGCGTCGTCAATTCGGCACCTGCCGGCTATCGATAATAATGCGGATGATGACCTCGCCCGCCTGCGTGCCGGAGCGCTGCAGATCGATGCGCTTGGGGGCGACTGCTGCGCTTTGGTCTTGTCCGTCGAGGTAATGAATGCGCCAGCCGTCCAGTGTCGTGACTGTGCTGTTTTCGCTTTGCGGCGTCGCGATGAATGGCCGGCCAGAACTGTCGATCGCAAAGCCTTGCAGCCAGTCGCGCAACCCTGAAACCGGCAAGGGCCAGCCGAAAGCCTGCGCAGCCAGGGTATCGGCATCGGGAGCCGTGAGCGGCGCTCGTCCGGCCTGGATCAGGGTAGAGCTGCCTGGCTTGAGTTCGATGGTGGCGAGCGTCTGGCCTAGGGGCGACAGCATTGTGATCAGGGTGCGCTGGGGAGTTTGCGACCAGGTAAAGCTGCCGTGCAGGGATTCTTCCTTGCCATCCTTTTGATACCGGACCGAGAGCCGTCCGGCCAACTCGATCGTGTCGTGATAAATGCGAGGCGCCACGCTTGCCTGGATTTTCGGGGCCGGCGCCAGGCTGGCGCAGCCGGCAAGCATCAGCACGCAGGCAGCCGCCGCGCAACACGATTTCCAGTGAGGGAACATGCGCTTACAGACTGACATGCAGTCTTGCCAGCGTACTTTTCAAGGCGTCGTTTTGCGGGTCCTTGGTCTTGGCGTCGCGCCAGAATTTTTGCGCATCCTCTTTCAATCCCTTGACCCACAATACCTCGCCGAGGTGTACTGCTATTTCAGCGTCGGGGCGCAGGGCGTAGGCGCGGCGCAGCAGTTCTTCCGCTTCCTTCAAGCGGCCAAGCCGGAACTGCACCCAGCCCATGCTATCCATGATGAAGGGATCTTCCGGCGCCAGCGCCAGCGCCTTTTCGATCAGGGTAAAAGCCTCGGGCAAACGGAGGTTGCGTTCGGCCAGGGAGTAGCCCAGCGCGTTATATGCATGCTGGTTGTTCGGCGCCAATTCGATCAGCTTGCGCAGCGTAGTTTCCATCAGGTCGAGCTGATCGAGTTTTTCCGCCACCATCGCATAGTCGTACAGCAGGTCGGCGTTGTTGTGGAAGCGTTCGAGGCCGGCTTCCAGCACCGCCCGGGATTCTTCCAACTGTTTGGCGTCACGCAAGAGCTGTGCTTCCGCAATGATGATTTGCGTTTGCTCGCGTTCGCCTTCGGCGGTGATTTCCTTGAGCATTTTGCGCGCTGCGGCGATGTCTCCGCCCTTGGCGATCAGCTGCGCGCGTTTGATCCGGGCACCGAGATAGGCTTCGCCGGATTCGATCTGCGCCAGCCATTTCATTGCGCCGTCGATATCCTTGCGGTCCTCGGCGATCTGCGCCAGGATCAGCAGCGCCTGGGTCGGATCGCGCTCCTCATCGGGATGACTGGCAAGGACTTTGAGATAGGTCGTCAGGTATTTTTCGGCATCCTTCAAATCGTTGGTTTGCGTGCCCAGGATGCCGAGCGCATAGAGCGTCGTCAGGTCTTCGGGCTGGGCTTTCAGCAGGATTTCGAATTCGCTGCGCGCCTTGGCGTATTGCTTTTGATCGACCAGAATGCGTGCATAAGCGACGCGCGCATCATTGGCTTTCGGATAAGCCGCGAGGAAGGAGGTCAGAAATTTTGCCGCATCGGTTTTGTCGGGCGTGACCTGCACCAGGGTCAGTGCCGCCAGTTCCGAATCCGGCTTGAGGGCCAGCGCTGCTCTTGCTTCCGAGCGGGCACGCACGACGTCATCGTTGGCGAACGCGCTTTGCGCCAGCGCGATATGCGCTTCCACTGTCGGCGGGTAGGGTTCGAGCAGTTTTTCCAGCAGTGCGAAAGCAGCGGACTTGTCCTTGACGCGGGCCAACAGGCGCTGGATCTGGAAAATCAGCAGACCGCGTGACTGCGGCCGCGCGTCTTTCAGGCGTTGGGCAAACAGCGCCTGCGCTTCCTCCAGGTCGTCGCTTAGCAGCACGAAGCCGAGGTAGTACTGGGTGGCTTCTTCGGAATGCGGCGCCAGTTCGCGCCACAAGCGGATTGCTGCCAGCGACTCGTCGGATTGTTTGGCGCTCAATGCGAATTCGGCGGCGCGGCGCGCCAGGCGCGGATCGCGCGTTTGCTGTGCGAGCGTCAGCATGGTGATATAGGCGCTTTGCCATTGCCCGCGCTGAAATGCGATTTCGGCTTTCAATACCTTGAACAGCACATCCTCGCTCAATTCCATGGAAGGCAGCGGGTCTTCCTTCTGCCCGGCGGAACCGGCACCCGGTTTGCGGGCCGTGAACGGCCCCTGGAATTCTTCGCCTGCGGCGACCACGGCGGCCGGTGACAAGTCCGGCTGCGCATTCGATTGCGACCGCAGTCCGCTGCACGCTGATAACAGGGTCGAGAGAGTTACAATGGCAAGAGCGATTTTCAAAGGATGTCCCGGCGAATATTTCGTCTATTAATTTTACGCCCAACCGGACGAATGTGGGCGTTATGCCGGCCGGCGCGGCGATTCTTCGCATTTCTTTACAATCCGAGTGGACAGCTCTCTTTACACATGCCAGAACTACCAGAAGTAGAAGTTACCCGGCGCGGCGTTGCGCCCCACCTCGATGGAAAAACGGTCACGGATGTCACGCTGCGCCGCAGCGGATTGCGTTGGCCGTTTCCCGGGGAACTGGCGCAGAGCTTGTCGGGGCGTACGATTCGGGGCACCGGCCGGCGCGGCAAATACCTGTTGATCGAATTCGATCATGGCACACTTATCATTCATCTCGGCATGTCTGGGCACTTGCGCATTTTGCCGGCCGCTACTCCTGCGCAAACGCACGACCATTTCGACCTGGTGCTTGGCGGCCGGATCCTGCGTTTGAACGACCCGCGCCGTTTCGGCGCAGTGCTGTGGCATGCAAAGGAAGATGGCGCGGTCGAAAATCACATTCTGCTGCGAGGCTTGGGCGTGGAGCCGCTGGAGCCGGCGTTTTCGGCGCAAACCTTGTACAAAAATACACGAAACCGCAATGCGGCCATCAAGCAAGTGTTGCTGGCAGGCGACATCGTGGTCGGCGTCGGGAATATCTATGCTTCCGAAAGCCTGTTCCGGGCGGGCATCAATCCGCGGACGTCGGCGCATCGTATCGGGCTGGCTCGCTACGAGAAATTGGCCCAGGCGATACGAGAAATCCTGGCTGCGGCAATCGAGCAGGGCGGCAGCACGCTGCGCGATTTTCTGAGCGTGAATGGACAGTCCGGCTATTTTCAGCAAAACTATTTCGTCTATGATCGGACCGGCCAGCCTTGCCGCGTCTGCGGCGCAGCGGTGCGGCAGATCAAGCAGGGTCAGCGTTCGACTTTTTATTGTGCAAATTGCCAGAAATGAACGGTAGCAGGGCTTGCTGCCCTCATGGCGCTTTATTTTCTTGCAGCGCTCATGCGCCGGTGCTAGATTCGAGCAATCCAAAGAAGAAAAACCACCTGTGCGGGGATGACGTGAGCAATCTGGTTCAAAAATTCCAGGAATACAGTAAATGGCGCAGCAACGTCATGCTTGCGCTTGAGCGCTATAGCCAATGCGTGAAGGCTGCCGATCTGGCCGATATCGCCAGCGACCAGCGTTTTGCGCGCGCCCTGGGACGGTTGGCCGACGACAAGTTGTCGATCGCCTTTGTCGCGGAATTTTCACGCGGCAAATCCGAACTTATCAATGCGATTTTCTTTGCGGAATACGGTCAGCGCATCCTGCCTTCCGCCGCCGGGCGCACCACGATGTGCCCGACCGAATTGATGTACGACGAAACCTTTCCGCCATCGATCCGGCTGCTGCCGATCGAGACCCGTGCCGATTCGCAATCCACCAGCGACCTCAAGGAGCAAAGCCAGGTCTGGACCGTGCTCCCGCTCGATATCCTGTCGGGCGAAGGGATGCTTGAAGCGTTCAAGCAAGTCAGCCTGACCAAGCGCGTGCCGATCGATGTGGCGAAATCCTACGGCTTGTACGATGAGAACGATCCGGACATGGCGATGGCAGCGGATGAGGCGGGCATGATCGAGATTTCGCAATGGCGGCATGCGATCGTGAACTTCCCGCATCCGTTGCTGCAGGAAGGTCTGGTCATCATCGACACGCCTGGGTTGAATGCGATCGGCACCGAGCCGGAACTGACCCTGAACCTGATTCCGAATGCGCATGCCGTGCTCTTCATCCTGGCTGCCGATACCGGCGTCACCCGCAGCGATATCGATATCTGGCGCGAGCATATCGGCGCCGGACCCGGGCGCATGGTCGTGCTGAACAAGATCGACAGCATGTGGGATGAGTTGCGCACGCCGGAAGAAGTGGATGAGCAAATCAGCAGGCAGGTGAGCAGCGTCGCTCACACCCTTGGTTTGGCGGAGCATCAGGTCTATCCGGTTTCGGCGCAAAAAGGCTTGGTCGGCAAGATCAATCAGGAGCCCGAGCTATTGGCCAAGAGCCGTTTGCCGGCACTCGAATTGGCCTTGTCCGATGAACTGATTCCGTCCAAGCAGGAAATCATTCGTGCCCAGCTTGCCGCCGACATCAAGGAATTGACCGCATCCAAAAAATCCCTGCTGTCCTCGCGCACACGCAACGTGGTGGAGCAATTGCTGGAATTGAAAAGCCTGCGCGGAAAAAATCAAAGCATCATCGATCACATGATGAAGCGCATCGACATGGAGAAGAAGGAATTCGACGGCAGCCTGTTCAAGCTGCAGGCTACGCGCGCCGTTTTCGCGCGCCTGTCGGCCGGTGTCTTCACCAGCCTTGGGATGAACATCCTGAAGGACGATATCCGCAAGACGCGAGAAGCCATGGAAGAGGATCGCAGCATATTCTCCAGCGGCTTTCGCGAGGCGGTAAGACTCTTCTTCGGCCAAGTCCAGGAGAACTTGAAAGTGTCGGGCCAGAAGATTCAGGAGATCACCGAAATGATGACGGTGATGTATCGTAAATTTTCGACCGAGCACGGATTGGCGTTGTCCTATCCCATGCCTTTTTCACTGGACAAGTACGTCAATGAAATTGCAATGATTGAGGGTATTTATCAAAAGCAGTTCGGCACCGCGACCCTCATGACGACACGTCAAGTGGTGTTGATGCAAAAGTTTTTCGATTCGATTGCATCGCGCGTCAAGCAAAGTTTTTTGCAGGCCAACCGTGACGTTGAAGCTTGGCTGAAAGTCGTAATGGCGCCGTTGGAAGCGCAGATCGGCGAGCATAAGGCGCAACTCAAGCGGCGGCGCCAATCGATTGAGCGAATCCACATCGCAACCGATAGCCTGGAAGAAAAAGTGCTGGCCTTCGAACAAATGCAAGCCGATCTGGAATTGCAAAAGGCGACGCTGTCCACTCTGGAGGATGAGCTGAACGCGGCGATCATGGCGCAATTGTCGTCGCTCAGAGATGCTGCGTGAAGCGTGTTCTGGCAAACTCCTCCGGATCAAAATCATCGAGCGCGGACCAAGACCTTCAAGCCGCGCCGAGTGATCCGTCCTTCTCGGAAGATGTGATCCGCTGGCAAAAGCAGTACGGCCGGCACACGCTGCCCTGGCAAAATACGCGCGACGCCTATCGCATCTGGCTTTCCGAAATCATGCTGCAGCAAACCCAGGTGGCTGCGGTCATTCCTTACTACCAGCGCTTTCTGCAGCGCTTTCCCGATGTCGCTGCGCTCGCTGCCGCACCGGCCGAAGAAGTGATGGCGCATTGGAGCGGACTGGGATATTACTCGCGTGCGCGCAACTTGCATCGCTGTGCGCAACGTGTCGTGGCGGAGCACGGCGGCCGTTTTCCCGACGATCCGGCCATACTGGCGGAGTTGCCCGGCATAGGCCGCTCCACTGCGGCTGCGATCAGCGCATTCGCTTACGGTACGCGCGCGGCGATCCTCGATGGCAATGTCAAGCGCGTATTCGCCCGGGTGTTCGGGATCGATGCCTACCCCGGCGAGAAGGCGGTCGAAAATGCCTTGTGGCAGCGTGCGGTGGCATTGCTGCCGCAACAGGACGTGGAATCCTATACGCAAGGCTTGATGGACATGGGGGCGACGCTCTGCACGCGCAGCAGGCCCGCCTGCCCAAGCTGTCCGCTGAGGCAGCGCTGTGTTGCCTTGGCGAGCGGCCGCGTAAATGAATTGCCGGTCCGCAAACCGAAAAAAGCAGTTCCAGAAAAACAGACCTCGATGTTGGTCATCACCGACCGCAACCAGGTTTTGCTCGAACAACGTCCCGATCATGGGATCTGGGGCGGGCTCTTGTCCTTGCCGGAAGTCGATGCCGATGCTGATGATGACAGGCGCCGGTTTGACGCCGCGGTTGTGCGCAGGGTCGAACCTTTTGGGGTGCTCGCTACTTGCGAGCGCCTGCAGCCGTTTTCGCATGGCTTCACGCATTTCAAGCTGCATGTTGCGCCTTATCGGATCAGGCTGGAGCGTCGCCTGGAATTAGCCGCGCAACCCACGCACGTGTGGTACGGTGCTGAAAAGCTGGCCGATGCACCTTTGCCGGCGCCGGTCAAGAAATTGCTGCTGGCGGTTTTCGGCGAGGCGGATTTGCTGTCTGACTGATAGCGCTTACAAAATCTCGTGCTGCTGCAAATATTGGTATACCACGGCCAGACGATTTTGCGCGTCATCCAGTTCCAGTAATTTCTGGCGTGCCTTGAGCGAGATCGGCAAGATTTCACACCATCGGTTCGCGACCCAGCCGGTATCGTCCAGTTGCGGCGGCAGCGTGAACGGACTCTCGAAGGCGGCCCCCTGTTCCGCCTTGCCCTTGGCGTTGATGTCGTCGATCACGAGCTTGAGCGCCTTGGCGCAACTGAGATGGACAGCGGTGATGGGTGCCACGCAGTCTGCGTCGATCATCTCGATGCGCGCTTCTAGACGGCGGTCCGCCAGTTCGCGCGTCTCGAGGATGCGAAAACGCTCGCCGCCCTGGGTACGCAGCAACAGCACGCCAAGCGTGACCATGTCCCAGTGCGCAATGTGGGCCACGCAGCCTATCGTCTCCGGCACTGCCGTCGGTCCCACCTCCTGGCCGGACTTGATCAGCACGATGCCAAACGGCGTTTCCTGTTTCATGCATTCACGCACCATGTCGACATAACGCGGCTCGAACACTTTCAATGGCAGAATGCCGCCCGGGAACAGCACGGTATGCAGAGGAAAGAGGGGAAGCCAGGTGGTTTGTCGGGACATGGTCGCGCCTGTCAGTTCAGTTCGCGGTGACGCAGCAAAACACGTTCCGATGCTTGGAAATACCTGGCGAGCTGCTCGACCATGTACACCGAGCGATGCTGGCCGCCGGTGCAGCCGATCGCCACGGTCAGGTAGCTGCGGTTGTCACCCTTGAAAGAAGGCAGCCATTTTTCGACGAAGCCGCGGATGTCGGCCAGCAATTCGCCGACGCTGGCTTGTGCGTCGAGGAAGTCGGCGACCGGCGTATCCCTGCCGGTGAAGGGGCGCAGGTTCAGGTCGTAATGCGGATTGGGCAAGACCCGCACGTCGAATACCAGGTCCGCGTCCAGCGGCACGCCGAACTTGAAGGCAAAAGATTCGAACAGCAGGGTCAAGGGGGTGCGCTCGGTTTCCACCAGTTCCTTGATCCAGCTGCGCAGTTTGTTGGCGGACAGGCCGGAGGTATCGATCACGTGGCCGATGCCTTCGATGGCGGCCAGCATTTCGCGTTCCTTCAAGATGCACTCGATCAGGGTAGGACGGTCGGCCGGGTTTTGCTCGGGGCGGATACGATGCGAAAGCGGGTGGCTGCGGCGGGTTTCGGAAAAGCGCGCGATCAGCGATTCCGTTTTTGCGGTCAGGAACAAGACCTTGACGTCATGTCCTTCCGCCTTGAGGCGTTGTATGTCGGCCGGCAGTCCGGCCAATGAGTCGGCGCTGCGCGCATCCATTGCCACCGCCAGCATTTCAGCGCCTTCATGCAGGCGTGTCGCAACCAGTGCACGCAGCAATGTGGGCGGCAGGTTGTCGACGCAAAAATAGCCCGCGTCTTCAAGGGCATTGAGCCCGATCGATTTGCCCGAGCCGGAGATGCCCGTAATGAGGATAATGCGCATGGGATCGATGATACCGCAAGCGCGCCGAAAGGGAAGGGTATGCTAATCGGCATCCATCGCATCTTGCTGGCGATCCATGAATTCCTTGAGGGTGTCGATGCCGCGCAGTTGCAGGATGGTATTGCGCACCGCCGCTTCCAGCAATACGGCAAGGTTGCGGCCGGCTTCGACCGGGATCACCACCTTGCGGATCGGCAATCCCAGCACTTCTTCAGTTTGCGAGTGCAGCGGCAGGCGCTCGTAGTTTTCTTCGAGCGTGGTGCGGCGCACCAGGTGCACGATCAGTTTCAGGCGCATCTTGCGCCGCACCGCGGTTTCGCCGAAGATGGTCCTGATGTCGAGCAAGCCCAGGCCGCGCACTTCCAATAGATTCTGCAACAGGGTCGGGCAACGGCCTTCTATCATGTTGGGCGCGATCCGCGCGAATTCGACCGCATCGTCGGCCACCAAGCCGTGATTGCGCGAGATCAGTTCCAGGCCCAATTCGCTCTTGCCCAGGCCGGATTCTCCGGTGATCAGCACGCCGACTCCAAGCACATCCATGAACACCCCATGCATGGTGATGCGTTGCGCCAGCTTTTTCGACAAATAGACCCGCAGATAATCAATGACCTGCGCCGCCGGCAGCGGCGTGGAGAACAGCGGGATGTTTTTTTCGTCGCAGATCGACAGAATATAGGGCGGGGTTTCCAGGCCTTGGGCGATGATGAAGGCGGGCGGTTCGCCGGCAACCAATTCTTCGGTCTGGTGTATCCGCGATGCCGGCGACAGGCGCTTGTAGTATTTTGTTTCCTGATGGCCGAACACCTGGATGCGCCCGGGATGGATGATGTTCAAATGCCCGACTTGATCGGCGGCCGAGGTCGCATCGCCGGAGATCAGGCGCTCACCGCCGGGAAAACCGGCGAACCAGCCCAATTGCAGGGAGTCGCGGTTGTCGTCGTACAGTTGTTGGATGGTCAGCGGGGAAGATAAAGGCATGATGGACGGGCTGGCAACAATGTAGATGGATGAACGGCGCGATGGCGCGGCTGCCTCTGCGGCGCCGTCCTGCGGCGCTTAGAACCTCTTCAGGGCAGGCTTTGCATGCTGGGCTGCCACGTGACGATGCGGGCGTGTATCGATGCGGCATCGGGCGTGGTCGCGAGGATGTGGCGGAATGCTTCGTCGGAAAACATCTCGGCGATTTCGGACAGGATTTCCAGGTGCTGTTGGGTGACGTGGTCCGGAATCAGCAGGAAAACCAGCAAGTTCACCGGTTGTCCATCGGGAGATTCGAAGGCGATCGGTTCAGCCAGGCGGACAAAGGCGGCCAACGGTGACTTCAAACCTTTGATTCGGCCGTGAGGAACGGCGACGCCATGTCCCAAGCCCGTGGAACCCAGCCGCTCGCGGGCGAACAGGTTGTCCGATACCGTCGAGCGCGCGATGCTGCAGTTGTTCTCGAAAAGCAGCCCTGCCTGTTCGAACGCTCGTTTCTTGCTGGACACATCCAAGTCGAGTACGACGTTTTCCGGCGGCAGTATTTGGCTGAAGTGGGTCATGGTGCGATGCACAAAAGGGGCTTTTGCAGAATTATAGGCCTATTTTTGCTTGCCCGCGATGGAATAAAAAAGCCAAGAAAAGCACACAAGCAACATTATGATGAATATAGCCGGGCTGGTTGCAGTTGGCTATGCGTATCTTTGCGTATCCTTTTACTTATCCGCTTATTGCCGCGCATTCCGCAAATTCGAAGGTTTTTGGCCTGTCGTGAAATTGCTGCGCCAAGGATTGATATCCAGGCCGCCGCGGCGCGTGTAGCGTGCATACACCGCCAGTTTTTGCGGTTGGCAATGACGCAACACATCCATGAAGATACGTTCCACGCATTGCTCATGGAATTCATTGTGCCGGCGAAAGCCGATCAGGTATTTGAGCAAGCCTTCCTGATTGATCGGTGCGCCGACATAACGGATTTGCACGCTGCCCCAATCCGGCTGGCCGGTCACCAGGCAATTCGATTTCAACAGATGCGAGACCAGGGTTTCCTCGACCGGCGCGCTGTCGTGATCGGCACGCAGCAGGGCCGGGTTGGGTGTGTAGTCGTCGACCTCGATGTCGAGCCGGTCCAGCAGCAAACCTTCCAGCTCAGCCATTTGCAGCTTGGAAAATGCTTCCTGCCCGGTCAGCGCAATCTGGACCGGCGCGCCGAACCCTGCCGACAAATCCGCGCGCAACAATTCCAGCAGTGCATCCGGACCGGCCAGCCGTGTCTGGTTGAATGAATTCAGGTAGAGCTTGAAGGATTTTGACTCGATGATGTTCGGCGAATCGGCCGGCACCGTGATGCTGGCGATTGCGATCTGCGGCTTGCCGCGCGGGTTCAGCCACGACACCTCATAGGCGTTCCAGATATCGATGCCGAAAAAGGGCAAGGTGCCGCTGATGCCGAGCTCGCTACGCTTGTCCTGGCGTGCAATCGGGAACAGCAGCGCCGGGTCGTATTCGGCCTTGTACGCGGCGGGTTTGCCGAGCGGCGAGGCGTGCGCTTGATTGGGCAGAGTCATGATTCCAGTGTCCTGTTCCGTAAATTCATTGCATAAAAGATGACGGGAATCGTGCCGATACCGCGTCAAAAATGCTCGCAAGGGTTCACTTGCAGTGCGCATACCTCGGCGGCTCCATCTGCCTGCAAGCGGATACCGCTTCGCAGGCGGCCAGCATGCCGGCCGAATTCCTCGCTGTGCCCCTTGTTGCGCTTTTTTCCTTGTCTCGACCCGATTTCGCCATTTTTACTTTTGCAACGAATTTGCGGAACAGGACACTAGTGCTGAGGCTCATAAATTTCGAAACATAAAAGTGTGCCTTGCCGCGCCATACGTCGCCTCGCCGGCCGCGTTGGAATCCTCGCGATAGGCCGGCTATCGCTGCGGTTCGCGCCTGGTTTGACGCAACAATTCATCACTTTTATTTGTGTCGAAATTGATGAGTCTCAGCACTAGGCCTTCGATTTGCCGGCTTACAAAAATAATTTATAAGCGGGATTTTCGCTCTCGTCCCAGTAGCGATAACCGAGAGTCGAGAGGAAGGCGCGGAAGTCTTTCATCTCTTTCTTCGGCACCTGCAATCCGACCAGGATGCGTCCGACGTCGCCGCCCTGGCTGCGGTAGTGGAACAGGCTGATGTTCCAGTTCGGCGCCATGCTGTCGAGGAAGCGCATCAGGGCGCCCGGCCGTTCCGGAAACTCGAAACGGTATAACAGCTCGTCGTGCGCCAAGGCGCTTTTGCCGCCGACCAGGTGGCGCAGGTGCAGCTTGGCCAGTTCATCGTGCGTCAGATCGAGCGTCTTGAAGCCGTGCTTCTCGAAATTCTTCGAAATCTTGCCTGACTCGTCGCGGTTGGCGATCTGGACGCCGACGAAGACATGCGCTTCCTTGGCATCGCTGACACGGTAGACGAATTCGGTCACGCTGCGCGGTCCGATCAATTCGCAGAAGCGCTTGAAGCTGCCGCGCTCTTCCGGCATGGTCACGGCAAACACCGCTTCGCGCGCTTCACCCACTTCGGCGCGCTCGGCGACGAAACCGAGGCGGTCGAAATTCATGTTGGCGCCGCAGGCGATGCAGACCAGGCTTTCATTTTTGACCGGTTTCTTGGTCAGGCGGGAGCGCTCGATATAGGCCTTGGCGCCGGCCACTGCCAGCGCGCCGGAAGGCTCGAGTATGCTGCGGGTATCCTGGAACACATCCTTGAGCGCGGCGCATACGGCATCGGTATCGACCAGGATGACCTCGTCCACCACCAGCTTGGCCATGCGGAAAGTTTCCTCGCCAACCAGCCGCACCGCGGTGCCGTCCGCAAACAAGCCCACGTCCGGCAAGGTCACGCGGCGCCCGGCTTTCAGGCTGCGTGCCATCGCATCGGAGTCGGTGGTCTGCACGCCGATGATCTTGATGTCGGGGCGCACCGCCTTGATGTAGGCGCCGACGCCCGAAATCAGGCCGCCGCCGCCGATGGCGACGAAAATCGCATGAATCGGATCGGGGTGCTGGCGCAGGATTTCCATGCCGATCGTGCCTTGGCCGGCGATCACGTCGGGATCGTCGAAGGGATGGACAAAGGTCAGTTTGAGCTTCTTTTCCAGCGTCAGCGCATGGTTGTAGGCATCGGTGTACGAGTCGCCGAACAGGACCACTTCGCCGCCGCGCGCCTTGACCGCTTCAATCTTGACCGGCGGTGTGGTGGTCGGCATCACGATCACGGCGCGGCATCCCAGTTTGGTCGCGGACAGCGCAACCCCCTGCGCATGATTGCCGGCCGAAGCGCAAATCACGCCGCGCTTGATCTGGGCCGGCGTCAGGTGCGCCATCTTGTTGTAAGCGCCGCGCAGCTTGAAGCTGAACACGCTTTGCATGTCTTCGCGCTTGAAATAAATCCGGTTGTCCATGCGCTTGGTAAGCGTTGGCGCGAGCTCAAGAGGCGATTCGATGGCGACGTCGTAGACGCGGGCATTCAGAATTTTTTGCAGGTAGTCGGTGGTCATAAAAATACGGTCGTAAGCTCGCTGGGCGGGAAAAACAAGGGGGTCATTATAATGGAGGGCCAAATCGATCTTCACTATTGCTGGCGTACGCCGGAATTTCCAATCCAAGCCTTCCTTTATCCATGGTTGAATCCGCTGTTTATCGGCTCTTAGGCGTACTGGCATTGCCCAGCATCGGCTTGTCTTCGATCTTTCTCGTCAGCTTCGTTTCGGCCACCTTGCTGCCGCTCGGTTCGGAACCGGCGGTATTTGCCGTCGTCAAGGCCAACCAAAGCCTGTTCTGGCCGGCGATACTGGTGGCGACCGTCGGCAACACGCTGGGCGGCGTGGTCGATTACTGGATGGGATATGGCGCCAAACAAGCATTTGCCAAGGAGCGGGAAAGCCGCTGGTTCGGCTGGATGCAGCGGTTCGGACCCAAGACCATGGTACTGGCTTGGCTGCCCGGCATCGGCGACCCGATCTGCACGGTCGGCGGCTGGCTCAAACTGCCGTTCTGGCCCTGCGTGTTTTACATGGCCCTTGGCAAATTCCTGCGTTATATCACGATGACCAGCCTGCTGTTGTACGTGCCGGACGGCTTCTGGCAGCGGGTCGCGCATTGGCTGGCCTAGCGTTTGGAATCGGCCCCGGTAGGGAGCGCGGACAAGGCGAGAAGAGGACGCATGGCGAACCATGCTATGACGACCATGCCGTCCTGCTTCCGATGGGCTGCAACCCGGAGGATGCCAACCGGGATAGGTGCTTAGCCGTATGGCGCATAAGGGTGTTCTGCCCGGCGCGGCGCAATAGGCTAAAATGCCTCTTTACTCAAGGCGGGATCGAGCACCGGTAGGTCATCGAGACGGATTCGTAGGATGGGTGCGCCCCATCATGATCTTGCATTACAGGTGATGGGTTGCACCCATCCTACGAACCCGGTATCGGCGGTGTTTCATTCCTCCACAAACCGAGATATTGCGGGCCCGGTTCAAGCACATCGGTATTCCGTACCCAACAAATTCAATGAACGCACCAGTCCAACTCCAAGCCCTGCTTCCCGACGCCGCCGAAGGCGCGGTCCCGCGTCTGCGCGAGATTCCCTACAACTACACCTCGTTTTCCGACCGCGAAATCGTGATCCGCCTGCTGGGCGAAGAGTCCTGGCGCCTGCTCGACGCCTTGCGCGGGGCGCGGCAAACCGGGCGTTCTGCGCGGATGCTGTATGAGGTGCTGGGCGATATCTGGGTGGTGCGGCGCAATCCCTACCTGCAGGACGACATGCTGGACAACCCGAAGCGCCGCCAGGCTCTGATCGACGCGCTCAACCATCGTCTGGGCGAAGTCGACAAGCGCCGCATCACGACCGACCTGGGCGAGGCCGGCGACGCGGCGGCAATACGGCGCAGCGCCAGCGTGGCTGCGCTGCTGCAGGCGGCGCGCAAGGCGGTGGCGGATTTCGGCGAAGAATTCCGCAAGACCTACGACTTGCGCAAGCGCGCCAACAGGGTGCTGGGCCGCTACACCGCCAAGGACAACATCAAGTTCGACGGTTTGTCGCGCGTCTCGCATGTGACCGACGCCACCGACTGGCGCGTCGAATATCCGTTCGTGGTGCTGACCCCGGATAGCGAAGACGAGATGGCCGGCCTGGTCAAGGGCTGCATCGAACTCGGTCTGACCATCATCCCGCGCGGCGGCGGCACCGGCTATACCGGGGGCGCGATCCCGCTGACGCCCTTGTCGGCCGTCATCAACACCGAAAAACTGGAGCAGCTCGGCGCCGTCGAAATGAGGCGCTTGCCGGGCGTGGACCGCGACTATGCGACGATTTTTTCCGGCGCCGGCGTGGTCACCAAGCGTGTTTCGGATGCGGCTGAGAAGGCCGGTTTCGTGTTCGCGGTCGATCCGACCTCGGCCGAGGCATCCTGCGTCGGCGGCAATGTCGCGATGAATGCCGGCGGCAAGAAAGCCGTGTTGTGGGGCACCGCGCTGGACAACCTTGCCAGTTGGCGCATGGTCGACCCGAACGGCGACTGGCTCGAAGTCACGCGGCTGGAACACAACCTCGGCAAGATCCACGACGCACCGGTCGCCAAGTTCAAGCTCGAATGGACCCATCCGGCCGAGAAGGGCAAGGCCAATGCGCCGTTCAAGACCGAAACCCTGGAAATCCCCGGCCGAGTATTCCGCAAGGAAGGCCTGGGCAAGGACGTCACTGACAAATTCCTGGCCGGCTTGCCGGGTGTCCAGAAGGAAGGTTGCGACGGCTTGATCACATCGGCCACCTGGATTCTGCACAAGATGCCGAAGTACACGCGCACCGTGTGCCTGGAGTTTTTCGGCCAGGCGCGCGAGGCGATTCCATCGATTGTCGAGATCAAGGATTATCTCGATGCCGAAACCAAAAAGGGCGGCGCGATTTTAGCGGGCCTGGAACACTTGGACGAACGCTATCTGCGCGCGGTCGGCTACGCCACCAAGTCGAAACGCGGCGTGCTGCCGAAGATGGCGCTGTTCGGCGATATCGTCGGCGATGACGAGAACGCGGTGGCGCAAGCCGCATCCGAAGTGGTGCGCATGGCCAACAAGCATGTGGGCGAAGGCTTCGTCGCGGTTTCTCCTGAAACCCGCAAGAAATTCTGGCTGGACCGCGCCCGCACTGCCGCCATTTCCAGGCATACCAACGCCTTCAAGATCAACGAAGACGTGGTGATCCCGCTCAACCGCATGGGCGAATATACCGACGGCATCGAGCGCATCAATATCGAACTGTCGATCCAAAACAAGCTGGCCTTGCTGGCCGAACTGCGCGAATTCTTCGCTCGCCGCAATCTGCCTTTGGGCAAGAGCGAAGACGCGGAAGGGGACGATATTCCCGCCGCTGAATTGCTGGAAGACCGCGTCCATCAAGCTGAGCAATTGCTCGATGCGACGCATGCGCGCTGGTCGTATGTGCTGTCGCACCTCGACAAGCCTTTGCGCGATGCGAAAGACGAACTTGCCGCGCTCGGCCTGGACAAATTGACCGCCGCCTTCGATGAGCGCCTGCAGCGCCAGCCGGACGCCACCGTATTCGACGTCGCGCAAGACCGCACCGTGCGGATTTCGTGGAAGGCCGAAGTGCGGGCGCAGCTGCGCCAGATTTTTAACGGCGCCGCGTTCAAGCCGATCCTCGATGAATGCACCGCGATCCACAAGCAGGTGCTGCGCAGCCGCGTGTTCGTCGCCCTGCACATGCATGCGGGCGACGGCAACGTGCACACCAACATTCCGGTCAATTCCGACAATTACGCGATGCTGCAAGTCGCGCATAACGCGGTGGCGCGCATCATGGTATTGGCGCGTTCGCTCGACGGCGTGATCTCGGGCGAGCACGGCATCGGCATCACCAAGCTGGAGTTCCTGAGCGAAGCGGAGATCGGCGATTTCCGTGCGTACAAGCAGCGCGTCGATCCGGAAGGCCGCTTCAACAAGGGCAAGCTGGGCCGGGACGCCGACTTGCGCAATGCCTACACGCCATCCTTCGGCCTGATGGGCCACGAGTCGCTGATCATGCAGCAAAGCGACATCGGCGCGATCGCCAACAGCGTCAAGGACTGCCTGCGCTGCGGCAAATGCAAACCGGTCTGCGCCACCCATGTGCCGCGTGCAAACCTGCTGTACTCGCCGCGCAACAAGATCCTGGCGACCTCTTTGCTGGTCGAAGCCTTCCTGTACGAAGAGCAGACCCGGCGCGGCATCTCGATCAAGCATTGGGAAGAGTTCGAGGACGTGGCCGACCACTGCACGGTCTGCCACAAATGCCTGACCCCTTGCCCGGTCAATATCGACTTCGGCGATGTGTCGATGAACATGCGCAACCTGCTGCGCAAGATGGGCAAGAAGAGCTTTCGTCCGGCCGCCGCTTTGCAATCGATGTTCATCGGCATCACCAGCCCGCAGGCGATCCGCATCGGGCATGCGCTGACCGGCTTGAGTTTCACTGCGCAGCGTCTGGCAAACAATGTGATGAAAGTGGTGGCGCGCAAGCAGACCCAGGCGCCGCCAGCCACGGTCGGCACCGCACCGATCAAGGAGCAGGTGATCCATTTCATCAACAAGAAAATGCCCGGCAATTTGCCCAAGAAAACCGCGCGTGCCTTGCTCGATATCGAGGACGACAAGATTGTCCCGATCATCCGCGATCCCCTGAAGACCAATGCCGATACCGAAGCCGTGTTCTATTTCCCCGGTTGCGGCTCGGAACGACTATTCAGCCAAGTCGGTCTGGCGACCCAGGCGATGTTGTGGCATACCGGCGTGCAAACAGTCTTGCCGCCGGGCTATCTGTGCTGCGGTTATCCGCAACGCGGCAGCGGCCAGTTCGACAAGGCCGACAAGATCATCACCGATAACCGCGTGCTGTTCCATCGCGTGGCCAACACCCTGAACTATCTCGACATCAAGACCGTCGTGGTCAGTTGCGGCACGTGCTACGACCAGCTGCAGGGCTATGAATTCGACAAGATCTTCCCTGGCTGCCGCATCATCGACATCCACGAATATCTGCTCGAAAAAGGCGTCACGCTCGATACCAGCGCCGGTTATCTTTACCACGACCCTTGCCACAGCCCGATGAAGCTGCAAGAGCCCATGAAAACGGTGAAAGCCCTGATGGGCGACAACGTGCGCAAGAGCGAACGCTGCTGCGGCGAAAGCGGCGGCCTGGCGATGTCGCGTCCCGACGTGTCTTCGCAGATCCGTTTCCGCAAGGAAGAGGAAATCCGCAAGGACGAAGCCGCATTGCGCGCAAGCGGTGCGGTGGATGCCAAGCAAAACATCAAGATCCTGACTTCCTGCCCGAGCTGCCTGATGGGCCTGGGACGTTATGAAGACGACTTGAAAAGCGGCTTGCTTGAAGCCGACTACATCGTGGTCGAGATGGCCAGGCATTTGCTGGGCGAAAACTGGATGCCGGAATATGTCGCGAAGGCGAACAACGGCGGCATCGAACGCGTATTGGTATAGGCATTGCGACCAACATGAACGAGCAAATTGTCTGCGAACTATGTACGCAAGAGGGCGGCGAAGTTCTCTATTGCGATGAATCTTTGCGTATCGTGCTGGTCGATGAGCCGAACTACCCCGGTTTTTGCCGCGTCATCTGGAATGCCCACTCGCGGGAAATGACGGACTTGGCGGTGGCCGATCGCGGTTTGCTGATGTCTGCGGTATGGCAGGTTGAAGACGCGCTGCGCGAAGTCATGCTGCCCCATAAGATCAACGTCGCCAGCCTGGGCAATGTGACGCCGCATGTACATTGGCACGTGATCCCGCGTTATGCCGACGATGCGCAATTTCCGGGGCCGGTATGGGCCCAGGCGCAACGGGTGCCGGATGCATCCTCGCTGGCGCAACGTGCGGCCTTGCTTCCTGCCTTGCGTGCGGCGCTCGCGCGGCGTTTCACCTGAGCCTGCTTTTCAGCAGACCGGCACTGGCACTGTATTGAGGATCCCATCATGAACGGTTTCAAACGATCCGCTCCGACACCAACCCCGACCGCCGTCACGGTGCATACGCAATCACGCGTATTGGAAGTTGCTTTTGACGACGGCGCCGCGTTTTCCCTGCCTTTCGAATTGCTCCGCGTATATTCGCCCTCGGCCGAAGTGCGCGGCCACGGGCCGGGACAGGAAATTTTGCAGACAGGCAAACGCGACGTCACGCTGACCGCGTTGGAGCCGGTCGGCAATTACGCGGTGCAGCCGAATTTTTCCGATGGACATAACACCGGGATTTATTCCTGGGATTATCTCTACTGGCTGGGCGAGAATCAGGCAAAGCTGTGGGTCGATTATCTGCGACGTCTGCAAACTGCCGGGTTCGAGGGCGAAACCGGGCGCGACGCGCCGATGGCTGCGGTCGATGCGGGCGCTCATGCTTGCGGGCATAAGCATTAAGCGTCTTCGGAATGCGCGAGTCGCGCCACATTGCTCACAACCTGTTTCGTCACGCCAGGGCCAGCAAGAAGAGATTTTTTAGGAAGAGGTTATAAATCGCAAAGCATGCACTTTTTGCATGCTTGCGGCCCTGATTGCTGTAGAGCAGCCTTTGTGGATGTATTGCTGTCGCATCCGGCTTCCGGAGTGCGAACCTGCGGCACTGCCGTCGCGAATCCTGCCGCCTTCAAATCACGCGTCGTCGACCGCGAGCCGTCCGGGCTCCAGCCCGGTGGGCCGAACAAATATCCAAGCGCCGTCCGCCCCTGTCCGCTGGCAGCGATGTCGGCGCCGATCGCAGCCCATTCGCGGAACACGATGCGCAGCGGATTGTGCGATTCGATCTGATGCACCAGTCCATACCGGCACGGATCGGCTGCATTCTCTTCTACGTAAGTTCCGAACAGGCGATCGAATACGATCAGCACGCCGCCGTAATTCGAATCCAGGTAGCGCGGATTGGTCGCATGGTGGACGCGATGATTGGATGGCGTATTGAAGACCTTTTCCAGCCAGCCCAGCTTGGGCACCAGCTCCGTGTGCAGCCAGAACTGATAGAGCAGGTTGAGCGCAACCGCGGTCACGACTGCCGCCGGATGGAAGCCCAGCAGCACCAGCGGCACATAGAACAGCGCTGCGCCGGTCAACGCCCCGGTCCAGCCGATCCGGTAGGCGCCGGACAGGTTGATGTGTTGGGGCGAGTGATGCACCGCGTGAGTGGCCCAGAACCAGCGGCATTCGTGCATGACGCGGTGCTGCCAGTAGTAGCAGAATTCCACGCCGATGAACAGCAGCGCGATGCTCCACCAGCTCTCGAGCGGGAGGGTGAGCAGACGATAATCCCAGAGCCAGGCGAAGATGCCGGCCATCAGCCCTGCGGTGGCGGCGCCGGAAAGCTTCATGCCGACCGCCACTGCCAGCGATGCAGCGCTTTCGCGCCAAGGATAGGGGCGGCGCTCGATCTTGAGAATGTAGAGCGCTTCCAGTGCGGCGATCAAGACCAGCAGCGGAAAGGCATATAGCAATAGCGGTCGGTTCAATTCCATGATTTTCTCCATGCCCATTCCGGAATGAGGGGGCCGGATGCGGTTCCGCCCACACGACGCGTAGGCTTCTATTTTTGGCAAGACACCACGGTTCCGGAGGCGTTGGTGCAGGTGCCGGAATGGCTGAAGCCGCTGCCCGTGTTGTAGCTGGTCGAGCCGTTATAGGTGGCGCCCGAGTTGGCTGTTGCGCTGGTGTTGCGTGACTGGCTCACGGTGCCGTCGCTGCTCTTGCTCGCGCTGCCCTGGCTGCGGAAACTGCCCCTGGCGCCGCTGGCGGCCGCGGCGCTATTGTGAGCGACCGTTCCATCGGCCGAGCGGGTGGTTTTACCGGCGCGCGCACCCATGGCGCCATTGGGGCCGCGGAAGGCTGCCGCGCTGCCGCCGACCGCATTGTCGGCGTCATCGGTGGCGACGCCATGCGCGCCGGCGGCCTGGCCGCCATTCGGTCCGCTGCCTGCATGCGCGGCGCCCGCCGTGACGCCGCCCGCGGCGTTGGCCTTGTGCATGCGGCCGCCCTGGGCCAATGCGTTGGCGCTGGCGAGTGCCGCGGCGATTGCGAGGATGGACATGGCGGCGGTCAGTGTGGACTTGTTCATGGCATTTCTCCTTTGGGTGGTTGCTTGAGCCGGACTCCGGTCGCGAGTCAGTGATTGCAGAATAGCGCCCAGATGTTTCGAAAGCGCTTCAGAACGCGCGCCGGTTATTTCAAGGCATTGCAAAAGCGCGCGGCTGTAATCGTTTGTAATAACTTTTCGGAAATCGGCGGCGCACTCGCGGTAGGATACTGACGTCAATCCCAACCATGCGAGGCCATCGTGGAAGACAAGCGACCCAAGATCATCGTATTGGACGACGATGCCGAATTACGGGCCATGCTGCAGCGTTACCTGAACGAACAGGGCTTCACGGTGCGCACCGTGGCCGATTCCCCGCAACTGGACCGCCTGCTGCAGCGCGAGCCCTTCGATCTGCTGGTGCTGGATTTGATGATGCCGGGCGAAGACGGGCTGGCAGTGTGCCGCCGCCTGCGTGCCCAGGGTGAAGCCATTCCCATTATCATGCTGACAGCGCGCGGCGATCCGGTGGACCGCATCGTCGGCCTGGAAATGGGCGCCGACGACTATCTGCCGAAACCTTTCAACCCGCGCGAACTGGCCGCGCGCATCAACGCTCTGCTGCGGCGCCAGACGATGCTGGGTGCGGGCAAGCCGCAGGGCGGCAATGAGGTGCTGCGCTTCGGTCCTTTCACCCTGGATGAAACCCGGCGCCAATTGCTGCGCGACGGCCAGGTGCTGGAATGCACCTCGGGCGAATATGCCTTGCTGCGCGTGTTCGCCACCAATCCGAACCGGCCTCTGGGTCGCGAGCGCTTGATGGAATTGGCGAAAGGGCGCGACCACGATGCAATGGACCGCAGCGTCGATGTACAGATCCTGAGGCTGCGCCGCCTGATCGAGACCAATCCGGCGCAGCCGCGTTTCATCCAGACCGTGTGGGGCGTCGGCTATGTTTTCGTCCCCGAACCGGATGCGAAATGAGATTCCTGCCCCATTCCCTGTTCGGCCGCAACCTGCTGTTTATCGCCGGCTTGATCATCGCGGTCCAGGTGACGACGGTGCTGGCGTTTTACCAATCGATCCAAAAGCCGCGCATCGAGCAATTGGCGTCATTTACGGCCAACCACCTGGATGTCTTGCGGACTGCCTTGTCCGGGTTGGCGCCGGCGCAGCGCGGCGCTTATCTCGAACATCTCAATCGCGGCCGGAAAATGCGTATCGTGCAGGCCGACGCGGCGCAAACCGGCTTCGTGCAGCCCGGCAATCCGATGGTCGTCACCTTCATCGAGGAACTGAAAAAGCATCTGGGCGAAAACGCCGATATCCGCTGGAAAAACGAGCCGGAGCCGCAGATCTGGATTCGCCTCCAGTTGAGCGATTCGGCCTATTGGCTGTATGCCTCGGGTGAGCGTTTTGTCGGCCAGTTGACGGCGGTATGGCTTGCGGCCACGCTCTTGTATGGCGGGTTCGCCTTGCTCTGCGCCTACTTGATCCAGCGCCGCATCAATCGGCCCCTGCGTGAATTGGCCATGGGCGCCGAGCAGATCGGCAGCGGCGGCTTGCGAGAGCCGCTCAATGAAAATGCGCCGACCGAGATCGCCGCGGTAAGCCGTAGCTTCAATGCAATGAGCGCCAACCTGGCGCGCCTCGATGCCGAACGCGCGGTGATGCTGGCCGGCGTTTCGCACGACCTGCGCACGCCGCTGACCAAGCTCCAACTCGGGATCGCAATGTTGAAAGAGGGGGAGGATGAAGACCTCAAGGCCGGCATGATCCGCCACATCGACGAGATCAACCGAGTCATCGAACAGTTCGTGGATTTCGCGCGCACTGGCAGCGACGAGCCCTTGTCGCCGTGCGACCCGAATGAAATAGTCGGCGCGTTGGCAGGCGAATTCTCAGCACAGGGATTTGAATTCGCACTGAGTCTCGGAAATCTGCCCGGGATGCATTTGCGTCCGGTCGCCATGCATAGGCTGATTGCCAACCTGATGCGCAATGCGGTGCGTTACGGTGGAGTCGGTCTGGAGGTGCGGACCGGTGTGCAGGACGGCATGGTCCGCATCAGCATACTCGACCGCGGGCCCGGCATCCCGTTCCAGCAGATCGACCGCTTGAAGCAGCCGTTTACGCGTATGGACGAGGCGCGTTCCAAGGGTTCGGGATCGGGGCTGGGATTGGCTATCGTCGACCGCATTGCGCGCCTGCATGGCGGGCAGTTTCTGCTGCTGCCGCGAGAGGGCGGCGGGCTGGAAGCGGCGGTCGTGATTCCGCAATAGCGCCTTGATGGGCGTTTTGCTTGATCATCGTAGGATGGGTTGCACTGCATCCTGCAGACCTATCCATCGGACTGTAGAGAGAACCCTGGCTTATCGTCTCACAGCCCGTATAATGTAATGAAACGATAAGCCTGCCCCGCCCCCATGACTAATACCACCCATTTCGGTTACAAGACCATCCCTGAAGCAGACAAGGTACAAAAAGTCGCCGAGGTCTTCCATTCCGTCGCCGCCAAGTACGATGTCATGAACGACTTGATGTCGGGCGGTCTGCATCGCCTCTGGAAGAGCTTTGCTATTGCGCAAGCGGCGGTGCGGCCCGGCTACAAAGTGCTCGACATCGCGGGCGGCACCGGCGACCTGGCCAAGGCCTTCGCCAGGCAGGCCGGTCCGAGCGGCGAGGTCTGGCTGACCGACATCAACGAATCGATGCTGCGTGTCGGACGCGACCGGCTATTGAATAAAGGTTTGGCCATCCCCACCTTGCTTTGCGACGCAGAAAAGCTGCCGTTCCCGAGCAATTACTTCGACCGCGTGACTGTGGCTTTCGGATTGCGCAACATGACGCACAAGGATCAGGCCTTGGCTGAAATGCAGCGTGTCCTGAAACCCGGCGGCAAGCTGTTGGTGCTGGAGTTTTCCAAGGTATGGGAGCCGCTGAAAAAGCCTTATGACCTGTATTCGTTTTCCGTCCTGCCTTGGCTGGGCAAGCGCATCGCCGACGACAGCGACAGTTATCGTTATCTCGCGGAATCGATCCGCATGCATCCAGACCAGGACACGTTGAAGAAAATGATGCAGGAGGCGGGACTGGAGCGGGTCGAGTACTTCAATTTGACTGCGGGCGTGGCCGCGCTTCACACCGGGATTAAATTTTAATTATTTGCATTGATGATTTGCGGGATCGTTGTTGTATTGCGTTGAGTAAAATGCAAGCAGGGCGTAACCCGTGCGGCAGGCTCTTTCCCAAAGACGGAAAAATGAAATTGCAGGACCGGAAAGCCGGATGTGTACGCCGGCTTCCAATACACAAGGAGGCATCAAATGAAAAAAATCTTTATCGCTTTATTGCTTGCTCTTAGCGCGTCCTCTGTGGTCGTTTCGAATGCCGACGCCAAGCGTCTCGGCGGCGGCACCTCGATCGGCAGGCAATCCCAAAGCGTAAGCAAGGCCGCGCCTGCTCAAGGCGCCAATGCGGCCAAGCCTGCGCCGGCTGCTCCTGCAGCGGCACCAGCAACCGTACCGCCAAAACCTGCCAGCCCTTGGAAAGGCATCCTCGGCGGCGCCTTGCTCGGTCTGGGCTTGGGCGCCTTGTTTTCGCATCTTGGACTGGGCGGCGCAATGGGCAGCCTGCTCGGCACCCTCCTGATGTTCGGCTTGCTGGCGCTGGCGGTGATGTTCATCTTCCGCATGTTCCGCGGCAAGGGCAATAATGCGCAGCCGGCGTATGCCGGCGGTTATGGCGGCACGCCGGAAATCGGCTCCCGCATCGAGCCGGTCGGACAACCGGCCGCCTTGCAATCCGTACCGCTGGCCAGTGGGGCCGTCGCCGCATTCGGCGTACCGGCCGATTTCGACGTCCCCGGTTTCCTGCGCAACGCGAAAACCTACTTCCTCCGCCTGCAAGCGGCCTGGGACAAAGGCGATACCAACGACATCCGCGAATTCACCACGCCCGAGATGTTCGCCGAGTTGAAATTGCAAGTACAAGAACGCGGCGCTACGCCCAATCACACCGATGTGGTGTCGCTGAACGCCGAAATGATGGGTGTCGAAACAATCGGCGCAGATTACCTGGCCAGCGTGAAATTCAGCGGCATGATCAAGGAAGACGCCAATGCCGCAGCCGAGCCATTTACCGAAGTCTGGAATCTGACCAAGCCTACGTCGGGCCAGGGCGGCTGGGTTTTGGCGGGGATACAGCAATTGTAAAAAAGCGGGGCAGAGTTTTTTCGGGGTTTTTTTACGAAAATTACTTTGTTCCTCCCTGACTTAAAAATTGCAAACCAGCCGATTTGGCCCAGGCAAACTGATAAACTTGAAACCGCCCGTGGATTGTCACGGGCGGTTTTATTTTATTGACTTGCGGGACCGGGAAGGTTGCGGGGGTTTTGAGCGGCGCGGCTGTGCCGATTTGGCCCGGCGTCCCTTCCGTCCTCGAAATTTATGCTCACTCCAATCCCTGCCGTAATCAACCATTTGCTGGCCCAGGAGCCGTGGGCACGCGAACGGCTCGCCGCGCATGCCGGCAAAGTCGCCTGCATGGATGCCGGCTTGTTTTCCGTGAACTTGAAAGTGGCGCCCGACGGCATGGTGCAAGCGGCCGCGGACGGCGAAGCTGCGGATGTGTCGATTCGTATCAAGCCCGTCGACCTGCCGCTGATTATCCAGAACCGCGAACGCGCGTTTTCTTACGTGAAAGTCGAGGGCGACGCCGATTTCGCCAACACCGTTTCCCAACTGAGCCAATCCCTGAAATGGGAAGCTGAAGAAGACCTGAGCAAGCTGGTCGGCGATATTGCTGCGACCCGTATTGTCGCCGGCGCCAAGGCAGTGCTGGAAACCGCCAGTTCGAGCCGGAAAAAGCTGGCGGAAAACCTCGCTGAATATTTCCTCGAAGAGAATCCGATGCTGATGCGTCCGCAATCGGTCGCCGACTTCACCAGCGAAGTGGCCCGGCTGCGCGATGATGTGGAGCGTTTGGCAAAGCGGATCGGTAAACTTAAATGATATTGAAATTCCTGCGTGTCCTGAAAATTGTGCATGTCGCGGTCCGCTACGGACTGGATGAAATCGCGACATCAAGTCTCTCCGTCCCGCGCACCGCCAAGCTGATCGATACGCTGATTTTCTGGCGCGATATTTCGGCGCCGCGCGGCGAGCGCCTGCGCCGGGCATTGGAAGACCTGGGGCCGATTTTCGTCAAGTTCGGCCAAGTCTTGTCGACTCGCCGCGACCTGATGCCCCCTGATGTTGCTGACGAACTGGCCAAGCTGCAGGACCGCGTGCCGCCGTTCGATTCCGACCTGGCGATCGCGCAGATCAAACTCTCTCTGGGGGCTCATCCGGATGAATTGTTTGCCCAATTCGAACGCGAGCCGGTCGCCTCGGCCTCGATTGCCCAGGTCCATTTCGCTACGCTGAAAAACGGCAAGCAGGTCGCCGTCAAGGTGCTGCGCCCCGGCATGAAAAAATCGATCGACGAGGACGTCGCGTTGATGCACATCGCCGCCGATTGGGTCGAGCGCCTGTGGGCCGACGGCAAGCGCCTGAAGCCGAAAGAAGTGGTCGCCGAGTTCGACAAGTATCTGCATGACGAACTGGACCTGATGCGCGAGGCGGCCAACGGCAGCCAGTTGCGGCGCAATTTCGCCCAGACCGATTTGCTGGCCGTACCGGAAATGTATTGGGATTATTGCTCCAGCAGCGTGATCGTGATGGAGCGCATGCACGGCATTCCGATTTCGCAAAAGGAGCGCCTCGTCGCAGCCGGCATCGATTTGAAAAAACTCTCGCGCGACGGAGTCGAGATTTTTTTCACCCAGGTGTTTCGCGATGGATTTTTCCACGCCGATATGCATCCCGGGAATATCCTGGTCTCGATCGACCCCGCCACGTTCGGCCGCTACATCGCGCTCGATTTCGGCATCGTCGGCACGCTCAACGATTTCGACAAGGATTATCTGTCGCAGAATTTCCTGGCGTTTTTTCGGCGCGACTATAAGCGCGTCGCCGAGGCGCATATCGAATCCGGCTGGGCGCCGAAAGAGACGCGGGTCGATGAGCTGGAGTCGGCGGTGCGCGCCTGTTGCGAACCGATTTTCGACCGGCCATTGAAGGACATTTCCTTTGGCCAGGTATTGCTGCGCCTGTTCCAGACCTCGCGCCGCTTCAATGTCGAAGTGCAGCCGCAACTGGTGCTGCTGCAAAAAACCCTGCTCAACATCGAAGGTCTGGGACGCCAGCTCGACCCCGATCTCGACCTCTGGAAAACCGCCAAACCCTACCTGGAGCGATGGATGAACGAGCAGGTCGGCTGGCAAGGTTTGGTCGAACGCCTCAAGTCGGAAGCGCCGCGTTACAGCAAACTGCTGCCGCAACTGCCGCGCCTGGCGCACCAGGCCATGACCCAGACGAACCAGCCGCAGCAGGAAAGTACCGACATGCTGAAACAATTGATCGCCGAGCAAAGACGCACCAACCTCTTGCTGAGCTTTGCACTCTCGTTCGGCGGCGGTCTGATCGGCGGCATCGTGCTGGTGCGCTTGCTGTCACGCTGGTATTTTCTTGCGCATTGATTCGCTCGACTGGATTTTCCCTATCCATGGTCATGCAGTTTCCGCACCGGTAAAAAGCCGGCGCGGGATCAGTTGTCGATGCTCAATCGACATTCGCGTCATCGATCCACTACAGAACTTATCCGGGATTTTTTTTAAAAAATCAGCCTCTTTAACGGTAGCCATATGCGCCTGCTTGGCGGATGCTGGAATCAGGCCGTCGTCTCTGCGAGCGTAGTTTGCAGGGCGATTCATTTGAATTGAAGAGGAGAACTTCCATGTCACACAGCAGAATTCTGAAAAAGATGCTTCGTGTCGCCACGCTGGCGGCCATGTTCGGCGCGGCAGGCGTTTATGCGCAAAGCGGGCAAGATGCGACCGGCAGGACTCAGGAAAGCCAAACCGGCGGAATGGGTAGTACCGGCAGCAGCGGGACTACCGGCGGAAATGAAGCCTCCGGCGCCACGACGACGGCTCCTGGCGGTTCCGGTACCGCCAAATCTTCCGGCGCTTCGCTGAGCCGGGCCGATCAAAGGCTGATGCGCGACATTGCGCAAGCCAATCTTGCCGAAATCGACGCAGGCAGAGTGGCCCTAGGCAAGACGCAAAATCAAGAAGTCAAAAATTTTGCACAAAAAATGATCGACGACCATACCAAAGCTTTGCAGGAATTGCAGCAACTCGCGCAGGCCAAGGGCGTGACTCTACCGACCCAGCCGGATCTCAAGCATCAGGCTACGATCAAGAGATTGAACGGCATGTCGGGCGATGCGTTCGATCGCACCTACATGGCGCAGGACGGGTTGGCCGATCACCGGGATACGCATCACCTGCTGCTGGAGGCGCAATCGCGCGCTAGCGATCCCGATCTGAAATCGCTTGCTGCCAAAACATTGCCAACGGTTGCCCAGCATCTGGGCATGGCACAGCAACTGCAAGCCTCGATCACGGGCGGCAAGACGGGTACCAGCACGGGCACAAGCTCCGGTACCAGTTCTGGAACGAGCTCCGGAACCAGTAGTTCCGGGGCGACTTCAGGCAGCTCTGGAACCAGCGGTTCAGGCACGTCAGGAAGTTCGATGCCGGGCAGCAGCGGCTCACCGAGCAGCATGCCATCCATGCCGGGCGGGTCCGGCACCGGCAGTAACCGGTGAGATGGAGGGGGGCTGAATATCTCTTCAGCCGTAGGGCAGGTTCGACGTGAGGACTGCCATGATGCGGAGCGTGGTCCGGAACAATGGATGAGGAAGGCAATTCGGTCGCCATCGTCGCGCACGGCGGCGCTGGCGGCCCTCCGGAAAATGCGGATGGCTGCCAAGCCGCCGCCAAGGCGGCGCACGATGCGCTGCTTGCCGGCGCTGCGGCGATCGATGCAGCCGCAGCGGCGGTCGTGGTATTGGAAGACGACGGCCGCTTCAATGCCGGTTCCGGATCGGTTCTTTGTCTCGATGGAAAAACCATCGAGATGGATGCCGCAGTGATGGATTCCGAGGGAAAACTGGGCGCTGTCGCCTGCCTGCAACGCGTCAAGAATCCCGTGCTGGTCGCGCTTGCCGTGACTCATACCCCGCATTGGCTGCTGGCCGGTGAAGGAGCCCAGCGCTTTGCGCGAGTCATGGGCTTTCCAGATCATTACGCGGTCAGCGAACGCGCGCGCCAATGGCATACGGATTTGCTGGCCCGCCTCAGGCGCGGCGAGGCAATGTTGCCCGGTGTTGAAAACGAGCGTTTCGAAAACTATTGGAATTACGAAATCCCCTTACGCGATCTGTCCGCCAAGGAGGGGTGCGATACGGTCGGCGCCGTGGTGCGCGCGGAGCACGGCCGTTTTGCCGTCGCCTGTTCAACCGGAGGCAGGGCGCCTTCCCTTTTGGGACGGGTGGGCGATACGCCGATCATCGGCAGCGGCTTTTTCGCCGGCCCGTTCGGCGCCGTTGCCGTCACCGGTCCCGGCGAGGAAATCGTGCGCCATGTCCTGGCCTACGCCGTGTACCGCTGGATTGCGGACGGCGCAAGCATGTCCGAGGCGCTCGATCGCGGCATCGGACTTTTTCCGGATGAGATCGGTATCGGCATCATTGCCGTAAGCCGGACCGAGGCCGGCGGCGTCAGCAATCGCAGCATGCCGATGCATGCGCTTAATGCATACGTTCAGTAAATTTTGAAGCGCTCCGGAAGTTGTATCTCGCCGCGTTTATACGCATCCTGATAGGCCACTATCATCGCGACCAGTGTCTCTCTTTTTTCATCGGAAGGGTGAAGCTGAAAGTTTTCCAGGGCTGCGGACAGTTCTCTTGCGCTGTTCATCCAGCGCTCTCTTTGATGTGAACTCATTGCGTTCTTCTCTATCGGTACATGAATATTGCCGTGACGCGGAATGACGATTGCAACGGCCGCCGGGTTCCACGTTCATGGCAAAAAAATTGTTGCCGCCCGCCGAGGCGGCGGCACTGTTCGTGTTCTTGGGGTTGCTGGCTGAAGATGAATTGGAGATGGTGGCGGCTGCTCACTTCACAAGAGGCGGAACTTCAAATGTATGAAAAGGCGCCGGACTGGGGACCGTCCACTCCAGGCCGTCCGCTCCCTCCCACGGCTTCGCCGGCGCTTTTTGCCCCTTGCCCCTGACCGCCGGCAAGACGATCGCGAACAGGAAATACACCTGCGTCAATCCGAATGCGAATGCACCGAGCGACGCGATCAAATTGAAGTCTGTAAATTGGGCCGGATAATCGGCATAGCGCCGCGGCATGCCGGCCAGACCGAGGAAATGCAGCGGGAAAAAAGTAACATTGACCCAGACCAGGGAATTCCAGAAATGGATCTTGCCGCGCAGTTCGTCATACATGACGCCGGTCCACTTCGGCACCCAATAATAAAAGCCCGTGAACAGTGCGAACAAGGAACCGGCGACCAGTACATAATGAAAATGCGCGACGACGTAATGCGTATCATGCACTTGGACATCGATTGGTGCGACAGCCAGGATCAAGCCGGAAAAACCGCCGATAGTAAATACCCAGATGAAACCGATCGCAAACAGCATCGGCGTTTCGAGGGTCAGCGATCCTTTCCACATCGTCGCGATCCAGTTGAACACTTTCACGCCGGTCGGCACCGCAACGAGCATCGTGGCGTACATGAAAAACAACTGCCCCGTCACCGGCATGCCGGTGGCGAACATGTGATGTGCCCACACGATGAAGGATATGATGCCGATTGCGACCGTGGCATACACCATTGACGCATAGCCGAACAGCGGCTTTCTCGAAAAAGCGGGAATCACCTGCGACAGGATGCCGAAGCCCGGCAAGATCATGATGTAGACCTCGGGATGGCCAAAGAACCAGAAGATATGCTGGTACATCACCGGGTCGCCGCCGCCGGCGGCATTGAAAAAGCTGGTGCCGAAATGCCGGTCGGTCAGCATCATGGTCACCGCGCCTGCCAGCACCGGCATGACGCCCAGCAGCAGATAGGCCGTGACCAGCCAAGTCCAGCAGAACATCGGTATCTGCATCAGCCCCATGCCGGGCGCACGCATGTTCAGGATCGTCGTGATGATGTTGATCGCCCCCATGATGGAGGACGCGCCCATCAGGTGCACCGCGAAAATCGCCATGTCCATGCCCGCCCCCATCTGGATCGACAGGGGCGGATACATGGTCCATCCGGCGGCTGTGGCGCCGCCGCCCACGGCAAACGACCCGATCAGCAATAGCGCGGCCGGCGGCAACAGCCAGAACGAAAAATTGTTCATGCGGGCAAACGCCATGTCGGATGCGCCGATCTGCAAGGGAATCATCCAGTTGGCAAACCCGACGAAGGCCGGCATGATGGCGCCGAACACCATCACCAATCCATGCAAAGTCACGAATTGGTTGTATAGCTCGGGCCGGAATAATTGCAGCCCCGGCTGGAACAGCTCGGCGCGGATCAGCAGGGCCAGGATGCCGCCCGCCAAAAACATGATGAAGGAAAACCATAGATACAGGGTGCCGATATCCTTGTGGTTGGTGGCATACAGCCAGCGCCGCCAGCCGTGAGGATGATGGTGGGTTTCATCGGGAAAAGCATCGACCGCCGTGGTGCTCATGTTGGCCTCTTCGCTTAGGAAAGGGGGGATTGAAGGTGGATTGGCGCGGTATCGGTTCGATCGGGCGGAGCCATGCCAAGCTATCCGCCATGCGGCGCCAACAGGGCCGGCCTGCCCAGATGCAAGAATAAATATCCCGCCGGAGAACAAGCCGGGGAATGTTTGAGGAGGGACAGCGCTCTCAGGGATGTTGTTCCTTGCTGGAGAGGGGTTTTTCAGCTTCAAAGCGTTTCTCCGCCAAAAGCCGAGGAGACGGCAAGCGGCATGGCGGATCACGCGGCAGCAAATAGTTGATATTTAACGAGAACGGCGGACCAATTTTGTTACAATTGGCAACTTTGTCATTCCGGGTCTGAAGAGATGGCGCTCCTCGAAATCCGCAACGTGCTCCGCCGCTTTGGCGACTTCACTGCAGTAGACAATGTCAGCCTGTCCATCGAGGCGGGCGAATTTTTCACCCTGCTCGGCCCTTCCGGCTGTGGCAAAACCACCTTGCTGCGCATGATTGCCGGCTTCGATCTGCCGGATTCGGGCCAGATCCTGCTCGATGGCGTCGATTTGGCGGCTACCCCGCCCGAGCGGCGCCCGGTGCGCACCGTGTTCCAGAATTACGCCTTGTTTCCGCACATGACGGTGGCCGGCAATATCGCCTTTCCCCTGAAGATGGCGAACACGCCCGAGGGCGAAATCAAAGGCAAGGTCGAGGCCGCGCTGGAAGACGTGCGCCTGTCCGGCCTCGGCGCACGCTATCCGCATGAACTGTCCGGCGGCCAGCGCCAGCGCGTTGCCGTGGCCCGCGCTCTGGTCACCCATCCCAAACTGCTGCTGCTGGACGAACCGCTCTCGGCGCTCGACGCCAAGCTGCGCGAGCAGATGCAGATCGAGTTGATCAACCTGCAAAAGGAAGTCGGCATCACCTTCATCTATGTCACGCACGACCAGGGCGAGGCGCTGGCGCTGTCGCACCGCATCGCCGTCATGAACCGCGGCCACGTCGAACAGCTCGACGAACCCGACCGCATCTACAGCTACCCGCAGACGCGCTTCGTCGCCGACTTTATCGGCACCTGCAATTTGTTCGACGGTACGATCGCCAGCGTCAATGGCGACATGATGCAGTTCGAAGTGCCGGGCCTGGGCATGGTCAAGGCGGATATTCCGGCAGACGCCCGCGCCGGCCGCAAGGGCACGCTGACCCTGCGTCCGGAAAAGATCCGAATCAGCGCCGAGATCGGCGGCGCGAGCGATGAAAATCACTTCAAGGGCTACGTCAAGGAGCTGCTCTACCTGGGCGATGTCACCGTCTACATCGTGCAGACCGCAGGCGGCGCGACACTCGAAGCCTTGCTCGCCAATTCGGCGGCGGGCCGCGCCAAGTTCTTTGAAGTCGGCGACGCGGTCGATGTCGCCTGGCGCTTCGATGCGGGGCATTTCCTGTATGAGTAAGCCCGCCCGCAATACCTCGCTGGCGCGCTGGCTGATCAGCGGCCCGCCTTTGCTCTACCTGCTGGTTTTCTTCGCGATACCGGCGCTGATCATGGCGTTTGCGGCTTTCCGCTTTCCGGGCGATTACGGCGGGTTGGCGCCGTTGTTCGACGAGGCCGGCAAGCTCGACCTGACGCTGGAAAACTTCACGCGCTTCGCTGCTGATTTCGTCTACACCGCGATCTTCATCAAGTCGCTGATCTATGCGCTGGTCACGACCCTGGCCTGCCTGCTGATGGCCTACCCGCTGGCGCTCTTGATCGCGCGCAGCCCGAAGAAATACCGCAATCTGCTGGTGTTGCTGGTGATCCTGCCGTTCTGGAGCAATTTCCTGATCCGCGTCTATGCATGGATGATCATCCTGGGACCGCAGTCGGCCTTGACGCGCGGCTTGAACGCGCTGCTCGGCATGGCCGGGATCGATCCGGTCAGCCTGCTGTACGGACCGTTCGCGGTGATCGTCGGCCTGGTCTACGTGCATCTGCCTTTCATGGTGCTGCCGCTGTATGCGAACCTGGAAAAGCACGATCCGGCCTTGCTCGACGCTGCGCAAGATCTCGGGGCTGCCGGTTGGCAGCGGTTCTGGCGCATCACCTTTCCGCTCTCGCTGCCGGGGGTGTATGCCGGCGCCGCGCTGGTGTTCATCCCGGCGCTGGGGATCTTCGCGGTGTCCGATATTTTGGGTGGTACCGGCGGTCTCATGATCGGCAACGTGATCAAGCAACAGTTTCTGGAAACCCGCGACTGGCCGTTCGGCAGCGTGCTGTCGATCGTGCTGACGGCAGCCGCCCTGGGTGCGGCCGGACTGGCCGCGTGGTTCGCACGACAGAGGAGGGAGGCGCATGCGTAACAAGAATTCCTTCTGGCTGAAGGCGGCGTCGGCCGCGGTCTATGCGTTTTTGTATGTGCCGCTGATCATCGTCGTGATTTATTCCTTCAACGATTCGCGCCTCAATGCAGAATGGGTCGGCTTCACGCTCGACTGGTATCGCAAGCTGTTTCACGACGACGCGATGCTGGAAGCGGCCGGCAATTCGCTGATCGTCGCGCTGATATCGAGCGGGGTGTCGACCGTGCTCGGCACCATGGCCGGCTTTGCCCTGCATCGCTATAACTCGAAACTGCTGCAAGTGCTGGTGCTGACGCCGATCGCGATTCCGGAAATCCTGATGGGCGTTTCGCTGCTGATTTTCTTCGTGCTGCTGAACATGACCTTGGGCCTGGTGTCGATCACCCTGGCGCACATCGCCTTCAGTCTCGGCTTCGTCGCGATCGTGGTGCGCTCGCGCCTGGCCGGCATGGACGAGAGCCTGACCGAAGCCGCCCGCGATTGCGGCGCCACGCCGTGGCAGGCGTTTCGCCTGATCACGCTGCCGCTGATCATGCCCGGCGTGGTGGCCGGCGCCCTGATGGCGTTTACGCTGTCGATCGACGATTTCGTCATCACCTTTTTCACCGCCGGCGCAAACGCGTCGACCTTGCCGCTGCAGATCTACTCGATGATAAAAATAGCCGTCACACCGGAGGTGAACGCCATTTCGACGCTGTTGATGGGCTTGACCCTGGTGCTGATCGTCATTGCTTCAAAGCTGTCTCCCAACTCGCTTCGCGCCTAATCAACTTTAAGGACCATCATGAAAAAACTGCTAGCTCTTGCAATGCTGTCGTTAGCCGCAGTCTCGGCCCGGGCTGCCGACGAACTGCATCTGTACAACTGGAACGATTACCTGGCACCGGAAACCGTGACCCGTTTCGAAGCGTTCTGCAAATGCAAAGTGGTGCAGACCTATTACAGCGACAATGAAGAATTGCTGGCCAAGCTGGCCGCCGGCGCCAAGGGTTATGACATCCTGGTCCCGACCGGCAATGCGCTCGATTCCCTGATCAAGCAAAAGGCCCTCTTGCCGCTCGACAAGGCGCAATTGCCGAACTTTAAAAACGTCAATCCGGCTTACCTCGACACGGACTTCGACAAGGGCAACAAGTACTCGGCGCCTTACGCCTACACCATCACCCTGATCGGCTACAACGACCAGAAGATGAAGGAATTGGGCATTACCGTCGATAGCTGGGCCGCGGTCTTCGATCCCAAAATTCTGGAAAAAATCAAGGGCAAGGTCACCGTCCTCGACTCGGCCAACGAACTGATGGCCGCCGCCATGAAATACCTCGGCTACTCCGTCAATGACACCGACGAGAAGCACTGGCAGGAAGCCAAGAATGTGATCCTGAAGGCCAAGCCATATTGGGCAGCCTTCAACGGCACCAGTTACAAGAAGGAACTGACGGTCGGCAATATCTGGCTGGTGCACGGCTATTCCAGCGACTTGTTCCAGGCTGATCAGGATGCCGTTGCGGCCGGCCGCAAATTCCACATCGTCTCGGCGATGCCGAAAGAGGGCGCCGTGATGGCACTGGACAGCATGGTGATTCATAAATCCGCACCGCGTCCCGACCTGGCGCACAAGTTCATCAACTTCATGCTCGATGGTAAAAACGCCGCCGACCTGACCAACCTGATCGGCTCGGGCAATCCGAATGCGGATGCGATGAAATACATCAAGCCGGAGATCGCGAAAAATACCGCGATTTTCCCGGACAAGGCTGTGCTGGCCAAGGTGGAGATGCTGAAGGATTTGAATTCCAAGCAGCGTCGGAGCTTGAACAAGATTTGGACGGAGATTCGGGCGAAGTAAGAACGACGCTGTCCGTACTTCGCGCTTCATAACGTTGACGCCCCAGCCGCTCGGCAGGGGCGTTTTTGTTTTGTGATTCGCTTGAAATTTTGTCGCATGTCGCATGCGCGAGAGAAATTTGCTGTGACATAATGACAACGATGCCACGCGGCACCAAGCTCATCCGACAGTTTCGCTTTTCACCCCAGGGAGTAACATGCGCGCCAAAATCATCAGTGCCGCGATGGTTCTCATCGCACTTATTGCAGCGGCTTTTTGGTACTTCAATGGACGCAGCCCCGGTGAGCAGTTCGGCAGCGACGACCCCAACGCGCAATTCCTGCTGGTCGATGCCGCCGACCGCGGCCTCGATGGCGCGCCGGCATTGGCGCTGAGCTTCACGCTGCCGCTCGATGCCGGCAAGGGTTACGACCAGTACATCAAGGTATTTGAAATGCCGGGTTCGGGTGACGCCAAGCCGAAATCCAGTGCCGACAGCGAGGAGCCGGGCGAGGAACCGGAGGACGCGCCGGACCAATCCGGCAAGGATAAGAAGCCTTCAGTCAGCACCAAGCCGGAAGACACCGATCCCAAGGGCGGCAAGGTCGTCTCCGGCGCCTGGGTCGTAGGCGAAAATCCGCGCCTGCTGTTCTTCCCGCACATCAAACCGCAAACCCGTTACGTGGTACAGGTACAGCCCGGCCTGCCCGCCAGGAACGGCAAGAAACTAGCAGCCGAAGCGCGCTACTCGATCGCGTCGTCGCCGGTGTCGCCTTCCTATTATTTCGCCAGCAACGGCATGGTGCTGCCGGCACAGCAGAACGGCGGGTTGCCGGTCATCACGGTCAACGTGCCGGAAGTCGATGTGCAATTCCTGCGCGTGAAAAGCGATCAATTGCCGCGTTTCCTCGATCGCGTGATCAACGGCAAGCCCAAGAAAAAAGAAGAAACCGCCAAAGCCGAAGGCGAAGCAGCCGAAGGCGAGCAGGACGCCGACTACAGCAACGACTGGCGCCGCAGCGCATTGCGCGGCGCGGTCCAGGTGTACCAGCTCGACGTGCTGCGCAACATGACCGACAGCGTCTATCTCGGCCGTTTCCTGACCGAGCAAAAGCCCAACAAGCGCAGCGTCACCTACATCCCGGTGGAAGACATCAAGGAACTCAAGGAACCCGGCGTATATGTCGCCGTGATGAGCCAGCCGGGACGCTTCCGCTACGAATACCAGACCACCTATTTCTACGTCAGCGACCTGGGCTTGCATGTGCGGCTGTTCGACAAGGGAGCGGACACCTTCGTCAGCTCGCTGGTCGACGGCAAGGCGGTCGGCGGGGTGGAAGTGTCCTGGATGGATGCGCAAGGCAAGGTGCTGGGGCGCGGCGAAAGCGACGGCGACGGCCACGCGGTATTCGCCGAGCAGCCCAAGGGCGCCAAGGTGCTGCTGGCGCGCAAGGGGACGCAAATCTCGATGCTGGCGCTGAAGGAGCCGGCACTCGATTTGTCGGAGTACGACATCACCGGCGCGCCTTATAAACCGGTGCGTCTGTTCGCATATTCCGGCCGCAATTTGTACCGCCCGGGCGAGAATTTCGATCTCTCGGTCCTGGCGCGCGATGCCGACGGCAAGCCGGTGCCGGCGCAACCGGTGCAGGCCGTGCTCAAGCGGCCCGACGGCAAGGCGCAATTCACTGCAACCTGGCGGCCGGACGAGCGCTTCTCCGGCTATTTCGTCAAGCGGCTGGAATTGCCGGCCGATGCTCCGACCGGATTCTGGACGCTGGAATTGCGCGCCGACCCGGCCGACAAGGTGCCGGGCACGGTGTTCCGTTTCGGCGTCGAAGAGTTCCTGCCGGAACGCATGAAGCTTGACCTGAACAGCAAGCAGGCTTCGCTTGCGGCCGATGACGAATTCAAGGTCGAGGTGCGCGGCAATTACCTGTATGGCGCACCGGCGGCAGGCAACCGGCTGCTGGGCGTTGCGCAGTTCGAGCGCAACAAGAATCCGCTGGCCAAGCAGTTCCCCGGTTTCGAATTCGGCGACGTGACCGAGGATACCGCCAAGACCCGCAAGGAACTGGAAGAACAAACCCTGGACGAGCAGGGCGCGGCGCAAGTCGACATCGACCTGGAACCGGTCGCCAAGCGGCGCTCGCCGTTCACAGTGCGCGCCACGCTGAGCCTGCTGGAAAGCGGCGGCCGGCCGGTTGTGCGCAGCCTGGAGCGGGTGGTGTGGCCGGCGCCGGTGCTGGTCGGGGTACGGCCCTTGTTCGAAGGCGAGTATGCGCGCGAAGGCAGCCCGGTCGAATTCGAAGTGGTGCGCGCCGACCGCGACGGCAAGCTCAAGCCGGCCCCTGCGCTGCCGGTGCGTTTGTTCCGCGAAGACCGCAATTATTACTGGCGCTTCGAAGACCAGCGCGGCTGGCATTCCGGCTTTACCGAAACCGACGAACTGGTCGAGACTGCATCGGTCTCGGTGCCGGCCAGCGGCCGCGGCAAGATCAGGCTGCCGGTGCGCTACGGCCGCTATCGGCTCGAAGTGCTCGATCCCGAAACCAAGCAGCAAGTGGTGTACCGCTTCTACGCCGGCTGGAGCGTGCGTGAAGACGAATCGCAAGGCGTGCGCCCGGACCGCGTTGCGCTCAAGCTCGACAAACCCGCCTATAAGGACGGCGACACTGCGCACTTGAGCATCACGCCGCCGCACAAGGGCGAGGCCCTGATCACGGTCGAAGGCGACCGCACACTGTGGGTCAAGCGCGTCTCGGTTTCCGGTGACACGACCAACGTCGACATCCCGCTCAATCGCGACTGGAAGCGCCACGACTTGTACGTCTCGGTGATGGTGCTGCGGCCCGGCAACGAGGGCGACCGCGTCACGCCTGCACGCGCGCTCGGCATCGTTCACCTGCCGCTGGATCGCGCCGATCGCAAGTTGAATGTCACCCTTGAGGCGCCGGCCAAAGTGCGGCCCGATACGACAGTCAAGGTGAAGGTCAAGGCGCCCGAAGCCCGTGGCCAGAAAACCTTGGTGACCCTGTCGGCGGTCGATGTCGGCATCCTGAACATCACGCGCTTTGCTTCGCCCGATCCGCATGGATTTTTCTTCGGCAAGCTGCGCTACGGCGTTGATCAGCACGACATCTACGGCCGCCTGATCGAAAAAATGCAAGGGCAGAAAGGCAAGCTCAAATTCGGCGGCGACAATACGCCGAAGCCGACCAAGAGCCTGCCCAAGAAAGTGAAGCTGGTCGATCTGTTCAGCGGGCCGGTGCTGTTGAACGAGCAGGGCGAGGCCGAGATTGCGCTGGCGGTGCCGGACTTCAACGGCAGCCTGCGCCTGATGGCGGTGGTGGCCGGCTCCGAGCGCTTTGGTTCCAAGGATGCCGAGATGACGGTCGCTGCGCCGCTGGTGGCCGAGCTGGCGACTCCGCGCTTCCTGTCCTTCGGCGACAACGCGATCGTGGCGCTCGACCTGCATAACCTGTCCGGCGCGGCGCAGGATTTGAAGGTGGCGCTGAACGGCGGCGAAGCCTTGCGCCTGTCGGAGGCGGAGCGCAGCGTAACGCTGAAGGACCAGGAAAAGCGCACCCTGCGCTTCCCGATCGAAGCGCGCGCCATTTCCGGCTTGCATACGATCTCGCTGAAGGTCAGTGGCAAGGACATCAAGTTCGAGCGCAGTTTCCCGCTGACGGTGCAGGCGCCGACGCCGCAACAGCAATTCACCAAGCGCTACAGCATCAAGCCGGGTGAATCGCTCGACATCAAGGACGCCGACCTTTCCGGTCTGCATCGCGGCTCCCTGCTGTCACATATCGTGGTGTCCAACAAGGCACCGATCGACATCCGCGCCGCGATCCAGGGTTTGCTGACCTACCCGTACGGCTGTGCCGAGCAAACCACCAGCACCGCCTATCCGCACGTCTTCATCGATGAGGAAGCCGCGCGGCGTTTCGGCCTCAAGCCTTACACGCGCGAGCGCCGCGCCGAGATGCTGGACCAGGCGATCGCCAGGATCGCCACCATGCAGGCGCCCAACGGCGGCTTCAGCCTGTGGGGCAATGTGTCCGAGTACGAGTACTGGCTCTCGGCCTACGTGACGAACTTCCTGGTCGATGCGCGCGAGCAGGGCTTCGGCGTGCCCGATGCGATGCTGAACAAGGCCAGGGATTTCCTGTTGCGCGGTTTGCAGGAGGGCGTGTCGCGCTTGCCGGCCACGCCGGTGGCGGAAAAAGCTGCGCCGACTTCGACCGGCCTGTGGGAAGAAAACCGGGTGCGCGACAACGGCCGCTTCGGCGTGCTGGCCTACGGCGCCTACGTGCTGTCGCGCGAAAACAAGGCGCCGCTGGCGACCTTGCGCCAATTGCACGAATCGCGCGGCAATGCCAATTCCGGCTTGTCCCTGATCCAGCTCGGCATCGCGCTGAAACTGATGGGCGACCGCGACCGCAGCAACGTCGCCTTGGCAGAAGGCGTCAAGAAGGGCCGCGACAACGGCTACTGGTGGTACGACTATGGCAGCAATCTGCGCGACGCCGCGCTGTCCTATGCGCTGCTGGAGCGGCACCAGATCGCCATCAACGGCCGCGACAACCTGGTTGCGGTGATTGCTTCCGAGATGGAAAAATACCGCTACTACAGCACCCAGGAAAAGCTCGCTCTGTTCCTGGTCGGACGCTCTTACAGCACCGGCGACGGCGGTCCGTGGACCGCGACGCTGGCGACCGGCGGCAAAAACGAGGAACTGGCCAGCAAGAGCACGCACTTCCGCGAAGTCGCAGCCGGCGAACTGGCAGGCGGCATCAAGCTGACCAACACGCACAAGGACAGGCTGTACGTGGAATTGTCCATGACCGGCAACCCGGTCAAGCAGCCGCCAGCGAAGAGCGACGTGATCGAATTGACGCGCAAAATGTACACCCCGGAGGGCACCGAAATCACCGGCCGCGCGCTCAAGGTCGGTGAGACCGTGCTCATGCGCGTCACCGCCCGTTCGCGCACCACCACCGCCACCGGCATGATCGTCGACCGCATTCCGGCCGGGCTGGAAATCGAAAACACCAACATCGTGCAAGGCGAGCAGGCCAGTGCCGTCACCATCGACAACGTGACCCCGGCGCAGGCGATGAGCGATGCCCGCATCAAGCACGTCGAGTTCCGCGATGACCGTTTCGTTGCGGCGGTGCGGATGGACTGGAATGTGCTGACGCTGTTCTACCGGGTGCGGGTGGTGACGCCGGGCAAATTCGTGGTGCCGCCCTTGTATGCGGATGATATGTACCGGCCGGATGTGTATGGACAGGTTGGAGGTGGTGATACGCTTACTATCGTTGAGGCCAAGTCGGGTGAGGGTGCGAAGGCCGGGGGCAAGACGTAACGATATGAGTAGATTGCTGCAGTCGGTCCGAGCCAAGTAGCGCGCACATTGCGCGCGTACTTGGCTATGAAATGACGTTTCACTTCGAGTGACTTTACGTTAATAATTTTCAATGACGAACATCTCTCACGTGCAGGCGTCGCGTTTAGCTACCTGGATCGTAACAGGTGTGTATGTTGCCTCTGCGTTGTTCTTTACATGGCTTAGTGCCCATCGTGGTGGCGCTATTGGCCCAGCATTAATTGCGATCGGATTGGCAATCCTGGCAATATTCTATTTTGTGAAAAATGGCATTGTAAAAGAGCGGCGTGCTATTAATGACCCGGCCAAATTGCCCACCAAAATTTTGCTTTGGATGTTGTGGATAATTGGGGCAATTTTTTTGGTTGCTGGGAGCATTGTTGTATGGCTTTAATAATATTTAGCCCAACAAACTGGTTTAGGAATAAATGATGGAATTAGTACTAACGTCATTTCCAGAGTTTTTACTGACTTTAATTCCTGACGGATTGTTGCTATGGATTATCTTTAGAAAGAGTAGATCTTCTGCGTTTATTTTCTCTTTTATGGTGTTGAGTCTGGCAATTGGAAGCGCAGTTATTTTTTTCATCGATTTAAAAATTCCTTCTTCTGAATCAAGCTTCCGCTCAAATGGAAATGTCGTTCCGTTATGGTTGGCATTTGCTGCTTGGTCGGCAAAGTCTTTATTTATTGGCGCTATGATTTTTGGCGTGCATGCCCTTAAAAAATCAAAAATACCAAAGGAAGATTAATCGGATGTCAAAACGAGTGTCGCTCATTGCTCGCTGGGACGACTTTGGAAGTAAAGTGACTTGAGTTTGCGGGCATCAATTTGGAGCAAGCTGGTGTTAGTCGTGCGCTACCGGTTCAACAGAAAATGGGGGATCGGTCTTGTTGCACTGATAGCATTGCTGTTCGTCATAGACTGGCTGTGCCCGCTACCGCCGCCCGGCCGCGATTCGCCCTACGCGCTGGTGGTCGTCGCCCGCGACGGCACGCCCCTGCGCGCCTTCCCCGACAAAGATCACATCTGGCGCCATCCGCTTGCACTCAACGAGGTTTCGCCCTACTACCTTGACGCCCTCACCGCCTACGAAGACCGCGCCTTCTGGTGGCATGCCGGCATTAACCCCTTCGCCCTGCTGCGCGCGGCAGGGCAATGGCTGTACCACGGCCGCATCGTCTCCGGCGGTTCCACCATCACGATGCAGGTCGCGCGCATGCTCGACCCGACGCCGCGCACCATCGCCGGCAAGCTGACGCAAATCCTGCGCGCCTTGCAGATCGAATGCCATTATTCGAAAAAGGAAATTCTCACGCTCTACCTCAACTACGCGCCGATGGGCGGCGTACTCGAAGGCGTGGAGGCGGCCAGCCGCGCCTACCTCGGCAAACCGGCCAAGCGCCTGACGCATGCCGAGGCGGCGCTGCTGACCGTGCTGCCGCAACTGCCATCGGTGCTGCGCCCGGACCGCTTCCCGCAGCGTGCGCAGGCGGCCCGCGACAAGGTGTTGCGCCGCATGGAGGGCCGCTGGAGCGCGCAGGTGATCGCCGATGCGCTGACCGAACCGGTGACCGCGCAAATCGTGCGCGAACCCTTGCTGGCGCCGCTGCTGGCGCAACGCATGAAGCAGCAGGCCGGCGGCAGGACCCGCATCGACACCACCATCGACGCCACCGCGCAATCGACGGTGGAAGCGCTCTTGAGCGACCGCGTCGGCGCACTGCCGCCGCATGTCTCGCTGGCGGCGATGGTGATGGACAACGCATCGTTCGACGTGCTGGCCTATGCCGGCTCGGCCGACTTCGGCGACCGCGAGCGCTTCAGCCATGTCGACATGGTGCGCGCGCCGCGCTCGCCCGGTTCCGCGTTGAAACCTTTCTTGTATGCATTCGCGCTGGACGAAGGCTTGATTCACTCAGAGTCGTTGCTGGCCGATACGCCGCAATCGTTTTCCGGCTATCAGCCCGGCAATTTCCAGCAATCCTTTCATGGCCCGGTCAGCGTATCGGAAGCGCTGGTCAAGTCGCTCAACGTGCCGGCGGTCGAAGTGCTGGAGCAACTGGGCTCGGTGCGTTTCGTCTCGATGCTGCGGCGCGGCGGCCTCAAGCTGGAATTTCCGCGCGGCGCCACGCCCAACCTGAGCGTGATCCTGGGCGGCGCCGGCGCTCGGCTGGAAGACATGGTCGGCGCTTATTCCTCGCTGGCGCGCAAGGGCCTGGCCGCGACGCCGCGCTTCGTGCCGGGCGCGCCCCGCCAGGAACAGCGCATGATGAGCGAAGGCGCTGCCTTCATCGTGCGCGACATCCTGGAAACCGGCGGCCCGCTCGGGCGCGCGGTCGAAGGCAACGGCACCTACCGCGGCATCGCTTGGAAGACCGGCACCAGCTTCGGTTTCCGCGATGCCTGGGCGGTTGGGGTCAGCAGCCGCTATACGGTCGGGGTCTGGGTCGGCCGCCCGGACGGCACGCCCAATCCCGGCTTCTTCGGCGCCAACGTGGCGGCGCCGCTGCTGGTCGACATCTTCACCGCCTTGCCGGACGGCCGCACCGTCAGTCCTAGCCCGGCGCCGGCCGGCGTCAGCCAGGAACGCATCTGCTGGCCCCTCGGCACGCGCGTGTCGGATAATCCCGAGCGATTGTGTCCGATCCAGCGCACGGCCTGGGTGCTGGCCGGCGCGACGCCGCCGACTTTTCCCGATCGACTGAAGACCGGCACGCCGACCTATGCCTACTACGTCGACCGCATCACCGGGCTGCGCGTGGCGCCGGAGTGCGCCAAGCATCCGGCCGAACGCCTGGAAGCGGCGCGCTGGCCGTCTGCGCTCGAACCCTGGCTGGATGCCGGTCTGCGCCAGCGCAGCTTGCCGCCGGCGTGGGCACCCGAATGCGCCGCGGCCTATCATCCCGACGAAGGAATCAAGATCGTCGGCTTGAATGACGGCGAAATCCTGCACCGCGCACGCGGCAAGGAAATCCCCAAGGCGCGCCTGGAAATCCGCGGCTCCCAAGGCGAGGTCAACTGGATGGTCAACGGCAGCCTGATCGCCTGCAAAAGCGCACGCGCCACCCAGGTTCTGGCGTTTCCCGAAGCAGGGCGCTACGACATCACGGCCTTCGACGATCATGGGCGCTACGACCGGATCAGCGTCAGCGTGCAGGCGCCGCGCTGAGTTGCAATCCACGCAAGCGCCAAGTTGCTCCCGAAAACCTTTATAATTCAGGGTTTTGTATGATTTTTGCGGGGGTTTTCCATGCCGATTTATGCTTACCGCTGCGAAGCGTGTGGTTTTGCCAAGGATGTGCTGCAAAAAGTGTCGGATGCGCCGTTGACGGATTGCCCGACCTGCGGCAAGTCCAGTTTTAAAAAACAGGTCACTGCCGCTGGTTTTCAACTCAAGGGCACCGGCTGGTATGTAACTGATTTCCGTGGCGGTGCAAACAATACAACCGCGCCGGCAGTGTCTTCCGATGCCAGCGCCGGTGCACCCGCGGCAGCACCGGCTGCCGCAGCCTCCAGCAGTGCGGCGCCGGCCGGTTCCGGCACCGCGACTACCGGCGGTGGCAGCGCATCCGGCAGCGGAACTCCCTCCGCATCTTAATCGTGGCATAGGAAGAGGCGCACTGCCGTGCGCCCAATCACAAACATGCGTAAATATTTTGTCACCGGCTTGCTGATCCTGGTTCCATTGGCAATCACGCTTTGGGTCTTGAACCTGATCGTCGGCACCATGGACCAGTCCCTGCTGCTGCTGCCGGAGCGCTGGCGGCCGGAAGCGCTGTTCGGCGTCCACGTTCCCGGCATCGGGACCATCCTCACGCTACTGGTGATTTTCCTGACCGGCGTGGCTGCCCGCAATTTCATCGGCAACCAGGTGGTGCGCGCATGGGAAGCGATCCTGATCCGCATCCCGGTGGTCAACACAATTTACTCCAGCGTCAAGCAGGTTTCCGATACCTTGTTTTCTTCGTCGGGCAATGCGTTTCGAAAAGCGGTGCTGGTGCAATATCCGCATCAGGGCGCCTGGACCATCGCCTTCGTCACCGGCGTGCCGGGCGGCGACGTGCGCAATCATTTGCACGGCGACTACATCAGCATCTATGTGCCGACCACGCCGAACCCGACTTCCGGATTTTTCCTGATGGTGCGCCGGAGCGATGCGATCGAACTCGACATGAACGTCGACGAAGCCCTGAAATACATCGTATCGATGGGCGTGGTTTCGCCAGAAAGCATCAACAGGAAAGTCATGATCGATCCGGCCAAGACCGGCACTTGAATCATCCAATAACACACCGAATCCCTGAAACTGGAACTGAATATGTCAATGCGAACACATTACTGCGGCCTTACCACTGAAGCGCTTTTGGGCCAAACCGTCAGCCTGTGCGGCTGGGTGCATCGCCGGCGCGACCATGGCGGCGTCATCTTCATCGACCTGCGCGACCGCGAAGGTTTGGTGCAGGTGGTGTGCGATCCTGACCGCGCCGAGGTATTCAAGAGTGCGGAAGCGGTACGCAATGAATTCTGCCTGCGCATCACCGGCGTCGTGCGCAACCGTCCGGAAGGCACCACCAATGCCAACCTGACGTCGGGCAAGATCGAGATCCTGGCGCATGAATTGGAAGTGCTGAACCCATCGATCACGCCGCCGTTCCAGCTCGACGACGACAACCTGTCCGAGACCACCCGCCTGACCCATCGCGTGCTCGACTTGCGTCGTCCGCAGATGCAGCACAACCTCAAGCTGCGCTACAAGGTGACGATGGAAGTGCGCAAGTTCCTCGATGCCAACGGCTTCATCGATATCGAAACGCCGATGCTGACCAAGTCCACGCCGGAAGGCGCGCGCGATTACCTGGTGCCGTCGCGCGTGAATGCAGGCCATTTCTTCGCGCTGCCGCAGTCGCCGCAATTGTTCAAGCAATTGCTGATGGTCGCCAACTTCGACCGCTATTACCAGATCACCAAGTGCTTCCGCGACGAAGACCTGCGCGCCGACCGCCAGCCTG